>CANGWK010000027.1 GCA_947457615.1 Flavobacteriaceae bacterium
ATATTGGTATTGAAACGTACAACAGAATGAATGACAAGTACCAATCACAATTACGAAGTTTAAAAGCTGAACAATCAGAGTTAAAAACAGAAAAGAATCCAATAGAACAATACGTAGATGGTGGCTTAGCATTACTTTCAAACCTAATTACCATTTATAACAAAAGTGATTATGAAAGAAAAAGAGCATTGATTGGTTCAATTTTTTCTGGTAAACTAGTCGTTTCCAAAACAGAATGTCGAACCACAGAAACGAACATGGTGATTGAGCTTTTTACTAGGAATGACGGGCAATTAGAAGGAATAAAAAAAGGGACAAACTCAGAAAATTCTGGTTTGTCCCCTTCAGTACTCGGGACGGGACTTGAACCCGTACGACCATTACAGTCACTGGATTTTAAGTCCAGCGTGTCTACCAATTTCACCACCCAAGCGTTTCGCCTAATAATGTTATATTCTAATTTTTAGAAAAAATTAATTAAATACAGCACCATCCAAGCATTTTGAAATTAAAAATTTAATTTCTATGGTAAAGAGCGAAAAACGGGGCTCGAACCCGCGACCTCGACCTTGGCAAGGTCGCGCTCTACCAACTGAGCTATTTTCGCATTATCAATTTTGTCAAGAACTTTAACAACACATCTCCTGTATTGCGGATGCAAATGTAATACTTAAATTGAATTATACAAACGTTTTTTTATAAAAAAATACACTAATGACCCTAACGTCTTGAAAACCCAAACTTTACTTTTTGGTAAGCATTCTTTTTATTTCGTTTAATTTCATTAATGCTTCCACAGGAGTTAAAGTATTAATGTCTAATCCTAAAATCTCTTCTTTTATTTCTTCTAATAATGGATCATCCAAATTAAAAATACTCAATTGCAGTTCCTCTTTATTAGAAATAATTCCATGTAAAGCATCGCTAGAATGGTTTTTTTCTAATTTTTTAAGCAATTTCTGTGCTTTCTGAATCACAATTTGAGGCATTCCAGCCATCTTTGCCACATGAATACCAAAACTATGCGCGCTTCCGCCACGAACTAATTTCCGAATAAAAAGTACATTGTCTTTTAACTCTTTTACCGACACATTGTAGTTGTGAATTCGTGGCAATTGCTCACTCATTTCATTCAATTCATGGTAATGCGTAGCAAAAAGTGTTTTAGGGCGCGCCGGATTTTCATGTAAAAATTCGGCAATAGCCCAAGCAATAGAAATTCCGTCATAGGTACTTGTTCCGCGACCAATTTCATCTAAAAGCACCAAACTTCGGTCGGAAATATTATTTAATATCGAAGCCGTTTCGTTCATCTCTACCATAAAAGTAGATTCGCCCATCGAAATATTATCGCTTGCTCCTACTCTAGTAAAAATTTTATCTACAACTCCCATTCGTAATGCTTCCGCAGGAACAAAACTACCCATTTGCGCCAAGAGCACTATCAATGCAGTTTGGCGTAAAATAGCCGACTTACCCGACATATTTGGTCCGGTGATCATTATCATTTGCTGGGTTTCTCTATCCAAATAAACATCATTAGCAATATACGGAACCCCAACTGGCAATTGTTTTTCAATAACTGGATGTCTACCATTAGTGATTTCTAACTCGAAGGTTTCATCAATTATTGGACAAACATATTTATTTTCAATCGCTAATTGTGTGAAAGAAGTCAAGCAGTCTAGCTGGGCAACTAAATTGGCATTTAACTGCACCGGCTTGATGTAAGTTGCTATCCATTGCACCAATTGTTCAAATAACTGCCCTTCAATTTGGTGTATTTTATCTTCGGCACCTAGAATTTTAGTTTCGTATTCCTTTAACTCTTCGGTAATGTAACGCTCTGCATTAACAAGGGTTTGCTTACGAATCCACTCGGTTGGGACTTTATCTTTGTGGGTGTTTCGGACTTCAATATAATATCCAAAAACATTATTGAAGGAAATTTTCAAAGAGGAAATTCCGGTTGCTTCGGATTCTCTTTTTTCAATACCTTCTAAAAATTCTTTGCCCGAAAAAGCAATCCCGCGTAATTCATCCAACTCGGCGTGCACACCAGTTGCAATAGCATTTCCTTTGGCAATAGCAACTGGCGCATCTTGATTTAGGGTAGTTTTTATTTTTTCGCGAAGCAAATCACAACTGTGAAAACTATCTCCAATTACTCGCACAGCTTCTTGCTTGCTTTCTAGAGCCAAAGTTTTAATTGGCAAAATAGCATCCAATGAATCTTTAAGATAAATAACTTCTCTTGGAGAAACTTTACCAGTTGCAATTTTAGAAATCAAACGTTCTAAATCGGATATTTGCTTGATTTGATGTTGTATTTTATGTAAAATTTCCGAATTATCCTTCAAATAAGTAACCACCTCATGACGGCTTCTGATTTTGGCGACATCCTTTAAAGGAAGTGCCAACCAACGTTTGAGCAACCTGCCACCCATTGGCGAAAGCGTCCTATCAATTACATCTAATAAAGTAACTGCATTGGGATTGTAACTGTGGTATAATTCTAAATTTCGGATTGTAAATCGGTCCATCCAAACGTAAGCATCTTCGGCAATACGTTGAATACTGGTGATATGTTGTAACTTATTGTGCTGCGTTTCGGATAAATAATATAAAATTGCGCCCGCAGAAATAATTCCGTCTTGTAATTCTTCAATTCCGAAACCTTTTAAGGAATTGGTTTGAAAATGATTAGTCAAAGTCTCTAAAGCATAATCTTCATTATATACCCAATCTTCGAGATAAAAAGTATTGAAATCTTCTCCGAAAACTTCCTTAAATTGATTTCGGTTGCTCTTTTGAATTAATACTTCACTCGGACTAAAATTTTGAAGCAACTTGTCAATATATTCATCATTTCCTTGTGCCGTAAGAAATTCACCCGTAGAAACATCTAAAAAAGAAACTCCTAAACTCTTTTTTCCAAAGAAAACTGATGCCAAAAAATTATTGGATTTAGATTGTAAAACCTCGTCATTCATAGAAACACCGGGAGTTATTAACTCGGTAACGCCTCGCTTCACAATTGTTTTAGTCATTTTAGGATCTTCCAATTGGTCACAGATTGCAACCCGAAGTCCGGCTTTTACTAATTTTGGTAAATAGGTATTTATGGAGTGGTGTGGAAATCCTGCCAGAGCAGTTTCCGTTTCCGATCCTGCACCACGTTTTGTAAGAACAATTCCTAATATTTTGGAAGCTCGAATGGCGTCATCTCCAAAAGTTTCATAAAAATCACCAACTCTAAATAACAAACAAGCATCGGGATATTTACGTTTTATCTCGTTATACTGCTTCATTAAAGGTGTTTCTTTCGGATTTTTTTCTTTAGATGACAAGTTGGTTTATTTAAAATGAGTGTACGAATTTAATTAATTCTATTCAAATAATAGGATTACAAATATATTTTATAAAATTTAAGATTATTTTAAGTTATTAGTTTTGAATTTTTATTAGATTTGCTTGTTAATTATTTAATTCTAACAAAAAATGAAAAAAATTGTATTATTAGCTGCGTTGGCTATATTTAGTGTAACAGGCGTAAATGCTCAGAAGAAAGCTGCTAAAGCTTCTAAAATTGCAACTTCAAAAGTTGAAACTCCAAAAGTTGATGGACCAGGAATGGTTTTTGAAAATGAAACTATTGATTACGGAACTATTCCAGCAGATTCAGATGGTAATAGAAAATTTGTATTTACAAATAATGGTAACAAACCATTAATTATCTCTAATACTCAAGGATCTTGCGGATGTACAGTTCCAACTACTCCTAAAGAACCTATTGCTCCTGGAGCTCAAGGATTTATTGGTGTTAAATATGCAACTGACAGAGCTGGTCAATCTTTTACTAAAACAGTTACTGTAACGTCAAATGCTGTAGGTCAAGAAACTAAAGTTTTAACTATTAAAGGAAATGTTTTACCACGTGAAACTCCTGCTACTCCTGCTGCTCCTACAAAAAGCTAATATTTTTTTATCAAATTATGAAAGCTTCCAGTTAAACGGAAGCTTTTTTTTTAACTAATTAGTACATGCGAAAATTAGAAAATAGCGAATTAGAACGCAAATCGGTATCCGATTTCAAATTAGCTACTAAAACACCTATTATTATTATTCTAGACGACATTAGAAGTTTGCATAACATAGGCTCTGTGTTTAGAACTTCAGATGCGTTTTTGATTGAAAAAATATATTTATGTGGCATAACCGCAATACCTCCAAATAAGGAAATTCACAAAACAGCTCTTGGAGCAACTGAAACTGTTGCTTGGGAATACCAAAAAAATGTTTCGGAAGTTATTGAAAACTTAAAAAGTAATGACACTCTGGTTTACGCCATTGAGCAAGTTGAAAATGCAACTTTATTAGATGCTTTTCAGCCAGTAAAAGAGACTAAATATGCCTTGGTTTTTGGAAATGAAGTTTACGGAGTTTCGCAAGAAGCAATAAAAATTTGCGATGGTTGTATTGAAATTCCGCAATTAGGAACCAAGCATTCTTTAAACATTTCTGTAAGTGCCGGAATTGTTGTTTGGGATTTATTTCAAAAATTGCAATAATTTTTAACGTATTTTATTCTGAATTTCATTTAAAACAAAAATGTAATCTTCTTGATTTTTTACAAAATCTCTTTCAGAAACATCAATAATTAAAACGTTCAAATCTTGTTGTGTTTTAATATAATCTAAATACCCATTATTGATCTTCTCCAAATAAGATGCAGGAATTTCTTGCTCGTAACTTCTCCCTCTTCGTTTTATATTTTGAAGTAATCGCTCTGTATTTTGATACAAATAAATATATAAATCTGGTTTGGGCATCTCTTTATAAATAATATCAAAAAGTGTTTTATACAATCGATATTCGTCTTCGGCAAGCGTAACTTTTGCAAAAATAAGCGATTTAAAAATATGATAATCGGCAACAATAAAATCTTTAAATAAATCAAATTGAGCTAAATCATCCGAAATTTGTTGGTATCTATCCGCCAAAAAAGACATCTCTAAAGGAAAAGCAAACCGATTTTGATCTTTATAAAATTTTGGCAAAAAAGGATTGTCTGCAAAACGCTCCAACACTGTTTTGGCATTAAAATCATCCGCAATTTTAGAAACTAAAGTCGTTTTTCCTGCTCCTATATTGCCTTCAACTGCTATGTAATTAAAATTTTCTAGTTTGATTTTAGATAATGGAGCCGTTAACGATGCGATTTTTTTGCATGATCCAGCATCGGAACAATCTTTTACTAATTCCGAAATGGTTTTATTTATTATTGGATGACTCCAATCAGAAATAACCTCTATCATTGGCAACAATACGAAAAGCCGGTCTTGCAAATGTTTATGTGGAACTTGAATAAAATCCGTTTCTATAACCTCGTCTCCATAAGAAACAACATCAATATCAATAATTCTAGGTTGGTAAAGACTACTATCGTTTCTTATTCTTCCTAATTTCTTTTCCGCTTTAAGAATTTTCTTCAAAAGCTTAATCGCGCTAATATTTGTATGCAAAATTACAATACAATTATAAAACGAATCACTATCAAAACCCCAAGAATCTGATTCATACAAAGACGAAACTGATACAACAGTACCCACTTCTTGGTGCACTAAAGCAATAGCATGTTTTATGTTTTCATGACGATTGCCTTGGTTACTGCCTAAAGAAAGTATAACTTGTTGTTGCTTATTCATATTTGGCAAAATAACTAAAAGAAATTCATAATTAAAGTATATTTGTGCTTTCTGTTGATAACTATTTTACATTATGAAAACGAAAGTTTTGTAACAAAATAAAATTTAGAACTACTAATATAAGAAAATTAATACTATGAAATTTTTAGGTAATGTTTTAGCAACCTTAGTTGGATTGTTTGTGTTTTTTATGATTTGTTTTTTCGGATTACTTCTTATTGGAGCTCTATTTAGTAGTGGTGAAGAAAAGGTTACTGTGAAAAATAATTCGGTAATTGAATTGGATTTGTCCCAAATTAAATACGATTATGCTGGCAAAACAAACTTCAAAGATTTTGATTATTTCAATACAGATCATGATGGATTATCCGATGTATTGAAAGCAATTGAATATGCTAAAAGTGACAGCAAAATAAAAGGAATCTCTATTATAAATAACGTTTCCGATTTGGGAATTGCACAAACAAAAGCTCTTCGCGACCAATTGGAAGACTTTAAAAAATCAGGGAAATTTGTCTATTCGTATTCCAATGCTTATTCACAAAAAGAATATTATTTAAATTCTGTTGCCAACTCTATTTATATAAATCCTATCGGTGAACTTGATTTTAAAGGATTATCTGCCGAAATTATGTTCTATAAAGATTTTGAAGAAAAATCTGGATTGAAAATGGAAGTTATACGTCACGGAAAATATAAAAGTGCCGTAGAGCCGTTTCTAGAAAACAAAATGAGTGATGCGAATAGAGAACAAACTACACAACTACTAAATTCTATTTGGGGTTCCGTAATCACGGATATCGCCAAAAGCAGAAAAATATCTACCGCTCGACTGAACCAAATTGCCGATGGTTTGTTAGCAAGAACCCCCGAAATGGCAAAAGCAGAAGGGCTAGTTGATAAAATTGCTTATGAAGATGTATATCATAATGACATAAGAAAAGTCTTACAAGTTAGCGAGGATGAGGATTATAACATAGTTGACATTAAGGATTATGCTGAAGATGTAGCTACTTCAAATATCGACTTATCTTCCAATGATGTAATTGCCGTAATCTATGCTCAAGGAGAAATTGGCAGTGGCGAAGGGGATGTAAATGAAATTGGCGAAGGATCTATGCGACGTTCTTTGCAAGAGGCTAGAAAAAACAAAAATGTAAAAGCAATTGTATTGCGAATTAATAGTCCAGGCGGAAATGCGCTAACTTCCGAATTAATTTGGAGAGAAATTGAATTGACCAAAAAGGTGAAGCCAATAGTTGTTTCTATGGGAGATTATGCTGCATCTGGAGGTTATTATATTGCTTGCAATGCAAATAAAATTTATGCAGAAGCCAATACAATTACAGGATCTATTGGGGTTTTTGGAATATTACCAAACTTTACAGAAGCCATTAAAAAAATAGGAATTAATGTGGAGCAAGTTAAAACCAACCCAAATGCTTCGGAGTATAGCCCATTTAAACCTTTGGATGATAACTATAGAGGATTTGCACAAGAAGGTGTAGAAAAAATTTATGGCGTATTTGTAAAACGAGTTGCTGACGGAAGAAAATTAACTACAACCCAAGTGGATGCTATAGGACAAGGAAGAGTTTGGAGCGGACAAGATGCCCTAAAAATAGGTTTAGTAGACAAAATTGGCGGTATGGACGAAGCTATTAAAGAAGCAGCAAAACTGGGTAAAACAAGTAAATACCATACCCAAGATTTTCCAGAATATGAAAAAGAATTTGGCGATATTTTATCCAAATTTGGCTTAGCACAAAGCAAAGAAAGCATTATTAAAGAAACTGTAGGCGAACAAAATTTTGAGATTTTGAAGCACATAAAACAAATGACCACTCAAAAAGGAGTACAAGCCCGAATGGCTTATGAATTGAAAATAAAATAACACAATTCAAAATAATTTCTAATCCGTTTTATGCAAATGAAACGGATTTTTTATTGTACGAATAGACTTACACTTAGGTAAATAACACAATCTTAACTAAAATTAAGTTAATTATATATAATTTTACAGAACATATAAGGCAAGGTTTTTGCACAAAAAGAAAAAATAAAGTTATGGTAAAGAAAATTTTAAAAATTAGCGGAATCGTTTTTTTGGTGTTATTAGTAGCAGCATTTGCAATTCCGTATTTCTTTAAGGATCAAATTAAAGCTAAAATCACGCAATCAATTAACGAAAGTGTAGATGCTAATGTAGCGTTTAGTAATGCTGATTTAAGTTTATTTAAAAGCTTCCCCAAAGCTACTATTTCCATAAAAAAATTATCCATCATTAATAAAGCTCCATTTGCTGGAGATACACTAGTTGCATTTGATGAACTGAATTTAAAAATGTCAGTTATGGAACTTTTTAATGGAGCCAACGAAGCTATGAATATTGAAGGCGTTTCGTCTAAAAACGGATTAATCAATATCATTTTCAACAAAGAAGGTATTGGAAATTTTGATATTGCACTAAAAAATAAAGAGCAAGAAGGCACAGGAAAAAGTAAGCCACTAGCCTTAAAAATTAAAAACTACGAAGTAGAAAATTTCAAGTTTAAATTTACCAACGAAGCTACTAAAATCAAAATGGTTTTAGACAGCATAAACCATTCCGGATCTGGAGATTTCACCAATAATATCTTAGACTTAGATACTAAAACTACCGCCAAAGTATCCATGAGCATGGGTAAAATGGATTACATGAGCAATTTAGCTGTTTCGCTAGATGCTGTTTTAGGTATTGATATGGACAAAAGCAAATACACCTTCAAGGAAAATAAAGCGAAAATTAACGAATTGGCTTTAGAATTTGACGGCTTTCTTCAAATGGTACCAACTGGGCAGCAATACGATTTGAAATTTAAAACACCTACTTCCTCCTTTAAAAATTTCTTAGGATTGATCCCAGCTGCCTATAGAAGTAGTACTGAAAATGTAAAAACTTCTGGAGATTTTACTGTTGCTGGTTTTGCTAAAGGATTGCTGTCGGACACAACTGTTCCTAAATTTAATATCGCAATTGCATCTAACAATGCTTCTTTTCAATATCCAAATTTACCAAAAGCTGTTAAAAATATTGTAATTGACACCAAAATCATCAACGAAACAGGAGTGATGAATGACACTTATGTAAACTTAGATAAACTATCCTTCTCCATTGACCGTGATATTTTTAACGCCAAAGCAACAGTGAAAAATGTTGTAACTAACGCGCTTGTGGCAGCTTCTTTAAAAGGGACAATCAATCTTGGAAATTTTTCTAAAGCCTATCCTATAAAATTAGACAAACCACTATCCGGGATTTTGAAAGCCGATGTAACTACAAAATTTGATATGGCATCCGTTGAAAAAAGTGATTATCAAAAAATTGACAATGCTGGATCTATGAGCGTCACTGGATTTAAATATGTTGATGAAACTGGCAAAGCAATGAACATTAGTAGTGCTAGTGTACAATTCAATCCTAGTCGTGTGAATCTGCAAGAATTTAAAGCAACCACCGGTAAAAGTGATATTAGTGTTACTGGAGTATTAGATAATTTCTACGGGTTTTTATTCAGAAAACAAGAATTAAAAGGAAATTTCAATATGGTTTCTAATCAAATTGCGGTTGCCGATTTTATGTCGACTGCACCAGCTAAACCAGAAGCAAAAACAACTTCAAAGGCAATGAAAATCCCTTCTTTTTTAAATTGTTCGCTTACCGCAAAAGCCAATACGGTGCTATATGATAATTTAATTTTGAAGGATTGTTCGGGAAAATTAATGGTAAAAGACCAGGCCGTAACTTTAGAAAATGTAAAAACAAACATATTCGGAGGTCAAATTGGAATGAACGGAACGGTTTCTACCAAAGAAAAAACGCCGAAATACAACATGCACCTTGGTTTTGATAAAGTAGACATTACTCAAACTTTCACTCAATTGGAAATGTTTAAAAAAATCGCACCAATTGCAGGAGTTATAACTGGAAAATTAAATTCTACTATTAACCTTTCTGGAAATTTAAACGATAAAGAAATGACACCCGACTTGAAGACCCTTTCTGGGGATTTATTAGGACAATTGGTTGGAACATCTATCAATCCGAGTAATTCTACAATTCTTTCCTCAATCAGTCAAAATGTGAAATTTATCGATTTGAAAAAATTGAATCTGAATGATGTGAAAATGGCTTTAGCATTTAAAGATGGAAAAGTGACCGTTAAACCATTTGATATAAAATACCAAGACATGAAGGTTACCGTTGATGGCACACATGGCTTTGATCAATTAATGAATTACAATTTAAAATTTGATGTTCCTGCTAAGTATTTAGGAAGTGACGCCAACGCTTTATTGGCTAAATTATCGCCAAGCGATGTTGCAAAATTGGATAATATCCCAGTAAATGCAACTGTGACCGGAAGTTTTTCTAAACCAAAAGTGAGTACCGATATTAAATCCGCAACTACTAGTTTAGTAACTAGTTTAGCTAAACAACAAAAAGAAAAAATAGTAAATAAAGGAGCTAGCGCACTAGAGGATTTAATCAATAAAAACACAAAATCAGGCGATACAACTAAAACTAAAAAAATAGTTAATCAAGCCAAAGATTTACTTAATGGCTTGTTTAAAAAGAAGACTCCTTAGTTCCTCGCAATGACAATCTTCACCACATACCCTTCAAAAGTTCTAACATTAAATACCGTTCCGTCCTGAAAAATTAAATATTGCCCTTTTATTCCCATCAATTTTCCTGAAAAATTAGGAGATTTATCTAAACTCAAACTGGTAACTTTTTTGGGATACTCGGCAACTGGAAAATGTAAATCGTAAAGATCTTGCTTTTCGGGATGAAAATATTCTTGCACTTCCTTCGGAATTATATATTGCAAACTAGCGCGTTCTTTAATTAAATCGGTTTCGGTAAAATCATTTTTTAGCATTTTTTGCCAATTGGTTTTATCTGCAAAATGACTTTTAAGCGCCACCTCGGTAATTCCGGCTAAATATCTATTTGGAACCTCAACTATAGGAATAGCTTGTACCGCACCCTGATCTATCCATCGTGTTGGCACTTGTGTTTTTCTTGTTACGCCAACTTTTACCTCGCTCGTTAAAGCCAAATAAACAATATGCGGTTGCAGTTGCACTTTCTTTTCATAATCTAAATCTCGATCTTCCAAATCTAAATGCGCGGTGCTCAATTCGGGTTTCATAATCCAATCACCTGCCGATGGGCTACTCATAAAACAATCGTAACAAAACCCTTGTCGGAAAATTTTCTTCTTTTTTCCGCAATTCAAACATTGGTATCCTACAAAATTAATTTCCATAGTTTTATCCAATAACTGATTCAAATTCAAAAAACTATTTTCAAAAACCAAATAATATTGAATTGGATTGGAATATTCGGTTTGCATTTTGGTAAGTACCCCTTCGTATATCATATTAAATATTTGATTTTTTATATAAACTTTAAATAATTTACTATTTTAGCGTAAAGTTATCATTCCTAATTCGTAATTCATAACTCCAAACTAAAAAAATGGCTTTTCCAATAATCAATTCTATCGCAACATGGGTTTTAAAACAACGCATCCACCAGATCGAATTGTTTTTAAAATACCCTAACGAAGTACAACAAGAATTGCTTTTAAATCTTGTTCGATTATCCGAAAGTACTATTATTGGAAAAGAATACGATTTTGAATCCATAAGAAATTACCAAACCTTTGCCGACAGGGTTCCTGTTTCAAGTTATGAAGAATTGGAACCTCTTATAGAACGTACTCGCAGAGGGGAGCAAAATGTTTTTTGGCACGAGCCTATAAAATGGTTTGCTAAATCGAGTGGCACTACCAATGCTAAAAGCAAATTTATTCCGGTTAGTGAAAGTGCGCTTGGAGATTGTCATTACAAAGGCAGTAAAGATTTGCTGTGTATGTATTTGAACAACAACGAAAAATCCGAAATGTTTTTAGGCAAAAGTTTGCGTCTTGGCGGAAGTTCTCAGATTTATGAAAACAACAATTCTTCTTTTGGTGATTTATCGGCAATATTAATTGAAAACATGCCAATGTGGGCCGAATTTAGTAGCACACCAAGCAACAAAGTTTCGTTAATGAGCGAATGGGAAAGCAAACTTACCGCCATTATTAACGAAACCAAAACCGAAAATGTTACCAGTTTTGCAGGTGTCCCCTCATGGATGTTGGTGCTCCTTAACCGAATTTTATCCGAAAGCAACCACTCTAATCTTATGGAACTTTGGCCTAACCTAGAAGTGTATTTTCACGGTGGAGTAAATTTTGAACCCTATAGAGAACAATACCAAAAAATACTACCAAATTCCAATTTCAAATACTACGAAATCTACAATGCCTCCGAGGGATTTTTCGCCATTCAGGATTTGAATTATTCCAATGAATTATTGTTGATGTTGGATTATGGCATTTTTTATGAATTTATTCCGATGGGCACTTTTGCAACTCCAAATCAGAAAGTAATTCCCTTATCGGAGGTAGAATTGTTTAAAAATTATGCAATTGTAATTACCACAAATTCTGGACTATGGCGATACTTAATTGGGGATACCGTTCGGTTTACCTCATTAAATCCATTCAAAATTCGAGTCACTGGAAGAACCAAACACCACATTAATGTTTTTGGGGAAGAATTAATGGTAGAAAATACCGATCAAGCCATTGCAAAAACTTGCTCACAATTGAATTGCTCAGTTAAAGATTATACGGTGGCACCTGTTTTCATGAAAGATAAAGAAAAAGGATCCCACGAATGGATGGTGGAATTTAAAAAACCGCCCGAAGATTTTGCTTTGTTTGAAAAAGTGCTAGACGAAACATTGCAAACCGTCAACTCCGACTATGAAGCCAAACGTTACAACAGCATGACCTTAAACCAACTGAAACTTAATGTAGCACGAGAGAATTTATTTTACGATTGGTTGGCAGCAAACGATAAATTGGGAGGACAACATAAGATACCGAGGTTATCCAACCAACGGGATTATTTGGAACAGTTGAAGAATATGTAGCTGCAAAATAGGTGAAAACTAAAATAAATAATACTTCTAGAAACATATTCCATTATTTTTAATTACTAGAAGCAATGCGCTTTATTAAATAATAAATAATATTGCAATAATTTTAATTAATAGTTCATTAAAGGCCACAAATCCGTTTGTGGCTTTTACGTTTAAATGCCAAATCCATACGTTAACTAATTGGCCTAAATTAGTATTAAAAAGAAAATTACTTTTGAGAATTAGTTGAAAAAAGAGTCCCAATTCTAAAAAAACAAAACTACTAATAGAATTATTTTGCGAAATTCAATTACTTTAAAAACCGCTACTTTAAATCATTTTTGTAAGGAAGAAAACCAAGGTTTGGAACATTTCTATAACCTTTTACTTCCAGAACTAAAAAGTGTTGCCTATCGTTATGTAAAATCAGAAGCGGAGGCACAAGATGTTGTTGCAGATTGTTTTGAAAAGCTATTAAAAATGCCCAACGAGATCCGATGGCAAAAATTCGTAACCAATAGAATTAATCCAAAAGCCATGCTCTTTATTATGGTTAGAAATCAAAGTTTGGATGAGCTAAAAGTAAAAAAAAAATAGATCCCGAATTCTGGAGGGAATTACTATTGGGTTGCCAAAATTAGCAACTAATGATTCTAAAATTTTACATGCTAATGAAAATTTTAATGCTTTATTAAATTGTCTTTCAGAGAAAGAAAAAAAGATATTGACCTTTATTATGGATGGCTTTACTAAAGAAGAAATAGCTATTCAATTGCGCATTTCTGAAAAAACAGTTGCAAATTTACTTTGTAGTGCCCGAAAAAAAGTGAAACTATCTTGGGTTAAATTTATGGTGTAATCTTAATCTAAACCCGTCGAATTCGAGGGGTTTAGAATAAGTATAATTGACCTCACCCCCGACCCCTCTCCAAAAGAGAGGGGAGCGCAACCGAAAAGTGAATCCTTATATAAATTTAGTTGAGATCATGAATTTAATAAATAAAGCTCAAAAACACGCGTTTTTGAGCTTTATTTGATTTTTTAATGAGCTTGAAATATGTAATTATTCATAATGACCCATAGCAGAAATTACAAACACCGTTACAACATCTTCTTCCACTTTATAAATCAATCGGTCTTTTTGGTTAATTCGTCTAGACCAATATCCAGAAAGTTCCCATTTCAATTCTTCAGGATTTCCTATTCCGCTGTAAGGTGTTTCGGCTAATTCGGTAAGAATTTTTTCAATCTTAAAAATAGTAGATTTATTGCCCGATTTAAAATGTTTGGCAATATGTAGGCCAATTTTTCTATTTTAATCCTAAACTTTCCCGTAAATTACTTGGGTCTATAGTTTTATAATCTCCTCTTGCTTCTGCTTCTTTAACCATAGAAACAAATTCAGAATTATAGGGACTATTATTTTCTGTAATTGTTGCCTTTTTAATTTTAGTTTCCGATACAACTTCTACAAATGAAAACGTCTTAACCAATTCCAAAAATGCTTTGGCTTGCTTGCTATTTTCTTTTACTTTTAAAGTTACTATATTCCTATTTTTTTAAATTTTAACTGCACAAAAATAATTCCAAAAATTACACCTACGAAGCCAATTCCAATCGCTTCAATAAATTTTTATTTAATGTATGCTCGGCATAGTCTTTATCAATTTCTAACGTTTTCTCGTCAGAACTTGGTAGCTCGTACATAGCATCTGTAAGTATGGCTTCGCACAACGAACGTAATCCACGAGCGCCTAGTTTATATTCTAAGGCTTTATCTACAATATAATCTAAAGCACCGTTGGTGATGGTAAACGTTACATCGTCCATCAAAAACAACTTTTCGTATTGCTTGATTAACGCATTTTTTGGTTCGGTTAAAATAGAACGTAAGGTTTGTCTATCTAACGGATCCATGTGGGTTAATACTGGCAAACGACCTATAATTTCTGGAATCAATCCAAAATCTTTAATGTCTTTTGGAATGATATATTGCAACAAATTATCTTTATCAATATTGTCTGTATTTCTAGAAGTTGCGTAACCTACAGCAGTTCTATTCAATCGTTTGGAGATGATTCTTTCAATTCCGTCAAAAGCACCACCTGCAATAAAAAGGATGTTTTGCGTATTTACCTCAACGAATTTTTGGTCGGGATGTTTTCTTCCTCCTTTTGGCGGTACATTCACCACGGTTCCTTCCAATAATTTCAACAAGGCTTGTTGCACTCCTTCGCCAGAAACATCTCGGGTTATAGAAGGATTGTCGCTTTTACGAGCAATTTTATCTATTTCGTCAATGAATACAATTCCGCGTTCTGCTTTAGCAACATCATAATCTGCAGCTTGAAGCAAACGGGTTAAAATACTTTCCACATCTTCTCCTACATATCCAGCCTCTGTTAAAACGGTTGCATCCACAATTGCCAAAGGAACGTCAAGCATTCTAGCAATTGTTTTAGCAACTAAGGTTTTTCCGGTTCCGGTTTGTCCTACCATGATGATGTTCGATTTTTCAATCTCTACATCTTCGTGGTGTTGTGTTTGCATTAATCGCTTATAGTGGTTATACACCGCTACCGACATTACTTTTTTGGTTTGGTCTTGCCCAATAACATACTGGTCTAAAAATGCTCGGATTTCTTTTGGCTTACGCAAAATTAAATCGGATGGGGTTTTCACATTCGAATTGGTTTTCAATTCTTCCAGAATAATGCCATGCGCTTGCTCAATACATTTATCACATATATGGGCATCAATACCAGCAATAAGTAAATTGGTTTCTGGTTTTTTTCTTCCGCAGAAGGAACATTCTAATTTTTCTTTTGCCATTTTTTGTAGTCAAAAGTCTTAAAGTCAAAAGTCTTAAAGTTTAGCAATGCTTTCGACTTTAAGACTTTTGACTTTCGACTTATATTTATCTTCTCAATACCTCATCAATCATTCCGTATTCTTTTGCTTCGTCAGCAATCATCCAATAATCACGTTCTGAGTCGGTATGCACTTTATCAAATGTTTGACCTGAATGGTGGGAGATTATTTTATATAATTCGTCTTTTAGTTTAAGCATTTCACGTAAGTTGATTTCCATATCGGTTGCAACTCCTTGTGCGCCACCAGATGGTTGGTGAATCATTACACGAGAATGCGGCAATGCCGAACGTTTTCCTGGAGCTCCAGCACACAATAAAACAGCGCCCATAGAGGCTGCCATTCCGGTACAAATTGTAGCAACGTCTGGTTTGATGTATTGCATGGTGTCGTAAATTCCTAATCCTGCATAGACACTTCCGCCTGGAGAGTTTAGGTAAATTTGAATGTCTTTAGAAGCATCAGCACTTTCTAAAAACAACAATTGTGCTTGTACGATATTGGCAATTTGATCGTCAATTCCGGTTCCAAGAAAGATAATTCTATCCATCATTAAACGGGAGAAAACGTCTAGTTGTGAAATATTTAATTGACGTTCTTCAATGATATAAGGGGTCATGTTAGTTGGTGTCATTGCGCCAACAATCTTGTCATAATACATTGCGTTTACCCCTTGGTGTTTGGTCGCAAATTTTTTAAATTGCTTCGCCTGTTCGAGCGTAGCTCTCGGGTCTTTTCCGTAGTTCATAATAAAAAGTTTATATGTTTAAAAGTTTAAAGTTGTTGTGCTAAAACTTATTTTTTAAAATTAAAGCAAAGGTCGTACCTTTTATTTTATGTGACAAACTGTCTTGATGTTATTTTTTATTGATGCTAATAACTTAAAAAAGGTCTGCTAAGTATTTTTGCCACAGATTTGCACAGATTAAACGGATTTTATCCGTGGTAATCCTTTATATCCGTTATATTGGCATGCCATTTTGCATATAATTAATCTAGCTAAGGCACAAAGACGAAAGTACTAAATAGAAGTTTATTAAAAAAGCGCCAGAGCCATAACTGACTTTGACGCTCAAATATACTGATTATTTATAAATTATTCGTTGTACATTGCTGCAACAAATTGCTCATAAGTAACTTCTTTCGTTGTTGGATTGGCTTTTTCTTTAAATAATTGTAGCATTTTTTCGGCCACAACTTGCTCAGAAAGTTTTTTGACCTCGTCTTGATTGGAAAGTACACGAGCAACGATGCCTTCAACTTCAGCATCGGTTGGGTTAGCTTGCCCGTATTGCGCCATTTGTTGACGAATAGTTGCTGCTGTAAATTGTTTCAAATCTTCAAAATTGATTTGGATATTACTTTGTGCCAATGCTTTACCTTCTATTAATTGGAAACGCAATCCTTTTTCAGAACGGTTGTATTCTACTTCTGCTTCCTCTGGAGAAAGTTTTTTCTCTCCAACAGTTTGTAACCATTTAACAAGAAATTCTTTCGGTAAATCAAATTTGTTGTTTTCAATTAAGAAATCTTGAACGTCTGCCATTAATTTTTGCTCTGATTGTGTTGCAAAATGTTTTTCGGCATCTTCTTTGATTTTTGCTTTAAGCTCTTCAACAGAAGTTACTATTCCGGCTCCGAAAAGTTTATCAAACAATTCTTGGTTTAGTTCTGCTGGATCATGAGCCACAACTTCATCAATGGTAAAAGTTACTTCTACGTCAAGATCGTGAACATCGTCATGAGGAACGTTTAAATAATCCATTAATTTGTGTGCATCATGAAACAAACCTTTGGTATTCATAGTAACTACGTCGCCAACTTTTTTACCTAGGAATGATTTTGCCAATTTAGCATCTGCTAATTCTTCAAGATCAATTGTGGTTCGGTTGTTGATTCCTGCTTCTTCGTTTACAAAAGTTCCAGAAACATCATTCCCTTTGGCTACTTCTAACTGCGAAATGATTTTTCCGTATTGTTTTTGGATTCTTGCAATTTGTGCGTCTAACATAACATCATCTGCAACAATTTGATATTTTACAACATTACTTTTTGCATCTAAGTCGATTTCAAATTCGGGAGCAAGACCAATTTCGTATTCGAAAACTAATTCTTCATCTGCCCAAGAAAAGTTTTCATTTACTTTAGGAAGCGGACTTCCCAAAAGATTCAATCGTTCGGATTGCAAGAAACGTTCTAAAGCCAAAGCAACTACTTTATTTACTTCTTCTACTTTTATTGCAGCTCCATATTGTTTTTCTACTAATGCTTTTGGCACTGCTCCTTTACGGAATCCTTTTACGGTTGCCAACGGCATTTTTTCATTGATTCTTTTTGCTACTTGCCCTTTGTAATCCATGTGAGGAACGGTAAGTACAATTACTTCATTTACTGCATCTATTGCAACTCTTTTAATATCCATCGTGGTAATAATTTACATAATAAAATTGGGTTGCAAAATTATAAAATTTTTGCAACCCGACCAAGTTTTTATTCTGCTGATTTTTATTTGTTTTTGAGGGAAAGTTTATATATTATTGATTGGGATATTGAAAGGATTATGCTGAATAATAAAGCTCCAAAAAAACCATTCACATTAAAGCCGTTTACTAGTTTTGTACACAATGCAATTATAGCAGCATTGATTACCAACAAAAATAGACCTAATGAAAAAATGGTAACTGGCAATGTAAATAATACCAAAACTGGTTTTATAAAAACATTCAATAATCCTAAAACGACAGCTACAATTATAGCCGAATTTACACCGTCAACATGAGCTATGCTTGGAAAAAAATAAGAAATTACTAACACTAATATTGAGGTGACTAGGATTCTAAAAAGTATATTCATGGTATGTTTTTTTTAGTATATGCTAATTTATTTCAAAAAACGTGCCGTTTCCTCAAAAAATAATTTTGAGTTTTCGGCATGTAACCAATGTCCTGCATTTGGAATTGTTACTAACTCATAGTTAGGGAAATGTTTTTTAATTTCTGGCAAATCGGAATCTAAAATATAATTGGAATTTCCACCACGAAGGAATAAAGTTGGTTTTTCAAATAACGCATTTTCTTGCAAAGCAGCCCCTATAATTTCAATTTTAGAATTAAAAACGGGTAAATTAAATCGGAATGCCAGTTGACCGGGTTCTTTCCAAAACAAACTTTTCATTAAAAATTGTCGGGTGCCAAAATCTGGAATGTATGGGTATAAGGTTTCTTCTACTCCGGTTCGATCAGGTTTTGAAGAAAAATCTACGGCATTTAATCCAGTCAAAATATCTTGGTGGTGGGTCAAATAATATTTGGGACCAATATCAGCAACTATTAATTTATATACCCTATCGGGATATTTTGTTGCAAAAAGCATCGCAACTTTTCCACCCATAGAATGGCCAATAATACTGACTTTTTCTAAATTATTTACTTGGCAATAATCTAAAATATCTTGCGCCATTATTTCATAGGAAAAGTCATCCGAATGGAAACTTTTTCCGTGGTTTCTTAAATCGATCATATGACATTGAAAACCCTTGACAGCATAAAGCGAACCTAAAGTTTTCCAATTGTCTGACATTCCTAAAAATCCATGAAGGATTAAAAGAGGTTTGCCTTGGCCTTCAATTCTGGAGTGTAACATTATTAATTATATATTTTTTAACGAATTTCACTAATTTGTGAAAAATATACTTTTCATAGAATTTGTGTCAATTCGTAAAATTCGTGTCTATCTTATTTCAGTTTTTGCAAATACATATTCACCACATTATCTAATCCAAGGTAAAGTGCCTCAGAAATTAACGCATGGCCTATGGAAACTTCTAATAATCCTGGAATGTTTTCTTTAAAGAATTTTATATTATCCAAACTCAAATCATGCCCGGCGTTGATTCCTAAATTCAAATCATTTGCAAGAATAGATGCTTTAATATACGGCTCTATACCTTTATGATTTCCTAATCCGTATTGGTGTGCAAATTCTTCAGTATATAATTCTATTCTATCAGTTCCGGTAGCTTTAGCTCCTTCTACAATTTCTAAAATTGGATCCACAAATATGGAAGTTCTTATGCCATTGCGATGAAATTCTTGAATAACTTCGGTCAAGTAGGATTGGTGTTTTATGGTGTCCCAACCTGCAGACGAAGTAATTGCGCCAATGGCATCGGGTACTAAAGTGACTTGTGTAGGTTTACATTCTAAAACCAAATCGATAAAATTGTGTTGCGGATTTCCTTCAATATTGAATTCGGTGTACACAATAGGTTTTAAATCTAGAGCATCTTGGTAGCGAATATGTCGTTCATCAGGACGCGGATGGATGGTAATGCCTTGTGCACCAAATTTTTGAATATCTTTGGCTACTTGCAATAAATCGGGAACGTTTCCGCCACGAGCATTTCGCAGTGTAGCTATTTTATTAATATTTACGCTTAATTTAGTACTCATTTTTTAGTTTTTTAGCCACATATTGACAAATTGTAATTTTGAAAGACTTATAAAAATCTGCGAATCTGTTGCTCATAATAATTTTCTACAAAAATACAAAGTTAAAATAAGGTTTTATGTTCAAAAATTTGATTATTTTGCAAAAAATATAGAATATTTGCTATGACTGAAATTGCCAATTATATAACCAACGACTACAAAGCTATTGATAGTCAAGAAACTATTGCAGATGTTCAGAATTTTTTTGAAGAAGTTCCTTTTTCTCATTTTTCAGTGTTAAACGAAGGTGTTTATATTGGATGTATTGCTTCTGATGATGTAGAAACATTTGATTACGATAAAAAAGTAGATGATTATAAATATACATTAGAAGGGTTTTTTGCAAGAAAAAACATGATTTGGTTGGATGTTTTGGAAGTTTTTGCCAAAAACCATTCTAATATTGTTCCGGTTTTAGGAGAAGATAATGCTTATTTGGGCTATTATGAACTAGAAGATATTGTGAAATTCTTTCATGAAACTCCATTTTTAAAAGAACAAGGAGCTGTAATTGTGGTAGAAAAGAATGTCGTAGATTATTCTATGGGACAAATCACGCAAATTGTAGAAAGCAATAATGGTAAATTACTTGGTTTATTTATTTCAGATGCTACGCCAGAGAAAATACAAGTGACTATAAAAATTGCTATGGGCTCTACAAATGAAATTATTCAAACTTTTAGACGCTACAATTATGATATAGTTTCAGAACATCAAGAAGATAATTATATCAATAATTTAAGAGAACGTTCGGAATATTTAGATAAATATTTGAATATTTAAGAAGCATAAAACCTTAGAAAATGAAAATAGCCATCTTTGGTCAATACTATCAAAACGACACGCGCCCTATAATTAGGGACATCTTTGTTTTTTTTAATGCAAATGACGTGGAATTAGTTATTGAAGAGAGTTTTTTAAAAATTTTGTACGAGCAAAATATTTTAAAAAAAGAATACAAAACCTTCAATAGTCATGAATGTATCGATAGCAGTTTTGACATTATGGTAAGTATTGGAGGTGACGGAACCATATTGAGAGCTGCCACTTATGTAAGAAATTCGGGAGTTCCAATTATAGGGATAAATGCTGGAAGATTAGGATTTTTAGCCAAAGTTCAAAAAGAAAATATTGAGAATTTCTTACAATTAGTACTAGAAAAAAACTATTCTATTTCTAAAAGAACGCTTTTAAGTTTGAAGTGTTTTCCTAAAAATGAACAAATAGAGGAACTCAATTTTGCGATGAACGAAATAACCGTTAGCAGAAAAGATACTACCTCGATGATTACAATTGATACTGCATTAAATGACGAGCATTTGAATTCCTATTGGGCAGACGGACTAATAGTTTCTACACCAACAGGTTCCACAGGATATTCTTTGAGTTGTGGCGGACCAGTTTTAACTCCTGAAGTAAATGTTTTAGTAATTACACCAATAGCACCACACAATTTAAACGCAAGGCCATTAGTGATATCGGATGAAACCAAGATAACGCTTCAAGTTTCTGGTAGAGAAGATCAATATTTAGTTTCCTTGGATTCTAGAATTGCAACTTTAGATAATAATTCGATTTTAACGATTACCAAAACTCCTTTTCAAATTAATATGGTCGAAATTCCAGAGGAAACTTTCTTGAAAACTTTAAGAAGCAAATTGCTTTGGGGAGAAGACAAGAGAAATTAATTCTCTTTTATACTACTTTCTGCAAATTTTCGTTTGATAACTATTCGTTTACAAATGAATTGTAAAGAAAGGTTTAATCCTGCTAAATTTAATTTTTCATAAATACTAATGTCGTGTAATATTAGTTGCTATAATTGTTATATTTGCACGCTATTTTTCGATGGATGAAAAAAATTTTTTTATTTGTTTTTATTTTAGGCTTATCAAAATTAAGTGCTCAAATTCATGAGGTTGGTATTTTTCTTGGCGGAAGCAATTATATAGGTGATGTCGGAAAAACAAATTATGTTAATCCGAATGAAGCAGCATTTGGTATATTATATAAATGGAATAAAAGTCCGAGACATGCCTGGAGAATATCCTATACACAATCTAAAATTACGGCAAATGACTTAGATTCTAATGTTCCAGGGCGATATAAAAGAGGTTATAATTTTGAAAATAACATTAAAGAAATATCTGCAGGTTTAGAGTTTAATTTTTTTGATTTTAACCTTCATGAATTCGGACTAAAAGTAACTCCTTATATTTATTCTGGGTTATGTTATACAAATTATGATGAGTTATATGTAAGTAATGGAGTAACCAAAAAATACATTAATCAAGGTACTTTTGCAATTCCAATGACTGTTGGTGTAAAATCGAATATAACTCCTTCTATAATTGTAGGATTTGAAGTAGGAGCTCGATATACCATGACCGATAATTTAGACGGAAGTCTTCCGAAAAATAATTTTTATAACAATTTTAAATTTGGAAATATTAATAGCAATGATTGGTATGTATTTAGTGGATTAACATTAACCTATACATTTGGACAAAAACCATGCTATTGCGCACAATAAACTATGAGCTTACTAGAATTAATAAATACCGAAAATTTACCTAAACATCTTGCTATCATTATGGATGGCAATGGTCGTTGGGCTAAACAAAAGGGTTTTTTAAGAGCTATGGGCCATGAAAGCGGGACAAAATCGGTAAAAGTCACAGTAGAAACTTGTGCCAAAATTGGTGTTGAAAATTTAACTTTGTATGCTTTTTCTACTGAAAATTGGAACAGACCAAAATTAGAAGTGGATACTTTAATGAAACTGTTGGTTGGTTCTCTTAAAAAAGAATTAAAAACTTTACAAGATAATAATATCCGATTAAATTCAATTGGCAATCTATCCAAATTACCAAATTCAATTTTGAAAGAATTACAAGATGTTATAGAAAAAACAAAAAATAATACGAGAATGACTTTGACTTTAGCATTAAGTTATGGTTCTCGTGAAGAATTAATAAATGTTGTTAAAAACATTAGTGATAAAGTTAAAAATAATATAATTTCGATAGACACTATTGATGAATCAATTATAAATCAGCATCTTTACACACACAATCTACCAGATGTAGATTTACTAATTAGAACAAGTGGCGAACACAGAATAAGTAATTTTTTATTATGGCAAATAGCGTATGCAGAATTAATTTTTACGGATGTTTTATGGCCAGATTTCACAGAGGAACATTTATATGAAGCCATTATTAGCTACCAAAAAAGGGAAAGAAGATTTGGAAAAACAAGCGAACAAATTAAACAAAAATAAAGTGTTAAAAAACAATACGAATACATTTATAACACTATTATTTTTAGGAGTTATCTTCTCCTCTTTTGCACAAGATAAGGTTCCATTTGACCAAGGAAAAAAGTATATTTTAGCTAATGTTAATGTGTTAGGTAAAATAAGTTATAATCAACAAACTGTAGTTACTTTTGCTGGACTTGAAAAAGGTCAAAATGTTACTGTTCCTGGAGAAGAGGTTAGTAACGCGATTAAAAAATTAGGCAAACTAGGCCTTTTTAGTGATATTGACTTTTATGTTAACGATGTAAAAGGAGATAGTATTTATTTAGATTTAGAAATAGTAGAATTGCCAAAATTAAAAGAGGTTAAATTTACTGGTGTCAAGAAAAATAAGGCAGAAGAATTAATAAAAGAAAATTCTTTAACAAAAGGTAAAATTGTAAATGAAAATTTACTTACTACAACAAAAATTTATTTAGAAAATAAGTATAAAAAAGACGGTTATTTCAATACCAAAGTTAATATAAGAACCATTCCTGATTCTACTAAAAATGGAGTTAACCTATTAGTTAACATTGACAAAGGAAATAAAATAAAAATTCGCCAAATTGCTTTTGAAGGTAATGAACAGTTTTCGGATAAAAAACTTCGAAAAGCAATGAAAAATACGAAGCAAATTAATCCTATTAGAATACTAAAAGCTTCAAAATTCATCAAAAAGAAATACGAAGAAGATTTAGTTAAATTAGTTGATGCATACAAAGAAAAAGGGTTTAGAGATGCTAGAGTAGTTACTGATTCAGTTTGGTTGGACTCTAAAAAAAATAAAATAGACATTAATATTAAAGTTGAAGAAGGACATAAATATTACTTTGGAGATATTAAGTTCTTAGGGAATTCTATATATTCTGATCAATTATTAAGCAACATTCTTGGCATCAAAAAGGGAGATGTTTATAATGGTGTATTATTAGAAAAAAGAATAGCCGATAAAACAAAACCAGACGGAGAAGATTTAACTAATTTATATCAAAATAATGGTTATTTATTCTCAACTATCAACCCAGTAGAAGTAAAAACTGCAAACGATTCTATTGATTTTGAAATTCGAGTTACCGAAGGACCAATTGCCTATTTTAATAAAATTACCGTTGTTGGAAATGACAAAACTAACGACAAAGTGATTTACAGAGAATTAAGAACTAAGCCTGGGCAAAAATATAGTAAAGAGGATTTAGTTAGAACCATACGTGAAATTGGACAGCTAGGGTTTTTTGATCCCGAAGCAATAGATCCGAAATTTAAAAATGTAGATCCAACTGCGGGAACTGTAGATATAGAATATAATCTAGTAGAAAAAGGATCTAGCCAAATAGAACTTCAAGGAGGTTATGGCGGCGGCGGATTTATTGGAACATTAGGATTATCATTCAATAATTTCTCAATGAAAAACATATTTAAAAAAGAGTCTTACCACCCTCTTCCAATGGGAGATGGACAGAAAGTCTCTTTGAGATTACAAGCAAGTACTTTTTTTAGAACCTATAGTTTGTCGTTTTCTGAACCTTGGTTTGGAGGAAAAAAACCGATAAGTTTCTCTACTTCTATATCTCAAAGTAAACAATACCTATACTCTGGTTCTTATAATAGTATTGATAAAAACAAAAGTTTTAACATAACATCACTTTCCGTAGGAATAGCTAAAAGATTAACAGTGCCAGATGATTATTTTGTATTATCTACCGCATTAAGTTTCCAACATTACGATTTAAATAATTACAATACCGGATTATTTACATTTGGAAATGGCTCTTCTAAGAACGTTGCTTTCAATATTGGTTTAACGAGAAACAGCAAAGGAATTAACCCAATTTTTCCAACAAAAGGTTCTGAATTTAGTATTTCTACAAAATTCACAATCCCCTACTCTTCATTCAATAATGTAAATTATGGTGATTTAAAAAATCAGGCCGATTACAAGCAAACACATCAATCCTCTTCCATAGTTGATCAAAACTTTGGTGCTGATGGTATTTTTATTCATGAAGGAGATTACATAAAAACTGCCACTGTAGTAAACCCACAAGGCCAAACTGTAACTGGAATTGTTAGAACCGATAATTACGAAGATGCTAGTGTTGATCAAGCTAAAGTAGATCAAAAAAGGTTCAATTGGTTAGAATATTATAAAGTAAAATTAAAAGTAGATTGGTACAGCAAGTTAATTGGTGATGACCAGCACGCATTGGTATTACGAAGTTTAGCAGAGTTTGGCTATCTTGGAGCATACAATTCTGCAAGAGGTGTTGTCCCATTTGAAAGATTTTTTGTTGGAGGTGATGGTTTAGCTAATTATGCTTTAGACGGAAGAGAAGTAGTTCAATTAAGAGGCTATCCTAATCAATCTTTATCTGCTTCAACTGGTGGTTCTATCTTTAATAAATTCTCATTAGAATTAAGATATCCTTTAACTTTGAAAGCAGCTGCCTCAATTTATGGATTAACTTTTCTTGAAGCAGGAGCCTCCTACAACAATTTTCAGGAATATAATCCGTTTTCAATTCAGCGATCTGCTGGTTTTGGTATTAGAATATTTATGCCTGCCTTTGGTTTGTTGGGAATTGACTTTGCTCATGGTTTTGACCCAGTGCCTGGAACAACTGTAAAAAGTGGATGGCAAACACATTTTATTATTGGTCAACAATTTTAGTATATTTGCTTAAATTTAAAAATATATATGTTATGAAAAAATATATTTTATTAGTAGTGTTATCATCAATATTATTTACCAGTAATGTTAAAGCACAAGCGCGTGGCATAAAAATTGGTTATATTGATATGGAGTATATTTTAGAAAAAATTTCAAATTATGCTGAGGCAAAAAATCAATTGGAGCAAAAAGCCGATAAATGGAAACAGGAAATAGAAGCTAAAAAAAGTGATATTTCAAAATTGAAAGAAGCTTTAAAAACCGAAAAAGTTTTATTAACTAAAGAATTAATTGAAGAAAGAGAAGTAGAAATAAATTTTCAAGAAAGCGAACTTACTGATTACCAACAAAAAAAGTTTGGGCCTAATGGGGAACTAATTGTACAAAAATCAGTACTAATAAAACCAATTCAAGATCAAGTTTTCAATGCTGTTCAAGATATTGCAGAAGCAAAAAAATACGATTATATCCTTGATAAGTCTTCCGATTTAACCATGTTGTTTGCCGCAAAAAAACATGATCTTAGTGATCGCGTAATACAAATTCTTACGCGTTCTGAAAAAAAGGAGCAAATGTCAAAAAAGCAACAAAAACTTGAAGATGAAAAAGAACGCAAGCAAGACATGTTGGACGATAATCCAGAGATGTCGGAAAAACAAAAAATTGCTGAAGAAAGAAAAGCTGCTCGATTGAAAATGGTAGAAGACAAAAAACTTGCAGCAGAAGAAAAAAAAGCTGCCGCTGAAGCAAAGCGTAAACAAGCACTAGAGGATAACCTTGCTAAAAGAAATGGCATAGTTTCTGATAATAATACTTCTACTGATACTAAAAATGAAAATGCAAACTCTGAAAAAACACCAGCGGAAGAAAAAAGAGCTGCAGCGGAAGAAACAAAGAAAAAAACATTAGAAGATAGACAGAAAGCACTTGAGGATAGAAAAAATGCTGCTGAAGAGAAAAAATTAAAGATTATTGCAGACAGAGAGGCTGCTAAAAAAGCAAAAGAAGACGCTAAAAACAATAAACCCTAATAAATAAAAACAATAATTAAATTAAAACTAAGAAGATGAAACAAATTAAAACCTTTTTAATAGCTGCAATAGCTTTAGTTGGAATTCAAACTATAAATGCTCAAGCACCAGCTAAAATTGCTCATGTAGATGTTAATGAAGTAATGACGAAAATGCCTGCAGTATTAGATGCTCAAACTCAATTAAAAAAATTAAGCGATACCTATACTGTAGAATACAAAACTATGGTTGATGAATACCAAGGGAAATTAAAAAAATATGATGCTGAAGCAAGTACAGTAACAGATGCAGTGAACCAAACTCGTCAACAAGAGGTTCAGGATATGCAAAAAAGAATAACAGATTATCAAGAAACTGCTCAAAAAGATTTACAAAAGAAAGAGTCTGACTTGATGAAGCCGATTACTGATAAGGTAAAAGCTTCAATTCAAAAAGTTGGAAAAGCTAAAGGATACCAATACGTGATTAATTCAACAGATCTCTTACTTTCAGATGGTCCAGACTTAACTGCTGACATAAAAAAAGATTTAGGATTTTAAAAAAAACTAATTTTAAAAAAACCAAAACTGCTCGATTTATTTGAGCAGTTTTTTTTTACTTTTGTTATATGATAAACAACAATCCCATAGGGCTTTTTGATTCGGGTATTGGAGGAACTTCTATTTGGAGAGAAATTCATCAATTGCTTCCAAATGAAAATACTATTTATCTAGCAGATAGTAAAAACGCGCCATACGGAGAGAAATCTAAGGAGGAGATAATTCATTTAAGTAATAAAAATACTGAATTTCTTTTAGAACAGAATTGCAAATTAATAGTAGTTGCATGCAATACTGCCACAACAAATGCAATAAAAGAATTACGTTCTAAATACAAAGTGCCATTTATTGGAATTGAGCCTGCTATTAAGCCTGCTGCATTAAATTCTAAAACTCAAAAAATAGGTATTCTTGCTACTAAGGGAACACTAAATAGTGAATTGTTTTCGAAAAATACAGAACAATTTAAAAATATTCAGATTATAGAACAAATTGGATATGGACTGGTTGAATTAATTGAGGGAGGTAAAATGAATTCCATAGAAATGCAAGATTTATTAATAAAATATCTTACTCCAATGTCAGAATCTAATATTGACTACCTAGTTCTAGGCTGTAGCCATTACCCCTATTTAATTCCGCAAATAAAAAAAATTATACCAAAAAAAATTACAATAATTGACTCAGGTGAAGCTGTAGCGCAACAAACAAAAAAAATCCTGAAGGAAACTGTGGGAAGGAATGAAAACTCTAATTTAAGCGAAAACACTTTTCATACCAATATAGATCCAGAAGTTCTTAATGGGATTTTAGAAAATAAGTATACCGTAATTTACAAAGATTTCTAAAAAGCCCTGCTTGATAATATTAAACGTAGTTACCTCCAAAAAGAGTATCTTTGCAAAAATTAAAAAGCATGAATAATTCCAATAAAAAACGACCTGGGCCAAGCAAACCTTCAGCAGATAGAAAAAAAACTTCTCCTGAATCCAAACCTGCTATGGCTAAACGTTCACAAAACAGAAAGCCTGTCGTTAAAAAAGATTCTCCTAACATTCCAAAACCAATCAAATCGGACGAAATTCGATTGAACAAATACATTGCAAATTCGGGAGCTTGCTCTCGAAGAGATGCCGATATTTATATCCAGTCAGGAAACGTAAAGGTAAACGGAATTGCAGTTACTGAAATGGGCTATAAAATTAAACCAGGAGATATCGTAAACTTTGATGGTGCAACTTTAATGCCAGAAAAGAAAGAATATTTTGTGTTAAACAAACCAAAGAACTTTACAACTTCCAATGAAGAAGTAGAACATCGCCATGTGTTAGAGTTAATAAAAGGCGCTTCCACCTCTAGTTTATCTCCTGTAGGAAGGATGGACAAAAACACTACTGGCTTACTTCTATTTACTAACGATACTGATATTATTAGAAAATTTAGTTTACCAAATCAAAAATCTCCCAAGATTTACCAAGTTACTTTAGATAAAAATCTAAAATTTGAAGATTTGGAAAAAATAAATACAGGTGTAACAATAGATGGACACCGATTATTTATTGACGATATTAGCTACATTGAAAATGAACCAAAAAATGAGATTGGAATTAAATTAAGAACTCCAAATGTAAAAGTTGTTCGAGCAATTTTTGAAAATTTTAAATATACTGTTATTAAAGTAGACAGAGTTGCTTATGCAGGATTAACAAAGAAAAACCTTCCTAGAGGAAATTGGAGAGCCCTAACCGACCAAGAAATCATTAACCTTAAAAACATATAACCACGCACCTGCGTGGTTTTCCATCTATGGTTGTCCAAAAAAATTTATCAATTGCTCATGCATGGTTTGAAGCATTTAATTCGCATAATTTAGAAAAACTAATATCACTTTACGATAAAGAAGCTGAACATTTTAGTCCAAAATTAAAACTTAGATTTCCTGAAACTAATGGTTTAGTTATTGGCAAAGATGCTTTACGCAAATGGTGGAAAGATTCATTTGAAAGATTACCATCACTAAAATATAAAGTTACCTCTTTGACTGCTAATTCCGATCGTGTATTTATGGAATATATTCGATTAGTTGAAAACGAAGAATCTATGTTGGTTGCCGAAGTGCTAGAAATTAAAGAAGGAATTATAGTAGCTTCACGCGTTTATCATGGATAATTAAAAGTGTAATGAATATTGATATTAGAAATAATTTTAGAAAATAACTATCTTTGCAATAGAGACATTACTCAAAATTCGTGGAAATTAAATTATGGGAAAACTACTTTACATCCATACAATTAAAAATTATTCAGAGGAATTTATTAAAGTCCTTTTAGATTATTCGCCTAAATTAATTTCTGCGTTTATAATTTTAATTATAGGAATTTACGCTATTAGATTTATTAATAGATTGGCAAAAAAAATAATGATAAAAAGAGATTTAGACCCTACTCTTTCTAAATTTTTAGCCGATATATTAATTTGGATATTGCGCGTTTTACTTTTTGTTACTTTTATTTCAAAATTAGGAATAGAAACATCGTCATTTGTAGCAATTCTTGGAGCCGCAGGATTAGCAGTTGGTTTATCCCTTCAAGGATCATTATCTAACTTTGCTGGTGGAATGCTAATTATCTTATTCAAGCCGTTTCGAGTTGGAGATACCATAGAGGCACAAGGAGTAATTGGGACTGTATCTGAAATTGAAATTTTTACAACAAAACTTATTTCTGCAAATAATCAAACCATTTTTATCCCCAATGGGATTTTATCCAACGGAATTATAACCAATTTATCGACAGCTGGAATGCGAAGAGTTGATTTAGTATTTACGCTTTCGTATGAAACCGATATTAAATTGGCAAAAGAAATAGTGATGCAAGTTATGCAAAGTCATTCCAAAGTTCTTAAAACTCCCGAACCATTAGTAATTGTAAAAGATTTATCAGATACCGCAATTCATTTGGCTATTCGACCGTGGACTAAAAATGAAGATTTCGGAACTGTTTCTTCTGATATTTTAGAAAATTGTAAGACTGCATTTGAAGAAAAAGGAATTGCTATAGGACTTTTTGTTAAAGGTGTTGCTAAATAAATTATTTGGAAAACAAAAAGTCTTTCAAATAATAAGGCTCAAAATAAGCAACATCTACAAAATCTTTTTCTTGAAATTTTTTATAAGAAATACTACTCATTTCTTTAGCTGATGGATAAAAATGATTTTCTAAAAAAATAAAGTTTGATTTCGTTACTACCGATTTAACTTTTTCGTTACTATCTCCAATAAAATAAACTTTTTCTGAAATATAAGCAAAGCTTTCTTCGTTGATAATTTGTGCCTGCACTTCACGTATTTTTTCCTTTTGATGGTTAAAAACAGCGCTATACACTTCCATTCTTCGCGCATCAATCATCGGGATAATTAAGCCATCTTTTGCAACAACTTGCTGCGCTAAAGATTCCAAAGTATCTACAGCAATCAAAGGAATCTGAAGAGCGTAACTTAATCCTTTAGCGGCAGAAACACCTATTCGTAATCCGGTGTAGGAACCTGGACCTTGACTAACAGCTATTGCATTTAAATCGGAATTAGAAATCCCTGCTTCATTAATCACTTCTTCAATAAATAGATGCAATTTTTCTGCATGAGAATAACCCAATTCTGCTATTTCTTTGCAGACAAGGGTTATACCATCTTTTGATAGAGATACCGAACAATTTTTAGTAGCCGTTTCTATGTTCAGAATATAATTCATTTTTTTTGAAAAAGAGATTATTTTTTTGCTTTTTCTTTATCCTTTAAAGAAGTAATTTTGACTTTATCCCCAGAATTTAGGTCTTTAGAAACCGTAACATAAGGTCCAGTAATTACTTCATCTCCTTTTTTCAAACCTGATATTATTTCAATATTGGTATCGTCTTGAATTCCTGTTTTTACAATTCTGATTTTAGCCTTATCCCCAACTTTCACAAAAACACATTCTAATTTTTTATCGCTTTTAGTTTTCACTTTATCAGAATCTTTATTTTCCACAACCTCAATTTTTGGTGTAGCTGTAGTATCAGATTTTATTACAACCGAACTAATTGGTATTCCAATTACATTTTCTTTTCGAGTCGTGATGATGTCCACAGTTGCGGTCATTCCTGGTCTAAATGGAGAATACGTATCTGGTTTTCCCTGAATCAAATCCATATAAGATTCTTTAAGGATTCTTACTTTTACTTTAAAATTAGTTACTTGATCGGCTGTTGTAGTTGAACTAGCCGAGTTGGAAATACTAGTTACAATTCCTTTAAATTCCTTTTTCAAATAAGCGTCTACTTGAATTTTAGTTTCATCACCAATATTAATTTTAACAATGTCATTTTCATTTACATCTACTTCAACCTCCATATTGTTAAGGTTGGCAACACGCAATAATTCGGTCCCCGCCATTTGTTGGGTTCCTAAAATTCGTTCCCCTAACTCTACACTTAATTTAGAAATAGTTCCGTCATTAGGAGAATAAATAGTCGTTCTGCCTAGATTGTCTTTGGCTTCCTTAACCGAAGCCGAAGCACTTTGAACATTGTAATAAGCAGTTTGTTTGTTTGCCTTTGCAACTTCAAAAGATGCTGTTGCTTTATCCCAATCCGATTTAGAAATTATACCTTTATCAAATAAGGTTTTGTTTCTTTGGTAACTTGCCTGCGCTTCTTGAAATGAGGCATCTGCTTGGTTTAATCCAGATTTAGTTCCCGAATAATTAGAAACCGATCGGTTTAAACCCGAAGTGTATAAATCGGGATTTATTTTAACTAATAAATCGCCTTTTTTAACAACTTGTCCTTCTTTAATCGGCAAATCAATAATTTCTCCCGAAACCTGTGACGATATTTTTACTTCAATTTCTGGCTGAATTTTACCCGTAGCAGAAACCGTTTCTACAATAGTAATTTCATTAGCTTTGGCAGTTTCCACTTCAATTGATTTGTCATTACTGCCTAAAACACCAGCTTTAGACAGCGCAACCAAAACAATAATTAATGCTACTATAATTCCAATAATAATGTAAACTTTCTTTTTTGACATAATGTTATAATTTTTCTGTGATAGGAATTCCAAAATAAAATTCTACAATTTTAACTTTAAAGATGTAATCGTATTTAGTTCTCAAAACTTCTGATTGCGAATTAGTGAATAAAGTTTGCGATTGGGTAAAATCAAAACTATTCATCATCCCAACAGCATATTTTTCTTTAGCATAATTAAATGCTTCTTTTCTAGCATCAAATGCTGCAATGGCAGCTTCATAGGCATTCATAGCGCCTTTAGCATTAGTAATTGCAGTGTAAACATTTCGTTCTAAATCTAATACTGCTTGTTTTTCGGATATTTTAGAACGATCTAAAGCAATTTTAAAACGGTCTAAATTATTTTTTGCAGAAAACCCATTTAAAATTGGAATATTTAATTGCATTCCAAAATTATGACCTTTATTATTACTAAATTGATCAAAAAATGGAAGTGGTCCAGAAAAAATAGGATTTCCGAATGCATCCACTCCAAGAATTCTGTCCGAATAACTAACTCTTGAACTAAAACTATAAAAACCTGTTAAACTTGGCTCAAATGCACCTTTGGCAATTTTCACATCTTTTTCGGCAAGTTCTAAATTTGCTTTGGCGATTTTAAGTTCTACTCTTTCTTGTTTCGCTTTTTCTACTATGCTTTCTGGTTTTTCTAGCATGGTAGCGCTTGAATTAGCCTGATAATCCACATCAGAAACATCAAAAGTTTGAAAGTTTTCTATTTGAAGCAATTGTGCCAAACTCAAATTAGATAAAAACAAACTGTTTTCTGCTGCAATTACCTTTTGTTTATCTGAGGCTACAGTTGCTTTAACATCAAGCAAATCACCTCGAGCAACTACTCCTGCAGCAACCATTTCTTCACTCTTTTTTTGTTGTTTTTCATCGTTAGATAATTGCTCTTTTTGGACTTTCAAATTTTCTTTATTAAACAAAATTTGTAAAAAAGCATTGGCAACATTCAGCGATATATCATCTTTCATTTTAGACACCTGAAATTGAGCGGCTATTATAGATAGATTAGCTTTTCTTAATTTGTTCTGATTTTGTAAACCATTATAAATTGTAATATTCGAATTAAATCCTGCAGATGTAAATTGAGTTGTTTGATTTTCTAATAAACCAGTAGTGATGTTTTGATTTAAACCTATGTTCCAAGAGTGGGAAGCATTACCGTTAATACTTGGCAAAAAAGCACCTATGGCTGCGTTTTTACTAATAGCAGTTGTTTTTAAATCTAATTCCGATTGCTGAATGGAGATGTTGTTTTTTATTGCATAATCAACACATTCTTGGAGAGTCCATTTTTTATTCTGAGCTGAAGTGGTTATTCCAACAAATAAAAAACACCCCAATATCAGTTTAAACATTATTTTTTTCATAGTCCTATTTTCAAAGTGAAAACCCAATGCAAATTTAATTGTTTTATAATTAAAACCAGCAAATATATAATGTTCTATCTGACGATAATTAGTTAATTTTGTTACATTAGCAACAAAAATAATTTCGAAAACTAAAATGAGAAAGATTTTTACCTTTTTTAAAGCAATTATATTGATCCTGTTAGTTTCTAGTTGTTCGTCTACAAATAAAATAGCTGCTTTAAAGCCCGAACCATCCCAAAATGTAGCTGTGGCCTACACTACCACTTCCTCATTTGTAAGTATGCCAATGGAAATTTCACTTCAAGAAATTGAAAATCAATTAAATAAATCTTTAAACGGATTGATTTATGAAGATACTGTTTTAGAAGATGATAAAACTGAAATGAAAATTTGGAAAACAGCTCCTGTAAAATTAATAGAAAAAGAAGGTAAAATTGAATCTGTTTTGCCACTAAAAATATGGGGGAAGTTTAAATATGGCACCGAATTTATGGGGCTTAATGACACCCGAGAAATAGAGTTAAACGGCACCATTACGCTATTAAGTGATGTTAAATTATCCAACTGGAAAATGAATACTGTTTCAACAATAGAGAGTTTCGAATGGAGTGAAAGCCCTACGATATTAGTTGCAGGAAAAAAAGTACCTATAACCTATATAATTAATCCAACTCTATCGATTTTTAAATCTAAAATGGCGAAAAAAATTGATGGGGCGATTGAAAAATCTTGCGATTTTAAACCTTACGTACTAAATGTATTACAAACCATGAGTGATCCATTGCAAACTAGTCCTCAATATGAAGCATGGTTTAAATTGAATCCAATAGAAGTAAATGTAACCGATGCGTTGGTACAAAAAAGTAAAATTTCAATGGACTTAGGATTAAAATGTACAATGCAAACCATGATAGGACAAAAACCTAGTACTGCCTTTAATAAAGATGCTGTTTTTTTTAAATCTGCTACAAAAGTATCTGATAAAACTGTTGCAACTGTTGCTGCAATTTCAACTTATGAAAGTGCCTCTCGTATTATAACAAATAACTTTCAAGGTAAAGAATTTGCTTCTGGAGGCCGAAAAATTATAATACAAAAAGTAGATTTATGGGCTAAAGACCGCAAAATGATTATTTCTCTAGGCATTACAGGAAGCCTTAACGGAACCATTTATTTAAGCGGAATCCCTAATTATAATTCTATTACCAAAGAAATTTATTTTGATCAAATGGACTATGTTCTAAATACTAAAGGCATATTAACTAAAACTGCAAATTGGCTTCTACAAGGTATTATTTTGAGGAAAATCCAAGAGAATTGTCGGTATTCTATTAAGGAGAATCTGGATGAAGGTAAAAAGAATTTACTTCCCTATTTAAATAACTATTCTCCAATGAAAGGAGTTTTTATTAACGGCACCATGAATGATTTTGAATTTCAAAAAGTAGAACTAACTAACAATGCCATTATAGCTTTCATATCCACAACGGGAAAGATGAATGTAAAGATTGATGGAATGGAGTAAATTTCTAAAAAAAAATTAGCTATTTAATAGAATATAATTTAGACACATATTTTCCAATTACATCAAATTCAAGATTTACCTTTGTTCCAATTTTAAAAAATTTAAAATTAGTGTGCTCATAAGTATACGGAATTATTGCCACACTAAATTCGTTAATTTTAGAATTTACTACTGTTAAACTAACACCATTAACGGTTATTGAACCTTTTTCTATAGTGATGTTATGTAATGAGGTATCATATTCAAAAGTAAAAAACCAACTTCCATTTGTTTCTTCAACAGATTTGCAAACACCAATCTGATCTACATGCCCCTGGACAAGATGACCGTCTAGTCTATCGCCAAGTTTCATGGCACGTTCCAAATTCACAACATCATTTATATTCCAATTACCTAGATTAGTTTTATCAATAGTTTCTTGAATTGCTGTAACCGTATAGAGGTTATTCTCAATTGCAACAACTGTAAGGCAGATCCCATTATGCGAGACGCTTTGGTCAATTTTTAGTTCGTTTAATAAAGAGGATTCTACTGAAATATGTAAGTTTCCATCTTGTTTCTTAATGTCATTTATAATTCCGAGGGTTTCAATAATTCCTGTAAACATTTGTCGTTTTATTTTACTAAATTTGCACTTCAAAATTAGCAATAAATAAGAAATAACCTCCATGAAAAAAGCAGAAAATATAATAGTTGGTATTTCAATAGGAGATTTAAACGGTATTGGAAGCGAAGTAATATTAAAAACCTTTGAGGATACTCGAATGTTAGAGCTTTGCACACCTGTAATTTTTGCTAATGTTAAAATACTTTCATTTATAAAGAAGAACATTAATTCGGATACTGCTTTGCATGGAATTGATCATATAGAACAATTGGTGAAAGGCAAAATCAATGTTTTAAATGTTTGGAAAGAAGGAGTAGATATTAATTTCGGTTCGAATGATGAAAATGTTGGCAAATATGCTATCAAATCTTTTGTTGCTGCAACAGATGCTTTAAAGCAAGATCATATAGATGTATTAGTAACTGCGCCAATAAATAAATTCAATATTCAATCAGAAGATTTCAAATTTCCTGGACATACCGATTATTTAGATCAAGAACTTGATGGCAATGCCTTGATGTTTATGGTTCAAGATAAATTAAGAGTTGGTTTGTTGACCGATCATATTCCAGTTACAGAAGTTGCAAAACATTTAACTGAAAAATTAATAATTCAAAAAATTGAAACCATTAATAAATCTTTAAAACAAGATTTTAATATTACTAAGCCTAAAATTGCAGTCTTAGGATTGAATCCACATGCAGGAGATAATGGCGTAATTGGCAATGAAGAAGAGAAAATAATAAAACCAACCATAAAAAAACTATTTGAAAAAGGAATATTTGCTTTTGGACCTTATTCAGCGGATGGTTTTTTTGGAAGTGGACAATATGAAAAGTTTGACGCTATAATTGCTTCCTACCATGACCAAGGATTAATTCCGTTTAAAACTTTGTCATTTGGTACTGGAGTTAACTATACTGCAGGTTTAAACAAGATAAGAACCTCACCAGATCATGGAACTGCATATGAAATTGCAGGAAAAGGAGTAGCCGATTTTAGTTCTTTTAAAGAAGCTGTTTATCTTGCTATTGATATTTATAACTCAAGAAATGAGTATGCAGAATTAGTAAAAAACCCATTAAAAACAAAAGAAAAACCGTGATAAACAAAAAAATGTTGATTACGCTTTTAGTTTTGCAATAAATTTATATCTTTGCACTCCCAAACCCGATTCTTCGGATTGGACAAATTAATGAAATGATGAAAGTTACAAATGAATTTTTAATTCCATTTATTGGATTAAAGTTAGGAAAACATCCATTTGAATTTCAGATTAATAAATCGTTCTTTGATAGTTTTGAGTATCACGAATATGAAGATTGTGATATACAAGTAAGTGTAATATTAGAAAAAAAAAGCACTTTACTGGAGCTTTCTTTTAAACACAGTGGCACTGTAACAGTTCCTTGTGATGTAACTAACGAAATTTTTGCTTTACCAATTAAAAGTAAAATAAAACTAGTAGTTACATTTGGAGAAGAATTTAATGATGATAATGAAGAATTATTAGTTTTGCCGCATGGCGAACATCAAATAGATATTTCACAATATATTTATGAAATGATAGTGTTATCAGTTCCATTTAAAAGAGTACACCCAGGAATAAAAGCGGGAACTTTACAATCGGAAACATTAAATAAATTATCAGAACTTACAATAAAAGAACCAAAAAAAGACATTAAAAAAGAAGAAAATATTGACCCACGATGGGACAAATTAAAACAACTATTAACGGATAAATAATATAGTAAAATGGCACATCCTAAGAGAAAAATCTCCAAAACAAGAAGAGATAAGAGAAGAACACATTACAAAGCAACTGTAGCAA
>CANGWK010000028.1 GCA_947457615.1 Flavobacteriaceae bacterium
TATAACCTTTTAAGGTGGTTATTGCGTCGGGGCTCACCTCTTCCCATTCCGAACAGAGAAGTTAAGCCCGATTGCGCAGATGGTACTGCAATTTGTGGGAGAGTATGTCGCCGCCTTTTTTTATTAAACCCTAACTTGAAAAAGTTGGGTTTTTTTTGTTTATCAGAAGTGGCGTGGTCGCATGATCGGGTTTGTCACTTTTTTTATAGTGCCTACAGGGTGCATAGGATTGAATCGCTGTGCAGAAACATTAAAATGTACGCACAGGTCGCGACCTGTCCGTTCAGGAATGATTTATATTGAAATTTATTGTAAATTCTATACGTGTTGCGTGAGGGATGGTAGCGGCATCCTTTGCTTTTTTTTTTGCGAGGTTACGAAGCAATCAAAAAAGCAAAGATATAGCGAACAGCTCGACCCGAAGGGGCACGCCATGATTATGAAATAAAGTTATTTCTTAAATGATCTATTGGGTAAAAATTTTATATATTTGAGTTAAAAAAATTAAAATGAATAACTATAAAATAGTTTTTAGTTTACTACTATTATTCGTAGTGTTTTCTTGCGCTAAAAATCCATTTACAGGTAAAAACACATTAGCCTTGGTTCCAAATAGTGAAATTTTGCCATCTGCTTTTCAGCAATACAGCCAATTTTTAAAGGAGAATAAAGTAATAGTAGGAACGATGGAAGCCAAAAGTATAGAAGTGGTAGGAAAAAAAATTAAAGATGCTGCTGAGAAATGGTTAAATGCCAACGGTTATGAGGGTTATCTTAAGGATTATCAATGGGAATATAAACTGGTAAACAGTAAAGAAGTTAACGCCTGGTGTATGCCCGGCGGAAAAATCGTGGTATATTCAGGAATTTTACCCATTACTAAAGACGAAGCTGGGTTAGCTACTGTATTAGGGCATGAAGTTTCACATGCTCTTGCCAACCATGGACAGCAACGTATGAGTGCGGGTTTATTACAAGAAATTGGTTCTGCTGGTGTAAAAGTTGCTCTAGATAATAAAACAGCTCAAACGCAACAAATAGCAATGACTGCTTATGGGGCAGTGACTCAATATGGAGGTATGCTTCCCTTTAGTAGAAGTCATGAAAGTGAAGCGGATAGAATAGGTTTGACTTTGATGGCAATAGCAGGATATAATCCAGAAAATGCTGTGGTTTTTTGGGAAAGAATGTCTGCAAATTCTGCTGTTTCAGGTAAAGCGTCGCCAGAATTTTTGAGTACACACCCATCTGACGCTACTAGAATTGCTGCTTTAAAAGCGTTAATTCCACAAGCAAAACTCGAAGCTGCAAAATTTGGCATAACATTTAAATAATATTAATCCATAATAAAAAATAGTATATTTGAAACCATTCTAATTTTGAATGGTTTTTTAATTTTATTTATCATGCCAAATTTACCTAAAGGTCATCCAAAACTACTTAATGCATGGGCATTTTATGATTGGGCAAATTCTGTATATAGTTTAGTAATTGCATCAGCAGTATTTCCTATTTTTTATGAATTAATTTTTAAAGAGTCTGGTAAAAATTATGTTTTGTTTTTTGGTATGAAATGTAAAAACACCGCAATGATTAGTTTTGTTACGGCTTTTGCATTCTTAATAGTTGCAGTTTGTTCTCCAGTTCTTTCTGGAATTTCAGATTATTTAGGTAATAAAAAAGCATTTATGCGATTTTTCTGTTATTTAGGAGGTATTTCTTGCATCGGTTTGTATTGGTTTAACTTGGATAATTTATTTTGGAGTTATACCGCCTATTTCTTTGGCTTAATTGGATTCTGGTCTAGTTTGGTTTTTTACAACTCTTATTTACCCGATATTGCTTTTCCGGAGCAGCAAGATAGAGTTAGCGCTCGAGGTTTTTCAATGGGATATATTGGAAGCACTATTTTGTTAGTCATTAATTTATTGATGGTAATTTTTCCGCATACTTTTGGAATTTCTAATCCCCAAATAGCAATGCGAATTTCCTTTGTAATGGTTGGTGTTTGGTGGATTGGCTTTAGTCATGTAACGTATTACTATTTACCTAAAGGAAATAGAAATAATATCCCTTTAACTCGAGATTTTATCTTTAAAGGTTTTCATGAATTGCAAATAGTTTGGAAACAACTGCGACAAAATTTATCATTAAAAAGATATTTGTATAGTTATTTCGTTTTCATTATGGCAGTGCAAACCGTAATGTTAGTTGCTACTTATTTTGGCGCAACAGAAATAGATTGGGGAACCGAAGACAAAACTATGGGTTTGATAATAAGTATTTTATTGATTCAGTTAGTTGCGGTTGTTGGAGCTACCATCACATCTAAAGTGTCTGAAAAATATGGAAACATTAATACTTTAATTTTTCTGAATGGTATTTGGGCAATTCTTTGCGCTTTTGCCTATTTCGTGCACACACCTATTGAATTCTATGCCACAGCAGGATTTGTAGGATTGGTGATGGGAGGGATTCAATCAATCGCTAGATCAACTTATTCTAAATTATTGCCAGAAACACAAGACACGGCCTCTTTTTTTAGTTTTTATGATGTTACTGAAAAAGTTGGAATTGTTATTGGGATGACCATTTACGGTACGATAGATTTAATTACTGGGTCCATGCGAAATGCGATAGTTTTTTTAGGTGCTTTTTTTGTAATAGGTTTAGTTCTTTTAACCCGAGTGCCTCAAAAAAATAATTTAGAGTTAAAAAAATAATATTTATATTTGAAGAAATTTATCACTATGTTTAAACAACAATTTTCATTTGCAATAATTTTTCTCGCAACAATTTTTACTTTTTCTTCTTGTAACAATGAACCCATAGATACTGTTTTAGCTGCACAGCTTGCTGAATCTAACTCTACTATTTTAAATGGTGGAACTGGTGAAAACACAAGTTCTGGTTTTTTTAAAGCTGACTTTAATGGTCAGAATTGGGTTGCTACAGCAACTTCTGCTAATATTTATAATGGAAAAATTGAACTAGTTGGGATGAAAGGAGCGCAAAATGAAGGTTTTGGCTTTATTTTAAATGGTACATCTGCAGGGACTTATTCTTCAGCTACTAATTTACTTTCTTTTTCTCCTGCAAATTCCACAGATTCGTATTTAGGATTTAATCCAAATAATTCAACTGAGGTCGTTGGTAGTGTAATTGTTAATGGAATTGATACCGTGAATCATACTATTTCAGGTATATTTAGTTTTAAAGGATATTGGTCAGATACTGCAGTTAGTAATGTTGCTCCAATTAATTTTACCAATGGTGTTTTCATGAATATACCCTACACGACAATAAATCCAGTTACGGATACTTTTTATGCAAAAGTAGACGGGATAGAATTTGTAGAAAATACTATAGACGTAGCTAGTACTAGTTCTTCAGGATTTCCTGATTCGTTTAGTATAGTTGCTTCTAAAGCTAATGGTGATAGAGTTGGAATTAGTATTGCGCAATCATTAACGGTTGGAACTTATCAATTTGCAGGTGCCTTCGGACAACAAATTAATTCTTCCTGTTTATTTAATAGTGTTTTATATAATGGGGATACTGGCTCTATTACAATTACCTCTAAAACTGCAACGCACATGGAAGGTACTTTTATCGTGATAGAAAGAAACTTTACTACAAACCAAACTAAGTCAGTTACAGAGGGAGCTTTTAGTGTAGATTTGCCATAATAATAAAATTACATTTATTAAATCCGTCTATATGGCGGATTTTTTTTAATGGCATAATCCTTGTCTAAATTTGTAGAGATAAATAAATAATTTAAATACCAATTTATTTAGCATGCCTATCTGATTTAATTTAATAAAACTAAAGCAAAATATATTTTGCTAAATAATTACTAATTTAACAATGTCAAATTGACTTAATATATTCTATGTCAAATCAAAAAATAATAACTTTTGACAGTTTGTCACTTCAAGAATTCGATTCGGAAGCCGAATTAATTCCGCTTTTAACACCAGAAGATGAAGAGGAAATGACCAACGAACAACTTCCAAATTCGTTACCAATCTTACCTTTACGAAATACCGTTTTATTTCCAGGTGTTGTAATTCCGATTACTGCAGGAAGAGATAAATCCATTAAGTTAATAAATGAAGCCTACGCAGGCAATAAAATTATTGGAGTAGTTGCCCAGAAAAATGAAGAAGACGAAGATCCAACTAAAAACGATATCCACCACGTGGGTACAGTTGCTAGAATTCTTCGGGTTTTAAAAATGCCTGATGGAAACATTACTGTAATTCTTCAAGGAAAGAAGCGTTTTGAAATTGATTCTGTTATTTCAGAATTACCCTATATTAATGCTACTATTAAGGAGGTTCCTGAAAAACGACCGAAAAAAAACGATAAAGAATTTTCTGCAATTGTAGAATCTATAAAGGAATTAGCGATAGAAATAATACGCGAAAGCCCGAATATCCCTACTGAAGCGACTTTTGCAATTAAAAACATCGAGAGCCAATCGTTTCTAATCAATTTTGTTTCTTCTAACATGAATCTGTCTGTAGAAGAAAAGCAGAACTTATTAGTAATGCCTGTTCTTAAAGAAAGAGCTCTTGAAACGTTACGTTTTATGAATATTGAGATTCAAAAATTGGAATTAAAAAACGATATTCAATCTAAAGTTCGATTTGATTTAGACCAACAACAACGTGAATATTTCTTGCACCAACAAATGAAAACCATTCAAGAAGAATTGGGAGGCGTATCTAACGAGCAAGAATTTGAAGAAATGCGTTTGCGTTCCAAAACTCAGAATTGGGATGAAAAAACGCAAAAGCACTTTGAAAAAGAATTTTCCAAAATGCAACGCATGAATCCGCAAGCGCCTGATTTTGGTATCCAAAGAAATTATTTAGATCTGTTTTTAGAATTACCTTGGAATAAATATTCTAAAGATAATTTTGATTTAAAACATGCCCAAAAAGTTTTAGATCGCGATCATTTTGGTTTAGAAGATGTTAAAAAACGAATGATTGAGCATTTGGCAGTTTTAAAATTGCGTAACGATATGAAATCACCAATTATCTGTTTGACAGGACCTCCAGGAGTAGGAAAGACTTCTATTGGAAAATCCGTAGCAGAGGCTTTAGGCAGAGAATACGTTCGAATTTCATTAGGAGGATTACGTGACGAAGCTGAAATTCGAGGTCATAGAAAAACCTACATTGGCGCCATGCCTGGAAGAATTATTCAAAGTATAAAAAAAGCAACGACCTCCAATCCGGTATTTATATTGGATGAAATAGACAAACTTTCGGTAAGCAACCAAGGGGATCCTTCTTCGGCATTATTAGAAGTATTAGATCCCGAACAGAATAATTCGTTCTATGATAATTTCCTTGAAATGGGATATGATTTGTCAAAAGTGATGTTTATTGCTACCTCTAATTCTATGTCAACCATACAGCCAGCCTTGAGAGATAGAATGGAAGTAATCAACATGACAGGATATACTACGGAAGAAAAAGTGGAAATTGCTCGCCAGCATTTGTTCCCAAAACAATTAAAAGAACACGGATTAACTTCCAAAGATTTAACTATTGGTAAAAAACAATTTGAAAAAATTGTAGAAGGTTATACCCGTGAATCTGGAGTCAGAAGTTTGGAACAAAAAATTGCTCAAGTGATTCGATATGCTGCCAAATCGGTTGCAATGGAGGAGGAGTATAATAAAAAAGTGACCGATGAAGATATTGTAAAAATTCTAGGAGCTCCAAAATTAGAACGCGATAAATCTGAAGGGAATGAAGTTGCAGGAGTTGTTACTGGTTTAGCTTGGACATCTGTAGGAGGTGATATTCTTTTTATTGAATCCTTAATTTCCAAAGGAAAAGGGGTTCTTACCTTAACCGGAAATTTAGGTACGGTTATGAAAGAATCTGCCACAATTGCATTAGAATATATAAAAGCAAATGCTGAAATTTTTGGATTAAACCAGGATGTAATTTCTAAATATAATATCCATTTACACGTTCCAGAAGGAGCAACTCCCAAGGACGGACCAAGTGCTGGAATTGCAATGTTAACCTCTCTTGTTTCATTATATACCCAACGAAAAATCAAAAAAGGTATAGCAATGACGGGAGAAATTACACTTCGAGGAAAAGTCTTGCCAGTAGGTGGAATTAAGGAAAAAATTCTTGCTGCTAAAAGAGCAAATATTAAAGAAATTATTCTTTGCCATGAAAATAAAAGCGATATTGAAGAAATAAAATCCGATTATCTTGTAGGATTAACCTTTCATTATGTAAAAGAAATGAGTGAAGTTATTGCAATTGCGTTAACTAAAGAAAAGGTAAATAAAGCAAAAATTTTGGATTAAAAAATAGAATTGATTTTCAAAAGGCATGTGAATTTACTTCCATGCCTTTTTTATTTGCACTTTTGTCTTAACTTTAAAAATAATATCTTCGCATTCTCGTTATAGGTTTAGTTTGTTCCGATTTAGTATGATAGAAAAAATAATTATCTCCATAATATTGCTTTTTTGCACCATAACTTATGGTCAAATAGGAGGTAAGTCGGTATACCAATTTCTAAACTTAGTTACCTCTCCAAGGCAAGCCGCTTTAGGAGGAAAAGTCTTAACAATTTTTGATGAAGATGTGAACCAAGCACACTTTAATCCTGCAACAATTAATCCGGAGATGGATAATCATTTGGCTGTGAATTATGGCAGTTATTTTGGAGCTGTTACCTATGGAACCGCTGCTTATGCTTATACTTACGACCGTCATTTGCAAACTTTGCACGTGGGCGTGAATTATGTAAATTATGGAAAGTTTGATGGTTATGATGAAAACGGAACCCCAACTTCTTCATTTACAGGGAGTGAAATGGCACTTTCTACAGGGTATTCCTATAATGTGCCATATACCAATTTTTATTTTGGCGCGAATGCAAAACTTATTTCTTCTACTTTAGAAAGTTATACATCCTATGGTGCTGCAGCCGATTTAGGTGCTTTGTTTATCGATCAAAGAAACGACGTAAATTGGGCATTGGTAGTTCGTAATATTGGAACCCAAATAACTACCTATTCTGGTACTCAAGAAAAATTGCCTTTAGAAGTTTTACTGGGAGTTTCACAACAAGTAGAAAATGTTCCCATAAGGTGGCATTTAACTCTAGAGAACTTGCAACAATGGAATATTGCATTTTCTAATCCCAATAGAGCTACTAGCAGTATTGATGGTTCTGTAACTCCAGAAAAAGTTGGCTTTATGAATAATGCCTTACGTCATGTTGTTTTTGGATTTGAATTATTTCCTAAAAAAGGATTTAATTTACGATTCGGATACAATTTCCGCCGTGCAGAAGAATTACGAGTGATAGAACAACGTAATTTTTCAGGAATATCGTTAGGTTTTGGTTTAAAAATGGGAAAAATAAAATTTAATTATTCGCATTCTAGATATTCCTTAGCAGGAAATACTAGTCTATTTGGCTTGACAATGAATTTTCAAGATTAAATTTAAGTTTCTTAATTCCTGTCTTATATTTGTAAAAAAAACTAAAGTAATTAGCGCCTTTTGGCAAAATAAACATGAAAAAAATCACTATTGCCATTGACGGTTTTTCCTCTACTGGGAAAAGTACTTTAGCCAAACAGTTAGCCAAACATTTGGGATACATCTATGTGGATACTGGAGCAATGTATCGGGCAATTACTTTATTTGCAATGCAAAACGGTTATATTTCCAAAGAATTTTTAGACAGAGATTCTTTGGTAAATAGTCTTACGAGTATAAAATTGCATTTTGAATTTAATGCAGATTTAGGATTTGCCGAAATGTATTTGAATACCGAAAATATTGAAAAAGAAATTAGGACTATAGAAGTTTCAAGCTTTGTAAGTAAAATAGCTGAACTATCTGAAGTTCGCGCCAAATTGGTGGAACAACAACAAGAAATGGGAAGGAATAAAGCCATTGTAATGGATGGAAGAGATATTGGAACTGTTGTTTTTCCTGATGCCGAATTAAAAATTTTCATGACAGCCAGCCCAGAAACTCGTGCTCAAAGACGATTTGATGAAATGTTAGCAAAAGGCGACTCTGTAACTTACGAGGAAGTATTAGCTAATGTTCAAGAGCGCGATTATATTGATACCCATAGAGACGATTCCCCATTAGTAATGGCTGCCGATGCTATAGAAATTGACAATTCATTTTTAACACGTGAAGAACAATTTAAGGTTGTTTTAGAACTAACTGAAGAAATAACCAGTGCTTAAATTTATATTTGGAAATTTATTTATTAATCTTAGATTTACAATCTATATACAAAAACCTACACTATTATGACTATTAAATTTAAATTAACTCTTATGAGTTTTCTCCAATTTTTTGTTTGGGGTGCTTGGTTAATTACAATTGCAAATTATTGGTTTGGAACAAAACATTGGAGTGGCGCCGAATTTGGCGCAATTTTTTCTACTTTAGGATTGTCCTCAATTCTAATGCCTGCAGTAACCGGTATTATTGCTGATAAATGGATTAATGCAGAAAAATTATATGGGATTTTACATATTTTAGGTGGTATTGCTTTATTATATCTACCTCAAGTAGAAGATCCAACTACTTTTTATTATGTGATATTTGCGGCAATGTTGTGTTATATGCCAACTATTTCCTTGTCAAATTCTATTGCTTATAATATTTTAAAGACAAATAATTTTGATGTTGTGAAAGTTTTCCCTCCTATACGAGTATGGGGAACTATTGGATTTATTGCCGCTATGTGGATTACAAATCTAACAGGAAATAAAGCATCTTATAACATGTTTTATCTTTCAGCTTTTGCAGCATTTATTTTAGGCATTTACTCCTTTACATTACCCAAATGTCCTCCTCAAAAATTAATAGCTACCAACGCTTCCTTGCGAGAAAAATTAGGTTTGACTGCTTTTAAATTATTTGGAACTTATAAAATGGCATTGTTCTTTATTTTTTCCATGTTTCTTGGAGGTGCCTTGCAACTGACTAATATGTACGGCGATGTTTATTTATCAGAATTTTCAAAAGCTCCTCAATATGCTGATTCATTTGTGGTTAAATACTCGACCATAATCATGTCGATTTCTCAAATTTCGGAAACCTTATTTATTTTGGCTATCCCATTTTTTCTAAAACGATTCGGAATCAAGCAAGTAATGTTAATTTCTATGCTTGCTTGGGTATTGCGTTTTGGATTATTTGCTTTTGGAAATCCAGTTGACGGTTTATGGATGATTATTCTATCGTGTATTGTTTACGGAATGGCGTTTGATTTCTTTAACATTTCGGGTTCTTTATTTGTAGAAACAACAACAGATTCTAAAATTCGTTCTTCTGCTCAAGGTTTATTTATGATGATGTCCAACGGATTTGGAGCTTTCTTTGGTGGATTATTTAGCGGAATTGTAATTGATAAATTCTTTACCCACGACGGAATACGGGATTGGCATAATATCTGGCTTGCCTTTTCAGTATATGCTTTAATAATTGCGATATTGTTTGCTGTTTTCTTCAAACACAAACACAGTCCAGAAGAAGTTACAAACGTAAGTCACTAAAAAATAAATAACCCGATAATCAAAATTATCGGGTTATTGATTTTATAATTAATTGTTACAAATTTTACAATTCATAAACCATTAAGCCACTTCTGAATTTAGGTTCAATATAAGTACTTTTGGGAGGCATAATTAAATTGTTGTCGGCAACAGCTTTAATTTCTGAAATGTCGCTAGGAAACAGCATAAATCCAACTTCAAATTCCCCTTCATCCACTAATTCTTTTAAAGTTAGTATGGATTGCTTTCCAGCGATGTATTCAATGCGTTCGTCGTTTCGTAAGTCCTCTATCCCAAGTATAGGTTTTAGTACTTTATCATACAAAATTTGAGCATCAAGATTTTCTAGTATTTCATTTACATTTTTTGCACCAGCATCAAGATTGCTTTTGCTCCCTTGTTTAAAAAATAAGGCATAAAAACTTCCATCTAAATACATACCAAATTCAAACTTGCTTTGGGGTTTCCAAAGTTCTTGTTCTTTTGAAATTAAAATAAAGTGTTCGGATAATTTTTCTAGAAAATCGTCTTTAGAATTGCCATTCAAATCTCGAACAATTCTATTGAATTCATAAATTTTAACATTGCTTTCGGCAATTAAAAAACTCATAAAATAATTTAGTTTTTCATTTTCAAAAGCTATATTTTGGTCGTATAATAATTCTGCGGAAGCTGAGCGATGGTGTCCATCGGCAATGTATAGTTCGGGAATAGCCTCAAATTTTTTTTGCAACCAATTTATTTCTGTCTCCGAATCTACTTTCCAAAGGGTATGATTTTCTTTATTTGTAGTAGAAAAATGGTAAATTGGTTGTTCTTTTTTCTTTTCAGAAATCCAGTTATTAATTTCGAAATTATCAGGATAGGTTATTAAAACTGGTTCCGTGTTAAACCCCGTTTGTTGTAAATAATCTTTAAATAATTCCACACGATACTGCAAGGTATCTTCATGTTTTTTAATAACATTATTTTTATAGTCTTCAATAGAAGTTCCAGCAACAATTCCTGAAAAAGATTGTGATTTGGTTTCTATTTGATATAAATAAAAAGAAGGACTTATATCTTCTTGTAAGGTACTCTCATTTTTAAAATCTTGATATTTATGAGCAACCCCCTTAAAACGTTTGTCTAAAGTAATTTTTTGCGAATGCACATACGCCGGATTAATAACATGCAAAAACGAGTATGGATTAAAATTCAGCCAAGAAGCAAGTTCGGCAGGCGAATAATCGTCGTAATTTCTACAGGTTACTAACGCTACTTTGTCAGGTGCGGGGCGAACGGCTTGAAAAGGAATTATTTTAGACATTTTGAATTATCAATTAACCATTGTTAATTATTTGGAGAACTGTTTAGCAACTTTCTCTGCTTTTTTACTTTCAGAATAATCGTAAAAACCTTCTCCTGATTTTACTCCGAATTTTCCTGCCATAACCATATTTACTAGTAGTGGGCAAGGAGCGTATTTTGGATTTTTGAATCCGTCGTACATAACATTTAAAATAGAAAGACACACATCCAAACCTATAAAATCTGCTAATTGTAAAGGTCCCATTGGATGTCCCATTCCGAGTTTCATTACAGTGTCGATTTCATTAACTCCAGCAACTTTATTATATAAAGTTTCAATAGCTTCGTTTATCATTGGCATTAGAATTCTATTGGCAACAAAACCCGGATAGTCATTTACTTCTGTTGGAGTTTTCCCTAATTTAACAGATAAATCCATGATGATTTTAGTCACTTCGTCAGAAGTTGAATAGCCACGAATAATCTCCACTAGTTTCATAATTGGCACCGGATTCATAAAGTGCATTCCGATAACTCTTTCGGGATGTACAACCTGAGCTGCAATTTGAGTAATAGAAATGGAAGAAGTATTGGTTGCTAAAATCACATTATGATCACAAATTTCACTTAATTGTTTAAAAATATTTAGTTTTAATGCCACATTTTCGGTGGCAGCTTCTACTACTAAATCGGTTCCCACAACACCATCTTTTACATCAGTGTAAGTTATTATATTTCCAATGGTTTTGTATTTGTCTTCTTCTGTAATGGTTCCTTTTGCAACCATTCTGTCAAGGTTAGTAGCAATTGTTGCCATTCCTTTTTCTAAAGATTTTTCAGAAATATCTATAAGTTTAACGGTGAATCCACTTTGTGCAAAGGTATGAGCAATTCCGTTGCCCATAGTTCCTGCTCCAATTACTGCAATTGTTTTCATTAGTTTAGTTTGTTTATTTTAAAGTTTTCAAGTTTATAAAAAATTATAAATTGAGACAAATTATTTACTATTCATACTATCGATAATCTGATAAGCCACTCGCAATGCTTCTGTTCCATCTTGTAAAGTAACAACTGGTGTTGTATTATTATTTATAGCATCTGCAAAAGATTCCAATTCATCTAAAATAGCATTATTGGGTTCAACTTCTGGATTTGCAAAGTAAATTTGTTTCTTTTCGCCTTCTGCATTTTGCAAAATCATATCAAAATCTCCTGGAAATTCTGGCGCATTTTTCATTTTTACAACTTCACAAACCTTATCTAAATAATCTACAGAAATGTAGGCGTCTTTTTGAAAGAATCTAGATTTACGCATATTTTTCATCGAAATTCTACTGGAAGTAATGTTAGCTACACATCCATTTTCAAACTCAATTCTAGCATTTGCAATATCTGGAGATTGGCTCAAAACGGAAACGCCACTTGCATGTACTGCTTTCACCTTAGATTTCACTACACTTAAAATTGCATCAATATCATGAATCATAAGGTCTAAAACTACAGGAACATCCGTGCCACGAGGATTGAATTCTGCCAATCGATGGGTTTCAATAAACATCGGACTTTCAATCATATCTTTCACAGCAGTAAAAGCAGGATTAAAACGCTCTACATGCCCTACTTGACCTTTAACATTATATTCGTTTGATAAAGCAATTATTTCCTCAGATTCGGCAACAGTGGTTGCAATTGGCTTTTCTATAAAAACATGTTTGCCGCTTTTAATAGAAACTTTTGCACACTTGTAATGTGAAAGTGTAGGGGTTACTATATCTATGACGTCTACAGCATGAATTAATTTGGCAATAGTTTCAAATTGTTTGTATCCAAATTCGGCAGCAATTTTTGCTCCATTTTCTTGATTTTCGTCATAAAAACCAACTAATTCGAATTTATTAGATTGTTGTAATAATCGTAGATGTATTTTTCCGAGGTGTCCGGCACCTAAAACGCCAACTTTAAGCATAAAATTAAATTTTATCAAAAATAGTAATTTATTGATAATTGGTAATTGATAATTGATAATTTGTTTTCTATTTTTACAGAATTATAATAACATTTCAATTGAAAGATACGAATAAGCACCAAGGTCTTCGAAATCAATTAGCTAAAATACTTGAAGATAAAGGCATAACGGATAAAAATGTATTGGAAGCTATACGAAAAATTCCACGTCATTTATTTTTGAATTCTAGTTTTGAAGATTTTGCTTACCAAGATAAAGCATTTCCTATTGGAGCTGGACAAACTATTTCCCAGCCTCATACAGTTGCTTTTCAGAGTCAACTTTTGGAAGTAAAAAAAGAGCAAAAAATACTAGAAATAGGAACCGGAAGTGGCTATCAAACTGCTGTTTTATGTTTGCTTGGCGCAAAAGTATATTCTGTAGAACGTCAAAATGAATTATTCAAATCTACCTCTGCATTATTACCTAAACTAGGAATTAGACCAAAACATTTATCGTTTGGTGATGGCTATAAAGGTTTGCCAAACCATGCTCCGTTTGACAGTATTATTGTTACGGCTGGTGCACCAATTATTCCTCAAGCTCTAATGGCTCAATTAAAAATAGGAGGTAAGTTAGTAATTCCAGTTGGAGATAAAGATCAAATTATGACCATGCTTATCCGTAAAAACGAAACCCAATTTGAAAAACACGAATTTGGTGATTTCAAATTTGTACCTTTATTAGAAAATAAAAATTGAAATAAAACCCATCACAGAATAGTTTTCCAGGATGGGTTTTTTACTTACTAATAATATCTAAATAGCGCTGCATACACTCTTTCTCAATTTGTGCTACTAAGAGAACAAAATCTTCTTTATTACCAGAGGTTTGTGCCGTTTCTAGTGATTGATAATACTTCATTCGAGTTTCATAATCGCCTTTAATATTCGCAATTACATAGCCGTTTTGCAATAATATCAGGTTCATTATTAGTCTGGAAGTTCTGCCGTTACCATCAATAAAAGGATGAATAGTTACTAAACGTTCGTGCATTTCTGCTGCCAAAATAACTGGGTGCAATTTATTTTTATTTTCTTCCATCCAGATGAAATAATCTTCCATTTGTTTAGGTACTATAAATGGCTGTGGAGGAGTGTAACTACTTCCCTTAATCATTACTTGTACTCTTCTATAACGGCCTGCATCTTCGGGAATAATTCCTCTTAATATTAAATTATGAACCGAAAGAAGTTCCCTTTCATTAAAAGAAAAATTGCGTTCAATTAATTGTTTTATGTAAGTAACTGCTTCTACGTGATTGATTGCTTCTAGATGCTCTCGCATGCTTTTTCCAGAAATTGTCAATCCCTCGTTAATTACTAAATCTGTTTCTCTAAGGGTAAGTGTATTACCTTCTATTCGGTTGCTTTCAAAGGTGTATTCTAATTCTAATGCTTGTGCTATTCTAAAACTGTCCAATTCTCTATATTTATTTAGAGCGTCTTTTAAGGTGTCAATTTCATCCAGTATAGTTTTTAAGTTAGTTGAAATTATAGATTTCCTAGAAATATAGTTGTTTTCAATATCTTCTCTAACCATTTCCATGGCTCTTAAAGTTAAATTATCATCGCCAATTTCATAAAGTATCCTTTCTTTAAGCCAAGCAACCATTAATGTTTCGTAATCTATTTCTAGAATAGTTGCTAATTTTCTAACTTGTTCACGTGTTGGTTTTCTTGATCCATTTTCAAATTTACTAATTAATGCTTGATCTATCCCAATAAGTTGGGCTAACTCACGAGTTTTAATTCCTTTTAATTCTCTTGCATTTTTTAAAATAGTTTTCATTTGTTGACTTTTTTATACTTGACAAATTTAGTCATATTTTTTTGTAAAAAAAAGCATATTTTATTTTAATTTCCCCTCCCTAATTAAATTCTTTTTTAATTCGCTCTAAGTCGCGTTTAGTGTCTTGCTCTTTTAAAGATTCACGTTTATCATAGGTTTTTTTACCTCTGCAAAGTCCGATTTCAAGTTTGGCAAGTCCTTTTTCATTGGTAAATAATCGAAGTGGAATAATAGTCAATCCTTTCGATTCAACATTTCGAGCTAGTGATTTTAGTTCTTTTTTATTTAATAAAAGTTTGCGTTCGCTTCTAGATTTGTGGTTAAATTGATTTCCAAAAGCATATTCCTCAATATAAGTATTGATTGCAAAAAGTTCATTGTTGCTAAACTCACAAAAACTTTCGGCAATTTGAGCTTTTCCCAAACGAATTGATTTTATTTCGGTACCTGTTAAAACTATTCCCGCAGAATAAGTTTCGATTATTTCGAAATCAAATTTAGCTCTCTTGTTGAGTATGTTTGCAACTTTTATCATTTAGTGCAAAGATACTAACAAAAAATGAAAAAGAAAGAGGCCCAATATATTTTCTACTATTTTGCAAAATTGAATTTCAACGATAAATTAAAATAAATAGTTGTCAAATTTACCCGTAAAAAAATAAATGACAATTTGACATTTATACAGAAATGGCAGTACTTTTGCATTCCGATTAGCGGAATAAAATAAGATATGAACTTCAAAGATATATTTAAAAACAAAAGCACAATGAGCACGGATAAAAAGGATAAAGAAATTCTTGAAAATGATATTAATCTTCCAACAGAAGAAAACACAAAAGAAGAAAATACTACGGATAAAGACTCTTCAGGATTTGAAAATGCTGAAGAGTTGAGTGTTGAACAGCAATTAGAAGCAGATTTAGCAAATGAAAAAGACAAGCATTTACGTCTTTTTGCCGAATTTGAAAACTATAAAAGGCGAACTACTAAAGAACGTATCGAATTATTTAAAACTGCCAATCAAGAAGTCTTACAAGCCATGTTGCCAGTTCTTGACGATTTTGACAGAGCACTAACTGAAATTTCTAAATCAGAAGATAAAGCATTATTGTTAGGAGTAGAATTAATTCATGAAAAATTAAAATCTACACTTGTTTCCAAAGGATTAGAAGAAGTTGAAGTTAGAAAAGGAGATACTTTTAATGCCGATTTTGCCGAAGCAATCACACAAATTCCAGCGCCGACTGAAAACTTAAAAGGAAAAATTGTAGATGTGCTTGAAAAAGGCTATAAATTAGGCGATAAGATTATTCGTTTCCCTAAAGTTGTTCTTGGAAATTAATAGCTACAACTACAATTTTTAGAAAACTAGAGGGAATTTAATTCAATATTAAAAATGAAAAAAGATTTTTACGAAATATTAGGCATTTCAAAAAGCGCCACACCCGAAGAAATAAAAAAGGCCTACCGCAAAAAAGCGTTGGAATTTCATCCAGATAAAAATCCGGGAGATGCTGCGGCCGAAGAAAATTTCAAAGCGTGTGCCGAAGCCTATGAAATATTAAGTGACACAAGTAAAAAAGCGAAATATGATCAATATGGTCACCAAGCCTTTGATGGCGGTGGTGGCGGTGGCGGACACCACATGAATATGGACGATATTTTTAGCCAATTTGGAGATATTTTTGGTGGTGGAGGTTTTGGTGGCTCTTTTGGTGGAGGATTCGGAGGAAACTCTGGAGGTCAACGTCGCGTGAAAGGAAGCAATCTTCGTATCAAAGTGAAACTTACCCTAGAAGAAATTGCTAATGGTGTAGAGAAAAAGGTAAAAGTTAAACGTAAAATCCAAGCGCTTGGTGTAAAATATAAAACTTGTTCTACTTGTAATGGTCAGGGACAAGTTCTTAGAGTTACCAACACTATTTTAGGTAGAATGCAAACTGCAGCAACCTGTAATGTGTGTGGAGGTTCTGGACAAATTATTGAAAGCAAACCAACCAATGCAGATGCTTACGGAATGATAATGGAAGACGAAACAGTATCCATAAAAATTCCGGCAGGAGTTGTAGATGGCATGCAGCTTAAAGTTTCTAGCAAAGGTAACGATGCTCCAGGTAACGGTGTTCCGGGGGATTTAATTGTTGCTATTGAAGAATTAGAGCACGAATTTTTAAAACGTGAAGGAGAAAATCTTCACTACGATTTGTACGTTAGTTTTCCAGAAGCAGCTTTAGGAGTCTCCAAAGAAATAGAAGCCGTGAACGGGAAAGTACGAATCAAACTTGAAGAAGGTATTCAATCAGGAAAAATACTGCGATTAAAAGGAAAAGGAATTCCTAGTATAAATAGTTATGGAAGTGGCGATTTATTAGTTCATGTTAATGTATGGACTCCTAAAACCTTAAACAAAGAGCAACGTATCTTCTTCGAAAATTCACTTACCGACGAAAATTTTATACCCCATCCTGAAAAAGGGGACAAATCTTTCTTTGATAAGGTAAAAGACATGTTCTCTTAATTTTTTTGTAATCAATTTGCAATTTTCCCATTCTTGTTTTATTATAAGGGTGGGTTTTTTGTAACAAAACACTTGAATTTAAGACTAATTTTTTATATTTACATAGTATAATTGCAATAGCAAAGTCAATATTCAATAGCAAAAGTCAAATTCAATGTCAAAAATCAATTATAATAGTTAATATAATTTACTACGATCTTTTCTCCCTCTCCTTTGGAGAGGGTCGGGGAGAGTAAATAATAAAACTATTTTATTAAAAAGAATACACCATTAAATTTCAAAATTTAATAAAATTTATGAGCAACATACTCGAAGTACGCAAAGTAGTAAAGCAATACGGTAATTTCACGGCACTTAACGAAGTCTCTTTATCTATTCCAAACGGAAGTATTTACGGCCTATTAGGTCCTAATGGTGCCGGGAAAACTTCTTTAATTCGTATTATCAACCAAATAACCTTGCCAGATAGTGGCGAGATTATTTTGGATGGAAAATTACTACAGCCCAACGATGTTCAATATATTGGCTACATGCCTGAAGAACGAGGTTTGTACAAATCGATGAAAGTTGGGGAGCAATGTTTTTATTTGGCACAACTAAAAGGCTTGTCCAAACACGATGCTAAAACCCAACTGGATTATTGGTTTGAACGACTGGAAATAAAAGGGTGGTGGAACAAGAAAATTGAGGAACTATCTAAAGGAATGGCGCAAAAAATTCAGTTTGTGGTTACCGTTTTACACCAACCTAAATTGCTTATTCTGGATGAACCTTTCTCTGGCTTTGACCCAGTAAATGCTAATTTAATTAAAGATGAAATTATCGAATTGAACAAAAAAGGCACTTCGGTTATTTTTTCTACTCACAGAATGGAAAGTGTAGAAGAAATGTGTGACCACATTGCTCTAATTCATAAATCGAATAAACTGATTGAAGGCAAACTAACCGACGTTAAAAAACAATTTCGAACCAATAGTTACGAAGTAGGAATTCTTAGTGAAAACAGCGACAGTTTACTAAAAGAATTATCGGAAAAATTCACAATTTCCACCACCTATTTTAAATCCCTAAACGACGAACTAAAACTAGAAATTCAAATAGGAAACACAGCTCCTAATGAACTTTTACAACTTTTAATTCAACGTGGGCAAGTAACCCATTTTATGGAGAAAATCCCCAGTGTAAATGATATTTTTATAAAAACAGTAACCGATTAGATTATTAGAAAATTAGATCTTTAGATCTCTTAGATTTTATTAATTGTCTAAAAATCTAAGAAATTATAAAAGGTCTAAAAAAGTGTAAGTAGTCTAGAACATCTAAGCAAGTCTAAAAAAAATGAGCAAATTAGCACTAATAATAAGAAGAGAATTTATTGCCAAAGTTCGCAATAAATCATTTATAGTAATGACGTTTTTAAGTCCGTTATTATTTGTAGGTATCGCGGTTTTTGTAGGCTATTTAAGCAATATGAAATCCGAAATGAAAACCATCGTTATTCACGATGCCACGGGTAGATTTGTAAACGAATTTAAAAGCGATAAAGAATACAAATACCTTAATTTATCTAATGTCGATTTAAAGATTCTAAAAGACAGCATAGTTAAAGAAAGTTACCAAGGACTATTAGTAATTCCAAATAGTGGCGATACTACTTCTTTACAAAACAAAGTGCAATATATATCTAGCGATAGCCCAAGCGTGACTTATATAAATGAATTAGAAGACGTTATAGCCAAAAAAGTCACCTCCGAAAATTTCCAAAGAGAAGGTCTTGACACCCTCAAAATTAATAAAGCCAAAGCAAATGTTTCTATCAGTCTTGCCAAAGCCTCTGGTGAAACAGCACTAAAGGGACTTAACGAAATGAAAATTATCATTGGTGGTGCTTTTGGTTACTTAATTATGATGTTCATCATTTTGTATGGTAACATGGTAATGCGAAGCGTCATTGAAGAAAAAACTTCCCGAATTATCGAGGTAATTATTTCCTCCGTAAAACCATTTCAATTAATGATGGGAAAAATCATCGGCACCTCCCTAGCAGGAATACTTCAATTTCTCATTTGGGCACTACTTGGCTTGACGGCAATGTTAGTTTTGTCTTCTGTTTTCGGAGTGCAGATGAATGCCACCACCGGATCTCAAACCCAAGCATTACAAGCTGCACAACACCAAATGGGCGGTGAATTCCAAATGTATTTAAATGAAATCTGGAACCTACCAATAGCCACTATCTTAATTTCATTTATTATTTATTTCATTGGTGGTTACTTTCTGTACAGTTCCTTTTATGCCTCTATTGGTGCTGCAGTTGATAACGAAACCGACTCCCAGCAATTTCTTCTACCCATCATAATGCCATTAATTTTAGGAGTTTACATCGGTTTTTTTACAGTAATCAACGATCCACACGGCACTATGGCTACTGTATTTTCAATGGTTCCTCTAACCTCTCCAATTGTCATGATGATGCGAATTCCGTTTGGAGTGCCATGGTGGCAAATTGCAATTTCCATAACTTTATTATTTGGTACGTTCCTTGGAGTAGTATGGTTTGCATCCAAAATTTACCGTGTCGGAATACTAATGTACGGCAAAAAACCATCTTGGAAAGAACTATATAAATGGCTTAAATATTAATAATCAGTAGCGAATGATTTGGGCATTTTCACCAATGGTAATTCCCGCTTTTCGTTGCAATCTGTCATTGCGAGGCACGAAGCAATCCAATTGCACTTTTCGTTATCGCAATGCCAGGATTTCCACTTCTATCGGGGCTAGATAGGTTATGTCTTTTGTGAAAATAGTATTTTCCACCACCTTGTCATTCCGACGCAGGAGGAATCTCATCCTAAAATAATATTTTAAAAGAAACTACAATTAAACAACAATTCATCCTTTTCCTACAAATAAGTAAAAATTTATATATTTAAAGATTAATTTATACAAATTTTGTATTTTTGAAAAAAAAAAAATATAAGAAAATCATGAAAAAAATAATATTTTTCATAATCATTATGATTACCTTTAATAGTTTTTCTCAAGAAGTTGAAAATCTAATTGGTTTAGAAATTAATTCCAAAGTATTTCAAGATTATCTAAATAAATTAGGAACAGAACCAACAATAACCAGAGTATTACCAGACAATTTTTATTATATCTTTAAATCAAAAGGAATTGATTTTTCAATTAATAATTCAGATATTATTATTGCTGTTTTTTTGTATTCAGAAAGTTCAGATGGACATAGACAGTTTCAAGGTAAAAAACCTTACAATATTGAATTTACAGACAATAGAAAAATGGTAGAAACAAAACTTGGACCTCCTGATGTAAATGGAGGGGGAGGGGCTATTGAATATTGGAGTATTTGGAAAAATAATAAAATCAAGATTTCTGTAAGTTATAAATCAAAAGATCAAGAGGATATGAATAATAAAATTAAATCAATTACTATTTTAGGAAAATAAAAAAATAAGTTATAGTTTCTGTTAGTTCTCACATCAAGTCATTAATAATTTAAATATTTTTCACAATAAAATCTAAATTACTTTCATACATCATTTGTTTTGTATGATATAAAATAAAATCATCCTCTTATATTAGAAAAATGAAAAATTTAAATCTCTGGAAAAATATACTTATGTTTTGGATACTTTTAGGAACAACAATTACTGGGTACTTTTATATATTTCCTGTAACTGAAAAATATACTGAACATTATGGAAAAGGGTTTGAAAATATGGAACAAATTTTTGGTCCAAAAGTAATTACACATACAATACCTATTTCCCAAATAAGTTTATTAATAACCACTATAGGTTTAATTGTTATTTGGTGGTTTAAAATAAATTCAAAATCTCAAAAGTAATTTTATGAAATCCACACTCTGCGCGAAGTATCACGACTTCTTGCCAACAAACAAATTAAAACTAAACCCGATAGCGCGGATTTTCAATCCGTGCCCACAAAGAAATTAAAAATAAACTCTGCTCCCCGAAGAGTTATATAGAGTCTTGATGCTCTGCGATAGTATCCAGACCCCCGCTTTTCGTTTCCATCTCTTTGAGTGAAGTATCCCGACCGCTTTTATAGTTGGGGGATATAAAAAAACTGTTTTTTTAGACTGTAATTTTGGCAATAAACGTTGTTCACCCCGATAGCGCGGATTTTCAATCCGTGCCCACAAAGAAATTATAACTAAAACCACATTTTAACAATGTGGTTTTTTGTATATCTAAAGATACTTTTTCCATATCATAATTGTTAATTAATATGATCTTTTTATTATTAAAAATACCAAAAACTTTGCGAACTTTGCATTTAATATTATACTATGAAAGATTTAAGTAATTATAGAAAATCCTACGACAAAAGTGAACTTCTCGAGAATAGTATCCCTGAAGATCCCATTAATTTATTTAATAAGTGGTTTCATGAAACCGAGGATTTTGGTGGAGTAGAGGAGGTTAACGCAATGACTATTGCTACTATTGGCATGGATGGTTTTCCTAAATCGCGCGTTGTATTACTCAAGAAATTCAACGAGGAAGGATTTATATTTTATACCAACTACAATTCTGAAAAAGGAAAAGCAATAAAAAATAATCCAAATATCTGTCTTTCTTTTTTTTGGACAAGTCTTGAACGACAAGTTATTATTAAAGGAGTAGCCGAAAAAACTTCCGAAGTAATCTCAGATAATTATTTTTCTTCCCGTCCGGATGGAAGTAAACTAGGTGCAATTGTCTCTCATCAGAGTGAGATTATTCCGAATAGAGAATACTTAGAAACAAACTTACAATTATTAGAAGAACAATACCAGGGGAAAGAAATTGACCGACCTAAAAATTGGGGAGGTTATTTAGTTCGTCCTCAAGAAGTAGAATTTTGGCAAGGAAGGGCCAATAGACTTCACGACAGAATTCGATATAAATTGCAATCCGACTTCAGATGGAAAACGGACAGGCTTTCTCCATAAATTAAATAAAATGAAAAACATTATCCTTATTCGGCACGCAAAATCAAGTTGGGAATTTCCTATTCTAGATAAAGAACGAGAGTTAACGAATAACGGAATAAAAAGAGCTATTGAGGTTGCAAATAATTCAATACCATATATCGTTTCTTCAGCAACTATTTGGTGTAGCAGTGCTAAAAGAACCTTATTAACAGCCAATATATTTTTTAAAATTTGGAATTTCGACACCAATAAAATCAGTATAAAAGAAGATTTGTATACTTTTAATTGTTCTGAACTTGAAGAAATTGTTAAATCTTGCCCTAATCAATGTGAATTCTTAATTCTTTTTGGTCATAATGATGCAATTACGGATTTTGTTAATAAATTTGGCAATAAATATATTTCCAATGTACCAACATCTGGAATGATATCTATTAATTTCGATACTGACTGTTGGTCTGAAATTACAAAAGGTATAATCCAAACCATTATTTTCCCAAGTAAGAATTAACATATGATTACAGAAAACAATTATAGATATATTGATCGAGAAAAAAGTTGGTTAGCATTTAATGCTAGAGTTTTACAAGAGGCCGCAGATGAATCAGTACCACTTTTAGATAGACTTCGATTTTTAGGAATTTTTTCGAATAATTTAGATGAGTTTTTTAGAGTTCGTTTTGCAGCCATTCGCCGATTAAGTTTATCCGGAAAAACTGGAGAAAAAATTCTTGGCGGTATTAGTGCCCAACAATTAGTAAAAGATATTACAACAATTGTAATTCAACAACAATCGGAAAGCCTACGAGTACTAAGTATTATTGAAAAACAGCTAGAAAAGGAGAACATTTTTATTGTTAATGAGAGTCAATTATGTCAAGAACATCAAGAGTTCGTTCATGATCTTTTTATAGAAAAAGTAAGCCCTGAACTTGTTACCATTATCTTGAATGACTTAGCAGTATTTCCTTTGTTAAAAGATACTGCAGGATATTTGGCTATAAAATTAGTAATGAAAACCGATGAAAGGCCTAGAGTTTTAGGGTTAGTAAAACCAAAAAACGAGATTCGTTATGCTATAATTGAAATCCCTAAAAACATTAATAGAATTGTAGTTCTTCCATCTATTGGAGAAAAGCAATATATTATGTTGTTGGACGACGTTATTCGTTATAATTTAAGCAGTATTTTTAATATCTTCGACTACGAAAGTATTTCGGCTCACATGATAAAAATTACTCGAGATGCCCAATTGGATATTGATAGTGATATGAGTAAGAGTATGTTGCAAAAGATTGCTACATCTGTAAAAGATAGAAGAATAGGGGAGCCAGTTCGTTTTGTTTATGATAAAACTATCGATAAAGACACTTTAGCTTTTTTCCTAAATCGAATGAAAATTGAATCTACAGATAGTATTATTCCAGGAGGCCGTTACCATAATCGTAGGGATTATATGAGTTTTCCTAATTTAGGAAGATTTGATTTATTATACCAGCAAAAAAAGCCATTGGATGTTGTAGGTTTATCTTTTGAAGGAAGTATTTTACAAAAAATTGCTCAAAAAGATTATCTAATTTGCGCACCTTATCAATCTTTTTCTTACGTTATAAAATTTTTGCGAGAAGCAGCACTTGATCCAAAAGTAGCATCTATTAAAATTACATTATATCGTTTAGCAAAAAATTCACAAATTATTAGTTCTTTGATAAATGCTGCAAAGAATGGAAAAAGAGTAGTTGTTCAAATAGAACTTCAAGCTCGTTTTGATGAGGCCAGTAATATTTCTTATGCTGAGCAAATGCAACAAGAAGGAATTGAACTAATTTTCGGAATAAAAGGACTAAAAGTACACAGTAAAATTTGTGTCGTTGAAAGATTAGAGGAAAACAAATTAATTCGCTATGGATTTATTTCTACAGGAAATTTCAATGAATCAACAGCCAAAGTTTACACCGATGTTACTTTACTTACTAGCCACCAACAAATATTGAAGGATGCTAATAAAATTTTTGAATTTTTTGACATCAATTATCGTTTGCACCGATATAAACATTTAATTGTTTCACCACATTATTCTCGATCTAAAATATATAAACTTATTGATAGAGAAATTCATAATGCGGAGGCTGGTAGACCGGCTTACATAAATTTAAAAATGAATAGTTTGTCTGATTTTGCTATGATTAACAAATTGTATGAAGCTAGTAATGCAGGAGTGAAAATGAAATTGCAAATTAGAGGTATTTGTGCATTAATTCCTGGTGTGAAAGGAATGAGTGAAAATATTGAAGCAATAAGTATAGTAGATAATTTTCTAGAACATACCAGAGTTTTTATTTTTTGTAACGATGATAAACCCGCTGTGTATATTTCATCTGCCGATTTTATGACTAGAAACCTTGACGGAAGAGTAGAAGTCACTTGTCCTATTTATCAAGAAGACATAAAAGAACAGATAATTGATACTTTTGAAGTTGGTTGGAAAGGAAATGTAAAAGCACGATTCCATTCGGAAAAATTGGATAATAAATACCGTATTCGAAAAGACAACGAGCCCGTTTTTAGAGCTCAGCAAGAAACTTACAATTATTACAATGACCTGCAGGAAACGTCTGAGGAGAATATGTTTTAACAACCTAATTAAGTGCCAAAAATTAAATGATTTCAATAAAAAAATATGCAGCAATTGATATTGGATCCAACGCCATGCGATTGTTAATTACAAATGTAGTAGAACAAAACGGTAAAGAAACACAATTTAATAAATCATCATTTATTAGAGTTCCCATAAGGTTAGGTCAGGACGCTTTTACTGTTGGAGAAATCACAACTGAAAATATTGATAGAATGGTGGATGCAATGGATGCTTTTCGACTATTAATGAAAGTATATAAGGTAGATAAATACAAAGCCTGCGCGACATCTGCTATGAGAGAAGCATATAACGGAAAGGAAGTAGTTGCTGTTATTTTAGAAAAATCTAAAATTGAAATAGAAATTATTGATGGAAAGCAAGAGGCAGCAATAATTGCATCTTCGGATTTACATAATTTTATAGCTACTGATAAAACTTATTTGTTTGTTGACGTTGGTGGCGGAAGCAGCGAATTTTCACTTTTTTCAGATGGTAAAATGGTAGCTTCTAAATCATTCAAAAACGGAACAGTTAGATTGTTAAACGATATGGTAAACGATGTGGTTTGGAAAGAAATTGAAAAATGGATCACTACTAACTGCGAACCGTATGATAACATTACCTTAATTGGTTCGGGCGGAAATATCAATAAATTATTTAAACTTTCTGGAAAACGACAAGATAAGCCTTTGTCATTTTTATATTTAAACGCGCAATACCAGTATTTAAATTCTTTGACATACGAACAGCGAATTGCAGAACTTGGATTGAATACTGACCGTGCCGACGTTATTATTCCGGCCACTAGAATTTATCTAAATGCTATGAAATGGAGTGGTGCCCGACAAATTTATGTTCCTAAAATTGGACTATCCGATGGTATAGTTAAAGCCATGTATTATGGAAATATTTAAATCTTTTTACCCAAATAAATTAAACATGAAAAAAATAATTATTTTTTTTGCTTTTCTTTGTTTTGTCTCTTGTAAGCAAAATGAAAAATCTTCCACTTATTTCCAGTCTCAAGAAACCGGAATACAAAATGGAGGTGTGAAAATTATTGCAATTCAAACGCCAAAAGGTAAATTCAATGTTTGGACTAAGCGTTTTGGAAATAATCCTAAAATAAAAGTGCTTTTACTTAATGGAGGTCCAGGATTGTCTCACGAATATTTTGAATGTATGGAAAGTTTTCTTCCAAAAGAAGGAATTGAATTTATCTATTACGACCAATTAGGAACTGGATTTTCAGATAATCCTAACGATACAACAATGTGGGATTTGCCTCGATATGTTGAAGAAGTGGAGCAAGTTCGAGTTGCATTAAATCTAAATAAAGATAATTTTTACCTGTTGGGGCATTCCTGGGGTGGGATTTTAGCAATGCAATATGCTTTGAAATATCAAAATAATTTAAAAGGAATAGTAGTTTCGAATATGATGGCAAGTTGTCCTAAATATGGAGAGTATTCTAAAGTATTAGAAAAACAAATGAATCCAGAAGTTTTAAAAACTATTAAAGATTTGGAAGCAAAAAAAGATTATGCAAATCCTAAATATATGGGTTTATTGATGGATAATTTTTATAACCAACACATTCTAAGAAAACCGGTTCCCGAATGGCCTGAACCTGTAACTAGATCTTCTGGAAGAATGAATCAATCCCTTTATATTACTATGCAAGGACCAAGTGAACTAGGACTTTCAGGCAAACTTACTGATTGGGATGTTTCTAAAGAATTAAAAAATATTACAGTTCCCACTTTAGTTATCGGAGGAAAATACGACACAATGAATCCGGAATATATGAAATGGATGGCCACTCAATTTCCAAAAGGAACTTATTTATATTGTGCCAATGGAAGTCACATGAGTATGTATGACGACCAACAAACATACATGAATGGATTAATTGATTTCTTGAAAAAAGAAAATTAATCCCATCGAATACTTTATCATTGGTGGAAAATAAAAATTTTTCTACCAATGATTATTTACTTAGCTTCAATTGATTTTTTTGCAGTTAAAAAAAAGTACAAACCAATTAGAATAAATGGTATGCTAAGCCATTGCCCTGTTGAGAAAACTGTAGAATCTCCGAACCCTCCTTGACTTTCTTTTACATATTCAACTATAAAACGTATTGTCCATAATAATATTAAAAATAGACCAAAAAGAAGTCCTTGTTTTCCGCCTGTTTTGGTTTTCCAATATAGGAATAAAAGCAAGAAAAATACAAATATATAACTAAAGGATTCGTACAATTGTGCAGGATGTTTTAGAGGCACTTGCATCAATAAACTACTGAATTGGGGGTCAGTAGCAATGGCACTATATGCGGCATCCGGATCGCTTATATTGGTTTTATTTACAGCATCTTGCGGACTGAAATAGTCTCGAATGAATTTAATTCCGAATGCAGTATTGTTAGTTACCTTCCCTACAATTTCTGAATTAAAAAAGTTACCAATTCTAACGAATATAGCTCCGCAAGCAACCGAAATAACTACTCTATCTAAAACCCATAAAATAGGACGTTTTATAATTTTTTTACTGTAAAAATACATTACAATAATTATTGAAATTGCTGCACCATGGCTTGCTAATCCTGCAAAACCGGTGAATTTAAATTCTGGTTCGAATTTAAAAGGCAATACTATTTCAAGTAAATGGTTTCGGAAATATTCCCAATCGTAGAAAAAAACATGTCCTAATCTTGCTCCTAAAAGCGTTGCAACAACTGTCCAAACAAATAAGGTGTCTAATTTATCTAAGGATTCTTTTTCATTTAAAAAAATCTTTTTCATTATGTACCAACCTAAACCGAATGCAATTACAAACATTAAGCTATAGAATCTTATAAATAATGGACCTAAATGTATTCCTTCTGATGGATTCCAAATCATGGCAAGTGTTTTTATTTTGATAATTTTCAAAAATAGTAATAAAAATTTCTTACTATTTTAATATAATGTTATTTATGATTGCATTTTTTTGGAGGTACCGGATCATATCCTGTTTTTCCCCATGGATTGCAACTTAATATTCGTTTTATTCCTAAATAGCAACCTATAAATAAACCATGACTTTTTAGTGCTTCTAAAAAATAAGCGGAGCAGGATGGTTCGTATCGGCAAGTAGCAGGCGTAAAGGGTGAAATGGCAACACGGTAAAAATAAATAAGGCCTATAAAAGGAGAAATTAGTATATCTTTTAGCGTTTTCATATTTGTTAGAACGTAAATGATGTTCCTTCTTTTCCGTCTTTTAACTGAATATCTAAAGCCAAAAGTTTATCTCTTATTTCATCAGAAAGTGCCCAGTTTTTATTTTCGCGTGCTGCTTTTCGCATTTCGATAAGCATTTCAATTACACCTTCTAATTTATTAGTAGTATTGTTAGATGCTTTCTCATTTTTAATTCCAAGAACATCAAAGGTGAAAACTTCTAGTGTATTTTTTAATTCGTTTAAATCGGTTGGGGTAATGGTTTCTCTTTTATCGTTCAACACATTTACCAATCGGATGCCTTCAAAAAGATGTGCAATTAAGATTGGAGTATTAAAATCATCGTTCATTGCATCGTAGCAATTTTGTTTCCAAGATAAAATATCCACAGAAGAACTAGGGCTAGTTTCAATTTCAGAACAAAGATGAATTCCTTCCATTAATCTAGTAAATCCTTTTTCACTAGCAATCATCGCTTCGTTAGAAATGTCTAAAACACTACGATAATGTGCTTGAAGAAAGCAAAAACGGACAATATTAGAATGGAACTCTTTTTCAAAAAAAGTAGTTCCTCCATTTATCAATTCCATAGGAAGGATATAGTTACCAGTAGATTTGCTCATTCGCAATCCGTTCATTGTAAGCATGTTGGTATGCATCCAATAATTGACAGGTGTAGTTCCGTTACAAGCTTTACCCTGAGCTATTTCACATTCATGGTGTGGAAATTTTAAATCCATCCCGCCGCCATGTATGTCAAATTTTTCCCCCAAATATTTGGTGCTCATTGCGGTACACTCCAAATGCCAGCCAGGGAATCCTTCTCCCCAGGGCGAGTTCCATCTCATGATATGTGCTGGAGATGCTTTTTTCCAAAGTGCAAAATCTTGCGGATTTTTTTTCTCGTTTTGACCATCTAAATCTCGAGTATTGGATAGTAATTCGTCAACATTTCGGTTGTTTAATTCGCCATAATTCAACCCTCTTTTATTGTATTCTAAAACATCAAAGTAAACAGATCCTTGACTTTCGTAGGCAAATCCATCTTTAATTAATTTTTCTGTAAGTTCTATTTGTTCAACAATATGTCCAGTAGCAGTTGGTTCAATTGTAGGAGGTAAAAAATTAAAAAAATCTAAAACTCTATGAAAATCTACTGTATATTTTTGAACCACTTCCATTGGTTCTAACTTTTCAAGTCGAGATTGTTTTACAAAACGGTCATTATTTATATCGCCATCATCAGTCAAATGTCCGGCATCAGTTATGTTTCTTACATAACGAACTTTATATTCTAAATGTTTTAGGAATCTAAAAATCACATCAAAGCTCATAAATGTCCTTACATTTCCTAAATGTACATTGCTATAAACTGTAGGTCCACAAACATACATACCTACATTGCCTTCATTAATAGGGTTGAAGATTTCCTTCTCCCCTGAAAGGGTATTGTAAATTTTAACTGTTTGTTTTTTGTAAAGTGGCATAGTATTAAAGTTGAGAATGATTTTGTTGGCGACTAATTTTATTATCTTTAAAAAGAAGTTTCCAATTTAATGTAATCTAAAAATTCTCTTTTTGTAGATTCTTCTTTGAATTTTCCTCCAAATTCCGCAGTTACAGTACTACTTTCAATATCTCTAATACCCCGAGAATTCACACACAAATGTTTAGCGTCTATGATGCATGCAACGTTATCGGTATTTAAAACTTTTTTTAGTTCTTTAACGATTTGTATAGTTAGTCGTTCTTGAACTTGTGGCCTTTTAGCAAAATAATCCACAATTCGATTCATTTTAGATAAGCCTACAACAGTTCCGTTAGAAATATAAGCAATGTGTGCTCTTCCAACTATTGGAAGCAGGTGGTGTTCACAAGTAGAATAAACAGTGATGTTTTTTTCTACTAACATTTCATTATATTTATATTTGTTTTCAAATGTAGAAGAACTAGGTTTTTTATTTGGATTTAACCCACCAAAAATTTCTTTTACAAACATTTTAGCAACACGATCTGGAGTTTTTTTTAGACTATCGTCTGTTAAATCCATCCCTAGTGTTGTTAAGATATTTTCAACATTTTTTTTAATAATTTCAATCTTCTCTTCATCTGTTTTTTCAAATGCATCTTTTCTTAAAGGTGTTTGATCACTTGTTCCAATGTGGTTATTACCTATGTCGTCATTATGTTCTTCGCGATTTGTCATTTTAAAGATAAATTTAGTAAAAATTATATGCAAAGATAAATATTAAAAAATTATTAAAGCACAAGAATTATAATTTTTAAAATTTGCAAATTTTATAATAAATTTAGGTTAAATTTGTATATATTTCGCACTTCAAAAATTTTACACCATAATGAAAAAAAATATATTATTTACATTGCTAAGTTTATTGTTTTTCAACAGTATAATTGCTAATAATTCATCTAGAAATAGGTGTTTTATTTTTGATATTGATTGTTCAAATGAAAGAAATTCTTTAAAAAGTGTAGTTTTTGATGGTACTGCTTTGCCACCATTGTCATTATCGTTAACTTATTCTGTCCATAACACATCATGTTCAAGTAGTACAGATGGTTCTATTGTGGGATATGCTTCAGGAGGGACTGCACCTTATACCTATTCAATTTCAGGAATTGTTTTACCATCTAACACTAATGGTGTATTTAGTAATTTACCTGCAGGAACTTATTCTATTTCAGTTACCGATAGTGCATTAAATACATTAAGTCAAAACAATATTACTGTTGAAAATCCAGTAAATCCGTTAATAGTATCTTCCAATAATACTATTTGTAATGGAAGTCCAACGACGCTTTCGGTTAGTGGAAGCACTAATGCTTATTCTTGGGTTGCTTCTCCAACAGATCCTACTTTAACAGATACAACTAGCGCTACACCAACTGTGAGTCCAAATGTTACAACAAATTATACAGTTACTTCTTCAATATCCACTATTAAAAACTTAGTGTATAATGGAGATTTTAGTTCAGGTAATGTTGGTTTTGGAACAGATTATCAATATTTAACAGTTGCTCCTAATGTTGGAGCGCAAAAGGCATATGGTATAGTTTCCAATCCAAATACTTGGTTTTCACCTTTCAGCAATTGTCCAGATCACACTTCAGGCACAGGTAATATGTTGGTCATTGATGGATCTTCATCTAATGGAGGAAATGATAAATTCTGGAATCAAACTATTCCTACAATTGCTGGTCAAAATTATACTTTTAGCTATTGGGTTCAAACACTTACATCCTCTAGTCCAGCTTCTATTCAAGTTACTATCAATGGGGTTGCTCTAGGAATTCTTAATTTTGCGCCAAACGTTACTACTTGTGGTAACTGGACTGAATATACATTTATTTGGAGTTCTGGAGCGAGTACTTCAGCCCAAATTGAAATGTTCGATACAAATGTATCCGCATCAGGCAATGATTTTGCTATTGATGATATATCTTTTTCTACAAACACTACTTGTTCTTTTTCTAAAACAATAGGTATAAATGTAAATTCTCTAGTAATAGCCGTTCCTGCAAATCAAGTTGTTTGTAACGGAACATCAATATCATTATTAGAATTTACAAGTAATCAACCCGGCACTACTTTTTCTTGGACTAATAGCAATACATTACTTCCTATTGGAAGCTCAGGAGTTGGAAACATTACTAACTTGTTGGCAAATAACAATACTTCAAGTCCAATAGTTTCGAATATTACCGTAACAGGGTCTTTGAGTGGTTGTACCAACGATGTAAAACAGTTTGTTATAACAATAAATCCTACTCCTAAAGTAATAGTTAATAGTGTTCAAAAATGTACAGGTGATTTAACACCAGCAGTAATTACTGCTACACCAGCGTTTCCAGGAATTTATAGTTATGCATGGACAGTGCCAGCTACAGTGGCTCCTCCGGGAAATGTTCCAAGTATATCTAGTACAACTGTCGCTGGTAATTATTCGGTAGTGATAACGAATACTTCAACAGGTTGTGTGAGCGCTCCAGCAACAGGTACTTTACAATATTTGATTAATTGTTGTCCAAGCGATATTGTAGTTCCTTTTCCAGAAACTTTATGTAATAATACGAGTTGCACTACATTAACTGCTTCTTATATTGATGTCAGGAATACCAATACTTATTCTGTGAGCTCCATCCCTTATGTGCCTGCAGTTCCATCTGGAAGTTCAATTGGTACTCCATTATGTACAATAGACGATGCTTTTTCAGACCCTCAAACATTACCTTTTAAGTTTAGTTTTTTTGGATCTTGTTACGATAAATTTCAAGTTGGCACTAATACTTTTTTAACCTTTAACGCTACTCACGGTTTATGTAGTGGAAGCGGAATTAATGCAAGTGGCTATGTTATTCCAGCAGGACAAACTATTCCAAGTACTGCTATGAATGCACTTTGGCGTAATTCAATTTATTTTCCAATGCAGGATACCAATCCAAATGTTCCATCTACTCCTTCAGTATCCATCACTTATATAGTTGATGGTCTTGCGCCTTGCAGAAGAGCAATAATTAATGTAAAAAATATGCCTTTATTTTCTTGTGGTACTGCCCAAGGATTGCAAGAAAGCCAATTAGTATTATACGAGGGTACTAATATTATTGATATTTACGTAAAGAAAAGATCCGTTTGTTCAACATGGAATAATGGAAGTGGTGTGATTGGAATTCAAAATGCAACAGCTACAGTTGCTTTCACTCCGCCTTTAAGAAATACAGGTACTTGGACTGCTACAGATGAAGCCTGGCGTTTTACTCCTGCAGGACCTTCCTTAACAACATTTCAATGGTTAGATTCTACTGGCGCAACTGTTGGTACTACTCCCTCAATTTCAGTATGTCCAAATGCAACAACAACTTATACTGCTCAAGTTAAATATAATAATACATGTACACCATTATTACCTGTTAGAACAATAACAAAGCCTGTTACTGTTGAAGTAAATCCTGATGATACTTTATCACCAATTGATATTGTACAATGTGCCTCTGCTAATTTATTTGATTTAACATCTAATGAAGCTATAGCTTTAGCTAATGTAATACCCGGAGATTATACAGTTTCTTATCATACTTCACTAGAAGACGCTCAAAATATTGCAAATCCTATTGTTGATATTATAAATTACTCTATACCTAGTGGGTCTAGCCAAACGATTTTCATGAGTATGCAAAGTAATAATAATATTTGTGTACGAGTAAAACCATTTAATTTAATTTTAAATCCAATTCCTCTAGCACCTATAGTAGCGCCAGTAACTTATTGCCAAAATGCTGTGGCTTCTGCTTTAGCTGCAACTGGATCTAGCTTACTTTGGTATACCGCTGCAACAGGAGGTACGGGTTCTGCTACAGCAATTACTCCTGTAACAACTCTAGCAGGTTCTACAGATTATTTTGTTACACAAACAGTCTCAGGATGTGAAAGTCCAAGAGCTTCTATAACTGTTACAGTTAATCCTACTCCTGCAGTTCCAACGGTTTTAACTCCGGTTACCTATTGCCAGAATGATTCGGCATCAGCATTGACTGCAACAGGTACAAGTTTACTTTGGTATACATCAGCAATTGGTGGCACAGGTTCTGCAACAGCTCCAATTCCTGTGACAACTCCAGCAAGTTCTATCACTCATTATGTTTCTCAAACGCTTTTAGGATGTGAAAGTCCAAGAACTTCTATAACTGTTACAGTTAATCCTACTCCTGCAGTTCCAACGGTTTTAACTCCGGTTACCTATTGCCAGAATGATTCGGCATCTGCATTAACTGCAACAGGGACAAGTTTACTTTGGTATACAACAGCAATTGGTGGTACAGGTTCTGCAACAGCTCCAATTCCTGTGACAACTCCAGCAAGTTCTATCACTCATTATGTTTCTCAAACTCTTTTAGGATGTGAAAGTCCAAGAGCTTCTATAACCGTTACCGTTAATCCTACTCCTGCAGTTCCAACGGTTTTAACTCCGGTTACCTATTGCCAGAATGATACGGCATCAGCATTGACTGCAACAGGTACAAGTTTACTTTGGTATACAGCAGCAACTGGTGGTACAGGTTCTGCAATAGCTCCAATTCCTGTAACAACTCCAGCAAGTTCTATCACTCATTACGTTTCTCAAACGCTTTTAGGTTGTGAAGGACCTAGGGCTTCCATAACAGTAACGGTAAACGCTACTCCAGTAGCCCCAACAGTAGCGCCAGTTACTTATTGCCAATTTACAACACCATCTGCTTTAACAGCTACGGGTTCAAATTTACTTTGGTATACAAATTCAACTGGAGGTGTTGGTTCGGCTATAGCTCCAACTCCTAGTACTGCTTCAGCTGTTAGTGTTACTTATTATGTTTCCCAAACTATTTTAGGATGTGAAGGACCA
>CANGWK010000029.1 GCA_947457615.1 Flavobacteriaceae bacterium
ATGGTGGACCGTTTTTTCAATCGCATTAGCAGCTTTCCTTTGGGGAATAGGTTGTATCGTTTATACTGTATCTACTGGTATTGGTTCTTGGGGACTAAACAAAACAGTAGGTTGGGCTTGGGATATTACTAACTTCGTTTGGTGGGTTGGTATTGGTCACGCAGGAACATTAATTTCTGCAGTACTTTTACTTTTCCGTCAAAAATGGAGAATGGCCATTAACCGTTCTGCGGAAGCAATGACCATATTTTCTGTTATACAAGCGGGTCTGTTTCCTATTATCCACATGGGACGTCCTTGGTTGGCATATTGGGTACTACCAATTCCGAATCAATTTGGATCTTTATGGGTTAATTTTAACTCACCATTACTTTGGGACGTATTCGCAATCTCAACGTATCTTTCGGTATCTTTAGTGTTTTGGTGGACTGGTTTGCTTCCTGATTTTGCAATGTTAAGAGACAGAGCGGTAACGCCTTTCAATAAAAAAGTATACTCTATATTGAGTTTCGGATGGAGTGGTAGAGCTAAAGATTGGCAACGTTTTGAAGAAGTTTCTTTAGTACTTGCAGGTTTGGCTACTCCTTTAGTATTGTCAGTACACACCATTGTATCAATGGACTTTGCTACTTCTGTTGTACCAGGATGGCATACTACAATTTTCCCTCCATACTTTGTTGCTGGAGCAGTATTCTCTGGATTTGCAATGGTAAACACCTTGTTAATCATCATGAGAAAAGTATCTAATTTAGAAGCTTATATCACTATTCAACATATTGAATTAATGAATATTGTAATTATGATTACAGGTTCTATAGTTGGAGTTGCTTATATTACGGAGTTATTCGTAGCATGGTACTCTGGTGTAGAATACGAACAATATGCATTCTTGAATAGAGCTACTGGGCCTTACTGGTGGGCATATTGGTCAATGATGACTTGTAATGTTTTCTCTCCGCAATTCATGTGGTCTAAAAAATTAAGAACTAGTATCATGTTCTCCTTTATTATCTCAATTGTAGTAAATATCGGAATGTGGTTTGAGCGTTTTGTAATTATAGTTACCTCTTTGCATAGAGATTACCTTCCGTCTTCTTGGACTATGTTTTCTCCAACATTTATTGACATCGGTATTTTCACAGGTACAATTGGTTTCTTCTTTGTTTTATTCTTGTTATATGCTAGAACTTTCCCAGTTATTGCCCAAGCAGAGGTAAAAACAATCTTGAAATCTTCTGGAGAATTTTACAAAAAAAACAGAGAAAAAGAAGAGAATAATCATTCAGATAAACACTAATAGTTGTTATGAGTAGTAATAAATTTATACACGCTATATATAATGATGATGACATTTTGATGGATGCTGTAAAGCAAACTCGAAAAGCCCACCATCATATTGAAGAAGTTTTTACTCCATTTCCGGTTCACGGATTGGATAAAGCTATGGGATTGGCTCCAACGAGACTTGCTATTTGTGCTTTCATCTACGGATGTATAGGTATTACAGTAGCAACAACCATGATGGATTATATCATGATTCAAGATTGGCCTCAAGATATTGGTGGTAAACCAAGCATGAGTTACATTCAAAATATGCCAGCATTTGTTCCTGTAATGTTTGAAATGACTGTATTTTTTGCAGCCCACTTAATGGTTATTACTTTTTATATGAGAAGTAAATTATGGCCTTTCAAACAAGCAGAAAACCCAGACATTAGAACTACAGATGACCACTTCTTAATGGAGGTAGCTGTTAATGATAATGAAGAAGAGTTAACTTCTTTCTTAAAGGGTACAGGGGCAGTTGAAGTTAAAGTAATTGAAAAGAACTAAACAGACATGAAAAGTTTATTAAAAATAGCATTAGTATTAGGAATAGTAATTTCCTTTTCTTCTTGTAAGGATAATAAAGCTCCTAATTATCAGTACATGCCTAACATGTATGAGTCGGTTGCGTATGAAACCTATTCGGAATCTACAGCATTCAATTCTCCAACAGGTCTTCAAGGTAAAGAAGGACAATTACCTCCAACAGGTACTATCAAAAGAGGTTATATTCCTTACGATTATCCAAATACTACAGAAGCTTATGAGGCAGTTAAAGCTGCTGATTTAAAATCTCCATTTGAAGCTAAGGTAGATATGGAAAAAGCTCAAGCTCTCTTTGAAATCTATTGTGCTATTTGCCATGGAAACGAAGGAAATGGTAAAGGAAGATTAGTTACTCAAGGTAAATATTTAGGAGTTCCTAGTTATGCTGATAGAGTAATTAATGAAGGAAGTATTAATCATGTGATTAACTACGGACTTAACTCAATGGGTTCTTACGCCAATCAGTTAAACCAACAAGAACGTTGGATGGTTGCGGCTTATGTAATGAAACTTAAAGGACAATTATAATACTTGAACAAACAGATTCTTAAAGATATGTATACATTTTCAAAAAAATTAAAAACCACAGCACTTATTCTAATGGCCTTAGGATTTGTAGGTATTGTGTATGGGTTTTTAGCTGCACCTAAAACTGTTGAAGAAGCAGAAAAAATAATTGCCGCAAGTCATCATAAAGAACACAAAGCAGGAGAAGTAAAAGAAGATGCTAAAGCTGTTGTAATGCACACTGAAGAAGCTACACCAACAGAAGCAGTTGTTTCTAACGATACTGCTAAAATTGCTACGGATTCTTTAACTACCGATTCTACTAAAGTTGTTGCCGCTGTAGCTGTTGAAAAAGTAGAGCCTACCCACGAAACAGAAGCCGAAGTTGCTAAAGAAGAGAAAGAGCATGCAGAACATGTTCTTCACCAATTACAAAACAAACCATGGGCTGCTTTATATATAGCTTGTATTTTCTTTATGTTGATTTCTTTAGGAGTACTTGCATTTTATGCTATTCAACAAGTAGCACAAGCAGGTTGGTCTCCAGTATTATTTAGAGTAATGCAAGGTATTACGGCTTATTTACCTGTAGGATCTGTAATTTTCTTTATTTTACTAGTAGTAACAGGAACTCATTTGTTTGAATCAAATCATTTATTTGCTTGGATGGAAAAAGGAATTACTGAAAAAGGAAATCCAAACTATGATGAAATGATTGCTGGTAAATCTGGTTATTTAAATTTTGCTTTCTGGATTTCTAGAGCTGCAATCTTTTTGTTAGGCTGGAACTTATACCGTTATATTTCAAGAAAAAATTGTTTGTCTCAAGATGAAGCTAGTGACAATACTTTCTATAAAAAGAATTTTAAATTGTCAGCTGGATTTTTAGTATTCTTTATTGTATCAGAATCTATAATGGCATGGGATTGGTTAATGTCATTCGACCCACATTGGTTTAGTACCTTATTTGGTTGGTATGTATTTGCGAGTTTCTTTGTAAGTGCTATTACTACAATTTCAATGGTGACTTTGTATTTAAAATCTAAAGGATATTTAGAACATGTAAACTCAAGTCATATTCACGATTTATCTAAATTCATGTTCGGATTTAGCGTTTTCTGGACTTACTTATGGTTTTCTCAATTCATGTTAATTTGGTATGCAAATATCCCTGAGGAAATTACATATTTCAAAACTAGGATAGATATTTATACGGTGCCGTTTTGGGGTGCTGTTGTGATGAACTTTGTATTTCCAATATTAGTTCTTATCAATACGGATTTTAAACGTATAGCTCCAATTATCGTTGGTGCAGGAGTTGTAATTTTATGCGGACACTATATTGATTTCTTTAATATGGTTATGCCAGCAACAGTTGGAGACCAGTGGTTTATTGGTGTGTCAGAAATTGCATCTGTATTATTCTTTTTAGGTTTGTTTATTTATGTTGTATTTACTGCTTTAACCAAAGTGCCACTTACACCAAAACGTAATCCATTCATAGAAGAAAGTAAACATTTTCATTATTAATATTTAAAGTAAACAACAAATGACGAGTTTATTAGTACTTCTTGTTTTAGTTTTATTATCGGTTGCACTTTGGCAACTAACTAAGATTTTTGATTTGACTCAAGTTGGAAAAACTCCTGACGGTAGTCAGGTCGCCAATGATAACGACAATAAAGTTAATGGATATTTATCTTTTGCCTTTTTAGCATTCATTTATTTAATTACAATTTATTGTTTTGCAAATTATGGTAAATTTCCATTAATGAGCAATGCAGCATCTGTTCACGGTAAAGAAGTGGATCAATTAATGTGGATTTCTATGATCCTCATTTTCATTGTTCAAACAATTACTCAAGGATTGTTATTTTACTTTTCTTACAAATACAGTGGGCGTAAAGGTCAAGTAGCTACTTATTTTTCTGACAACAATAAATTGGAATTTATATGGAGTTCTATTCCAGCAATTGTTTTAGCAGTATTAATCTTCTTTGGTTTATATTCTTGGACAGACATTATGTTTGTTAATGAAAAAGTTGAAAAACCAATCGTTATTGAAATCTATGCACAACAATTCAAATGGTCTGTTAGATATTCTGGAGCTGATAATGTTCTAGGTAAAGCTAACGTTAGACTAATAGAAGGCGTCAATTCTCTGGGTGTAGACCTTTCTGATCCTAATGCTCAAGACGATATTTTTGCTGATGAATTACATCTGCCAAAAGGGAAAAGAGTAATTTTCAAAATACGTTCTCAAGATGTTTTACACTCTATGTACATGCCTCATTTTAGAGCACAAATGAATTGCGTGCCAGGAATGGTAACCCAATTTTCTTTCATACCTTCTATTACGACTTCAGAAATGAGAGAAAATCCAGATATGGTAGAGAAAGTTGCAAACATTAATAGAATAAGAGATGAAAAAAGTAAAGATTTAGTTGCAGATGGTAAAACAGCATTGGATCCTTACACTTTTGATTTCCTTTTATTGTGCAACAAAATTTGTGGTGCTTCCCACTATAACATGCAAATGAAAATAGTTGTTGATACTCCAGAGGATTACAAAAAATGGTTAGCTGGAAAAACTAGTATTGTACAATCTGTTAAAGATGCTGCCAAAGAAGAGCAAGCTGCAAAAGACGCAGAAAAAAATCCAGTATCTAAAGATACAACTACTGCTAAAAAAGACACTACTCTAGTGGCTGTAGCACCAATGAAATAATAAAAATAATATATTTTATATAATATGAGTCACGCACACGATAATCACGACATTGATCTACACGACGATCATCATGAACACCACCATAAAGACACGTTTATAACTAAATATATATTTAGTATAGACCATAAAATGATTGCTAAGCAATACTTGCTTACAGGAATATTTATGGGAATAATTGGTGTTGGAATGTCCATGCTTTTCAGACTTCAATTGGCATGGCCTGAGCAGTCTTTCAAAGTTTTTAGCTTCTTTTTAGGAGAAAAAATGGCCCCAGGTGGCGTTTTGACTAATGAGGCTTACTTGTCTTTGATTACAATTCACGGAACCATAATGGTATTCTTTGTATTAACGGCCGCACTGAGTGGGACCTTTAGTAACTTATTGATTCCACTGCAACTTGGAGCCCGAGATATGGCTTCCGGTTTCTTAAACATGGTTTCCTACTGGTTGTTCTTTTTATCTAGTGTTGTAATGGTTTCTTCTTTATTTGTAGAATCAGGTCCAGCATCAGCAGGATGGACAATATATCCTCCTCTAAGTGCATTGCCTCAGGCTATCTCAGGTTCTGGGATGGGGATGACGCTTTGGTTGGTTTCTATGGCAATATTTATTGCAGCTTCCTTAATGGGATCTTTAAACTATATCGTTACGGTAATTAATTTGCGTACTAAAGGAATGACTTTAACTAGAATGCCACTTACAATCTGGGCTTTCTTTGTAACTGCTATTATTGGAGTTATCTCTTTTCCGGTATTATTATCAGCGGCTTTATTATTAATAATGGATAGAAGTTTTGGAACTTCATTCTTCTTATCGGATATTTATTTAGCTGGTGAAGTATTAAACTACCAAGGTGGTTCTCCAGTATTATTTGAACACTTATTTTGGTTCTTAGGGCATCCTGAAGTTTATATCATTCTTTTACCTGCATTAGGAATTACATCTGAAGTATTAGCAACTAACTCTCGTAAACCAATCTTTGGTTACAGAGCCATGATTATGTCAATTCTTGCAATTGCATTTTTGTCAACAATCGTTTGGGGACACCACATGTTTATTTCAGGAATGAATCCGTTCTTAGGTTCGGTATTTACTTTTACAACGTTATTAATTGCAATTCCATCTGCAGTAAAAGCCTTCAATTACATTACAACTTTATGGAAAGGTAATTTGAAATTGAATCCTGCAATGTTATTTTCTATAGGTTTAGTTTCTACTTTCATCACAGGAGGTCTAACTGGAATCATCTTAGGAGATAGTACTCTAGATATTAATGTTCACGATACTTATTTTGTTGTAGCTCACTTTCACTTAGTAATGGGTATTTCAGCTCTCTACGGAATGTTTGCCGGAATCTATCATTGGTTCCCTAAAATGTTTGGAAGAATGTTAAACAAAACTTTAGGATACGTTCACTTTTGGGTAACTGCAATTTGTGCTTATGGTGTTTTCTTCCCAATGCACTTTATAGGTATGGCAGGTCTTCCTCGTCGTTATTATGAAAATACAAATTTCCCATTATTTGATGATTTACAAAATGTAAATGTTATTATTACAATGTTTGCTATTTTCGGAGGTGTTTTTCAATTAGTATTTATTTATAATTTCTTTAGCAGTATTTTCTATGGAAAAAGAACAGTTCAAAATCCTTGGAGATCCAACACTTTAGAATGGACTGCTCCAATTGAGCACATACACGGTAACTGGCCAGGAGAAATTCCAGAAGTTTACAGATGGCCTTACGATTATAGTAAACCAGGTCATGATGAAGATTTTGTTCCTCAAAATGTCCCTATGAAACCAGGTGAAGAAGAATTACACCACTAAGATTTTAAAAAATATTTAATATGCCTCTCGAAATTGAGAGGCATTTTTATTTACCTATAACTTTGTTATATTTGTACTATGAATGAAAATTTAGATCCATCCAATTCTAATTATAATCCAGAAGAGCTTGACCTTGAAAAAAAGTTAAGGCCTCTTTCCTTTGACGACTTTACAGGACAAGAACAAGTTTTAGACAATCTAAAAGTTTTTGTTGAAGCGGCTAATCAAAGAAATGAAGCTTTAGATCATACTTTGTTTCACGGCCCCCCGGGGCTTGGTAAAACTACTTTGGCAAATATCTTGGCCAACGAATTAGGAGTTGGTATTAAAATTACTTCGGGGCCTGTTTTAGATAAGCCAGGAGATTTAGCTGGACTGCTCACCAATTTAGAAGACCGCGACGTGCTTTTCATTGACGAGATTCATCGTTTAAGCCCCGTAGTGGAAGAATATTTGTATTCTGCCATGGAAGACTTTAAAATTGATATAATGATTGAATCGGGGCCTAATGCTAGAACCGTTCAATTAAATCTAAATCCTTTTACTCTAGTTGGAGCAACAACACGTTCTGGTTTACTTACTGCTCCTATGCGAGCCCGTTTCGGAATCCAAAGCAGATTACAATATTACAACACCGAACTTCTAACAACCATTGTACAGCGAAGTTCCGCCATATTAAAAATGCCAATTACCATGGAAGCTGCAATTGAAATTGCAGGAAGAAGTCGTGGAACACCGCGTATTGCAAATGCACTTTTAAGAAGAGTACGTGATTTTGCCCAAATAAAAGGAAACGGGAAAATCGACATTGAAATTGCCCAATATTCTCTTAAAGCTCTGCATGTCGATGCGCATGGTTTAGACGAAATGGACAACAAAATACTATCTACAATGATAGATAAATTCAAAGGAGGCCCTGTTGGATTGTCCACCCTGGCGACAGCCGTTTCGGAAAGTGGCGAGACTATTGAAGAAGTTTACGAACCTTTTTTAATTCAAGAAGGATTCCTTGTAAGAACTCCAAGAGGTAGGGAAGTGACTGAAAAAGCTTACAAACATTTAGGCAAAGTTAAAATGAATGTTCAAGGAGGATTGTTTTAGGGCGTGCCCCTTCGGGTCGGGCTTTCCGTTCCCGCTTTTTTTTATTTGGTGAGAAAAATCACCAAATAAAAAAAGAGCTCCACTTCAATCCCTCACGCAATCCCCAATCAAATTCAACACTATTGATTAATAATAAAGAAAAATACACACAACTAATCAAAGCCGAATCCAAAAGACTCGGCTTTCTTTCTTGTGGCATTTCCAAAGCAGGTTTTCTAGAAGAAGAAGCGCCTCGTTTGGAATCTTGGTTAAACAAAAACCAACATGGTCAAATGGCCTACATGGAAAACCATTTTGACAAACGATTAAATCCCACTTTACTTGTAGACGATGCTAAAAGTGTTATTTCTTTATTATTAAATTATTACCCTTCAGAAGAACAAAATCAAGACAGTTATAAAATCTCTAAATATGCTTACGGGCAAGATTACCATTTTGTAATTAAAGAAAAACTTATTGAATTATTAAATACAATTCAATCGGAAATTGGTGCAGTTTCAGGGAGAGCTTTTGTAGATTCAGCTCCAGTTTTAGATAAAGCTTGGGCAGCCAAATCAGGTTTAGGATGGATTGGCAAAAACAGCAATCTAATCACTCAAAAAACAGGTTCGTTTTATTTTATTGCCGAATTAATAATAGATCTCGAATTAGATTACGATCATGCAACCACCGACCATTGCGGAACCTGCACTGCTTGCATAGACGCCTGTCCTACTGAAGCTATTGTATCTCCTTACGTAGTAGATGGCAGTAAATGTATTTCGTACTTCACTATAGAACTTAAAGATAATTTACCCCAAGAAATGAAAGGTAAATTTAACGATTGGATGTTTGGCTGCGATATTTGTCAAGATGTATGTCCCTGGAATCGTTTTTCCAAAGCCCATAACGAACCGTTATTCAATCCCAACCCAGAACTTTTATCGTTTACCAAAAAAGACTGGCAAGAAATCACCGAAGATACCTTTAAAAAAGTATTTGCAAATTCGGCCGTGAAACGAACTAAGTTGAATGGATTTCAACGCAACATTGATTTTCTTAAAGAATAAACATACTTTAAATAAAAAGACGCACTTTAGTGCGTCTCATAATTTTTATACCACTTGAATCAAGTAATAATTTTTCTTGCCTTTTTGTAAAACCAAGAATTTATCTTTTATCAAATCCTTCTCTGTAATTATATAATCTTCGGCAACCTTTGCTTTATTTAGTGAAACAGCATTTTGTTTCAACTCCCTTCGAGCATCACTATTAGAGGGTAAAAAATTAGTTTTTGCTGAAAGCGCTGCAATCATATCCATCCCGTTTGCCAAATCCTCTTTAGTAATTTGCGCATTCGGAACCCCATCAAAAACTTCTACAAAAGTAGCATCATCCAGTTTTGCTAAATCTTCCATCGTAGGACTAAAAAAAGCATTCGAAGCAAAAATAGCACGTTCCAATTCCTCTTTTCCGTGAACAAAAGTCGTAACTTCATCTGCCAATCGTTTCTGCAATACTCTTAAATGTGGTGCTTCCTGGTGTTCTGCAATTAAAGTATCCACGGTATTTTTATCTAAAAAAGTAAAAATTTTAATGTATTTCTCGGCGTCTACATCAGTAGTATTCACCCAAAATTGATAGAATTTATAAACCGAAGTTTTATCGGCAGTAAGCCAAACATTGCCTCCTTCACTTTTCCCAAATTTAGAACCGTCGGCTTTCGTGATTAAAGGACAAGTCATAGCAAATGCTTTAGCACCCTCGCCATTCATTCTTCGCACTAATTCGGTTCCCGTAGTAATATTACCCCATTGATCTGAACCACCCATTTGCAACAAACAATGGTGCGTTTTATACAAATGATGAAAATCATACCCTTGAATTAATTGGTAAGTAAATTCGGTAAAACTCATTCCGTCTCCTTCTGCGCTCAATCGTTTTTTAACTGATTCCTTCGCCATCATATAATTAACCGTAATACGTTTACCCACATCGCGAGCAAAATTAATGAACGAAAAATCTTTCATCCAATCGTAGTTATTTACCAATAACGGAGCATTAGCAGCAGTGGAATTAAAATCCAAAAACCGAGATAAAACCGCTTTAATACCTGCAACATTTTTATCCAAAGTAGCTTCATCCAGCAAATTTCTTTCGTCCGATTTTCCAGAAGGATCTCCAATCATACCCGTTGCTCCACCCACTAAAGCGATAGGTTTGTGGCCAAATTGCTCCAAGTGAACCAACAAAATAATAGGCACCAAACTACCAATATGCAGCGAATCGCTAGTTGGGTCAAACCCAATATACGTCGTCGTCATTACTTTAGTCAGTTGTTCCTCAGTCCCAGGCATAATGTCGTGAACCAGTCCGCGCCATTGCAATTCTTCCACTAAATTCTTCATCGTAAAACTATAATTTGCGCAAATATAACAATTGTCAGTGGCAATGGCAACAATCCCAATTTCGATTATTAGAAGCGAATGGCTCGGGCTTTATCGGTAAACCCTATTCCTGCTTTCGCCTTTAGTCTCGTTTCGTGCCTCAACGAGAGCTATCGGCTCAATCAGGGCTAAAAACAAACATTAGGCATACTTTTTTTCAGGAGTAAAAAATCTAAAACCACAACAAACTAATTATCTTTGTATCCATGATATTAGTTACCGGCGGAACAGGTTTAGTAGGAGCACATTTACTACTTCATTTATTAGAAAATGGAGCAGAAACAGTTCGTGCCATTCATCGAAACCCAAAAAATATAATTAAAACAAAATTGCTTTTTGAACTTTATGAAAAAAGCGAACTGTTTTCAAAAATCGATTGGATTCCCGCCGATATTTTAGATATACCTTCTCTAGAAATTGCCTTTCAAAATGTAGATTATGTTTACCATTGCGCTGCTTTTATCTCCTTCAATCCAGATGACGAAGACGAATTACGAAAAGTAAATATCGAAGGAACTGCCAATATCGTGAATTTCTGTATCGATAAAAAGATAAAAAAGTTATGTCATTTAAGTTCTATTGCAGCACTTGGAGATTTAGTCCCAAATGAATTCAAACATATAAATAACACCAACACCGAAGAAACCGAATGGAACCCAGAGTATTCCCACAGTGATTATGCTATTTCTAAATATGGCGCCGAAATGGAAGTATGGCGCGGTTTTCAAGAAGGATTATCAGTAGTTATAGTTAATCCTGGAATAATTTTTGGTCCTGGTTTTTGGAATCAAGGCAGCGGAGTAATTTTTAACACCATAAAAAAAGGGTTGCCATTTTACACGGAAGGAACCACAGGTTATGTTTCCGTTATAGATGTTGTAACAATAGTGCACCGATTAATGAATTCCGATTGCAATGGAGAACGGTTTATTTTAATCTCTGAAAACTACACCTACAAAAATATTCTTACTGCCATTGCTGAAAAAATAGGAGTAAAACCGCCAACAATAAAAGCTAATGCTTGGCACCTAAATCTTGCTTGGCGTTTAGATTGGTTGGCATCCAAAGTATTTAGAACCGAAAGAAAATTATCCAAACACAGCATTCTTTCTTTGCAAAGCACCGATCTTTTTTCTAACGAAAAAATTAAAAAACAATTGGATTATTCTTTTAGAGATATAGATAGTTATTTAAACGAGTTGGTTGTATATTACAATAAAATCAGATAGTATTTAAACTAAAGATTTTTCAAATGCATCCGGGGTAACGCCATTTTTAACGGAATAATCTCCAATTTTAGTGCGCCGTAAAGCAGATAAGTAGCCGCCAGATTGCATGGCTTTCCCAAAGTCAAAGGCCAACGACCGAATGTAGGTTCCTTTGCTGCAAGTAACTCTAAAGTCTATTTCGGGCAAAACAATTCTAGTAATTTCAAATTCGTAAATGGTAGTTTTTCTAAAAGCAATTTCTACTTCTTCTCCTGCACGAGCATGTTCATAAAGTCGTTTCCCCTCTTTTTTAATAGCCGAAAAAATAGGTGGTTTTTGGTCAATCTCTCCAAGAAATTGTTTGGTAGTTTCTAAAATTAACGCTTCGGTAATCTGGTCTGTCGGGAAAGTAGCATCTACTCCCGTTTCTAAATCAAACGATGGGGTAGTGGCGCCAACAGTTATTGTGCCAGTATATTCCTTGGCTTGCGCCTGAATTTCAGTAATTTTTTTGGTAAATTTTCCGGTGCAAATAATTAAAAGGCCTGTTGCTAAAGGATCTAAAGTTCCGGCATGACCAATTTTAAACTTCTTCGGAAGATCGTATTTTCTTTTTAAAATATATTTCAATTTATTCACAGCCTGAAACGAACTCCAAGTAAGTGGTTTGTCAATTAAAATAACTTGACCTTCTAAATAGTCTTCAGCAGTCATTAAATGATGTCCAGTTTTTGGATACAGAAATGAATTACTAAGAGTGCAATTCCAACTACAATTCTGTAATATCCAAAAAGTTTAAAGCCGTTTTTGCTTAAAAATCCGATGAAACTTTTTATAGCAATAAGCGCTACAATAAACCCAACCACATTTCCAATAATTAAAAAATTAATTTGGTCGTGGGTTAATACAAATCCGTCTTTATAGTAATCGTAGCATTTTTTTGCAGTAGCACCAAGCATTGTTGGCACGGCAAGAAAGAAAGAAAATTCGGCAGCAGTACTTCTAGATAATTTTTGGGTCATTCCACCCACAATGCTTGCGCCACTTCTAGAAACTCCGGGAACCATTGCTAAACATTGAAACAGCCCTATTTTAAATGCAGTTGCATAACTTATATCTTGACTTGTAGCAACTTCTGTTTCTTTAGAAAACCAATCGTCTACTTTTAGTAAAATAATTCCACCAATCAATAAGGAAAGCGCAACCGTCACTGGATTTTCCAATAAAGCATCAATTTTTTTGCTAAAAAGCAAACCAAAAACTACTGCAGGAATAAACGCTACTACTAATTTGAAGTAAAAATCAAAACTCTGAAAAAATCGTTTAAAATATAAAACCACAACGGAAAGTATGGCTCCGAGTTGGATTACAACAGTAAAAAGTTTGGTAAATTCATCGTGACTGATACCAAAAAAAGAACTGGCTATAATCATATGGCCAGTTGAGGAAATAGGAAGAAATTCGGTAATTCCCTCTATAATTGCAAGTACAACTACTTGTAAATAATCCATTATTTAGATTTTTTAAAAATAGAATAAATAGTAATTCCAAAACCAATTAATACGGTAGTTGGGGCTAATTTAATTCTTCTAAAATTAAATACATCTTCATTAAATACCTTTGGATCAGTGCTGCCACCGCCAGCCATCAAAATAAAACCAACAGCAATAACTGCAATTCCAATTAGTAAGAATTTGTAATTCACTTTGTCAAAAAGGAAGTCTGTTGTTTGTTCGTTATTTTTCATCATATCAATAAATCTTAAGTCTATTATCTATTCGTCTATTATCTATTTTATCTTCTAATATAAATCGTCTGTTCTCAAATTCAAGAAACGCTGCGTTGCAAAATGAGTACCAATCCAGGTGATTAAAACTCCTAAAACCAATACCCCCAGCAATACCAAAATGGTAAGCAAATAGTCTTTAAAAATATCTAAAGCTGGGTAATTTGTTGAAACATAAACTAGAACCCCAATTAATGCTAGTATTGCCAAAACAGATCCAATAACTCCCAAAATAATGCTTCGCGTCACAAATGGTTTTCTAATAAAAGCCTTCGTAGCACCCACCATTTGCATGGTTTTAATTATAAATCGATTAGCATAAATTGATAATCGCAACGAGCTATTAATTAACAATATGGAAATAACCGCAAATATTCCGCTGATAATTAACACCCACATACTTATTTTCTTCACATTGTCGTTTACCAAGGTGATTAACTGTTTGTCGTAAACTACATCTGCAACCATAGGATTTTTACGAATTTCACTTTCCATTCTAGAAAAACCTTTATTAGTTACATAATCCGCTTTTAAGTGAATATCATACGAATTGTATAACGGATTAGCCCCTAAAAATTCTGTGAAATTTTCTCCAAGAGTTTTTTCGTGTTCTTTTGCGGCCCTTTCTTTTGAAACAAAATTAAAGTCTTTAGCAAACTTTCCAGATTTCATTTCTGTTTCAAAAGCCTTAAAAATAGTATCATTAGCCTCATTTTTAAAGAAGACAGACATTACGATATCTTCTTTGAAATTATCTGAAAGCCTTTTAGAATTTATAATAAAAAGTCCCAAAAGCCCGAGTAAAAACAATACTAAGAACACACTTAAAACAACCGAAAAATAGGAAGAAATCAATCTGCGTTTCTGAAACTTATCAAATGAGGATGCCATATTAAACAAAATTTAGCTGTAAAAATAATAAACAATTTCTTTATTCATAGTTTATAACGTTTAAAGTTTTGACTTTAGTACAATAAATGTAAATTTGTACCTTAAATTTTGGTTTTAGAAAGTAGTTTGTTTTTTTTATTACAAACATTTAAAAAAATAAACCAAAAACAATCAACTACAAATATTTAGAATGAAATATTTCCACGAACAAATTGAAGCCAAATGGCGCAATTATTGGGCAGAAAATCAAACTTTTGCTGCTGTCAACTATTCTGACAAACCAAAATATTATGTATTGGATATGTTTCCTTATCCTTCTGGAGCAGGTTTGCACGTTGGGCATCCACTAGGATATATTGCCTCCGATATTGTTGCTCGATACAAACGCCATAAAGGATTCAACGTTTTGCATCCTCAAGGGTACGATTCGTTCGGATTGCCAGCAGAGCAATATGCAATTCAAACAGGTCAACATCCCGACACCACAACTAAAGAAAACATTGCACGATACCGCGAACAATTAGATAAAATTGGTTTTTCATTCGATTGGAGTCGCGAAGTGCGCACTTCCAATGCCGATTATTACAAGCATACCCAATGGATTTTTATCCAATTATTTAATTCTTGGTATAATAAAAATTCCGATAAAGCTGAAGATATAACTACCTTAATTTCTGCTTTCGAAAAAGAGGGAAATAGCACAGTTAATGCCGTTTGTGATGATAATATCACTCCATTTACCGCTTCCCAATGGAATAGTTTTTCTTCTGATGAACAACAAAAAATACTATTGCAATACCGATTAACTTATTTGGCCGAAACTGAAGTGAATTGGTGTCCCGGACTTGGAACCGTTTTGGCAAACGACGAAATAATAAACGGAGTTTCCGAACGAGGAGGGCATCAAGTTGTGCGTAAAAAAATGACACAATGGTCGATGCGAATTTCTGCTTATGCCGAACGATTATTACAAGGTTTAAACGACATAGATTGGAGCGAATCCATCAAAGAATCTCAAAGAAACTGGATTGGAAAAAGCGTGGGAGCAATGGTTAAATTTAATGTCCTCCCCCCAGCCCCCTCCAAAGGAGGGGGAGCCGAAACAGAAATGAAATCGGATCCAAAATACCTAACAGGTGACCCTGCATATGCTAAAAATTTATTACTTCATGCTAAAGAAATGCGCAAAGAACCTACTTTGTCTGAGGCAATTCTGTGGGATAATTTACGTCGTGAAAAATTAGATGTTCGTTTTAGAAGACAACATTTAATAGGTAAATATATAGTAGATTTCGTGTGTTTAGAAAAAGGTTTAATTGTAGAAGTAGACGGCGATTACCATAATACCAAAGAACAATCGGAAATAGATGATTCGAGAACTTTAGAGTTAGAACAAAAGCATAATTTTAAAGTAATTCGTTTTTCCAATGAAGAAGTCAATAAATCTATAAGTATAGTTTTAAATAAAATTCAAGAAGAATTAAATTCAATACCATCTTTTCAAGCTTCGTCTCCCTCCCCTTTGGGGAGGTTTGGGGAGGGGACTTTCATAGAAGTCTTCACCACGCGTCCCGACACCATTTTTGGAGTTACCTTCATGACTTTGGCGCCCGAACACGAGTTGGTATCCCAAATCACAACTCCAGAACAAAAATCTGCGGTAGATACTTATGTTGAAGCTACAGCTAAGCGTTCAGAACGAGAAAGAATGGCCGATGTAAAAACTATTTCAGGAGTTTTCACTGGTGCTTATGCAGAACATCCATTTACTAAAGAACCAATTCCAGTTTGGATTGGCGATTACGTTTTAGCAGGTTACGGGACAGGCGCTGTTATGGCTGTTCCATGCGGCGACGAAAGAGATTTTACCTTCGCAAATTTCTTTAAAGGTCAAAACGGAATGCCAGCAATTAAAAATATATTCACTTTAAATTCTCCTCCTTTGGAGGGGTGCCCGAAGGGCGGGGTGGATTTTGCCTATGGCGAAAAAACTGGTTTCGAATTAGCAAACGCCGAATTTTTAAACGGGTTGGATTACAAAGAAGGAACTAAAAAAAGCATTGAAGCATTAGAAGACATAGGACAAGGAAATGGCAAAACCAATTACCGTTTACGCGACGCTGTTTTCTCTCGTCAACGGTATTGGGGAGAACCATTTCCCGTATATTATGTAAATGGATTACCGCAAATGATTGACAAAAAACATTTGCCGATTGTACTTCCAGAAGTGGAAAAATACTTGCCAACCGAAGACGGGCAACCGCCTTTAGGAAATGCAACTACTTGGGCTTGGGACAGTGTTCATTGTTCCGTAGTTAGTAATCTGTTGATCGATAATTTGACTATTTTCCCTTTAGAATTAAATACTATGCCTGGTTGGGCAGGAAGTTCTTGGTATTGGATGCGTTACATGGATGCGCACAATGAAAACGAATTTGCTAGTCAGGATGCATTGAACTATTGGCAAAATGTAGATTTATATATCGGCGGAAGCGAACACGCTACTGGGCATTTATTGTATTCTCGCTTTTGGAATAAATTTTTAAAAGACATAGGTTATGCTCCAACAGAAGAACCCTTCAAAAAATTAATAAACCAAGGAATGATTTTGGGAATGAGTGCTTTTGTGTATAGAAGCGAAGATTCTAAAAAATTATATTCAAAGGGGTTGATTTCGGGTATAAATGTGCAGCCAATCCATGTGGATTTAGCAGTTATTAATGACATCACCAACGAACTTGACATTGAAGCATTCAAAAAGCATCCATTATATTCCGATTATGCAGCTGCCGAATTTCTTTTAGAAAACGGAAAATATATTGTTGGTCGCGAAGTAGAGAAAATGTCCAAATCCAAATACAATGTGGTCAATCCAGATGATATTTGTAATGATTATGGTGCGGATACTTTGCGATTATATGAAATGTTTTTAGGGCCTTTGGAACAATCAAAACCATGGAACACTGCCGGAATCACAGGAGTTTACGGATTCTTAAAAAAACTTTGGCGCTTGTATTTTGATGACAATGGTTCTCTTGTAATTAACGACGAGCCAACGGCAGAAATGTACAAATCCTTACATAAAACTATTAAAAAACTTACGGAAGACATTGAAAATTTTTCTTTCAACACTTCTGTTTCGCAGTTTATGATTTGCGTAAATGAATTATCGACTTTAAAATGCAACCACAGAAAAATTCTAGACCCATTAGCTATTCTAATTTCTCCCTATGCACCGCATATAGCGGAAGAATTGTGGAGCCAATTAGGTCACGAAGAATCGGTTTCTAAGGTAGCATTTCCTATTTTTGAAGAAAAATATTTAGTTGAATCGGAAAAAGAATATCCAGTTTCATTCAATGGAAAAATGCGTTTCACCATAAAATTACCACTAGATTTATCGGTTCCACAAATTCAAGAAATTGTAATGGCCGACGAAAGAACTATTAAGCAATTAGAAGGAAGAACCCCAAATAAAGTAATTATCGTTCCTGGAAAAGTGATAAATTTAGTAGGATAAAAGCCATTCTTAGAGTTATTAAAAACTTATTTTTTTTCAAATAGGTAACATTAAAATTTTAGATTAGAAAACATAACTTTTTTATTTACAAACGAATTGTATTAATTCTCACTAATTTATAATTGGAAATGGTATTGCTTTTTGTCATTGCCATTGCCATTACATTTCTTATATTTGTAAAAACGGAGAACCATGCTAACTATTGATCCTAAGAAAATTTCTACAGCAAAATTACAAGGTTATTTGCAAAGTGCAATTGCGCCAAGGCCTATTGCTTTTTCAAGTACCGTAGATAAAAATGGGAAACCAAATTTATCGCCGTTTAGTTTTTTTAATATTTTTAGTGCCAATCCGCCAATTTTGGTGTTTTCACCTTCTCGACGCGTTCGTGATAATTCCATCAAACATACTTTAATAAATTGCCAAGACACCAAGCAAGTGGTTATTAATGTGGTAAATTACGACATGGTGCAACAAATGTCGTTGTCTAGCACGGAGTATGCCGAGGGTGTAAACGAATTTGAAAAAGCCGGATTAACCGCGATTCCTTCAGAAATAGTAAAACCCTATCGCGTTGCTGAAAGTCCCGTACAATTTGAATGTGTGGTGAACCAAATAATTCCCCTTGGAACAGAGGGAGGAGCTGGAAATATGATTATTTGCGAAGTTGTTAAAATTCATATTAACGAATCTGTTTTAGATGCAAGCGGAATAATTGATCCAGTGAAAATTGACTTGGTTTCTCGTTTAGGAGGCAATTGGTATTCAAGAGCTAACCAAGGCCTTTTTGAAGTCGAAAAACCACTAGCAACTTTAGGAATTGGGGTGGATTCTATTCCTGATTTTATTATGGAAAGCCCTATATTTAAAGGAAATGATTTAGGTAAATTAGGAAATGTTGAAGCATTGCCTACAGAAGAAGAAATTACTATATTTGTAAAACAAAATTTTGAAGTAAAAGGAGTTTTAAGTGCCGATGATGAGATGAAAAAACACCAATTGGCCAAAGAATATTTAGATAATAATGAAGCATTAACCGCATGGAAAGTGCTTTTAGCAAAACAATAAATTTAGAATAATTATGGAAGTTACTGGAAAAATTAAAGTAATTAACGCAGAGCAACAAGTGAGTGCTTCGTTTAAAAAAAGAGAATTGGTAGTTGCTACAGAGGAGCAATATCCACAATTTATTAGCATTAATTTTGTGCAAGATAAATGTGATATTTTAAATAATTTTAATGTTGGAGAGCCTGTTAAAGTGTCTATCAATTTAAGAGGTAGAGAATGGGTTAATCCACAAGGAGAAACTAAATATTTCAACGATATTCAAGGCTGGAAAGTAGATAGAATGGCTTCTGAAGCTCCTGCAACTCAAGCAATGCCTCCAATGCCAGCTGCCGAAGCATTTGCTCCAGCAACTGATTTTAAAGAAGAAGAACACGACGATTTACCTTTCTAAAACGGTAGAAGTTAGAAGATCGAAGTCAGAAGTTTAAGTAGTACTTGAATTTCTGGCTTTTTTATTGAAATTTTTATCTGTAATTGAATTTGATTTTTGAAAAATGTATTTCCTAACAAAAGAACTATTTTTTCCGCCAGTTGAAGAAGCCAATTACGAAGGAGTTTTAGCAATAGGTGGCAATTTATCGGTAGAGCGATTGCTGTTGGCATACAACAGTGGCATTTTCCCGTGGTTTGATGCATCGGATCCGATTCTTTGGTGGGCACCTCCAGAACGAATGGTGGTTAATCCAATCGATTATAAAGTTTCGAAAAGCATGCGGAATATCCTTAACAGAAATAGTTTCGATGTAACTATTAATAAAGATTTTGCCGCTGTAATTTCCAATTGCCAAAAGATAGAACGTAAAGGTCAGGAAGGCACTTGGATTTCTTCCGAAATAATAAAATCTTACACCCAATTGCACCAATTAGGGAAAGTTATTTCCTTTGAAGTATGGCAGAATAAACAATTAGTAGGCGGATTATACGGCGTTGATTTAGGACACATTTTTTGTGGTGAAAGCATGTTTTCTAAAGTGCCTAACGCTAGTAAAGTTGCCTTTATAAAGTTGATTGAATATTTGAAAGTTAATAATTACAAACTTTTAGATTGCCAAGTGCATAACGATCATTTAGAAAAATTAGGTGCTTTTGAAATCTCCAGAGAACTATTCATGAAGATCTTAAAAACCAATTATTGAGTGCTAGGCAATGGGTATTAATTACAGTTTTAATGCGCAAAATGAATATATTTTCTGTAATTATATTTCGACATTTCTTTTATTCCTAAATTTTACTTGTTTCTTCCATTTCTTCCGATAACTTCTTTTCAAATTTATTATGTATGAAAAGTATTAAAAGTCCGAACAAAACAGCAAAAACAATTAAAACTGTATTAACGGTACCACTAACAGAAAAAGATATTCTAATTAATATGGTTGAAATAATAAACCCAGAGTTTCGAATAACTTTGTGAAACTCATCTGTATGAAAAAATGAAAATAACAATAGAATTACATCTGCAATAATCAAAATATTGAAAAACTGTTCAAAGAATATATTGTTTATGTTCTTAAAAGAAATATGGTTTGTTTCATTTGATTCAAAAACGCCGATACTCCAGTTTAAGAAGGAGTAAATGGCAATAATTAATAGTATCGGAACTAATGCAGTTGCTATCCATTTTTTTGCGTTAATAAATTTTGCAATACTTAATGAATCTTCTTTATTATTTTTAACAGCTCTATATACTTTAGTTCGTTGTATATGGAAAAGATAAATTAAATAGAATAATAATACCGATGCTACCAAATCAAATGTGAACTGCAAATCATTTTTCATATTAAACCAATTTGACGAAAGTGACAAATCAGAAAGGTCTTTAAACAATCGTCTTATAATTATTAAAGCAATAATTTCATATTGCTTTGAGATATATATAGAAGTTGATTTTGGTAAGTAATAAATTAAAAGATAAACCTCATAAATCAATATGAAAGAAAAAGGCGTATAAATTGCTGCTATTGGGTTTTTTAATAACTTTGAAGGTTCCGCAATTGAAATAATATTAAGGTATATCAATCCGATTATTATCAGATGAATTATAAAACTCACTAAAGCAATCCACAAGATAAACTGTTCGCTCTTATCTTTAGTTTTTTGTGAAAGAAATTTTGAATAAAGCTTCTCCAAAAGTTTTGATAATTCCATTTTTTTTTAAAATTATAATCTATTGTTTTAATCTGTTGAAATTTTATGTTGGTGGCTAACTGAATATTAATGCCTTGTCCAACAATCCTCTAGGTGATCGTTAACCATTCCGGTGGCTTGCAGGTGAGCGTAAACGACTGTTGTTCCTGCAAATTTGAAACCGCGTTTCTTTAAATCCTTACTTATAGCATCTGAAAGTGGAGTAGAACTAGGGATCTCTTTTAGTGTTTTGGGGGAATTATCAATAGGTTTCCCATCGGTAAATTTCCAAATATAATTAGAAAAACTTCCAAACTCTTTTTGCACTTTTATAAATGCAATAGCATTGGCAACTGCCGCTCTCACTTTAAGTTTGTTTCTAATAATTCCAGCATCCAACAGTAATTCCTGAATTTTGTCTTCATCATAGTGCGCTACTTTTTGGTAATCAAAATCGGCAAAAGCCTTCCGAAAATTATATCGCTTTTTTAAAATCATATGCCAACTTAATCCAGCCTGAAAAGTTTCTAAAATCAAAAATTCAAAAAGTTGCTGGTCATCATAAACAGGTTTCCCCCATTCCATGTCATGATACTCTCGGTATAAATCATCTTTTTCACACCAACCACAACGGATTTTATTTTCCATGAATGTATTTTCCAATTAGGGAATGCCCTAAATAAATTAGAGGTGTTAACAAAATGGCAATACTCATTTTAACTAAATATCCAGTAATTGCCGATGCAATAAAAATCTCAGTTGTCATTTTTCCGGTCATCCAAAAAGCAATTCCCAACACAATGAAACTATCAAATAACTGCGATATTAATGTTGATCCCGTGCTTCGTAACCAAATCATTTTACCTCCAGTTTTATTTTTAACAAAATGAAAAATAGAAACATCAATTAATTGCGAAACCATAAAAGCAATAATGCTTCCTACAATTATCCACATGCTTTGCCCGAAAACTCCGTTAAATTGATTGTCGGTAACCAATTTATCGCCTTGCATAGCAGGAATTTGCATAGCAATAAATAAAATAACAAAAGTGTAAGCAATTAAACTTGCGGTTATCAGGGATAATTTTCTGACCCCTTTTTCACCAAAATAGTCATTAATTAAATCGGTGGTTACAAAAACTATCGGCCAAGGTAAAATACCAACACTCATTGGAACTCCAAATACGTTTATTAGTTTTCCGCCAATTAATTCCGCTACAACTGCATTAGTAATAAAAATTCCCGCTAAAATGACATAAACGATGTCTTTTTTATTTTGAAACATTTGATTTTTGCGTTACCTAATTTATCAAAGGTATTCATTTTTTTCAATTTGCCTATTTAAGTCCTATTCAACAAAAGTTAAACTTTTTTGTAAACCACAATGACACATAGATTTTAAATTAACAATGAATTTCCTAGATTTTATATTAGTTGCATAACTATGTAAAAATGTAATCCCTTCAAATTTAGTATTAAAGTACTATTTTTCGTGAGCTAATGTCTTTAAAAATAACTATTTGTATTTTGAAATTAAACTTTTTCAAGAACCTAGAACCCAAAATCTAGAACCCTGAACCCGTCTCCAAACCCAAAACTTTTCCTTACATTTGTTATCAAATGAATTACCCTATGAAAAAAATAATAACTTCCATTTTGATTACCTCTTCAGTATTAACGATGAATGCACAAAACAGTAAAGACAATCCTCTTTTAAAAGATTGGACAGGCAATTTTGGCGGCGTTCCCGCTTTTAACCAATACAAAGTCTCCGATTTAAAACCTGCTTTAGAGTTTGCAATGCAAGAAAAGTTGGATGAGGTAAATGCTATTGCAAACAATACCAAGCCAGCAACGTTTTTAAATACTATTGCTGCTCTTGAAAAAACCGGAAAAAAACTCAACAGAGTTTATGCTGCTTACGGAATTTATAGTTCCAATATGAACAGCTCCGAATTTGAACCGGTAGAAGCCGAAATGGAACCAAAGCTGGCCGAGATTTCAGATAAAATCAACCAAAACACGAAGTTATTTCAACGCATTCAAGCTGTTTATAATTCGAAAGACAAATCCAAATTAACCAAAGAACAACAACGATTAGTTAAAGTTATCTACGATAATTTTGTGTATGCTGGCGCTAAATTAGACGCTGCTACCAAGGCTAAAGTAAGTTTGCTAAACCAACAACTGGCAGGATTGTATACTAAGTTCAGTCAGAATTTACTTTCAGAAGAAAACAATCAATATGTTGAACTGATTTCCGATGCCGACCTTGCAGGTTTAACACCCGAATTAAAAAGCGCGGCCTCTTCAGCCGCATCTGAACATAAACTTTCTAGTTTGGGAGCCGTTGCCAACACCCGCTCTTCGGTAGAGCCATTTCTTACGTATTCTAGCAACAGAGAATTACGTGAAAAAGTATGGCGCATGTTTGTTAATCGTGGCGATAATGGAAACGCACAAGACAACAACGCACTAATCACTCAAATTCTTTCCCTTCGAGCGCAACGTGCCAAACTAATGGGATTTGCTTCTCATGCACATTGGAAATTATCTAATACCATGGCCAAAGACCCAGCCAATGCCATGAAATTAATGTTGGATATTTGGAAACCTGCTTTGGCACAAGTAAAAGTTGAGGTAGCCGACATGCAAAAAATAGTAAGTACCGAAGGAGGAAACTTCAAAATTCAGCCTTGGGATTACCGTTATTATGCCGAGAAAGTTCGAAAAGATAAATACGATCTTGACCAAAACCAAGTAAAACAATACTTACAATTAGACAAATTACGCGAAGGAATGTTTTGGGTTGCAGGCGAATTATTCGATTTAAAATTTGTAAAAGTTACCGATGTCCCAGTTTATCAAGAAGATGTTACTATTTACCAGGTGCTAAACAAAACTACAGGTAAAAATGTAGGTCTTTGGTATTTTGACCCCTATGCCCGCAAAGGAAAACGCTCTGGCGCTTGGATGAATGAATACCGTACCCAAGAAAAATTTAATGGCGAAGTACCAACAATTGTTTCCAATAACGCTAATTTTATTAAGGGTACTCCGGGCGAACCAGTGCTTATTTCATGGGATGATGCCAGTACTTTATTCCACGAATTTGGTCATGCCCTTCACGGATTATGTTCTAACGTAAACTATCCAACCCTTGCAGGAACTAATGTCGCCAGAGATTACGTTGAATTTCCATCTCAAATATTAGAAAACTGGCTTTCTACTCCCGAAGTCTTAAAAAACTATGCCTTGCACTACAAAACCAACCAACCAATGCCTCAAGATTTGTTGGATAAAATTGAAAAAGCAGCCCATTTCAATGCTGGTTTCAATACTGTGGAGTTAATTTCAAGTGCCTTAATCGATATGAAATTGCACATGGAAGGGACCAAAACTATCAATCCTGATGCTTTTGAAAGTACTACTTTATCCGAGTTAAACATGCCGTCTGAAATTGTAATGCGCCACCGCACACCCCAATTTGGACATATTTTTTCTAGTGATGAATATTCTGCTGGGTACTACAGTTACCTCTGGGCGGATGTAATCTGTACCGACGCTTACGAAACTTTCACTGAAGCCAAAGGCCCTTATGATAAAGAAGTAGCCAAACGTCTTTTAAAATTCGTTTTCAGCTCCGGAAACACCACCGATCAAGGCGACGCCTTCCGTTCCTTCCGTGGTAGAGATGCCAAAGTAGATGCACTTATGCGTTCCAAAGGATTTCCTATGGTAAAGTAACATCATTGCGAGAAACGAAGCAATCCCATAATTAGTACCGAATGGCTTGCGCATTTTAGCAAACGTCATTCCCGCTATTCATTACAATAAGAAATGTTTCCCAACACGGGAAACATTTCTTATTTTCATTGCTATCGGGGCTAGTTAACGATGGTATTGAATAGAGGCAAAATTTCTAATAAATTTCTCTATCAATTTCTCATTCCGACTAAGAAAGAATCCCAAAAAAAACCATTAAAATCACTTTTGATGCTTTCTATTATTTCAATAAGTAGAACCTCAAAATATTTTGTACCTTTTGTGTTTAAAAATCCGCCCTAACCCGCGTTGCAAAGCATCCGTTTAATCCGCGTTCAATCGTCTTCAATGTTAAAAGGTTAACCCACGAAAAACTTCATGTTGATTGACCGAACCTCTATAAAATAAAGAAAAACAAAAAACCCCGTTTCAATTAAGAAACGAGGTTAATATATTTATTCGGTACTTAAAATTATCCCAAGGCAACTCTACTAAATCCAGTAACAGTTAAACCACTATCAATCGATTTTACATAAGCTGCAACGCTCATAGAACCATCTTTAATGTAATCCTGGTTTACTAACGTGTTGTCTTTGTAAAAACGTTGGATTTTACCTTTAGCAATATTGTCTAACATAGCCTCTGGTTTTCCTTCTTGACGTAATTGGTCTTTAGCGATTTCAATTTCTTTTTCAATGATTGATGCATCAACACCAGCTTCGTCTAAAGCAATTGGGTTCATGGCAGCAGCTTGCATTGCAACGTTTCTTGAAGCTTCTTCAGCTCCGTCAACGCTGGCAGAAAGAGCAACTAGAGTAGCAATTTTGTTTCCAGCGTGAATGTAAGATCCAACAAAAGCACCGCTCAATCTTGCGAAAGAAGCTACTTCAATTTTTTCTCCGATAACTCCAGTTTGTTCGATTAATTTATCAGCAACCGTGATTCCGTGGAAATCAGAAGCTAAAAATTCTTCTCTTGTAGCATAGTTTAATGCTTGGTTAGCTAATTCAGTAGCTAATTTTACGAAACCTTCATTTTTTCCAACGAAATCTGTTTCGCAATTTAATGTGATTACAACACCAGTGGTTTTGTCAGCACTTACAACTGCAATTGCAGCACCTTCAGTAGATTCTCTGTCGGATCTGTTAGCAGCAACTTTTTGTCCTTTTTTTCTAAGGTTTTCAATTGCTAAATCGAAATCTCCATCTGCTTCTACTAAAGCTTTTTTGCAGTCCATCATACCTGCACCGGTGATTGTTCTTAATTTATTTACGTCTGCAGCAGTAATTGTTGCCATTTTGTTTTTATTTTAAGATTAAAAATTCTTTTAAAATAAATTACGAATTACGAACTAAAAATTACGTAAAACTCACGCAACTCTCAATTCTTAATTCGTAATTGTTTTGTTTTATTCTTCTGTTTTAGTTTCTTCAGCAGCTTCTGCTTCAGCAGCTTCTGCTTCAGCAGCAACTACTTCTTCTGCTACTGGAGCCTCAGCAACAGCAACTTCCTCAGCAGCAACTTCTTCAGTAGCAACAGCTTCTTCTACAATAGCAGCAACTTCTGTAGCTTCAGCAACTTCTACTTCTGGAGATTCTTCTCCGTCTTTTTCAGAAGTTCTGTTAGCCAATCCGTCTTTAATTGCGTCAGTAACTAAGGTTAAAATTTTATCAATTGATTTAGAAGCATCATCATTGGATGGGATAACGTAATCTACTTCACGTGGATCAGAGTTAGTATCAACCATTGCGATAACTGGAATGTTTAATTTTTGTGCTTCTTTTATTGCGATGTGTTCTGCTTTGATATCTACTACAAATAATGCAGCAGGTAATCTAGACATGTCAGAGATAGAACCTAAGTTTTTCTCAAGTTTAGCACGAAGACGATCTACTTGAAGTCTTTCTTTTTTAGAAAGCGTCATGAAAGTACCATCTTTTTTCATTCTATCAATAGTAGCCATTTTTTTAACGGCTTTACGGATAGTAACGAAGTTTGTTAACATACCTCCAGGCCATCTTTCAGTGATGTAAGGCATGTTACAAGCTAATGCTTTTTCTGAAACAATATCTTTTGCTTGTTTTTTGGTAGCTACGAAAAGTATTTTTCTACCAGATGCTGCAATTTTTTTCATAGCTTCTCCAGCTTCTTCA
>CANGWK010000030.1 GCA_947457615.1 Flavobacteriaceae bacterium
GCTCCTGCAATGGTTAATTCATTATCAATTCCTTTTCCATCAGGAGTTCTTAAAGTTGGAACTAGATATGGAAATTTTTCTAGAAATTGAATTTGAAAAGTTTTAATTTTAATTCTTCCGTTTACATTAATATCTGCCATAATAATAAAATTTTTTTCCTACTCTTCTGGTTTTTCAGATTACTCCCCGTTATTTAATATGGTTTCTGGACTCCATATGAAAAGCAAATTAACAAATATGCTTAATAATTTAGTAAAAATAAATTAAAAAAGAATGCAATATTTGGTCAAGTTAGGTCAAGTTTGCGGTTATTAACTAATTCTATAATAAATAAATTAAGGCAACATATTTAACAAGCCGTTTGAATAATGGGCCTTTACTATTTCCTCTTCATTATTTTTCAAGCTTTTTAATTTAGTACTGAATAATGAATTTAATTTTTTTTGAAAAATAGTTGATTTTTGGTTTTGAAAAACCTCGAGAAAAGTTTGATTTATAATATTTAATTCAATGATTGAATTCGTTTTTTTAAATTCATCACAAATCCAATTATATGCAATATCTAAGTATTCTATTTGTTTAGTTTTATTATGATTTGTTATTTTCAAATACCAAATTTTATAAGCTGTGTATCGCACTCTAGGAAACAAATGAATTTGATCAAACTCAATTGATGTGATAGGAAAATCATATAATTTTTTTGCAAATTCTATAGCTCTTAGATCATTATTTAAATAATAATATCTAAATAGTACCGCATTGCCAAAAACAAAGTCTTGTATATAATTTTGAGATTGTGGCTTAGTAAAATTTAGATAGTAGTTATAACTTTCTGCATAACCCTTAATCCTGTGGAAAGGGTCATATAAAGCTTCCATAATAATATTTCTTACAAAACTATTATGACCATGTTTTTCAATAAAGAGAGGAAAAGAATTAGTGTTTTGAAAATTGATAAATGTATGAAGTCCTATATATTCTTTAGTTTTATAATTTTCGTTTTTAACGCTTTCAAAAATATCGATTAACGAATTAAACTTTTCTCTTACTACTAAATCTTTAATTATTGTATCCAGCGTATTATTCAAAAAAACGGAATTGTTAAACAAGGTATTGGTATCACAATAATATAAAAAATAACTCCAGGATTCAAAATCACAAAGTCGTGCTAGAATATTTAGGGTGTTTATATAAGGTTTCTGATTACTATCGGAACTTAAAAAAAAACGATATAAGGTTGACTCAGACAAATATCCAATCCTATGCTTAACAATATACTGCCCTACTAACTTACAGTCGTTCTTATTTGTAATATAAGTTCCTGTCTTTTTATAAATTATTTCAAGTAAAATTTTGTTATAGTTCATAAATGAATTTTTATAAAAATATAATAATTTAAATTTATAAGAAACAAGAAAATAGTTCAAGTTAGTTCAAGTTCGACATAAATAATAAAATAATTTAAAGGTCGATTTTTAACAAAAGTCACGAGTTTGGCTATGAAAATTGGAGTTAACTCTTCCCATTTGAACAAGTACTAATAAACCTTGCAGATTTTTATGGAAACTAGAAAATGATAATAGGGGTTTTAACTAAGGTTGTTTTAGGCCACGAGTATTTTCAATAGGAAACTCAAAACCTTAACTTTGCACAAGCAAATTGTTAAAATTATTTCTAAAAGCAAATTAAGATTTTTAGTCCGCAAAGATGAAAAAAACAAATTGATTGCAAACTCTAATATTAGCTTCGTAAAATTTACTGGAAAATAGGAAGACGGAACAACTAAAGAATTATATAAATTGGATACGTGAAATAAAATGAAGATTCCTGAATAAATTAAGCTACTTTAAGATAAAAATATGGAATATAGTGAATTCTAAATACTCAAAACTATATTAAACCATAATAGTTGAGTTTTCTTTCAAAAATATATTATATTCTTCTAACAAACTCAGATATTTATTTTTCCAATAATCGTTAGATTTATTGTTTTGTTGGTTGTCCGAAGAAGTACTATTTATCCCCTTTTTTAAAGCATATAAATCATCTATTTCATTAACGAAATTATGATGAATGATTTCGCCAATTTGCAGAATTAAATCTAAAGAAACACTTTTATTTTCAAACTGATTATAAACCCATTTACGGCTTTTACCCATTCGTTTAGCTAATTCTGAAATGGTCATGCCACTGTTGTATACAACCTGTTTTATTATCTCTCCCCTATCCTGCATAACGAAAATATTTATACGTTTTTGATTTGTTCTTTTTAAAAAAACAAATTTGTATAAAATATTTTATTTATGCAAATTTTAACTAAGTTAATATCTGCTTTTTTACTAAAAAGGTTTAAATTTTATACTCTTTTAATTAAAAAATCCAACAATAAAAGTAAATCGAAAACAAAACTGATAAGTTGATAAATACACTATCTTTTGTACTTAAGAAGTGACGGTACACGAAGAAAAATATAAAATTGATATCCTTAATGAAGTGTTTCTATTTAATAATAAACATAGCTTATTATTAAATAAAAATATTAATTGGCTTTTTTGATTTTGCAATAGATTTTATAAAAACCAATTAAAATGGCTAATGCGACTAAAAGGAAAATGTATCCATTGATAGGCAAAGGAGGAGGAGGCAATGGATCTATAGGCTGAGGCGGGTTAGCAGAACTTGCACTGCTTACATTGCAACCCAACAAAACAAGACAAAACAAAAGTATTTTGGATAAATAAATTTTCATAGATTGTAAAATTAATAAAAAAAGTGCTGTATCAAAATTTTTTACCTTAATTATTAAAAAAAGTGCTGTTTATAAATAAAAAAACCGTCAGACTTGAAAATCTGACGGTTTAAAATTAAATTTTTAAAACTTAGTTTTTGATAATCTTTTTAACAATTACTTCATTAGATGAATTTGTAAATCTTACAAAGTAGATGCCATTTGAATAGGAACTTACATTTTCAGTGATATTATTTCTTCCTGTTTCTATAGAAATACTTCTTTCAGATACTAAAATACCATTAATAGAGTAAATCTGCATGTTAATAATTGATGGAACTTCTGAATCAAAAGTCACATTAAAAATATCATTTGCAGGGTTAGGATAAATTTCAGTAACGTTAAAGTTATTAGTTACATTTTCTTCAACTAATTTACCTGTACATCCAGTAGCAGATGTTAAAGTTATAGATTTAGTAGTTGTACTACCTCCTACAAAATTAATTGAAGCTATAACAATTTTTTTGCTTGCAGTTGCAAGAGTAGCAAACCCTGCTGGAAAGCGAACAGTAAAAGTTAAATCAGATGTAACCAATGTAGTAGCAGTATTATCTGGACTACTAGGAGAAGAAACGTCAGATCCAATTGGACCAGTAATGCTGTAAGAAGTCGCGCCTTTAGGAGCAGTAATAGTATAAGTTACTGAACTGTTAGGACATACAGCAGTTGAACCTGTAACTGTAGCAACCACTGAAGGTTTTGCAGCAGTTAATTTTAATAATTTTGCTGTAGAAGTAAGTCCTGTATTAACAGTTGATGACATTCCAACATAATTTACTGCTTTAACACCAATTACCACGCTAGTAGTTCCTGAAGCAACATCAGCAAAGTTAACTTGAATAATTCTACCTGTTAAATCAGTTGATATAGCGTTTACACCATTAGGTAATTCCCACTCATACGAAGTAGCTAAAGTAGACGCTGCAGCTGTTAATGTTAAAGCAGTAGATGTACGGCCATAAACACTAATGTCTGTAATTGCAGTAGTAGATAAAGCTGGATTTGTTAATACTAAAGTAGCAGGAGCAGCTGGTTTAGCAGCTGTAGTAGCTAAAGTTTTATCTAAAGACGAACCAACACCGTTTACAGCTTTCACTTTAAATGAAAGTGCAGTTACACCAGGTAGAACATTAGCTAAATCAACAATGATTACATTTGTATTTCCACCATTTAATTTAGTTACTCCATCAGGTAAAGTCCATGAATAAGAAGTAGCATTTGTAGCAGCAGTAGCAGTTAAAGTAAGTGGTGTACTAGTACCAACATAACTTGTTACGGCTGTAATAGCTGTTGTTGTGCTAATTGCTGGATTTGTTAACTTTACACTAGATGGTAAAGAAGGTATTGCAACAGTAATAGCTAAAACTTTATCGATAGAAGATGATAAATTGTTAACCGCTTTAACTTTAAATGAAAGGGGAGAAGTTACACCAGCTTGAACACCAGCAAATTTTACAGTAATAACATTAGTATTATCACCACTTAATTGAGTTACTCCTTCAGGTAAAGTCCATGAATATGATGATGCATATGGAGAAGCAGTAGCAGTTAAAGTAAGAGGTGTTTGAGTACCTACATAAATACTTGCATTTGTAATAGCTGTTGTAGCAGCTGTTCCAGTTAATGCAGCATTGGTCATTTTAATTGCAGCAGGAACAGCAGGAGCACTAATTGTAGCTGTCAATGTTGTAGCAAGTGAAGTACCAAGACTGTTTGTTGCTTTTACAGAAAAGATAAGTGAAGTCACAGTAGAAGCAACACCAGCTAATTTTACAGTTATTACATTAGATGTAGTACCAGATAATTGAGTTACTCCATCAGGCAAAGTCCATATGTAAGATGCAGCATTTACAGAAGATGCAGCAGTTAAAGTAAGAACTTTATTAGTTCCTGCATAACTACTTACATTAGTAATAGCAACTGTAGAACTAACAGCAACATCTGTTAACTTTAAAGAAGCTGGTTTTACAGCAACTGCAACAGGTGCAGTAGTAAATAATTTTAATAATTTAGCTGTAGAAGTAGTAGCTGGATCAAGAGATGAATTATCATTTAATGAAGATCCTACGAAATTTTTAGCTTTCACACCAATGTATATACTTCCTGAAGTAATAGCAGCAAATTTAACTTCAATTATTCTTGCTGTCAAATCAGATGATAAAGCAGTTACGCCTGAAGGCAATTCCCACTCATAAGACGTAGCTAAATCAGAAGCAGCAGCAGTTAATGTTAATGCTGTATTTGTTCCTTTGTATAATGCAATGTCAGTAATTGGTGTTGATGGAGTAGCAGCAGCTGGATTAGTTAAAACTAATGAATCTGGAGCAGCTGGCACAGTAGCAGTTAAATTTAATAATTTAGTTGTAGAAGTTCCATAAACGTTTATAGCTTTAACACCAATAATTAAACTAGTTGTTCCAGCAGGAATACTAGCAAGGTTAACTTGGATACTATTTGAAGTTAAATTAGAACCTGTTACAGCAGTAACTCCAGAAGGCAATACCCACTCATAAGAAGTAGCTAAATCTGAAACAGCAGCAGTTAATGTTAATGCAGTAGAAGTACCACCATAAACAGTAATGTCAGTAATTGCAGCAGTAGTAGAAACCGCAGGATTAGTCAATACTAATGAAGCAACAGCAGCAGGAGCAACAGCAGTTAATTTTACTAATGTTGCAGTTGAAGCTACAGTTCCAGTAACCGTCCAAGCAGAAGTTGCTGGTGTTAATGTAGAAAGAACTGCAGGATTATATCCTGTGTCAGCATAAGTTTTAACAAATAAACCTGGTATAGAAGTACTGTTAGCAATAACATCTGCATTAGAAGCATTATTAGTTACAGAATCTCCAGCACCATTTTTAGCTTTAACACCTATATATAACGCATTTGTAGCAGCAGCTACACTTACACCTGAAAAGTTAACCGAAATTGCATTTTTATTAGATGTAATAACTGTACCGTAAGGTACAAAAGGGTTTTGAGTGATACCAGCTGCAATACCAGATCCTCCTAAAAGTTCTTGTTTGGCAGTAGAAACAGTGATATCGGTAGAAACACCATTAACTAAAACAGTATATTTTTTATAAGTTACAGTATATTTTCTAGCACCAGCTGATGTATTTCCTACACCAGCGTTTCCTGAGAATGGATAAGAATAAAATACTCTAGTTGATTCAACTGGAGTTCCAGAAACACCAATAACATTTACACCAGCAGGTAAACTCCAAACGTAAGAAGTTGCTGTAGCAGACGCTGTAGCAGTTAGAGTCAATGCAGTAGTTGTACCTGCATATTTATTAAAATTAGTAACAGCTGTTGTAGCACTACCTTCTGTAACTATAACAGCTGCAGGAGCTGCAGGTAAAGCAGTAGTAATTTCTATTTCTTTAGCAGTTCCGAAGCAATTGGAAGTATTTTTAGCTTGAACAGAAATTGTTCCAACTGTCCCTACGAAATCAGGAGAAACACCATTGAAGTTAACTGTAATTGTGTTATCAGTAGCAGTACCGCCAGAAACCTTGTTTACACCATTTGGTAAAGACCATGCGTAAGATAAACTAGAATCTGTTAAAGCAGGTACACTAAATGTAAACGCATTAGTTGTACCAACATATTGAGCAACAGCAAAAGTATCTACATTAGTAGTGTTAGCGCCATTAGTTGTATCATAAATACCTGAAAAAGTTGCAGTTGGTGTAGCATTAACCGTAACCGTTATAGCAGATTTTAAACTTTCGTTACCATCAGCATCTAATTGAGATACCCAAAAATATTGAGTTCCTGCATCAGTTGTTGTAGGAACAACATCTCCAAAAAGTTCCGTTTGAACCCCATCTACAGTAGCAGCTGTATACCATTTTAAAGAAACTCCTGTTGAAGTTTTAGTAGCAGTTAATGGAGTTGCAATCGCTCCTTGACATAAAGTTACATTAGCAACAACTGGTTGTGAACCAGTAACTGCAATAGTAACATAAGGAGAAATTTTAGTATCTGTAAAATCAGCACCTGTAGAAGCAGCAGAACCTGGTCTGTAATCTAAATTTGTATAATCATCTAAAGTTGTATTATATGGAGTTGTTAATACCCCAGTACTAGATGCTAATGCAGTATTGTTATTAGTAGTCATCCATGTGCCTAAATTAAACGTAGATCCTACAACAGCAGTTGGAGCAATAACATTCATAGCAGAAGTAACTAAATATGTTCTTGGGTTTACACCTTCTGGGTAAGAAGTGAAATCTGAAGTTGAGGAACCAGCAAAAATGTTGTTGTTTAATTTTAATTCGCCTTTAATAGCTTTTGCAACAGTAGTCGCATCTGTTAAACCAGCATAATTATTTTTCCAATCCATAAAGATAGAATTGATAACTTTCAATTCTGTTCTTCTTCTTAAACGTAAAGCTCTAGCATAACCAGAAGCTAGAGATGTACCAGTAGCAAGTCGTTTAACTGGTCCTATAGAAGTAATGTTTGAGAAAATAGCTGAAGTATTTACGTTATTTGGTGAACCAATTGGCTCAACATCTCCAGGATTGTTATCTGATTCAAAACCTTCAGAAGTAGAAATAGCAGGATTATCAGCTAATTGTGGATCTCTAACAGCCAATCCAAATTGTACTGTACCAGCATATCCATTATCTGTATCAAAATCATCGTCTAAAGCTCTGTAAGCAATTAAGTGTTTACAGTTAACTGTACCCCCAAACCACTCAAAAGCATCATCCCCTGAGAAAGATACTTGAACATAATCAATTGTTGTTCCAGCACCAACTGCACCCATAGTTAAACCATTGATCTCGTTATTAGGAGAAAATACAAATCCACCATATTCAATACGAACATATTTTAAAGTCCCTGAATTATCGTTAACGTCAGGTGTAGCTCCACCACCATATTCAGTAAAAGCGTTAGCAGCTAAACCTTCAATGTTATTTAAACCATTTGTTTGGTTAAATTTACCTTTACCTAAAAGGATAATTCCACCCCAATCTCCAGCAGCTCTTGATCCGGCAGCTCTATCTGAAGTAAATACAATTGGTGAAGAAGCTGTACCAACCGCATTTATCTTAGCTCCTTTAGTAATAATTAAAGCTGTTCCTGTATTTGAATATTGACCTTTAACAACAACACCTGGTTGAACAGTTAAAGTAGCGTTGTTAGTAACATAAATGGTTCCTGTTAACTTGTAAGTTTTACCAGTTGTCCATACAGTGTTACTTGTAATGTTAGCAGATACAGTAACTACGGTAGCAGCATCTGTATATGCTTCAGATTGTGGATTCCAATTAGTCCAAGAATTGGTCCACATAGCAGCAGGCGAGGGTGCGAAAGCGCCTCTGTAAGCTACTGGTTCAAGTTGTGCATTTGCGAATTGAAAAACAAACGCTAGTAATGCAATTAAATAGATTTTTTTCATTTAAAAAAAAGTTTAGGTTATACTTTGGCAAATTTAAACCGGAGTCCTTTTATGTAGGTAAAACGTAAATTATTAAATTATTAACTTTTGGACTATAAAGCTTTAATAATTAAGTTTAAAATTAATTTAACGTTAAGTAAAGGTTTAAAAAAAGTTACGGATTGAAATTATTAAAATAAATTGTAAGAAAAATCATTGTGTTTTCCTCTTTTAAAGACCAAAATGTATTTGCAAAAGAAAAACTATTTCCTAAAGAATATTGAATAGAAATAATATCCATAAATGGAAATAAAAAAAGGAGGGAAACTAATAATTGAATGAAATAGTAAAACTATTTTTTAACAATTATTTTTTTCATGGATTCAAAGTTGTCCATTTTAGATTTAATAAAATAAATTCCATCGGCTAAATTTTCACAAGGGATTTTTATTTCGGTGGAAGTTGAAGAGTAGGTTTTGTTAAGAAGCAATTTGAAATTGGAATCATATAATTTAATTTCAATTTGTGAAGCTGCTATATTTTTAGGAATAATTGTTAATTGATACTTTACTGGATTGGGATACATCATTAATTCGTAAGATGTAATATTATTTTGAGAGCTATCTAAATTAGAAAAAGAAAAACTTACTGCTCCTCGGTTTGCCCCATCTCCGTGACCCGTTAAAGCATAATTATCCTGAAAATACGAATACGCAAAAATAACATCCAAAGAATTTAAAGCACTCGTGAAAGTAAAATCGCTAGTGTCGGATGAAACAAAATCCCTAGTGGCCTTAACCGTCCTTATGGAATTAGTTACCGTATTTTCAATTAAATTCCAATTATTAAGTGCGTCAGCTTGTGGAGTAGACCGATGTTGTATGTAAGAATCGGTGAGATTGGTAGCCGAAGTCATTACAACACAATCAACATCAATTGTTTGCGATCCCATTGTTGCTGAATTAAAACCTAAAGCGAACCATCTATCTGACGGTCCGCTTAAAGTTAAATATACTTTGGAATTAGAAGTGTCTAAATCGATTTGAAAACTCATATTAGAATCTACCACTATCAAACCGGAAGTTTTAATCTGTGCTTGAAAAGAAGTAACAAAAATTAGTAAACCAAAAATTATTATTCTTTTCATTTTATATTATCTATTAAAAGTTATAAGTAGCTGATAATGAAAATGTTCTTCCGAATTTTGTAATCCAAATTGCATCATCAACACCTGCTTTATATCCATTATCATTATGACTGTCGCCAGTAAAAATAATATTGGTTAAGCTAACAATAGCTGGATCATTATTTACGGTTTTTGGTGGTGTATTGTTTTGGTAAAAAATTAAATCTTGCGCTAAAATATTTTGAATGTTCAACTTAACTTCAAATTTGTTATCCTTAAATGATTTAGAAAATTGCATGTCTATAAAAGTTCTAGCTTTTTCCCAAATTGATGGATTGCTGTCGTTTCCGCTAATAGCAATTCTGTTTCCAACACGGTTAGCGTTTGCCGAAATTGCCCAGCCATTTTCTTTATTCAAATACTGTGCCCCTGCATTAAAAACATAAGGCGATTGACCTTGCATTGGTCTAGATTTTTCTATTTCATTAAAACTTGAAATATCTACTTTAGATTTAATTATAGCAATGTTAGAAAATAAAGTAATATCATCTAATATTGATGCCCCTTCCAGTTTAATAATAGAACTTAAAAGTGATCTAAATTCAAATTCAATACCGCTATTTATAGCAGTATCAGCATTAAAATAGGAAAGTTGTTTATTAGGAGTGTATTTTAACTCTATTGGATTCGTGAATTTTTTTCTAAAATAAGAAACTGAAAATAATTGCCCTTTTCCTGGGTAAATTTCATATCTTATATCCAAATTTTCTATTTTGGCAATTTTTAAATCAATACTTCCTTGTGTTACAAACTGAGTTGTAAAATCATAAAATGAAAAAGGTGCTAATTCTCTAAACTCAGGTCTGTTCAATGTTTTAGAATAGCTTAAACGTAAATTTTGTTCTTTGTTAATTGCAAAAATTAAATTTGCAGAAGGTAATATATCTTGTTGTTTATTATTGATTTCAGTATTTTCAAATTTTGTAGACAATGTTTGAATGTAATCTTCTAAACGAACACCCCAAACCAATCTAAATTTATTATATCGGTTATCCATCATTACATAAGCAGCATTCAATTTTGAATTAGCATTATAAGAATCTTTATCTGTAGTAGTTTCTTTAATAGTTAATCCAGTATCACTCATATTTGAAGTTGAAAATATACTAGAATCAGGCAAGAATTCAATTGTAGAAGAATTATAATTTATTGATTTTACATAAAAAAATCTTCTTGAGTAGAAATTTCTATTTCTATTTTGAACGAAGCCTCCTACTTTGATTTCATTTATTGAATTTTCTCCAATATTAAATTTTTTCGACACGTCAATTTTTCCTCCATTAATTGATTCTTTATTTTCAGAGTAAAACATTGCACCGGCATTTTCATCACCTCCATCGCCAAAACTGGCTCTTGGTTGGTTGTAATCAGCGTCATTTGGATTTAAATTAGTAGAATATGTATTTCTTCTTAAATTAGGTATAGATCGTGCAATGTTACTATAATTAACATTCCAATTTAATTTGATTTTAGATTTTGTAAAATAATGATCACCATTAAGTTGACTAGAATAAATTTTATTACTAGTAAACCATCTTACGTTTTTAGTTATCAAAGAAAGATTTGCAAAATCTGGATTACCAGATCTTTCCACTACCAAGTCAGTAGAATTTAAACTCATTATATTTTTAAATGTAATAGTATTATTTTCATTAAATTTCAAAGATAAATTTCCTATTGCACCGGTTAATACTTGTTGGTTATAATTTTTATCAAGGAAACCACCTCTTAAATTTCCAGGTGAATCAACATTGTTTCTGGTTACTTCGTTGAAATTGTTTGTTATGTTGTGCGATAAAGAAAAAAGCATCCCCATTTTTTTATTTCCAATTTCATAATGTTTACCAATTGCATATTGAAAAGAGGTATTAGGTTTAAATTTTGAATCTTTTATTTCCCAATCACTTTGAAAACTTTTTGCTATTTGAACATTCTCAGGACTGGAATTTGCTTGCATTACAGAGGTACTAGGAATTGAACTTGGTAAAGCTCTTGTGCCGTTATCATACCCTAACCAATCGGTTCCACTGCCCTTATAGGTTCTAGAGTTTTTAAAAGTTGTAACTGTGTTATAACTAGAACCAACAGTTATTGATTGAAAATCTTTATCCGGAACTGATTTAGTATTTATTTGTACTACTCCTCCAGCAAATTCTCCAGGAAGATCAGGAGAAGCTGTTTTAGTAATCATAATATTATCCAACATGTTTGAAGGAAATATATCAAATGAAAATGCTTTTCTATCTGGTTCTGAACTCGGTAGAGGAGCTCCATTTATTAAAGCAAAATTATAACGATCATTTAAACCTCTAATAATAACAAAACGATTATCCTGAATACTTGCTCCACTTATTCTTTTTAATACATCGGAAGTGTTTTTGTCTGGAGTTCTTTTTATGGTTTCAGATGAAATACCGTCAGACACATTGGCACTATTTTTTTGCATTGTAAGTAATCCTTTTACAGACTCTTGCTTTGCTTTAGTAGACTTAATAACTACGTCATCCAGTTGATTAGCTTTGCTAGCTAAAGATACGCTAATAAAATTAACATCATCCTTTACAACTGTAATATCCGTTACCTCTTTAGGGGAGAAAGAAAAACAAGTTACTTTAACCGAGTAATTTCCTGCATTAATTCTAATTAAGAAATTTCCTTCTGAATCGGATACATCTGATTTGTTTGTTCCCTTTACAGTAATAGTTGCACCAGGAACAGTTTGCCCTGTTTTTTCATCAATAATAGTTCCTTTAATTCCGGAATTTTGAGCAAAAGAAAAAGAAATTACAAATAATAATAAAAGCGTTAAATAAGCATTATGTCTCATAAATAGTAGGTTTAAAATGCAAAAATAACTTTATTAAATCTTCATCATATTATTAAAAGGTTAAATAAAATTAGCTTTTCTTACAAAAAAATTTATTAAATGTTAATTTAATGTTAGCAAAATGTAAATTAATTTGTAAGAAAAGTCTTTTTAATCTTTACAGAATATTATTGATTAACATAAAAGTTCTCTATAAAATCTGGATAACTTTTAAGTATTAATTGAAAAATAATTACCATAATAGCGTTTAGATACTTTTAAAAAATTCAAGCAAAACCACACTTAATTCATTTTTATTTTCAATGGTACTCATGTGTCCATCAGGCAAAGAAGTTAGTTTTACAGCAGTACCTTCTATTTGTGCTAGGTTGTCATCGTATAACAACACCTCGTCTTTTTCCCCCAATACTAATAAAATTGGAAAATTAGCAAATTGCAAAATAACTTGGCGGTCTTTACGGATTTTCATTCCTTCTAGAGAAGCAACTACGCCTTGTAAAGGTGTTTTTAAAGCTTGGCTTTTTACTTTTTCAATTTCTTCGGCTAAACGTTCACGATTATCTTCACTAAACAAATTTCCAATACTCATTTTTACAAAAGCTATATAATTTTGTTTTACAGCAGCTATTGCACGATCTCTATTTTTTTTGCGTTCGATACTATCCGATAGCGAAGTTGAATTTAAGAGTACTAACCCTTTCATGAAATCTGGATATAATTCGGCAAAAGCCAAAGAAATATAACCCCCCATGGAATGACCTACTAAAACTACTTTCCGAATTTTTAATTCCTGTAGCACCGCATGAACCGTATCCGATTGGTCTTCCATAGAATGAACATAACCCAAACATTCTGTGCTACCATGGCCTAGTAAATCAATAGTAATCACTCGATTTTTTTTAGAAAACTCAGGTAAAAAGGCTTCCCACATGTTTTTATTTTCTAAAAAACCGTGCAAAAGAACTATTGCCGAACCTTTTCCTTGGTCGGTGTAAGAAATTTTAATGTTCTTGTATTGGAGAAATTTCATTGTTGCAAAAATAGATTTTTAACAGCATATTCATAAATTATTATATTACACCCTTATCATTATGGATAAATCTTCAAAGAAATACTTATATCAAGTCAATTTTAAAAAAAACGGCTCACATAAGTAAACCGTCTATTATCTAAATTCTAATATCTTTCTTCAATGTTTAACTATTCATCAAGCTCTCTATCTCCTCCACTTCAATCGGAATATTTCGCATTAAATTGAAGGCCTCCCCTTTTTCTTGAATAACCATATCGTCTTCAATACGAATTCCGAAGCCTTCTTCAGGAATGTAAATACCTGGTTCTACCGTGAAAACCATATTGGCTTGCATAGGTTCGTATAATAATCCATAATCATGGGTGTCAAGCCCCATGTGATGTGAAGTTCCATGCATAAAATATTTTTTATAAGCTGGCCAATCTGGGTTTTCATTTTGCACATCGGCTTTGTCAATTAATCCTAAACCTAAAAGTTCCGAAGTCATGATCTTACCTACCTCAACATGGTATTGTTTCCAAAAAGTTCCAGGAACCAACATTTTGGCAGCTTCATTTTTCACTCTTAAAACTGCATTGTATACTTCTTTCTGTCTGTCGCTAAAACGTCCAGATACCGGCACCATTCTGGTCATATCACTTGAGTAATTTGCATATTCAGCACCAACATCCAACAAAATCAAATCGCCTGCATGACATTGTTGGTTATTTTCAATGTAGTGCAATACATTAGCGTTATTTCCAGAAGCAATTATTGGTGTATAAGCAAATCCTTTAGATCTATTTCTTATAAATTCGTGCGCAAACTCTGCTTCAATTTCATATTCCATTACGTTAGGTTTTACAAAACCTAAAATTCTTCGGTATCCTTTTTCTGTAATATCACACGCTTGTTGAATTAAATTCAACTCTTCAATTTCTTTTACAGAACGAATGCGTTGCAAAATAGGATTTGATTTTTCCACCTTATGCGCTGGATAATTTTCTTTCCACCATTTAATAAAACGGGCTTCACGAGTTTCAGTTTCAATAGTAGCTCTGTAATGTTCGTTAGTATTTATATAAATAGTGTCCGCATAGGTCATTACTTCTTTTAAAGTCTTATGAAAATCTTGCAACCAAATCACAGTTTTCACTCCCGAAACTTCATAAGCACGGTCTTTGTTTAGCTTCTCACCTTCCCAAACAGCTATATGCTCGTTGGTTTCTTTTAAGAAAAGAATTTCCTTCAAATTATCATAAGGCGCATCTGGAAACAACAATAAAATACTTTCCTCTTGATCAACTCCCGATAAATAAAAGATATCGCGATGTTGTGCAAACGGTAAAGTACTGTCGGCAGAAACCGGATAAATATCATTAGAATTGAAAACTGCAACACTATTAGGTTTCATTTGTGCCGTGAATTTTGCTCTATTTTTAATGAACAAATCGCGGCTTATTTGATGGTATTTCATTTTAAAAAATTTATAAGTTCAAATTTAGAAAGATAAATGTTAATAGTTGTTAAATACTCTATAAAAAAGTGAATTGTTTTAGTGTTTTTTTATCTTTAACAAATAAAATTATAAAAATGAGAAATTTGTCACTCTTTTTTTGCGGTTTGTTTTCGCTGATTTCTTTATCGCAAACAAAACTAATTTCTCATAAAAGCCATAGCGGAACTAATGAAAATTTCAGATTAGCTATAGAAGATAACTTATTTGACATAGGAGATTCCAATCTTGGCGATATACCTTATAGAGAAATTAAAAATGCACAACTAGATACTGTGATCTACATTTCTAAAGATAGGGCGGTAATGATAACAAGCGAATTTTGTAAAATTGAAAATAGATATAACAGAAATATCGAAGACAAATCATTAGGCAACTTCTGGAAAAAAGGAACCGATACCGTTTTTAATCACCCATTGTTTTCTAGAAAACATTCTCTAGACAGTATAAAAAATGTCTTGAAACAAGAATTTTATTTTAAAAACGATATTGAAAAAGTTATATTTATAGGATTTGACAATAAATCTCAAAAACAGCGTAAGAAAAAATCAGGAACAATTTTGAACACCAATTCCAATCCGGATTTTACAACGAAACCTTTTTTGATTTTATACCTTGTACTACTTTCAACTATTGTTGTTTATTTCACTTGGAAAACGGCAACCTATAAAACTTCATTTTCCAATTAATGAAAAGTTTTGTTGGGAAAGTTCTAGCCTTGTTTTTTGTTTTTGGATTTCTATTTTTACCGTTAACGTTAAACGGAAAAGATTGGCAATTTGAACTTACAAAGATTATTTTTTCGAAATCAATTGCAATTATTCAAACACATTTTTTCCAAAAAGCATTGCAAGTAATAGATTTCTCTTCGGATACTATTGGTTTGAACTTACTTTTGGCACTATTGTTTTTATTGGCCATAGTAATCGTATTACTATTGAATTTTTTGAAAATAAAAACCAATAAAATTATTTTTATTTCTCGAGTTATTTCTTGCTATTATATTGCATTTGTTCTTTTAAATTACGGTTTTGATAAAGTCTTTAAAACGCAATTTTATCTGCCGGAACCTAATGTTTTGTATACTTCATTTGGAAATTTATCTAAAGATATTTTATATTGGAGTACACTTGGAACTTCCCATTTTTATTCTATTTCTATGGGAATTATTGAAGTTTTCACGGCAATATTATTACTTATTAAAAGAACCCGAATTGTAGGTTTGCTATTTTCGATTGGTGTTTTTGTAAATATTATTTTAATCAATTTTGGATTTGATATTTCGGTGAAAACATTTTCGGTTTTCCTGCTGTTAGCTACTTTATTTTCGGTTTACCCAAATTTAAAAAAGCTAATTAATTTTTTAGTTTTCCAAAGGAAAGAACAATTAATGTTACACAAACAATCTATTGTAAACAATCCTTTTTTAAAAATTTGGACAAAATTTATTGTAGTTGGTTTACTATTTCTTCAAGTTTTATTCCCCTATTTAAAATCTCAAAATTTTAATGACGACTTGCAATCTCGTCCTTTTTTGCATGGTGCTTATCAAGTAAATCAATTCATAGTTACATCGGATACTTTAAAAACTTCTGATTTTCCAATACTGAAAATATTTATTCATAGAAATAATTATATAATTTTTCAAGGCAAAAACAATGAAATGACCGATTATCATTTTGAAATTGATACCATAAAAAAGCAATTGTTACTTCAAGATTACCAAAAAAATAATAGCTGCGTTAATTATGATTATGTAAAAAAAGATAGTATTTTTAAACTCAAATTCAATAATTATTATATAATTTCAAAAGCTTTAAATTGGAGAAAATTGCCAGCACTGCAAAATCAAACCCATTATACAATAGATCAAATTCAATGAAAAAATTTCTGCTTCTTTTAGTTTTCTTTACAACAGTTACTTTTGCTCAAGATAAAAAAGCCTACCAACTTTTTGATAAAAACGGAAAGAAAGTTTCCTATAAAAAATTATTAAAGGCTGCAGAAGAAACACAAGTAGTGCTTTTTGGAGAATTTCACAACAATGCTATTTCACATTGGTTGGAATTGGAATTAACCAAAGACTTGGCCGAAAATAAAACTTTGGTTCTTGGTGCCGAAATGCTGGAGGCAGACAATCAAAAACAAGTAAACCAGTATCTAAATGGCGCTATTAATCAAAAGAAATTAGATTCCACCGCCCGACTTTGGCCAAACTACAATACCGATTACAAACCCTTGGTAGATTTTGCTAAAGAAAATAAATTGCAGTTTATAGCTACCAATATTCCTAGGAGATTTGCTTCTTTGGTTTCCAAAAATGGCTTTGAGGCATTAGAAAAATTAACCGATGAAGAAAAAACTTGGATTGCTCCGCTACCCATCCCATATGACGCAACTTTGCCGGGTTATGAGGAGATGTTGAAAATGATGGGAGAACATACAAGCCCTAACATGCCCAAAGCCCAAGCCAGTAAAGATGCAACGATGGCTTACTTTATTAATAAAAACTTAAAAGACGGAACAACCTTTATTCACTTCAACGGAAGTTACCATTCGGATAATTTTGAAGCTATTAGTTGGTACTTGAAAACCTACCATCCAAACATTAAAATAGTAACAATATCTTCAGTAGAGCAAAAAGATTTAACTAAATTAGAAACTGAAAATTACAATAAAGCTAACTTTATTATCGTTATAGATGAAGATGTAACAAAAACCTATTAAATTCGTCAAATTAATATGGTAATGCATAAAAAAAATAAGTGCAAAAGAAGAAATTCTGTAATTCTGACTTTATGAAAAAATTACTTTTATTTGCTATTGTATTAGGAGTTAGTTTCTCAATATTTTCATGTGAAGATATAGATGACAAGCCAATAGAACCAATGTTGATTGTAAAATTTAAATTCGATCCAACGCAAGAACGATTGAATAACTTTGGACTACCAACGGACCTTGCTGCTGGTCATGGAGCCCAATCTCCAACATTTAATACGATTTCTTCTCATTATGTAGAATTAGCTCCCGATGCAACTACCCAATTAGGGGCAGGAACTATTTTATATCATGCTCCGGAGACTACTCTTGGCGGTACTAAAGCTATAGATTTTAGCCAATCTAAAATTGTTGCCGAAGGAGAAACCTTTATAGAAATCCCATTAAAAAAAATAGCTTCTGGCAATTATCAATGGTTACGCGTTTCATTATCCTATCAAAATTATCAAATAAGTGTAAGACATTCAGGACAAGATTACCTAGGAACCTTAGCTAGTTTTGTAGGTTTTAATACCTATATTAGCTCCCATTCTATTGGAAATGCATTTTTTCAAGTAGATGAAAATAGAGCACAAGGATATTGGGCATTTACTTTAAACGATTTTCCGTATTCTACTTCAGGGCAAGCGCCAGCAAATGCTACCACAGTCCCGAACCCAATTGCGGCAACTTCTCCAATTCCGGCCGGTTCTTGTGTTGTTACCGGTAAATTTGCAACGCCATTGGCTATTACAGGCTTCGAAAAAAAGAATATTGTGTTAACTGTTTCACTTTCCACCAATAATAGTTTTGAGTGGATTGACTTAAACAATGATGGGAAATACGAACCCGCTGCAGGAGAAACAGTTGTAGATATGGGATTAAGAGGGTTAGCCCCTTCTTATGGGAACTAGTTTTGTTTACCTATAACTTTAATTTCTATAAATTAAACACCCTAATGTTTGAACAACTGTTAAACGCACTTTAAACTCATTATAAATTATTGCGAAAAGGTTGTACTATATTTGAAATTGCTGTATTTTTGTACGATTTTTATTTTTAAATTAATACAACTATGGCAAAATCTACATTTTTGAGTTCTTCCATTGCAAAGAAAGTCGCAATGGCACTTTCGGGGCTCTTTTTGATTACCTTTTTAACACTTCATTTTTCTATAAATTTAACCTCCGTTTTTAGCGAAGAAGTATTCAATTCATCTTCTCATTTTATGGGATACAATCCTTTAGTTCAATTTGTAATGCAACCAATTCTTGTTGCGGGAGTTATTTTCCATTTTGTCATGGGAATGGTTTTAGAAGTAAAAAACAATAAAGCAAGACCAATTGCTTATGCAAAATACAATGGTGCAGCCAACGCTTCTTGGGCTTCTAGAAATATGATTATTTCAGGGCTTGTTGTATTAGCGTTTTTAGGATTACACATGTACGATTTTTGGTTTCATGAAATCATGTATAAATATGTTGATGTGAATTCTGTAGAACCAACAAGATACTATGGTGAATTGGTAGAAAAATTTGAAAATCCAATCCGTACTGGTTTGTATTGTTTAGCTTTTTTATTGCTTTCATTACACTTGTGGCATGGTTTTAATTCTTCTTTTCAATCAGTAGGATTTAATAATAAATATTCTAAAAGTATTCAAAAACTTGGATATACTTTTGCAATTGTAGTTCCTTTCGGATTTATATTCATTGCTTTATTCCATCATTTTTTCAATAATTAATAGTACAGTACAATGATATTAGATTCAAAAATACCAGAAGGTCCTATTTCAGATAAATGGACAGATTATAAAGACCATTTAAAATTAGTTGCTCCTAACAATAGACCAAAGATTGATATTATTGTAGTAGGAACTGGTTTAGCTGGTGCTTCGGCAGCAGCTTCTCTAGGAGAAATGGGATACAATGTTAAAGCATTTTGTTTTCAAGATTCCCCACGTCGTGCACACTCTATTGCAGCACAGGGAGGCATCAATGCAGCCAAAAATTATCAAAATGACGGGGATAGTGTTTTCCGTTTGTTTTACGACACAATTAAAGGCGGTGATTACAGAGCTCGTGAAGCTAACGTTCACCGTTTAGCAGAAGTTTCTGGAAACATCATTGATCAATGTGTGGCTCAAGGAGTCCCTTTTGCTCGCGATTACGGCGGATTGCTGGACAATCGTTCGTTTGGAGGCACACAAGTACAACGTACTTTTTATGCTGCTGGACAAACAGGTCAACAGTTATTATTAGGAGCTTACTCTGCTTTATCAAGACAAATTGGGCTAGGACGTGTACAAATGTTCAGTCGCCACGAAATGTTGGATTTAGTTAAAGTAGATGGAAAAGCCCGCGGAATTATAGCACGTAACTTAGTTACAGGAGAATTAGAAAGACATTCTGCTCATGCAGTTGTAATTGCTTCAGGCGGTTATGGAAACGTATATTTTCTATCAACAAATGCAATGGGAAGTAACGTAACTGCAGGTTGGAAAATACACAAGCAAGGCGCTTTTTTTGCAAATCCTTGTTTCGTTCAAATTCACCCAACTTGTATTCCAGTCCACGGAACCAATCAAGCGAAACTGACTTTAATGTCGGAATCTTTGCGTAATTCAGGCCGTATTTGGGTACCAAAGAAAAAAGAAGATGCGGAAGCAATTCGTGCAGGAAAAATGAAACCTTCACAAATTTCAGAAGAAGATAGAGATTATTATTTAGAAAGAAAATACCCGTCTTTCGGAAATTTAGCTCCAAGAGATATATCTTCTAGAGCTGCTAAAGAAGTTTGTGATGCAGGTCACGGAATTGAGGCTAACGACACCAACGAAGGAGTTTACTTAGATTTCTCTACTGAAATTCAAAATAAAGGAAAACAAGCTGCTTACGCAAAAGGAAATCACAATCCGTCAGCAGATGAAATTACTGCTTTAGGAAAACAATGGCTTAAAGAAAAATATGGTAACCTGTTTACTATGTATCAAAAAATTACAGATGAAAATCCGTATGAAACTCCAATGAAAATCTATCCTGCTGTACACTACACCATGGGTGGTGTTTGGGTAGATTACAATTTACAGTCTTCTATTCCGGGTTGTTTCGTGGCAGGTGAAGCAAATTTCTCTGATCATGGCGCTAACCGTCTTGGTGCTTCTGCATTAATGCAAGGTTTGGCCGATGGTTATTTTGTATTGCCTTATACGATTTCTAATTATTTAGCAGATGAGATCCGAACTGGAAAAATTTCGACAGAAACGCAAGAATTTTCCGATGCAGAAAATAGAGTTAAAAATACAATCGATACGTTCTTAAATAATAATGGGTCTAAATCTGTGGATCACTTTCACAAACGTTTGGGATTAATTATGTGGAATAAAGTTGGAATGGGCAGAAATGAAGCAGGCTTAAAAGAAGCTATTGCAGAAATTGCAGCGCTTAAAGAAGAATTCTACAAAGAAGTTAATGTTCCAGGTAGCGCAGATGAGTTCAATCCACAATTAGAAAAAGCACTTCGTGTTGCCGATTTTATTGATTTAGGACAATTAATGGCAATGGATGCTTTGCAACGTAACGAATCTTGTGGTGGTCACTTCCGTGAAGAGTACCAAGATTCTGAGGGGGAAACACTTCGTGATGATGAAAATTTCTCATTTGTTAGCGCATGGGAATACAAAGGCAACGACATTAGCAAAGAAGAACTTCATAAAGAAGAATTGAAATACGAGTTTATCAAAATTGCAGCTAGAAATTACAAGTAGTAGTTTAAAAATTGTATTAATTATTTATAATTTTTTTACTAAAATAGGTTTTGTCAGAGTTCTAAAACATTTTATGAAAACGCAACAATACATTAAAACAAAGCTAACCGAACTAAAGCCAATACTTCAGCAGAAATATCCTGTTGCAGCAATCGCTTTATTTGGATCGTATGCCAGAAATGAGCAAACGGAAGACAGCGACGTGGATGTTATGATTGAGTTGAATGGAAAAATTGGAATAGAATTTATAACAATGGCTAATGAAATTGAAGATTATCTTGGTATTAAAACGGATGTATTAACAAAACGGAGTATGAAACCAAAGTTTTTTGCTCGAATTGAAAATAGTTTAATATATGTCTAAACGAGACCTTGATTTACTTTTAGATGATATTTTAGAATGTTGTCAAAAAATTAAAAAATACACAAAAGATTACTCTTTCGATGATTTTTTGAATGATGATAGAACCATTGATGCAGTTGTAAGAAATTTTACTATAATTGGTGAAGCTTGTTCAAATATTGAACCTGATTTCAAATTTATTAACCCCCAAATTAAATGGAAAGAAATAAAAGATTTTAGAAACCGAATGATTCATGATTATACAGGAGTTGATTATTCAATCGTTTGGGAAGTTATTACAAAATATTTAGACGAATTAGAATTTCAAATTGATAATTTAATTAAAGAAATAGAATAAAATGAGTGCAGCAAAAAACATCAATATTACCCTTAAAATTTGGCGTCAGAAAAACTCCAAAGCCAAAGGAAATTTAGAGACTTATAAATTAGATAACGTTTCTACGGCAAGTTCATTTTTGGAAATGTTAGACCAATTAAACGAACAATTAATTAACGATAAAATAGAACCTATTGCATTTGACCACGATTGTCGTGAAGGAATTTGTGGAATGTGTTCTCTATACATAAACGGTCGCGCTCACGGACCGGATACCGGAATTACAACTTGTCAATTACACATGAGAATGTTTAGCGATGGCGATACTATTTTTGTAGAACCATGGAGAAGTACCGCTTTTCCTGTAGTCAAAGATTTAGTTGTTGACAGAAGTGCTTTTGATAGAATCCAGCAAGCAGGTGGATTTGTATCCGTAAATACCTCTGGTAAAACTATTGATGCAAATGCAACTCCAGTTCCTAAAGACGATGCAGATAAAGCTTTCATGGCAGCCGCTTGCATTGGCTGTGGCGCTTGTGTTGCTTCTTGTAAAAATGGTTCGGCTATGTTGTTTGTTGGTGCTAAAGTATCTCAATATGCATTATTACCTCAAGGTAAAGTAGAAGCTACTAACCGCGTATTAAATATGGTGCGCCAGATGGACGAAGAAGGTTTTGGTAATTGTACCAATACTGGTGCATGCGAAGTAGAATGCCCTAAAGGAATTTCATTAGAAAATATTGCTCGAATGAACAGAGAATATTTATCAGCAAGCCTTAAATAATACTTTTATATTAAATTATATAATAACGCATTCATTAACTTGGATGCGTTTTTTTTATCTTTGAATTAAAATAATCCAATGAAAAAAGTATTTTGCGTATTAGTTATTTTACTTTCGATAAACTCTTTTGGCCAAAAGTCCCACCAATTAGTTAACCCAATGATTGGAACTGGCGGTCACGGACATACTTATCCGGGTGCAACGGTACCTTTTGGAATGGTGCAACTTTCTCCAGATACTCGAATTGATGGCAGTTGGGATGGTTGTTCAGGTTACCATTATGACGACACTACTATTTACGGATTTTCACATACCCATTTAAATGGCACTGGTTGCTCCGATTTTGGCGATATAATGCTAATGCCAACAATGGGGAAAGGAAAAATATTAAATTCTAATTATTACTCTTCAACTTTTTCACATCAAAATGAAAAGGCAACTGCCGGATTTTACTCCGTTAAATTAAATAAAAACAACATCACTGTTCGATTAACTACTTCTACGCGAGTAGGTTTTCACGAATATACTTTTAATCAAGATGGCGATGCCAATATTGTTTTAAATTTAAATCATAGAGATAAATTGCTTTATGGTGAAATTAGAATCATAGATAATAAAACTATTGAAGTTTTCAGAAGAAGTGAAGCTTGGGCGAAAAACCAACAAGTATATGCACGAATAGAATTTAATGTTCCTATGAAAGTTTTTGGAAATGGAAATCAAACACAAAGTAATAAATTATTTAATGGTACCGAAGTAGCTGCCTATTTCACTAAACAAGTAAAAAAAGGCGAAAAAATCCTAGTAAAAGTTACTCTTTCACCCACAAGTTATGAAGGAGCAAAATTAAACAGTTCTGAAATTAAAGATTGGAATTTTGAACGAGTTAAAAAAGAAGCGGAACAAATTTGGGATAAACAATTATCTAAAATTCAAATTACCGAAGCCGATAAAAATAAAGAAACTATTTTTTACACCGCTCTTTACCACACGATGGTACAGCCAAATATTGCCCAAGATATAGATGGAAAATACCGTGGTCGCGACAACCAAATCCATAAAGC
>CANGWK010000031.1 GCA_947457615.1 Flavobacteriaceae bacterium
CCTCTCCAAAGGAGAGGGGAACGAGAACTGGCGAAGTAAAATAGCAAAGGAGAAGGTATTAGGACATTAATAATTTGGTCTTTATTATTGAAAAATATGTTTTGAAAAATAGAATTCTTTCTAAATGTTGGGAATATAGCCCTGATAATCTCACTTTGCTATTATTTTTTAGCGGAGTTCGATGAATTTTATTTGTAATGGAAATCCTGGCTTTGCGATAATTGTTGCTTTATCATGAGATTACTTCGTGAATCGCAAGGACAGATTGAAACGAAAAGCAGGAATTGCATTTGCTGAAATGCAAAATGTTTCGCTACTGAATTAATCGAAACGGATTGTTTTGGAAGGAGATATCTTGGTGATTATGTAGGATGGAATTAGTAACACTACCAAACAGATGGCTACGGTGCCTATGTTTAATGCAAGTATGTAAATCAGATTTATGTCGACTGGAGCGACGGTTACGTAATAGTTTTCGGGTGGTAATTTTATGATACCAAAGTATTTTTGGACTACTAAAAAGCCGATACCGATGAAATTTCCCCAAAATAGACCACGTACGATTAGGTAAAAAGCATTGTAGAGAAATATTTTTCGGATGGTCCAGTTGTTGGCACCCATAGATTTTAGGATTCCGATCATTTGGGTTCTTTCTAGAATTAATACTAATAATGCTACTACCATATTGATGGTGGAAACAATAATCATTATTATTAGGATAACTAGAATGTTGAAATCAAAGAGTTTAAGCCAATCGAAAATGTAAGAAAATTTTTCTTCTATGGTTTGGGTGTTGAGGATGGAAGAGGTTTCGTTGTAAACTTCTTCTCCTTTTTGTTTTATTTGGGTGAAGTCGTCAATGAAAACTTCGAAGGAACCGACTTGATCGGTATTCCATTTATTCATTTTTTGGATGTGTCGGATATCACCAATAATATAGGAAGCATCGAATTCTTGAAGGCCAGAATTATAGATTCCGACAATTTTAAAACGACGGCTGTTGGGCATGCCGTTTCCGTCTTTTTTCATAAAGAAAGAATTAAAATTATCTCCGAGTTTTAGGTTTAGACGATTTGCAAGGTATTGAGAAATTACAATTTCATTGTTTAGTTGTTCCTTTAAATTAGGAATAGTACCTGAAATTAGATACTCATTAATGTTATCCCAATTGAAATCTATGCCAACTCCTTTATAAACAATTGCTTCGAAGGCAGTTGAAGTTCTAATAATTCCTACTTTGGTGGCAACGGTTTGGATATGACTTATTCCTTGTATGTTTTTGAATTTTGGGTAAAACTTTTGATGGATAGAAATTGGCTCGGTGCTAACATCAGATTCGTTTCCGTTGAAATTGCTAATAATGATATGTCCGCTGAAAGCTGCAACTTTTTGACGTATCTTTTGCTGTAAACCTATTCCTGTTGCAATAGAAACAATCATCATAATCATTCCCAATGCAATTGCCGATATAGCAATTTTTATAATTGGTGCAGATATACTACTTTTATGGTCTTTAGCAGTAATGAGTCGTTTGGCTATGAAATGTTCTAGGTTCAAATATTATGTATTTGCTACAAATATACATAAAGTTTTTGGCCGCATATTAAAGAGATTTTTACAGATTAAAAAATAATTTCATGAAATACATAATTAAAAGTTGCTTGGTGGTAGTTGGGTTATTGTTTGTTTTGGCTTCTTGTGGGAATTCAAAAAACCTCACCCCGGCTTTCTCCAAAGGAGAGGGAGATGAAGAGGGAAGGAATGCTAAACAAGTAGGAAATATTAATGATGGGATTGTAAAAAACCTCACCCAGACCCTCTCCAAAGAAGAGGGAGACGAAGTGACAAACAATGAGAAACAAAAAAATGTAAATGATGAAAACGCAAAAATCCTCTCCCCAACCCTCTCCAAAGAAGAGGGAGACGAAGTGACAAACAATGAGAAACAAAAAAATGTAAATGATGAAAACGCAAAAATCCTCTCCCCAACCCTCTCCAAAGAAGAGGGAGACGAAGCGGAAAAGAATGCGGGAGGATTAAAAAATATTAAAGATGAAAACACAAAAAACCTCACCCCGACCCTCTCCAAAGGAGAGGGAGACGAAGTAGCAAAAAGTGCGGAAAGAGGATTGAAAAAAAAAATATTGCAAAAAAAAATTATAACCGGCGCTGAAAATTATAATGCTTATTTGCCATTGTTTAGAGATAAGAAAATTGGAATTGTGACTAATCAATCAGGAATAATAACAAGTCAGATATTAGAGACTATTTATGTTCAGGATCCAAGACAAAAAACAAAAACCAAATTAACTGAAAAAATAACATCTATAGTTGATAATTTAATTAGTCGAAATATCAATGTTCAAAAAATATTTGCTCCAGAGCATGGATTCAGGGGAACCGCAGATGCTGGTGAACATGTGGTGGATGGAAAGGATACCAAAACTGGATTGCCTATTATTTCGCTTTACGGAAATAATAAAAAACCAAAGTCAGAACAATTGGAAGGAATTGACATTATGGTTTTTGACTTGCAGGATGTTGGCGCACGATTTTACACATATATATCCTCTTTACACTATATTATGGAAGCTTGTGCGGAAAATAATATACCACTAATTGTATTAGACAGGCCTAACCCGAATGGGGCTATTGTAGATGGCCCAATTTTGGAAAAAGAATATATTAGTTTTGTTGGCATGCATCCTATTCCGTTGTTGCACGGAATGACTATTGGAGAATATGCCCAAATGATTAATGGCGAAAAATGGTTGAAAGATGGCGTTCAATGCGACTTGAAAGTGATTCCTTGCTTGAATTATAAACGAGAAATGCATTATAATTTACCCGTAAAACCATCGCCTAATTTACCAAATGAACAAGCTGTAAATTTATACCCAAGTTTGTGTTTGTTTGAAGGAACGAACGTAAGTGTAGGTCGCGGAACCGAGAAACAGTTTCAAATTTACGGCTCTCCTTTTTTGCCTAAAAGTGATTTTAGTTTTACGCCGATTCCGAATTTTGGTGCAAAAGAACCCGTTTACAAAGACCAAACATGTTATGGTGAAGATTTAACTTCAATTGCAAAAGTGAATCAATTGGAATTAAAATGGCTTATTAAAGCTTACAATTCTACTTCAGATAAATCAAAATTCTTTAACGATTTCTTTATCAAATTGGCGGGAACCAAAAAACTGCAACAACAAATTGAAAATGGTATTTCGGAAATTGAAATTAGAAAATATTGGGAAAAAGGTCTGAAGGATTTTAAAGAAATGCGAAAGAAGTATTTGATATATTAGATTTATAAAACGTTTTTTTGAATTTCGCCACAGATTATACGAATTAAAAAGATTTTAAATATGGCTCATAAAAAAACCTACAATTTGCATTGTAGGTTTAAGTGTTATTTTATGGAACCAATAATATCATATTTGGTGATGATGTGGTGTTTTCCATTTTCTAAATCTACTAGAACCGCTTGGTTATCTTTAGTGAACAATTTAGAAACTTCTTCAATTGGAGTGCCATTTTTTACAATTGGGTATGGTTTTCCCATTATTTCTCTAATAGGTTTGTCAGCTACATTTTTATCAGAAACATAACTTTGAAATAGGTCCGATTCATCTACCGAACCAACAAATCCTGTAATATCAATTACAGGAATTTGTGAGATTTTGTATTTACGCATACGTTCAATGGCATGCGATACCAACTCTTCAGTTCTCACAATTACTAATGGTTTTTCTAGATGGTCTTTAATTACATCCTCGGCTTTGGTTATTTCTTCGTCTAGAAATCCTCTTTCACGCATCCAATCGTCATTGAACATTTTACCTACGTAACGACTCCCTGAATCGTGAAATAAGACCACTACCACATCGTCTTTAGTGAAATGTTCTTTTAATTGGTGCAGACCTTTGACGCATGAACCAGCAGAGTTTCCTACAAATATTCCTTCTTCTAAAGCAATTTTTCGTGTATAAACCGCAGCATCTTTATCGGTAACTTTAGAAAAACCATCAATTATGGAAAAATCTACATTTTCTGGAAGGATGTCTTCACCAATTCCTTCTGTAATGTAAGGGTAGATTTCGTTTTCATCAAAAATTCCAGTTTCATGGTATTTTTTAAAAACCGATCCATAGGTATCTATTCCCCAAATTTTAATTTTTGGATTTTTTTCTTTTAAATATTTACCAATTCCAGAGATTGTTCCTCCAGTTCCTACACCCACTACAAAATGGGTGACTTTTCCATCAGTTTGTTCCCAAATTTCTGGACCAGTTTGCTGGTAGTGCGCTAGTGCATTACTAGGATTATCATATTGATTTACATACCAAGAATTGGGAATTTCAGTTCCTAATCTTTTGGAAACTGAATAATACGAACGTGGATCTGTAGGTTCAACATCAGTAGGGCAAACAATAACTTTTGCTCCAACAGCACGAAGAATATCCATTTTTTCTTTGGATTGTTTATCGGTAATTACGAAGACACATTTATATCCTTTTACTATAGCCGCAAGTGCCAATCCCATGCCGGTATTACCAGAAGTTCCTTCAATAATTGTTCCTCCGGGTTTTAAGCGTCCGTCTGCTTCGGCATCCTCGACCATTTTTAGAGCCATGCGGTCTTTGGTAGAGTTTCCAGGATTAAAGGTTTCCACTTTTGCAAGTACTAAAGCATCGATCCCTTCAACCACTTTGTTTAATTTAACTAAAGGTGTATTTCCAATAGTACCTAATATATTTTCAGAATAATTCATTTTTGTTTGTTTGTTAGGACAAAGATATTGATAAATAAATAGTCTGGCAAACTACTGATTTCATTCTAATAGCCTGCCGCTTAACCCTGATGGAAGTGGCATCCTTTTTCTTGTTAAAGAAAAAGATAGAACAGACAGCAGGAAATGCATGTACTAAAATGACTAAAGTTTACGTTTCAAAGAAAAATTATTGGAAGAAATTCCATACTAAACCAAAGCGAACCAAAAAATCATGGTACGGCAGGTTGGGAGCCGAGTAAAACTTGTTACCGGTCATGGCGGAGTTAAAATGTTCTGCTTTAAGATAAATTCGGGTTTGTTTAACACGTGCATTGACAAAGAAATCTAACATTGGAAAATTACCAATTTGTTTTTCTTTTTGAACAAAAAATTCTCCTAAGATTGGATTGTAGTCGTCGGCGTAATATTTTGTAAAATAATTAATTGTTATTCCGGTTTGTAAAAACATAGCCCTTTTAAATACATAATCAGAAAAATAGATTGTATTTCGTAAGGTTAATTTTGGAACGTTAAGAATTGTGTCTTTTTGAGAAACTTGTTGGAATAGAAATGTGTTGTCTAAAGCCCATTTCTTATACTTGAATTCTCGCGCAAATTTAAGCGAAAAATAATTTATGGATCTAGAGTATTGGTGGGGAGTAACCAACTGTAAATTGGCTTGATTAATCGTGTCTTGAAAATATAAATGGTCATCTAGATTGGTCAATTGCAGGGAAGCATTTCCCCATTGGGTTGTTGCATTTACAGTTAAATTATTTATTTTTTCGTTTTTGAAACTGTGGTGCCAGTTATAATTGTTGTAAGAACTCTGGGTTAAAATATAATTGTTATTGGGTAATTTACTAATATTTTGGTATTGAAAAGAGATATTGTTTTTTGGGTTAATAGTATAAGTTAAACTTGCATCAAGATTACGAAGGGGCTGAGTGGAAACTGAATTAGATACTATTACTGTACCGTGTATATTATTTTTTCGGTAATCGTATTGCCCGCCAACAGTAGTAACAACTGCTTGGATTTGACTTGGGAAGAAATTAGAGCCAATAGTTTTTTCGGAGCCATTACTATATTTATAAATAAAATTTTCAATAAAAAACTGGAATTTTCCAAGAGTTTTGTTTTCGTAAACAACTCCTAGTTTATTATAAAATTTATCGTAAGATGTTTGATCGTTAATATTAGCATTAGTTGACGCTAATCCAAACCTATTAAAAGAAGCTCCAAGAGTTCCTATGGTTGAATTTAATGTAACCTGATTAAATTCGAAAAATTTAGTTTCATAATTTAATTGGTTCGCTAAGTAAAGATTATTTTTATTGTCCTTCGCATTAATTCGAAAAGTTTGGTCAATAAAGTATCTTTTCCCTTTTAAAAAGGATTTAGCATCCGTAAGATAGACTTGTAGACGTGGCCTATTAGTATAAAGCGGGTCGTTATCTTCAAAATATTCAGGTTGGGTAAGACCGCCATTTTCATCATTTAATAGATCTTGTCCCGTGTAATGAAAATTGAAAGCATATCTTTTGTTTAGGGTGAAATAACTTGCTGTAAAACGGAAGTTGCCATTACTAGATAACTGGTTGATGTATTTACCAAGGGAACGTAAACCTCTAAAAGCAATAGAAAAATTTAAATTTTTAGCAGTATTAAGAGTGATTAAAGCATCTACACTTTGCCCTTGTTCCATAACAGTTTTAAAATAAAGTTCGGTTAATGGAGTTGCAACTGAATAGTATTTTATATCCTCAACTTCCAGATAATTACTATGTTTTGCTTTAAAACCAAATTCTGGAAAAGGTGAAAACTTATTTAAACCAAAATTAAGAGTAGTGTAGGTTTGACCTTCATTTGGAAAAGGCATTGTGCCGAACATATCTTTCTTTAGATAATTGTAATCGTATTCTTTTTTTATGGAAAGAGTAGTATCTAAGATGATAGTATCGCGTTGAATAGAGATAATTTTATAGGAAGTAATTGGAGCTTTTTGGGCTAGTTCTTTAGCTCGTTGTTCAGGAGTTTTGACTAAACTTGTTGTAGCGGCTTGATTTCCTTTATCTTGAGAAAAGGAAAAAAAAGAAATAAGAAAAAAAAATAAAATATATAAGAGTCGCATATAGAATTAAAGCAACAAAAATAAGGAAATGTTTATTAAGAAAATCATAAAATAGTAGGTAAAAAAAAGACCGCCATAAAGGCGGTCTTTAAAAATAATTTTATTTTAAAGTTTCCAAAAAGGAGTGAATGAATTTACGCTAAATACTTCATCAGATGAAATATTAATTGCATTCGCTGAATTATTAGAATATTCAGATGCAGGATAAATCAATCTTAATGGTTTACTATTTCTTGTAGTACTTAAAGAAAGAGGTGTATAAGGATATCCAGTTCTAGTATATTCAATATATGATTCCATTCCATGTATACCAATTAAAGAAACCCATTTTTGGTACATAATAGCGCAAAGGTTTTGGTTAAACGTATTAGAAGATCCCATACCAAAATTAACTTTTGGAGAAATGTTAGTAATGTAAGTACTAATAGTTGTATTTATATTAGCTGTATTAGGACCTAATAAAAATTTAAAAGAATCTGTAATTCCATTATCAAAATGCACTTTAGCAGTAGCATAACTTCCACCTAAATACCCTCTTAAATTTGCTTCTGCTTGTAAAAATTCACTTTCTGACAAAGTCATTATAGTACCGTTTGAAGCAGCATAACCAGTAGCCGCACCAGAAATAGCCAAATAAGGATTAGCTGGCCCATAACCAAGATTTCCGAGAGGCTTATTAACAGCTGTAAGTGTAGATGGATAAACATCGCAACCACCAACAATACCTTGAGTGACAGCACATACCTTAGACGCGCCAGTTCCATTTCTGAACAAACGTGCATTTCTTGGATCGTTAACATTTGGATAATAAACACCTGAACCAGCTATAACTTCTGAAGAAGAAGATCCTGTCCAATCATTGTATAAACATTTATAAACATGCCCAGAAGGTCCCAGTTTAGTTGGTGTAGATGTAATGAAATTAAAATAGTAAGGATTTATCGCAGTAGTAGTAGCTGCATTATAACCAGGATTTATTGCAACCGTTTCGTCAACAAATTGTTTGTCAGATAAAAAACCATTTAAATGTGTATTTCTAAAATCTGCATTCGCACCAGTTGTATTTGACATTCTTAACAACATTCTAAGTTCAATTGTTGCTGCAAATTTTTTCCATTTATCAATATCACCTGCCAACATAATATCTTTAGCAGGATCTATCGGAACTGCATTAGCATTTGGAGAATCAAGCATAGTATATGCATTTTCCAAGTCCAAAATCAAGCTTTTGTAAATGTCCTCATCATTGTCATATTTAGGAGTAACATTTACTGGCCCATTAAAAGCATTTGTGTAAGGACAATCGCCATATAAATCCACAATATATTGCATGTAATGAGCTTTGCATATTTTAGAAACAGCAATATAATTATTCCAAGAGTTATCTTGATTATTTTTATTGTCAATAATCTTTTGAAAATTATTAACGCCAAGATAAAGGTTATCCCAAACATTATTTAAAAATGTGCTCGTGAAATTTAGTGTATACTCTGGAGTACCGAAAACACCAGCACCGTATAAATTTGAATTACCAGACCAGGCATTAGTTAATATGTTTCCATATTGATTCATACTAGCTGCTTGGGTTCTATATACATTTGATTGTGCAGCAGAAAGTAATTCGTCAGGATTTAAGTTGCTGTATAAAACATCATTAGGATTTTGATTGATATCCGTGTAATCACTACATGATGCAGCAAGGAACAATACTAAAAAAGAACTAATATTTACAAATATTTTTTTCATGATAAAAAAATTAAAAATTAACATTTAAATTAAAACCATATGTTTTAACTGTTGGATATTGTCCCGTAGGTGAAAATCCTTGTGCATTACCTGAAGTATTAGATGCCTCTGGATCAGTATACATTCTATTATCTTTAGCTAATAATATGAAAGGATTTCTTGCATTTAATGCAAAAGAAATTGATCTAAAACCTAAATTTTTAGCAATTGAACTTGGGAAAGTATATCCTAATGATAACTCTCTCAATTTTAATGCAGTACCATCAATAATAAATTGCTCTGCAACTCTTGGAAGGTTACCATTAGTGAAATAAGTAACCATTGCAGGATATGTAATTACAGATGTATTGGCAGTTCCATTAGCATTAATAGAATTTGGCCAAACCCATCCACCTTGTCTATCAACATCAGCAGTCCATTGATCTGTACCTGCAAAAGTTGTTAAACGTTTAGTGTCAGAATAAATACTATTCCCGGTTCTATAATCTAATACTGCTGAAAATCTAATTCCTTTATATTCCAAAGTATTTGTAAAACCTAAGATATAATCTGGATTAACTTTTGCAATATTTGTTAAAGCTGATGAATTAGTAGGAATTCCGGCAGCATCAACAATAACTCTTCCTTCACTATCTCTATTGTAAGTTGTTCCTTTTATCATAGGAAAACTTTCTCCAACAACTGCATAAATACCTAAACCTCTAGTTGAAAAATTCTGCATTGCAACTTCTTGTGCACCATCAGCTAAAGATAAAACTTTAGTATCGTAAGAAGTATAACTAGCTTTTATATCCCATTTAAAACTTTGAGTTTTAACAGGTATTAAAGATAAATCAATCTCCATCCCTTTATTTCTCAATGAACCAACATTTGATAAAAAACTTGAAATCCCTGAAGCAGTAGATGTCGTAGATGAATTTATTAAATCTTTGGTGTCATTAACATAAAAAGAAGCATCTATACCAACTCTGCTATTGAAAAATAAAGAGTTGAAACCAACTTCTTGAGTGTAAACAAACTCTGGCTTAATATTTGGATCTACCTGCCCAGAACCTGAGCTTGTCGGATAGACAAATGAAGATAAAGTTCCGAATGGGTAGCCAGTACCTAAAACACCTGATCCACCAAATGTTCTGTATGCGGAAACAGATGTTGCATTACCTGTAACAACATAACTTCCAAATAACTTTAAGTAATTAATAGCACTCTTGTCTTTAAGTGATTCAATTGCTTTTGTAGGAATAAAAGAGAAACCAACACTTGGATAGAACTGACTAGATTTGATGGTAGAAGATTTTTCTACACGTGCTGTTGCATTTAAGAATAAATAATCTTCATAATTCAAATCAAAGTTAGCAAAACCAGCCACTTTTCTTGTTCTAGCCCAAGCATTGCTTAACTTTAAGCTAGAGTTGTAAAATTCTCCTGGAGTATCTCCAACATTTCCTGAAAAAGATATATCACCTGGATTAAGTAAATTATTTACGTTGTAAATCCCAGGTTTATTAATTCCTGTACCTCCAGCAGTGATAGTTCTACTGTAAGAATCTTGTATGTTATTACCAAGATTAAATTTCAATCCTATTTTTTTTGTTAACTCATAATCAAAGTTAAAAATTAAGTCATTGTAATAAGCTTGTGTAATATTGCTTTGTGTAAAATATGACGAAATTATAGGCGCAGCATTATTCAAAAGAGTGTAATTGAAAATACTATTACCTTCAATTGTGTAAGGCGTAGAAGATAAATCATAAGTATAAGAATAACTATCTAAACCATTATTATGGTATTCGTGAAGATTATTCATTAATCTAACATTTGCAGTATTTCTAACAGAAATGTTATTATTAAATTTATAACCAAGGGCTAGATTACCATTAAAATTGGAATTTTGATCGTCATACCTTGAATTTTTAATTTTCCAGTTTGGAGAAGTAGCCCAAACGGTCCAGTGGTGAAAATTACTATCGCTTGTAAATTTTTCAACAGGGACTGTATTTGCAGTTTGTAATAAATCATCATACAAATCTGAATCTGTTTCGGAAGTAATTTGATTAACATAAGTTGCAACCCCATCTATAGAGAATTTACCTAATTTCTTTCCAGCTTTAAAAATAAATGTATTCTTAATAGACTTGTCATCTCTAACAACAAAATCATTATTTAATCTGTTGTAAGCGATCATAGCATAACCATCTTCGTTACCAGAATTGTAGTTAAAACCATTTTGCATTGTGACACCAGTTTTAAAGAATTTTTTAATATTATCTTTAATTGGTTTGTAAGGGCTTAGAATAAAATTGCCATCTGCCTGAGGTAAACCAACAGGTAAAACTGCATTTATATATCTTGGATCATTAAAAGCAGGTCCCCAAGAACCATTTTCAACTGGCGTGTAAGCATCATGTATTCCTGAACCATCGTCAAAAGCTTCCCCTGCAGACGGAGTCCATCCTTGACCATATTTAGATTGGGCTTCTGGAACAAACAAAACTGATGAAAAATCCGTTGAAGAGGTAATATTAATTTGTGGTTTACTACTTGAAGACCCTCTCTTAGTTGCAACAAGAATAACACCATTAGAACCTTGATCTCCATACAAAGCAGCACCTTGAGCACCCTTAATTACATTTATTGACTCTATCATTTCCGATGGAATCTGAGTCAACATATCAGCTGTAGAGATAGCATTATCAATAACAACTAAAGCTTGAGAATTACCTGTAATAGTTCTTGATCCTCTAATAACAATTCTTGTAGGACTATTTACACCCGAGGCTAAAGTATTAACTTGTAAACCTGAAATTTTTCCGGCTAGAGCTTGAACTGCATTCGGATTTTGAGCTAAACCAACATCTTTACCAGAAATTTGTTGTTGCGAAGAGGTAACAGCATCTTTTTTCTTCTTGATACCAACAGCACCAGAAACTATAACATCTACTAGTACTTTAGAAGTTGCGGTTAAAGAAACATTGTAATTGCTAGCAGAACCAACTGTTACAGATTTTTTTTCATATCCAGAATAGGATACTACCAAAACATCTCCTGGTTTTGCTTTGATGGAAAATTTTCCATCCATATCTGCCGAAACACCTTTTGTTGATCCTTTTATTACAACATTAGCATTAGGCAAAGGTAATTTACCGTCGGTAATTGTACCGGTTACAGTCTTGTCTTGTGCAAACGAAAACTGCATTGATAACGCTACTAATAGCGTAAAAATCCATTTGAACTTCGATCTCATATTAATTTTATTTGAGTTAGTTATTCCGCAAACTTCTTAATAATTTCTTAATTAAACAAATAAAACTTCTTAATATTATATTTTTTTTATGTTAAAATTTAAATGGTTTACTAAATTTGTGTTTGTAAGACATTTGTAGCTACCTTAAAGCTTGAAAGATTGCATTTAAAATTTTTACTTTTCAATAAAAATACATTATGTTAAAATTAAGATTTTCAGAATTTGAATTTGAATGTGGTACCGATGAAGCAGGCAGGGGCTGTCTAGCAGGGCCTGTTACAGCAGCCGCGGTGTTACTTCCTGAGAATTTTAATTTAGATTTACTTAATGACTCTAAACAATTATCAGAAAAAACAAGAGAAAAATTAAGACCTATAATCGAAGATCTTGCAATATCCTTTTCGGTTACTCATTTAGAACCATTAATTATTGATGAAATTAACATCTTAAATGCTTCTATTCAAGCCATGCAAGAGAGCATAATAAAATTAGATCCTACTCCATTATACATAATAGTGGATGGAAATCGTTTTAAACCCATAAATGAAATTCCATATAGTACTATAATTAAAGGTGATTCTAAATATATGAGTATTGCCGCTGCATCGGTTTTGGCTAAAACATATAGAGATGAATATATGAATAAAATTCATGAGGAGTTCCCAATGTATAACTGGAAACAAAATAAGGGTTACCCAACTAAAGAACATCGCGAGGCGATTAAGAAATATGGAACAACTAAATATCATAGGATGACGTTTAGATTGCTTAAGGAGTAGAGAACAATGAGCAGATTCAGTGACTAGTATTCAGTGATTACTTTACAAAAGTACATTCAAAAATTTGAGAGAAATGTTTGGTTATTTTTTCTTTTACTTCTTGTTCGTTTACTTTTTCCACCCCGAGTTCCACATTTAAGGAGGTTACTGCTTTTCCTTTTATACCACATGGAATAATATTGTCAAAATAACCAAGGTCGGCATTTACGTTAAGTGCAAAACCGTGCATTGTTACCCAGCGAGATGCTCGAACTCCCATGGCACATATTTTTCTTTCAAATGGAGTGCCAATACCTAACCAAACTCCGGTTTCGCCTTCGCTTCGTTCTCCAATTATATTATATTCGGATAGAGTTAAAATAACAACTTCTTCTAGAAAGCGTAAATATTTATGAATGTCGGTAAAAAAATTTTCAAGATCTAAAATAGGATATCCTACAATTTGTCCGGGTCCATGATAGGTTATATCTCCGCCTCTGTTTATTTTGTAAAAGGTAGCACCTTTTGCTTCAAGTTGTTTTTCGGTTAATAATAAATTAGAAAAATCGCCACTTTTCCCTAAGGTATATACATGAGGATGATCAACAAAAAGAAAATAGTTGGGTGTTGGAAGTTGGGTTTCCTCTCTCCTATTTTGAATTTTAATAGCTACAATTTCTTTAAATAAGGCCTCTTGGAAATCCCAAGTGGCTTTGAAGTCCTTGTTGCCTAAATCCTGAAGATGTATTTGTTTATTCATTTTTTTGGTAGTAGTCGCACTATAAATGTAGTTTGAAAACTATTTAGTTTTAAGAATTTTAAACAAAAAAACTAAATTTTTATTAATTAGCCCCGAATGAAGAGGAAATCCTGGAATTGTGATATTGCTTTGCAAGATTGCAAGGACAGATTGGAACGAAATGCGGGAATTTAAATTATTGATAAAAACCTAACGATTCGCTCCTGTTAAAACAATCCGTTAATTTCGGCATCAATACGATTAATGATATTTCCTAGATCTTCAGGATTGTTTAAAAAATCAATGTTGTCCACATCAATAATTAGTAACTTCCCTTTGTCATAAGTGGTAACCCATGCCTCGTAACGCTCGTTTAATCGACTAAGATAATCTATGGATATTGTGTTTTCATAATCGCGACCGCGTTTGTGAATTTGTCCAACAAGATTTGGTATGGAGCTTCGTAAATAGATTAATAAATCGGGAGCTTTGACCAAACTTTCCATTAATTCGAAAAGAGATTTATAGTTTTCGAAATCTCGGTTGGTCATTAAACCCATTGCATGAAGGTTTGGCGCAAAGATATGTGCGTCTTCATAAATAGTTCTATCTTGAATGATTTTTTTACCGCTTTCGCGAATTTGTAATACCTGACGGAAGCGACTGTTAAGAAAATAAATTTGTAAGTTGAAAGACCAACGCTCCATTTGGTGGTAAAAATCATCTAAATAGGGATTGTCTACTACGTCTTCAAAATGCGGATCCCATTTAAAATGTTTGGCTAAAAGTCGTGTTAAGGTTGTTTTTCCGGCTCCAATATTTCCTGCTACAGCTATATGCATTATGGTAAGGTTAATTTATAATTTGTAATTCCTTGGTTGGTAAAAATAGATAAAATTTGGTCTTTGTAATAAAATTTTCGCAAGGATTTCTCAACAATTTTAATTTCATATTGTTTTTCATCTGCGTAATCTCTTAAAAATAAGGTATTGTCTTTTAAAAACAGTAATTTATTTTCATCTATTATTTGACACTCTTCAAAAGAGTTTACTTTTGCAATTGTATGAATTTTACCATATAAGTCGCATGCATACCATTGTTTATTTTTAGAAATCCATTGAAAATAATTATAATTAGTTTGGTAATAATTAAAAACATCTCTAATATTAGATCCAATTTCTTTGTACTGTGCAGTAACTAAATCATACAAGCCAAGCTGTTGTTTTAAGGAATTAAAAACCCATAATTTATTTTGGCCAGCTATTCCTATGGCAGATGCAACTGTAGAGTTCTCTAATTTTGAAAATTCAATCCGTTGCACTTCGTTAAGTTGCTTGTCTAGAATTACTACAGTATTAAATTGTTCATAGAAAAGTATGATTTTAAGTGGATTTTGAATGTCGACTTTAGTGATGGTGCCTAAAGAAAGTTCTTGGTATTGCAAAACTGCTTCTGCATTTTTTTTAAACAGTACATTATTTTTAGAATAATAATAATTCTTAAACCCATCTGTGCCAATAAATTTATCGGCGTTTATTTCAACCGAATCAATGCGAACCGGAACAATTTTTATACTTTGACTAGTAACTATAGCCGAAGCCAAAAATAAAAATAAAAATACTAGTTTTTTCATAATGAGGCTAATTTACATCAAACTATCGGAATTATCCAATAGCTTTGAGAAAATATTTAACAAATTTTTAGTAACAAATCAAATATTCAATCGTCATATTTGTTGCTGAAAAATAAAAAATCCTAAACATGAAAAAAATATTTTTACCTATTGCATTTTTTCTTACTTTCATTACAATTTATGGACAGAAAAATTTTCAAGGAATGGCTGTTTATGAATCCAAAACCAGTACTGCCGATTTTAAAAAGCGTTTTGAAGGAAATAAAGAAATGACTCCTGAAATGCAAAAAGGTATTGAGGAACGAATGAAAAAAATGTTTGAAAAAACTTTTATCCTAAATTTTGATAAACAAACCTCTATTTATAAGGAAGAAGAAAAACTAGATGCGCCGGGACAAAATGGTGGTGGTATGCGAATGATGTCTTCTTTTATGGGTGGCGGCGGAAGTTATTACAAAAATGTGAAAGATAAAAACTATACCGTAGACAAGGAATTTATGGGTAAAGAGTTTTTAATTAAAGATTCTTTAAAAATTTATAATTGGGTTATGGAAAGTGAAACCCGTCAAATAGGTGGTTATAATTGCTACAAAGCTACAACGGTTATTCCTGCTAGCAAGACTGATTTTAGAAATTTCCGCCCAAAAAGAGAAGAGGAAAAAAAAGTTGAAGAAAAAAAGGCAGAAATCAACTCAGATTCTACTAGAACAGTAGTGAAAGAAAAGAAAACCAACTTTATGGATGAAATTGAATTACCAAAAGAAATCACAATTACAGCTTGGTACACTCCTGAAATACCTGTAAACCAAGGTCCAGAAGGATATTGGGGCTTACCTGGATTAATTTTAGAAGTAAACGATGGCAAAACAATTATTTTATGTTCTAAGGTTATTTTGAACCCAAAGGATAAAGTAGAAATTAAAGCACCTACAAACGGAAAAGCAATTTCTCAAAAAGAATACGACGAAACCATTACTAAAAAAATGGAAGAGTTCCGTCAAATGAACCAAGGCCAAGGGGGGCATGGTGGCCAAGGAAGAGGAATGCGATTTGGAGGATAGTTTAAATAAAGATAAAAGGAAGAATCTCTTAATTTAAAAGAGGTTCTTTCTTTTTTACATTCAGCTTATTTAAACTTTTTCCAATTGGCAGTGTCCAACATTGTGCAATCTAAAACATACAAATACTCAAAAATGAAAAAAATTACTTTTCTTTTACTACTATTAATTTCTTCCTTATCCTTTGCTCAAAATATTCGCTTTGAAGGTGTTGTTTCAGATGGCGGAAGCCTCCCATTAGAAATGGCAAATATAATGGCGGTAAATGGTGCAAGTAAATCAATGGATGCCTATGCAATTACAAATAGTAAAGGAAAATTTGCATTGAATTTAAAGAAAAACACTTCTTACATAATAAAGCTTACCTACATAGGTATGCAGAATAAAGAAATTAATGTTACTACTAAAGAAGAAAATATTATTCAAAATATTTCTATGAGTGCAGGCGGTATTGAACTTAATGATGTAGAAATTGTAAGAGAAATGCCGGTTTCTATAAAAGGAGATACCATTGTTTATAATGCCGATTCTTTTAAATCGGGGACAGAAAAGAAACTAGAAGATGTGTTGAGGAAACTTCCAGGTGTTGAAGTAAATTCGGATGGGGAAGTTCAAGTTGAGGGTAAAAAAGTTTCTAAATTAATGGTAGAAGGCAAAGATTTTTTTGATGGTGACACTAAATTAGGTGTGAAAAATATTCCTGCCGATGCAATTGATAAAATCCAGGTATTACGTAACTACAATGAAATCGGGCAATTGAAAGGCCTAGAAAATAATGAAGAAAATGTTGCAATGAACATCAAACTAAAATCGGGAAAAAAGAATTTTTGGTTTGGTGATATGACTGCAGGTGGTGGCACCGGAAGCAATAGTAGCAATAATAAACTAGATCGCTATATAGTTAACCCAAAAGCATTTTATTACAATCCGAAATATAGTTTAAATGTGATAAGTAACTTCAATAATATTGGCGACTTACCTTTAACAATTCAAGATTATTTTAAAATGACTGGAGGTTTTAGAGGTATGATGAAGAAAGGAGGAAGTTCGTTCAACGTTGCATCCAATGATTTAGGAATTTCTGCACTTCGAAATAATAGAGCTAAAGAAATTGAAACTAAATTTGGCGCCACTAACTTTTCTTACAGCCCGACTAAAACTTGGACTCTAAGCGGTTTTGGTGTTATTTCGTATTCTAAAACGCAAATTGAAACCAATTCACAATCTACTATTTTAGCATCTCAAACTCAAATTAAATCGAAAGAAACTCCAGTTCAGCAAACCAATTATGGCTTGTTAAAACTAAGTTCTTCCTATAAACCAAATACTAATTTTCAATTTGATTATGACGTTTTAATGAAGAAATCTAGTCAAATGGAAAGTTCATTAGTTGATAGAGAAACGGCTTTGAATTCTAATGTTATTTCGGAAAATATTAGCAGCTATAAAAAACAAAATCCTACTTCAGTTAACCAAAACTTTAGCATATACTATACATTAAAAGAAAAAAGTGTATTCGATATAGAAATTCAACATTTGTATCAAGAGGAAGATCCTTTTTATAATGCAAATTTAAATCGTCCTCCTTTTTCATCATTAATTGGTTATGACCTTTCTCAAAACAGAAATGATTTAAATCAATCGCGCTTTGTAAAAACTAATAAGTTGGATTCTAAATTGGATTATTATTATATGGTTACTCCTAAAACCAATTTTAATGTCACTTTAGGAGACACCTATTCGTATCAAAACTTTAATTCATCGATTTTTCAACTATTAGATTCGGGTGTTCGAAACGACCTGAATGATGTTACCAATACCAACCAAGTGACTTACAACTTCAATGATTCTTTTATTGGGATGCATTACAAAATGTTATTAGGAAAAATAACTTTAACTCCGGGATTTAGCGGGCATTTGTACAGCATGAAGAACCAACAATTGGCAACTGATGTAACTAGAAATTTTACAAAACTACTGCCCGATTTCTATATGTTATATCAAATAAAAAAAGCTGAAACATTAACCTATAATTATTCGCTGAACAATATTTTTACAGATATTTCTCAATTGGTACAAGGTTATATATTAAATGGATATAGTAGTTTGTACAAGGGAAATAGAGAATTAGAAAATGCAACTTCCCAAATACATTCGCTAAGATATTTTAAATACAATATGTTTAATTTTGAGAATATTTTTGCAAATGCTTCGTATACTAGAACTACAGAAGCTGTTAAAACAAATGCAAATTTTGTTGGGGCAAACCAAATGTCTAGCCCTTTTAATTCTAACTTTCCTAACGAAACGGCAACCGGAATGGGAAGTTATGGAAGATCCTTCTTGAAAAATTATAAAGCCTCTGTTAGTGTGAATGTAAACTGGTCTAAATTCAATAATTTTCAAAATAATGTAGAGGCAATCTCAGAAAGTTTCACTCAAAACTATTCCATAAAAACTTCAACGATGTTTAAAAACTTACCAAATATTGAGCTTGGATATACTACAACCATTAATGATTATAATCACGCTCGTTATTTTACAAATACACCTTCAATTACTCTAGATTATTATTTCTTAGATGGATTTGCTTTTGTTACTGATTACCAATATTTTCATTATTTCAATAATGATAATACCATTGATAATAATTACCAATTCTTGAATGCAAGTTTAAATTATCAAAAGAAAGATAGTAAATTGGAATACAAAATTTCGGCTACCAATTTGTTAAATACTACATCTTTAAACGACAATAGTTTCAACCAGTTTACTATATCAAGTTCTCAATATATTGTTCAACCCAGATATATAATATTTAGCTTGAAGTATAACTTATAACAGCCCCTTTTTCCCATAAAAAAAACAGTTGTAAAATTTTACAACTGTTTTTTTTAGGACTTAAATTAACTATTTTTCTTCAGAATCACCTTTAAGTTTTTCTGCTCTTTTTGCTTCCATTTTTTCTTTTCTTTCTTGCTGTTTTTGAGCCCATTTAGCATATTGGTCTGCATTAAGAATTTTTTTCATGTTAGCATCCATAGCAATCTCATCATCTTGTGATTTTGCTTTACGAGCTTTCACTTCTTCTTTCGGAAGCTTAACACCAGATGCTTTTCTAGCTTCCATATCAGCTTTAGCTGCAGCTTTCATTGCAACTTCTTTAGCAACTATTGTTTTAATCTCTTGTACTTGTTTATCATTAAGATTTAATTCTTTGGTCATTTTTTTTACCTGAGATTCTACCTTTTGTTCGGTAGTCATTGGTGCTTTTTGTTCCTTAACTTGTTCTTGTGCAAAAGTTGTCATCCCAACAACTAATAATGCTGCTACTAATAATTTTTTCATTTTTATTTATTTAATATTTGTTTATGAATTTGACTTAAAATTTTAAATAAGGTTTAATCCTTAACAAAATTTTAATATTTTGAAATGTATTAAAATAGTATTAAAAAAAGAGGTCGCTATAGCGGCCTCTTTAATATTATTATAAAAAACAATTAGTATTTTGTTAATTTCAAAAATAACTCTTTGTTTAAATTTAATTGATTCATTTGATCGGGAGTAAAACCTCCTAATATTTTTTTACCATACATTTCAAAAATTGCTCTTTTTTCATCTTCCGATTTAACCTCTTTTATAGCTTCCATTCGCATGTATAATAATGTATTCATATCTTTCTTTAAACTTTCCTCCATAGTTACCGTTTTAGTTAAATTGGCAATATCGTTAGAAATGCTTTCAGGGGTTATTTCTACTGACTTAACATTTTTAACTTTAGTAGCTACTTGAGCATTTGCATTAAAACTAAATGCTAAAAATAAGGATGCTATTACAATAATTTTTTTCATAATGTTCTATTAATTTTGTTATTTAAGATGCTAATTTAATGTTTTTTTTTATTTAAAGTATAAAATTCAAAAAATTATGATTTTAACTCTACTGTTTTGTGTTCTCCATCAACTACTACTTTAATTAAAGAATGTTTGGCAAGACCTTTCATAGCAGCATCCCATTTTTTGCCACTTAGAGCAGAACGCTCTTTTAATTGTGCTAAAGGCTGGTTATTTTCTGCTTTTAAAAGATCTAATACTGCTTTTTCATCATCTGTTAAATCAACTTGCTTTTTCTCTGGTCGCATTTGTGGAAAGAAAAGTACTTCTTGAATGGAGGCATTATTAGTTAAAAACATTATCAATCGGTCCATTCCAATACCTAACCCTGAAGTTGGTGGCATGCCGTACTCTAAAGCTCTTAAAAAATCATTATCAATAAATTGTGTTGCTTCATCATCGCCACGTTCGGCTAATTTTAACTGCGATTCAAATCGTTCTCTTTGGTCTATCGGGTCGTTCAATTCCGAATACGCATTGGCAATTTCTTTACCACATACCATCAATTCAAAACGTTCTGTCAATTCAGGGTTATCACGGTGTTCTTTACACAAAGGCGACATTTCTTTTGGATAATCAGTAATGAAAGTTGGCTGAATAAAATTTCCTTCGCATTTGGCTCCAAATATTTCATCAATTAATTTCCCTTTACCCATAGTTTCATCTACTTCAATCCCCATAGATCTTGCAGCGTCAAACAATTCCGCTTCACTTTTTCCGGAAATATCAAAACCCGTAAAGTTTTTTATGGCATCCGTCATGGTTACTCTAGTATAAGGTGCTTTGAAACTCACTTTATGTTCACCAAATGTTGCGTCGGTAGTTCCATTAACTTCCATTGCGCAATAATCTAACAAATTTTCGGTGAATTCCATCATCCAATTGTAGTCTTTATAAGCTACATAAATTTCCATGGCAGTAAATTCTGGATTGTGGGTTCGATCCATTCCTTCATTTCTAAAGTTTTTAGAAAACTCAAAAACACCATCAAAACCTCCTACTATTAATCGTTTAAGATATAATTCATTGGCAATTCTCATATACAAAGGAATATCCAAACTATTGTGATGGGTAATAAATGGTCGCGCTGCTGCTCCACCCGCAATAGATTGTAATACTGGGGTTTCCACTTCCATATAGCCTGCTTCATTGAAATAATTTCGCATGGCTGTGAAAAGTTTAGTTCTTTTAATAAAAACTTCTTTTACTTGCGGATTAACAACTAAATCTACATAACGCATTCTGTAGCGCAATTCGGCATCATTAAATGCATCGTGAACCTTTCCGTCTTCGTCTGTTTTAGGCAACGGCAATGGTCGTAAAGTTTTACTTAAAAAAGTGTAGGCATCTACACGCACACATTTTGCACCAACTTGAGTGGTAAATAACTCCCCTTCAATACCTATAAAATCTCCTAAATCGGTTAGCTTTTTAAACACTTGGGTGTAAGTAGTTTTATCTTCCTCCGGGCACATTACATCCCGATTAAGATACAACTGCATTCTTCCTTCACTATCTTGCAATTCCGCAAAGCAAGCTTTGCCTTGGTCGCGAACACTCATCAATCTTCCCGCAAGAATAACCTTCTTCCCATCTTCAAAGTTATCTTTTACTTGCTTAGAAGTATGAGTAACTGGAAATAAATTGGCTGGATAAGGGTTGATTCCTAGAGCTCGTAAAGCGTCTAGTTTCTCTCTTCTAATGATTTCTTGTTCTGAAAGTTGCATATAATAGTTTTTAGGCTTGCAAAGATAATAAAAGATTGGCGATTGCGTAATTTAGAATTCAGATTTTTGAAGGAAACAAATTAGGCGAAAATTTAAAGTTATTTCAAAAAAAATGCCTCACTTTCGTGAGGCATTTAATCTTTTAAATAAAATTAGTTAACTACTTAACTGCTTCCACTTTGGCTTTTACTTCAGCTTCTGTACCTTCAAAAGTTTGAGTAGTAGATTTATCGCCAACAGTTGTTGTAACTGTTGCTTTAGCTTTTCCGTTAGTATTAGTAATTTCTACTCTAACATCTTTTGAAGAAGTCATTTCTTCTTTTTTAGCACAACAATCTTTTTTGTCAGCAGGAGCTACAAATTTTCCGTTTGCATCGTAATGTGATAAACACATTTCTTTTTGATTTGGAGAACATTTAAGGCTATCACACATTGCTGCACATTGTTCTTTAGTCATTTTAGCACATTTGCTCATGTCACATTTACCCATATCTTCAGAACATTTAGAAGACATTTCAATAACACATTTCATTTCTTTTCCTTCTGGAGCAGTACCGTTTCCTAATATTGGAGCGATTACTAAACCTATCAAACATGTTAATTTGATTAAGATATTCATTGATGGCCCTGAAGTATCTTTAAATGGATCTCCAACAGTATCCCCAGTTACGGCAGCCTTGTGAGCATCCGAACCTTTAAATGTCATTTCGCCATTAATCATTACACCAGCTTCAAAAGATTTTTTTGCATTATCCCAAGCACCTCCTGCATTGTTTTGGAACACTGCCCAAAGCACACCTGATACTGTAACTCCGGCCATATATCCACCTAACATTTCAGCGATTAACATATTATTATCTCCATAAACTAATTTACCTAAAAGTACAATTGCTATAGGAAAACCAATTGTCATTACTCCTGGCAACATCATTTCACGTAAAGCCGCTTTAGTAGAAATATCTACACATTTAGCATATTCTGGTTTCCCAGTTCCTTCCATAATTCCCGGAATTTCTTTGAACTGACGACGTACTTCATACACCATATCCATAGCCGCTTTTCCAACAGAGTTCATTGCTAATGCAGAGAAAACTACAGGAATCATACCACCCACAAATAACATTGCTAATACTGGCGCTTTAAAGATATTGATACCATCAATTCCTGTAAAAGTTACATAAGCAGCAAATAATGCTAACGAAGTTAATGCAGC
>CANGWK010000032.1 GCA_947457615.1 Flavobacteriaceae bacterium
AGGAGTAGAGATGGTTATGCCAGGAGACAACTTAACAATCAATGTAGCTTTATTAAGCCCTATTGCAATGAATGTTGGACTTCGTTTTGCTATCCGTGAAGGTGGTAGAACAGTTGGTGCTGGTCAGGTAACTGAGATAGTAGCATAATCCTAATAAATAATTTATAAAAACCAGCAGAGAAGTCTAAAAAGACTCTCTGCTGTATTTTTATTTAAAATAAATTTATTCTACAATTTCAGTTACTTGACCAGCACCTACTGTTCTACCACCTTCACGGATAGCAAAACGTAATCCTACGTTCATAGCGATTGGGCTTAATAAAGCAACATCAATAGTTAAGTTATCTCCTGGCATAACCATCTCTACCCCTGTAGGTAAAGTAATAACTCCTGTTACGTCAGTTGTTCGAACGTAAAACTGTGGACGGTAGTTATTATGGAATGGTGTATGACGACCACCTTCTTCTTTTTTCAAGATATAAACCTCAGCTTTAAATTTAGCGTGTGGTTTAACAGATCCTGGCTTAACGATAACCATTCCTCTTTTGATATCTTCTTTAGCAACACCTCTTAACAAGATACCTGCATTATCTCCGGCCTCACCTCTATCAAGGATTTGACGGAACATTTCGATACCTGTAATAGTTGAAGTTAATTTTTCAGCACCCATACCAATAATTTCTACTGGATCACCTGTATTACAAACTCCTGTTTCGATACGACCTGTAGCAACAGTTCCACGACCAGTAATTGTAAATACATCCTCAACCGGCATCAAGAATGGTTTTTCTGTATCACGAATTGGCTCTTCAATCCAACTGTCAACAGCTGCCATTAATTCAATGATTTTTGGTACCCAAGCAGGATCGTTATTCAATCCTCCTAAAGCCGAACCTTGAACTACAGGACCATTATCTCCATCATATTCGTAGAAAGATAATAAATCTCTGATTTCCATTTCAACTAATTCTAATAATTCAGCGTCATCAACCATATCCACTTTGTTCATGAATACAACGATACGAGGAATTCCAACTTGACGTCCTAAAAGGATGTGCTCACGTGTTTGTGGCATTGGTCCATCAGTTGCAGCTACTACTAATATAGCACCGTCCATTTGAGCAGCACCAGTAACCATGTTTTTTACGTAATCCGCGTGACCAGGACAGTCAACGTGTGCGTAGTGACGGTTAGCAGTTTCGTACTCAACGTGCGATGTATTAATAGTAATACCTCTTTCTTTTTCTTCTGGAGCATTATCAATTTGATCAAATGATTTTGCTTGACAGTAACCTGCATCAGACAATACTTTAGTAATTGCTGCTGTTAAGGTTGTTTTACCGTGATCTACGTGTCCGATCGTACCAATATTTAAGTGTGGTTTCGAACGGTTAAAGGTTTCTTTTGCCATTTTACTTAATTTTTAATCTTAGTTATTATATATTTATTAGTGTTCAAATTTTACAATCTTGAGCCAACTACGGGAATTGAACCCGTGACCTCTTCCTTACCAAGGAAGCACTCTACCCCTGAGCTAAGTCGGCAGTTTATAGATCTCAGATATTAGATTTCAGAAGTTAGAAAACAACCTAACTTTAAAAACTGACTTCTTAAACCCGCCATCTGGCTTTGTGGGGAGAGCAGGATTCGAACCTGCGAAGACGTAGTCAGCAGATTTACAGTCTGCCCTCGTTGGCCGCTTGAGTATCTCCCCAACTTTTTTTACTTTTGCCTTGCTGGCTTTGAGCCGGCGGAGGGACTCGAACCCACGACCTGCTGATTACAAATCAGCTGCTCTAGCCAACTGAGCTACGCTGGCATGTGCAATAAAAAAAGTCCGCTATTTCTAACGGACTGCAAATGTAGACATTTTATTTTTTAATCAAAATATTTTTTGTGAAAAATTTTATTAAATTTAAATTCTTACTTTTTCTTTTCTTTTTATCAACTGTCTTTCTAAAGATTCTGCAGCTAGTTCTAATGCCGCTTCAAATGTTTTACATTTTTTTTTAGCTACTAATTCATCTCCAGGAACATTGATTTTTACTTCTACTATCTTATTTTCTTTGTCACTGGTTTTTTCTACTTTAAAAAAAACGTCGGCAGAAACTATTTTATCATAATACTTATCTAATTTATCCATTCTTAGTTGTGCAAAGTCAACCAACTTTCTATCTGCCGCGAAATTTACTGCATTTACATTTACTTTCATGATTTTAATTTTAAATGGTTATTCTTATTTTTTATTTCTAGGATGTGCGTGTTCGTATATTTTTTTTAGTTCAGACAAACTACTGTGCGTATAGACTTGGGTAGAGGCTAAACTGGCATGCCCTAATAATTCTTTTACCGAATTTAAATCGGCTCCATTGTTTAAAAGATGTGTTGCAAAAGTGTGGCGCAAAATATGTGGACTCTTTTTTACCTTCTCGGAAACATTACTAAAGTAGTAATTTATTAATCTATAAACAAACGAATCATTTAATTTAACTCCTTTTAACAGTAAGAAAAAATAGTCTGAATCTTTAATTGATTCTAATTGTACTCGTTCGGATAAATAAACTTTAATCTGATTTGCTATTACTGGCACTATTGGCAGAATTCGTTCTTTGTTTCTTTTACCTAATACTTTTAAGGTGTCATTTTGCAAATCAACGTTTTGCATCCTAAGATGTATTAATTCTGTTCTTCGAACTCCTGTTGTATAAAATAGGTCTATAATTAATTTATCTCGAATTCCTTCAAAGCCATCTGGAAATTTCAAATCATTTAATACCTTATCTAATTCATTTTCCGAAAAAGGAATCTGTAATTTCTTTGGAGTTTTTAAAGATTTATGTTTTAGTAAAGGACTGGATTCTATTTGTTTTGTTTTAAGTAAAAATTTATAGAAGGCTTTAAGTGAAGCTATTTTTCTGTTTACCGAACTATTAGAAATTCCTCCATCTACCAAAGAAACTATCCAGGTTCTAATCATGCTGTAATTTACATCCTCTAATAATTCTTGGTCAAAATTGTTTTTTAAAAACTCTTGAAAAAAAAGCAAATCATTTCCATACGCAGTAACAGTGTGTTGAGAGTAATTTTTTTCGAGTTGAAGATACTCTTCAAATGCTTTTAAGTTATTCATAAATCTAGAAGGCAAATTGAATTTAGTAATTTTCAATAGTTTACTAAAAACAAAAAATCGTTAGTAACAAAGTTAAAAAACTTTAATTACTAACGATTATATTTTAAAGAAAATTAATTACTAACTTTCTAATCCGTCTCTCATGTTTTGAATGTAAGCTGCTTTTTGGAACTTCATTCTATTGGTAACAGAAGGTTTAATGAAAGCTTGACGTGCACGTAACTGACGAACAGTTCCTGTTTTATCAAATTTTCTTTTATAGCGCTTTAATGCTCTATCGATATTTTCTCCGTCTTTAATTGGTATAATTAACATAATATAGACACCTCCTCTCGTTAAGGGTGCAAAAGTAATAATTAATTATGAATTAAAAATTATAAATTATAAAATTATTTCACAGCCGGCTTGTAATCTTGTTTGTCAATTATCATTTTGGATAAAATCTCTTTCAAAATTTCGGAAGTTCCTCCGCCAATTGGACCTAAACGGCTATCTCTTAATAATCGTGCTAAAGGATATTCTTCCATATAACCATAACCACCTAACATTTGAAGACAACTGTAAATGGTTTCGTCTGCAACTTTGGTAGACTTTAATTTAGCCATTGTAGCCTCTTTAACTACATATTCGCCTTTATCTAATCGGGCGGCTGCAGCATAATTAAATATTTTACAATGCTCCACATCGGTAGCATGTTCTACCATAGTATGTCGTAATGCCTGAAATTTATTGATTTTTGTTCCAAATGCTTCTCGTTGGGACATATAATCTATCGTATAATCTATAGCGTATTCAGCTCTTGCATGTGCATTTATGGCCATAATTAATCGCTCCGAAGCAAAATGTTGCATTATATAAGGAAAACCTTTTCCTTCTTCACCCATTAAATTCTCTTCTGGAATTTCAACATTATCAAATGCAATTTCTGCAGTATCGGATGCTCTCCAACCTAGCTTGTCTAACTTAGTAGCCGAAATTCCTTTTAAATTAGTATCCATCAAGAAAATACTAATGCCTTTATTTCCAAGTTCTGGACTTGTTTTGGCAGCAACTACATAATAATCGGCATAAACACCATTAGTAATAAAGGTTTTAGATCCATTAATTACATATTTATTTCCAACTTTTACAGCTGTTGTTCGCATGCCAGCAACATCACTTCCGCCAAAAGGCTCTGTAATACATAATGCTCCTATTTTATCGCCCAAAATACTTGGCGCTAGATAATCTTGTTTAATTCGTTCATCCCCTTCAGCATTTAAATGCGTCATTGCCAAATAAGCATGTGCCCAAATAGCTGCAGCAAAACCAGAGGATTTAATTTTTTGAAGTTCTTCAAGAAGAACTACGGTATAGAATAAATCTAAATTCATTCCTCCATACGATTCTGGGTAAGCAATTCCGAAAAAGCCCATTTCGCCGAATTTCTTCCAAATGAAGCGTTCAATTGTACCTGTTTTTTCCCATTTTTCTATATGAGGTGCTACTTCTTTTTGTAAAAAGTCTTTTAAACTTTTTCTGAATAATTCGTGCTCTTCTGTAAAATAAATGGAATTCATAGGGGCTTTTTTATAGTATTTTTTTAGAATTCCAAATATAAGGCAATTATTTTTAATTTATCAACAGGAAAACCTTTAATATTTGACAAATCCTCAATTTTTAAATCGCCGTTCATACTTCTATAGGTTACAATACTTTTAGAAATCGGATATTTAAAATAATAAAACTGGCCTAATTCTTTGATAGAGGCATTATTAATATTTATTTTTTTGAGTTTTGGAAGTGATTCTACAATAAAATATTTATCCAATTCATCAATTACTTCGGGTGTCAACCCCCAAACATCAGTCATTTGATCCATAGAAACGAATCCTCCTAAGATTTCTTTTTGTTTCAAAATTCGATCGGAAATTGCATCCCCAATTCCATAAACCTTCATTAATTCTTCTTTAGTAGCTTGATTGATATCTAAGATCTTTAAGGTTTCTTTTTTAGGAAATTCTTTCCATTTGGATTTTGAATAGCTACTTTTATGAGGATTGTTCACCCAATCTGGAAATTTAAAATTAGGTGCAATTACTGCTAACAAAGAATCGGAAATTCCGGTCACAGCTTGAAATTCTTTAGGAGAGTTGGCAAATTTTCCTTGTTGTCTAAATAAATGCAAGCGATTAATTTCAGGAAGAGACATTCCTAGCTTATAGGCTTTAAAATCGGAAATGAAATTAGGATTATAAGAATACTCTTTATACCCCTGTTTTGTATTTACTTCTTTATTTTTATCTAAATTATTTTGTAAGGAAATCCATTGCTGTTCTTCTGCGGAGACTTGGTGTGGCGTATTAAAATCAGCAAAACAATAAACCAATTGTAATGAAATTATCATAAAAAACAAAACGAGAATGCCATTTCGCTGGTCTTTCGAAAAACTAAAAAGGCTTTTTATATTGGTAGGAGTTTGCACTATTTATAAATCAAATACGGAGGTTCTTTTAGAGCGAATCAAATCTTTTAACTTTATCCAAAAAGCCAAGGTTAAATAAAATCCAAATCCTAAACCTATGGTTACAAAGGAAATATAAATGAAAAACAAACGGACATTAGTTGCACGCATACCTAACTTATCCGCTAAGCGAGAACATACGTGAAATCCATGTTTTTCAAAAAAACAACGAATATTTTTTATCATTTTTTATTTTTTAATAGTTCTAAGCCAACGGCACATTGCAAACATTTTTGAGCATTGCAATATTCGTTCTTGAGCTGCAATAAAGACTGCGATTCGAAGGCATTTTTAGATTTAATACCAAAAGTACTAAACTTTTCTATTATGTTGTTTTTCTCTGCAGGAATATTAGAAATTAAATCGATTATGCCTTCTATATTTTCTTTTCCTTGACTTTGGGCGTAGGCAAATTGAATTGGAATAATTGTATTGATGACCACTAAATCTATAAATGCTTTGGATAGGAACTTTTCTTTTCTAGGACTTGGTTTATCAAAATTATAATGTGATTTCCAATAATCACTAACAGCTATTTCGAAAATAGTATACATTTCTTGAAGATTTTTGGCTGCAATTATTTTTGAAAATAAATTCCGTTGCAAATGATACAGCATTGCCAATTGTGCCAGTCTAATGGTAGGGAAATTATCTGGACGGTGTTGAAAAAACTGAACAGGTTCTAGAATTGGTTTCTTTAATTTATATTTTAGTGCTATGTAATCGAACCATGATTTCAGTTCCTTTGGATAAGTATCTTCTACCCCATCAGGAATCATATCGGCTTGACCGAAAAGTAACGCTTCTAGATACATTACCTCTAAAGCTTCTTTTCTAATAAGTGAAAAAGTGATAGACTTTGCGATTTTTAAAAACGTTTCACCATTGGTATTCAACCCGAAGTTCTTGGCCAACATGCAAAACAACACTGCCTCCCAATCGTTATCGGTTTCTTTAAGTAATTCTTGAATTGGTGCCGCTTTTCGTTCAAGTCGTTCCAAAAATAAGCGCTCTTGCCAATTTAAAAACACAAAAGATTCTACTTCTTGAATATGATTTTCACAAAATAACCACGATTTTTTAGTAAAAAGTTCCTGGTAATTGTGAAGTTCTTCTTTAGAAATATAATTTCTTAATTCTAAAACCGGGATTTCGGAATTGTCTTTTCTGAAAATTGGCGCATCGTGTTCCCAAACTACATGAAGAATTACGTTGTTATAATTGGCGTCTTTTTCATGCTGGTGCAAATACCAATCGGATGATTTAAGGTGAATTTCTATGTTACCTGCCCATTTTTGAGTGTCCAAAATTAATTGTGCATTAAAAAAATCAGGACCTTCTTTTTGTAAATAATTCCCAGAATTTACAATAGTTAAATCCTCCCCATTGGTAGTTTTAAGATTAGAGAAGTCGTACTTCTTATATTGCCAAACATAATGTATAAAATCTTCCTTCATATATTTTAGAACCTTACACTCTAAGTTACATAAATGAAGTGAATTATACAATTTTTCATTACTAAATTTTCAACGCTTATATTTGTATTCCAAAATGAAAAAAAATGAAAAAAATAATTGTTATTTTAATTTGCTTGCTGACTAATACACTAATCGGATAATTAAATTATAAAATTACCTACATAAAAAGTTCTAATGGAAAATTAGTTGAAAATCAAGATCCTATAATTATTTTTTCAAATGCTTTGAAAACTACCCTAACAACGAAATCTGTTTTGGAAAATAAAGCAGTTTATCCATTTGAATTTTCTTCTATCGATAGAAAAAATAATGCAGTAATTCAAATGGCAAAACTCAACAAAAACAAATCAATTGCTACTATTGATAGTACTTCTATAGGGAAACAAACTTTTGAATTACTTCTAGAAACCAAGAAAATATTAGGATATAACTGTAAAAAAGCAAAAACTATTATCAACTCCAACACCATCGAAATATGGTATACCACAGAATTATCTATTAAAGGAGCTCCATCTATTTTAGGACAAAATTTAGGTTTAGTTCTAGAGACCAACCGCAATGGGAATTTTATTGTTACTGCAACAAAGGTTGAAAAAATAAAACAATTTCCGAATGAAGAAATAAAAGCTGAAAAGGCTCTGGATTTATTGACTTACAAAGACGAACTTTGGAAAAGCCGATTTACTACTATTCCTGTATTTAAGGAGGAAGTAATTAATTTTTCGGACACCTCCAAATCCAACGATAGTATCCTGCGATTTGCGAATGGAACAATTATTCTTAGAAAAATTTCGATTCCTGCAATTGTAAAAGGAAGTCAGATTTTTATAGATGTTACCGAACAATCTAATGGCGATGCATACGACAGAACGGGATCGGTATTTCTTATCCCAATGCAAGAGAAAATCTCCTTTTTAGATGGATTGCAAAACGGAGTAAAAGCGCTTCCTATTTATGAAAATGGAAACGGAAAGTATTACCAAGGTAATGCTGCCACAGAAAACTATTCTCCTCTTTTAGAACTAATGCGTTTTTTTACGCCTTTCGGAATTAAACAATACAATACTATTACATTAAAAGATAAAATTTGGGAAGATCGGGTGAATTACCGTCAAGATATTTCCGAATTAACAGCTTCTTTAAGTGGTCAAGAAGTTTACATTGGAACTTTTATCGGAAACTATGATAAAGGAGGACATCGTGTGAACGTGAATTTAACAATTCATCCCGAAGAAGAAGTTGTTATTGCAAAACCATCACAGGTAATTCCATTGTTTAATACCACCAATATTATGGAGATGGCCGGACAAGAATATGGTACTTTGTTCAATTCGGATAAAGGATTGGTGGTTACTTTTACATTAAATAAAGATTTGAAAAATGCGAGACTTCGTTATATAACTTCAGGACATGGCGGTTGGGAGAATGGTGATGAATTTGTACCTAAAAGAAATTCGATTTATTTAGATGAAAAGGAAGTCTTTCATTTTACACCTTGGCGGGAAGATTGTGGCTCCTATAGATTGTACAACCCGGCCTCAGGAAATTTTCCTAACGGATTATCTTCTTCCGATTACAGCCGTTCTAATTGGTGTCCTGGCACTGCAACGAATCCAATTTACGTAGAATTAGGAGATTTGAAATCAGGTACTCATACTATTCAGGTGAAAATTCCTCAAGGAGCAAATGAAGGAACTAGTTTTAGTTCTTGGAATGTTTCGGGGGTACTTCTTGGAGAATGATTTAAAAACGAATTTCACTAGTTAATAAACTACAAAGGCAATTTCTCTTTCATTTTCTCAACAATATTGAAAGCAGCAGGACAAATTGCTACATTTTTCAACGTTAAATCAGCTATTTGTTGGAATTTTTTTCTGTCGGTGTGTGGGAATTCTCTGCACGCCTTTGGACGAACATCATAAATAAAACATTTATTATCCGCTTCCAGAAATGTACACGGAACACTTTGCAACACATAATCCTGATCTTCATCTATTCGTAAATACTGATCGATAAATTGCTGTGGCTTTTGCTTGAAAGATTTAGAAATTCTTTCAATATCAGCTAAAGTAAAAAGTGGCCCAGTTGTTTTACAACAATTAGCACAATCTAAACAATCGGTTTTTTTAAATTCGGCATCGTGAATATCTTGCATTAGATAATCTAAATTTTTAGGCGCTTTCTTTTTCAACTTATCAAAATACTTTTTGTTTTCGATATGCTTATCTTTGGCAAGTTTTCCGAGTTCGTTTAGATTTGGCTTTAACATAAATTGAATTTCACTAGCAACAAATTTAAACTTTTAAACTAAATACTCATAAACTATTTTCTATGAAAGATCTTTTTGGAACTGCTATTCTTGATTATCAAACAAATAATTCTCCCAAAGCTATTATTACAGAAACTACAATTTCGGATGCTGATGCTATGGAAGTAAGTTATCTTTTTCGTTCCTTTAATGAAATGCCAAAACTGGAACAGAAAGCTTTACAACTAGCAAAAGGAAAAATTCTAGACGTAGGCTGCGGCGCTGGCAGCCACAGTTTGTATTTACAAGAAAAAGGATTGGAAGTAACGGCAATCGATATATCAGAAAATGCAATTAAGGCTTGTAGACTTCGTGGATTGACTACTACTCGAGTTGAAAATATTTTAGATTTGGAGGAAAAAGAAAAGTTTGACACCATATTATTATTAATGAATGGCACCGGAATTTTTGGAACTTTAGACCAAACCTCTAACTATTTACAAAAATTAAAAAGGTTACTTTCTCCAAATGGACAAATTTTAATTGACTCTTCGGATATTATTTATATGTTTGATGAGGACGAGGATGGTTCTAAATGGATTCCTGCAGATGGTTATTATGGCGAATTAATTTTTACAATATCTTATAAAAATCAAAAAGAAGCGCCTTTCCCATGGTTATATTTAGATTATACTACTTTGCAAAATGCAGCACATGCTAATGGTTTAGAATGCGAACTAATTATAGAAGGGGAACATTTTGATTATTTAGCACGATTATATTAAAAAAATCCCAAAAACCTATGTTTTTGGGATTTTTCCTATTTTTTATATCCAACTACTATTGCATGTATTTTGCAACTAAAGCTTGAACGTCTGATTGAACAGAACCCATTGCCTCTTGAGATTTACTAGCAATTACCTCTGCTTTCTCGGCCATTTTCTTTCCTACAGGGCTTTCATAAAAAGCTGACATGGCTTTAATATCTTCCTTAGTGTATTCTTCCATGTAGATTTTTGCGGAAGCATCGTATATTTTGGAGACCATTGCATCAAATTCCACTAAGAATGCTTCTTGTTTTTCTTGAGGAATCATTGCAAGAATTTGCTTTTTCGCACCTGCTATTTGCCCACCAGTGCCACTTCTTTCAATTACTTTTAATACATCTTTTTTAAGTGCTTCGTCTATCGGAGCTTCAGGAGCTGCTTCAGGAGCTGAAGTTGTAATAACTGGGGTTGCAGCTTTCTTAGTTTTGGAAGCTTGAGAAAAGCCAAACTGACTTACTAATACTATTCCGAATGTTACAATTAATTTTTTCATTTTTTTATTTTAAAATTTTTTATAAATATATAATTTTTTGAGTTTTACCCAAAATTAATTTACTTTTAATACGCAGATTGAATATTTAATGGCAGCATAAAGGCGCAACGAACCTTTTTGCCTTGTTGTTCTGCAGGGGTCCATTTAGGACAATTTTTCAAAATTCGTATTGCTTCTTCGGCTGTTCCATAACCAATATCCTTAAGAACCTTAATATCAGCAATAGATCCATCTTTTTCAACAATAAAAGAGATTAATAATTTTCCTTTTAATCCCTGAACTTCTGGAGTTCGGTAGTTTTTGGAGATGTATTCATAAAATTTATTCAACCCTCCTTTAAATTCGGGTTTCACTTCTATTCCTGCTGAATTGTATAACTTGGTATCCCCAGATACAGTTGGAATTGATTCCTCCGATTGTGCTTTAACATTACTAAATGCCATAAAGTAAATCAATATAAATAGTAGTTTTCTCATTTATATAATTTAAGGAATATTCAAATATTTATGGGTTTGTAAGGAAACTCTCCATTTGGAATGGTTCATTACATAGTCTACAATAAGTGGTGTCATTTCTTCTTTTTTACTCCATTCTGGTTGTAAGAAAAGTATTGCGTTAGGGTTCACTTTTTCTGCTTGTTCTTCAGCGAAAATAAAATCATGTTTGTTGTAAATAATTACTTTTAGTTCGTTTGCTATTTCGTAAGCGCTGTCCACTGGAAGTTTGTTTTTCTTTGGAGAAAGACAAAACCAATCCCAGATTCCAGTTACGGGGTAGCAACCTGAAGTCTCAATATGTACTTTAAGATTTTGTTCTTTTAACCTGCGAGTAAGTAAGCTCATATCCCAAGTTAGCGGCTCTCCACCCGTTATTACAACGGTATCAGCATATTTTTTGGCATTGGAAACGATAACATCTATTTGGGTTGGTGGATGCAATTCGGAATTCCAACTTTCTTTTACGTCGCACCAATGGCAACCTACATCGCAGCCACCAATACGGATAAAGTAGGCAGCGGTACCGGTATGAAATCCTTCGCCTTGAATGGTGTAAAATTCTTCCATTAAGGGTAGCATTTCGCCTTTATCGACTGCTATTTGTATGTTTTTTTCTAGCATTTTTTTTAGGTTCTAAGTGTCTAGGTTGCTAAGGTACTAAGGTTATTTTTTGTTTACTATTTGTTGCTTTTGAAAATGGAACAAATAAAAAAATGGATGAATCTTTAGCCCTGATGCAAGGGAAAAGCCTCACCTTTTTTAGGTGAGCTTTGGAAAAGCAGCAGGAATTACCTTAACAAATAAAACCCGAGACATTCGCTTCAAATTATTTTTCTCTTATATAAATATCTATTGGCACACCAGAAAAATCCCAGTTTTCACGTATTTTATTTTCTAGGAATCGTTTATATGCTTCTTTTACATATTGCGGGAGGTTGGCGAAAAACACAAACTGGGGGGTTGGTGTTGGCAACTGCATGCAATATTTAATTTTTACATATTTACCCTTTAATGCCGGTGGCGGATGATTTTCGATTATTTTCAACATATAATCGTTGAATTTGGAAGTCGAAATTCTTTGGCTTCTGTCTTCGAAAACTTTTACTGTTGTCTCTAACGCTTTTAGCAAACGTTGCTTAGTTAATGCCGAAACGAAAAGAATTGGCACATCGGTAAACGGTTGCAATTGCTCTCGAATTTTAACTTCGTAGTCGCGTGTTGACATGGTTTCTTTTTCGACCAAATCCCATTTGTTAACCAAAATTACAACTCCCTTTCGGTTTTTTTCGGCCAACCAAAAAATGCTTTGGTCTTGTCCTTCAAATCCGCGGGTGGCGTCGATAATCAAAATACAAACGTCGGAATGCTCAATAGCACGAACCGATCGCATAACGGAATAAAATTCTAAATCCTCTTTTACTTTGGCTTTTCTTCGGATTCCTGCAGTGTCTACTAGATTAAACTCAAAACCAAAACGGTCGAATTTAGTATCTATGGAATCTCTTGTTGTTCCTGCAATATCGGTAACAATATATCTGTCTTGCCCAATTAAGGCATTGATGAAGCTAGATTTTCCTGCATTAGGACGACCAACAACAGCAAATCTTGGCAATACAATTTCTTCTTGGGTTGGTAATGGTTTTACTGGAAAAGCATCAATAAGTGCATCCAATAAATCTCCGGTTCCACTACCTGAAATACTGGCAAAGGTGAAATATTCGCCTAAACCTAGGTTATAAAATTCAATAGCGTCTTTTTCACGCATTGAATTATCTACTTTGTTAACAGCTAATAATACTGGTTTCGTTACTTTACGCAGTAATTTGGCCACAGCATCGTCCATTGGAGTAATTCCTTCCTCTACATCTACAACAAAAATAATAACATCGGCTTCGTCAATAGCAAGTTCTACTTGTTTTCGGATTTCCGATTCAAAAACGTCATCACTACCACGAATGTATCCGCCTGTGTCAATTACAGAAAATTCTTTTCCGTTCCATTCGCTTTTTCCGTAGTTTCTATCTCTGGTTACTCCAGATACCGAATCCACAATAGCTTCTCTTCTTTGTATCAGCCTATTAAAGAGGGTTGATTTCCCTACATTAGGTCTTCCTACTATCGCAACAATGTTATTCATGTGTATTTTTTTTATTTCCTTATTGGATCATTTGAACCTTATAAATTTGAACTTTTTTCAAACATTCTAATTCCTAATGATTTTAAAATAATGCGCAAAGGTACTATTTAGAGCTGTAATATCCATTTTTTTACTACATATAGTAGTATATAATTTTCAACCCTGTCAGGTTTTGAAAACCGGAGAGGTTTGAAAAGTTTAAAAAAAGTTTTTATTTTAAACAGTATCTATTTTTGGTTATATCCAAAACGACGCAATTGAAACTGGTTGTTTCTCCAGTCTTTATTTACCTTAACAAACAATTCGATGTGAATTTGTTTTCCGAAGAATTTTTCTAAATCTTCGCGAGATTGCACTCCAACTCTTTTTAAAGCGGCACCTTTATGGCCAATGATAATTCCTTTTTGGGTATCTCGTTCCACCATAATAACCGAACGAATACGGATTATTTTTTCGTCTTCTAAAAATTCTTCCGTTTCAATTTCTACTGAATATGGAATTTCTTTATCGTAGTTCATCAAGATTTTTTCCCTAATAGTCTCGTTTACAAAGAAGCGTTCTGGCTTATCTGTCAAAGCATCTTTAGGATAATAAGCCGGAGATTCTGGTAAAAGCTCTAAAATACGAGCAAAAACTTCTTTAACATTAAAATTTTCTAATGCAGATATTGGATAAATTTCTGCGTTAGGAACTTTCTCTTTCCACATTTCAATTTGTTCTTCCAATTGAAGTTGGTCGGATTTGTCTATCTTATTTAAAAGTAATAAAACGGGGATTTTGGCATTAATTATTTTAGAAAAGAAGGCTTCATCTTTAAGTTCCGTCTCCCCTATTTCTACCATATATAATAAAACATCGGCATCTTCAAAAGCAGATTTTACAAAATCCATCATCGATTTTTGCATTTCATAAGCAGGCTTAATGATCCCTGGAGTATCCGAAAGTATGACTTGAAAATCTTCTCCGTTTACAATTCCAAGAATTCTGTGGCGGGTAGTTTGTGCTTTGGAAGTGATTATGGATAATCTTTCTCCAACAAAAGCATTCATTAAAGTAGATTTTCCAACGTTTGGATTTCCTATTATGTTTACAAAGCCGGCTTTATGGGACATTTATTTTAATTTAATTTGTTGCAAAGGTAGACATATCAAGTCAATAGAGGAAATAAAAGATTTTTTTATAATTTTGTTGCTTGTGTGAATAAACGTTGTATATTTGCAGTCGAATCAACAACGAGATTTTATTGGTTTAAAGTTGATTTTTTCGCCTAGCGAAATTAAGCTCTAAAATATTATTTAATCCTATATCGCGGGATAGAGCAGTAGGCAGCTCGTCGGGCTCATAACCCGAAGGTCACAGGTTCGAGTCCTGTTCCCGCTACTAAAATCAACCCTAAACCCTTGAAAATAAAGAGTTTAGGGTTTTTTATTGCCGATTAATCCCCGACTTTTAATGAAAGTTATCTAAACGAATCCCTTTTAACCTTATTAAACAATACCACTAAATAATCCTTGAAAAAACCAAATTATATTTAGTTTTCAATAGTCTTGAAAACAATTTTCAAACATAACTACGGGGGGGGGGGGGCTAAAAAAACTCTTGCATTAGGTACGTCAATCTATTAGGTGGTAACAGCATTTACTGTATAAATTTAAGTATACATATATCAGCCTCCAAAGAGGTAACAAGCAGTATATAAAATCCACCTCAAAACGACAGTTCCGTTTCCTTCTTAGAATTTAAGACACGAACAATAACTCTCTAAAACTTGTGTAATCCGAATATTTTGTTTACTTCTGTGGCGAAATATTTAATTCCTAGTTTATGAAGTTCCTCCGTTACATTTTTTCCATTTTTGAAGCTAAAGATAAACACCCTTATGTTAAATTAAAAAGAGAAGTTGAAGTTTTAGCACCGTTTCTAATTGACCGTAAAATTGAAAATATTCATTTACTTCATTTTATTGAATCGAATCTTAAAGGATATGATGTTTTTAAATTGGGAAATGATTTTGTTTTGTATTTCGATAAGAACAGCGATGCCCAAACAGACTCATATATAAGAGAAAACTTTTTAGTTTTTAGAGAGCGTTTAAAATCAAAGGGTAGAGATTTTGTATATTTTCCAATTTTGCTCGAAAAACTGAATTTAGAAATATTGCCAGTACTAAAAAGTTCGTTTCCCTTTTTTACGGATTCTTTCACGGATTCGATATTGGATGATTTGCAAAATTCTGAATTTAATATAGACAGCTGTTTGAATGAATTTCTTGATTATATAAATTACAAAGGTAAAATTGAAAAAGGCTGTATAAGTGGCAACTATGGTTTTACAGTACTTGAGCAGAATGCTGATGAAAGTATTGAAGACTTTATGGAGGGATATATTCAAAATTTACCCGTTTCGGATAAACCGTTAGTGTATTACAGTATTAACAAAGAAGAATATGATAAGAATAAAAGTAACGTAAAAAAAGAATCATTAGAAACTTTAAAAACCATTAAAGAACAGATTGAAATATTGCGAGAAAATGGACAATTATCACTTTTAGCACCAAAAATATATAAGTTTTTACAGAACAGTATTGATGGTATTGTATATTCTAATGTTGAGCCTATATTGGTAACTGAAGATTTTAAAATACTTATCCCAAACTACAACAATCTTGAAATAAAATTAAGTCATTTAACAAAATCTATATACTTGCTTTTTTTATCTAGCCATGAACCAATAGATTTAAAAGATTTACACCAACATAAAGACCGCCTTTTCTTTATATATAAACAGGTTTCTAATCAATTATCACATGATAAAATGATGGAAAGTATAGAGGAACTAATAAAGCCAAATAGCGAGGCTATATATGTTCATTTTTCAAGAATTAAAAGTGTTTTTCATACTCATTTCACAGAATATATTGGATTTATTTATTGTATTATTGGAGAAAAAGGAAAGCCCAAAGAAATACAGCTTAATCGAGAAAAAATAGTTTTTGAATGTAAATTATTTTAGTTGCAAGGTTGCAACTCTTTAGTTCACTTTAGGTTTATAAATACTTTTGTTATGATTAATTAAATAATTACTTTTTAAAAACAATTTCAAATAATTCTTTTGGCTCAATATTTAATGCGTTTGCAATTTTTACTAAAGTTTTTACCGTAGTATTGACTTCTGCACGCTCAATTCTGCCAATTTGGATTTTTGGCACACTACTGTCATTGGCGAGGTCTTGTTGAGAAAGGCTGTTTTTCTCTCTCAATTTCCGCAAATGCACACCTAATTCTTTTAAAAATATATCTTCTGAAATATCCATACTCAAAATTCAGAACATTTAATTTTATCATGGTAACATATATGATACTGATTTAATTATATTTGTAAAATCATTTAAAAAAATCTTATGAAAAAAATTATTTTTTACGCAATTACTTTTTTCTCTAGCACATTACTTTTTGCCCAAGTTACTGAGGATGACTTTTCAAAGGGACTAACGGATGGGTGGAGTGAAACTTTAAAATCAAGTGGTTATGGTGCTTTAGCAAACGGAGGTCCTAAATGGAATGAATGTGAAGCTACTTTTGACAACAAAGGATATAAAGCAGGATATAGATGTGGAGTTCAACAAGCTTCTAAACTTATACCAAAATTAGAACAGCAAGCTCAAGAAGATGCAAAAAATAATTACAATCAAAAAGTTGAAGAGTATAATAAAGAGCATGGTATTTCAAAAAATAATAATTCAAATACTACATCAATCAATTTAAACTCAAAGCAGAATAATGATGCCGATAATTCTCAGAGGAATGAAAGATTAAAAGATGTGCAAAGTTTTAATCAAAAAATGATAGAACAGCAACAACTTTCAGAACAAAGGTATAATCAACAATATCAGAGTAACATGAATCAAATTTCAAATAGCATGAGAAGTACTGCTAATCAAATGCAGGCAATGATGATGCAAAACCAGTTAAAAGAGTTGCAAAGGAGAAAAGATGTAACTAATAATTTCATTACAGAGCATTCAAATAGGTTAAAGAAAATATCTAACTTTTATAAACAAATTCAACCAAAAAATTTTAATCAAATTTTAAATGGGACATATAATGCAAATATAATTTTTAAACAAAAATTTTCGTTTTCAAATGATAATGAATTACAAACGGTTTATGACTGTAAAATCAATGTAGAAAACAACACAATAAAAAATATCTACTTATTTGGGAAAAAAGGATTTGAACTGAATTATCCTAAAACCAATGCTGAAAACAAACTATATAATGGTTTTATAAAATATTATGATGTCGAAAATTTTACAGAAACCTCTGTTGTTGTTCTTGAACCATATTTTAAACCAAATTCAAACACAACCGTATCGAATAATGGTACTGGATATATTGTTTTATGGTCAAACGATAAAGGAGATACTGGAAAAAAAATATACATTCAAGAATTAGACACGAGAGGTAATATTATAAGTGAAACTGCAACCCAAATAATATATGCGAAAAACTCGAAAGAAATAGAAAAAGATGAGACCGCATATAAAATCTCAATTAATACAAATAATAATTTATTATATTTTGGAGAAATTACAAATACTCCTTTTGGAAGATTTCCTTTATATCCTAAAATTTCAAAGGATAATAACAAACCTTTAAATGATAATGAAGTGAGATTTGTTGAAGTTAAAAAGTATAGAGAATAATAACAAAATAAAACATGAAATTTTACTTAACAACAAAATCTAAAAGCAAAAAAGCAATAGCAGAATCAAACAAGGAGTTTTACATTAATTCCGAGAATATTAAAATAAACATTCATACACCCTACAAAATCATAATTCAAGAAATGCAAAAATTAGGGATAGAAACAAAGAGTATTTCAATAGATAAACTAAACAAAAAACTTGATGCTTTACTTAAAGAAGAATTTGCAGGTACTATTTCTAGTATAAGTTATGAAGACCAAATGAGAAATTATTTGAAATTCCATAAAAAGTTAAGGGTTTTGTATTTACAAGTAAATGAAGTACTGTTCAATTTATATGAGTACAATGAAAAAGCTATGCCTGAGAGAACCAAAAGAATTTTTATAAATCATATACGATAATTTAATAAACTTAAAATACTAATATATTATGAATGATGCTTTTCTTTACGAAACTTTTATACCTTCTGCAATTGTTTTAGGTTTAGCATTTTTAGTTGCAGAATTTATTGGAAGAAGTAGACATATCGGGTTTTGGTGGACATTTTTTACAATGTTCGCAATTATTCCAGGATTAATAGCGGTAGCGACAAGCCCATCAGCCAAAAACGAACCTATTAAAAAAAGCAGGGTTTATTTTTATTGGGGCTTATTAATTGGTATTCCTTTAATTTATTATTGTTATAATATTTCCAATTCAAGTTTAAGTTTTGGTGCTCCACAGTTTTTCGTAATGATTAGTTTGTCCTCATCAAATTTTTATTTATATATCCTAGCTGAAAAAGAGGTAATAAATAGTAACCCTAAATATTATTTTGACACTATTAATTCTGATAGAACCACTGAAACCAAAAGTAGTTTTCACAATGATATTAGTACTATAAATGAAATTAAGACAACAAAAAAATTGAATTTTGAGGAATTTATAAAAGATTTAGAATCCCTTAATAAGTCAGGTTATTTGACAGATTCGGAATTAAATGAAAAATTAAACAATATTAAAAATATTGAAAAATCAGATAGCTATAAACGGTTGAAAAATCTTTATGAAAATGGTATTTTAACTAAAGATGAGTTTATTAGAAAAACAAATCAAATAAATACCTAATTAATACTTAAAATGGGAAACGAAAATAAAATTAAGAAGCTAAAGAAATTAAAAGTAGCAGTAACTAAAGTATTGGAAGATGAATTATATAAAATTTCACAAAAACAAGCTGACCTTCATTTAGGCATGCAATATTTAACTGGAAAAAAGCAAAATTGAATCGTGAATGGATAGCAGTATAAACTATTGGGTAGAACATTCAAATTTATTTCTCCATCAAATTTTCATGATTGTGATGGGTACATTATATGCGTTTGCCTTTTTATTTGGAGTTTCTTACAAGACTATAAATATCTACTTCTATTTTATTTTTTATCCTGCTTCCTTTGCTTTATTTCTAAAATCTAATAAAAAATATTATATAATTCTGGCTACATTTTTATTTTTTCTGATTCCGAAAATTGAAAATAAATCTTCCTTTTTTTTTGACCGATGTGTTGATTTCTTAAATTATAGTGCTAGTTTGTTTGGGTCGAATTATATAAATATGTCTGTTTATTTATGTGTCGTGATTCCACTACTATTATATATTCCTTTTTTAATAATACGATTTAATTTTAAAACACTTAAATATATAGGAGCGACATTTTTGGTTATTGGGGTTTTATATTTTTTAATTATTTATCCTAATTTTAAAAGTGCACTTCATTTTCTAATGAAAGCTTATCATCCAAAATAATCGATTTAGTGGATAATTTTAGATAATATATAAAGATTCAAAACAATTAAAACATAATATGGAAAATCCGGTCAAATTGACCACCACTTTCCAGTCTAAATTGACCACCATTTCCGGAGCAAATTGACCACCACTTTCCGGAGCAAATTGACCACCTAATTTTGAGGTTAATTTGGCAATAAAAAACTACCCACTTTTTTCATGTTGTTAGAACCATAAATTCGTTAAAAAAAACGGATTATGGCAAACAAAATAACAGACATGAGTAAAATTAGAAAAGCAATTAAATTCTATTGTAACGGAAAAAGTAAGTTGTTTATAAGTAAGTACTTATCGCTTTCCAGAAACACCGTAAAGAAGTATATTTCTTTATTTGAAACACTAGGACTAAGTTTTGAAGCAATTAATGAAAAATCAGATGCTGAACTAGAAGTTATGTTTTCACATACAACTGTGGAAACCATTAGTCCCAAACTGCAAATTCTTTATGATTTTTTCCCTAAAATGGAACGGGAACTAAAAAAAGTTGGCGTTACCGTACAGCACATGTGGGAACAATATATCTCATTAAACCCTGACGGTTATAGAAGTTCACAATTTTGTTATCATTACAAAATATGGGGTAAACGAGTCAATCCTGTAATGCACATGAATCACAAAGCGGGTGATAAAATGTATGTGGATTATGCCGGAAAAACACTCTCTATTATTGATAAAGACACAGGAGAAATCAAAGAAGTACAGTTTTTTGTAGCCATATTAGGAGCGAGTCAATACACGTATGCCGAAGCCTCCATGAGCCAACAAAAAGAAGATTTTGTTACTTCTGTAGAAAATGCCATGCGTTTTTTTGAAGGAACTCCTGCTGCAATTGTTCCAGATAATTTAAAATCTGCAGTAATAAAAAGCAGTCGCTTTGAACCAACAATTAATGAAACCTTGGCAGATTTAGCGGAACACTATGAAACTACAATCTTACCTGCTAGAGCTTATAAACCCAGAGACAAGTCATTAGTTGAAGGAGCTGTCAAGATATTGTATAGAAGGATTTATGTAAATATAAAAGAAACCAAATTCTTTTCTCTAGAAGAATTAAATCAGCAGATATGGGATTTACTTGATTCTCATAATGATAGAAAACTCACTGCACGTCCTTATTCTCGCTTGGAATTGTTTTTGGAAGATGAACAGCAAAAACTACGTCCACTGCCACAGGAACGTTTTGAAATCAAATACCAATGCTTTGCAACAGTAATGCAGAATGGACATGTTCAATTAAGTCAGGATAAAAACTATTACAGTGTTCCCTATCAATATGTAAAGAAAAAAGCAAAACTATTGTACACTAAATCAACCGTAGAGATTTATTATAAATACAATCGAATAGCAGTGCATACGCGAAATTACAAACCTTATGTCTATACCACAACACCTGAACATTTAGCAAGTACACATCAATTTGTAGCCCAATGGAGTGCTTCTCGCTTCATTGACTGGGCCAATAGCATTGATGAGTCCGTAGGAGATTATATCCTGCAAATAATCGAAAGCAGAAACCATCCTGAACAAGCCTATAAAAGTTGTTTGGGAATACTAAACTTCGAGAAAAAGGTTGGAAAACAGCGATTAATAAATGCTTGTAAACGGGCTCTTGATTTTAAGATATACAATTTTAAGACCATTCAGAATATTTTAGAAAACAACTTAGACCATGTTGATTTTGAACAAGAATCCGAGCAAGAACTCCCAAATCATAGCAACATTAGAGGTAAACACTATTATAACTAAATTAAAATCAAATAATTATGAATGAATCAACAGTAACAAAAATGAAACAAATGAAGCTTTATGGTATGCATAATGCTTTTAAAACAGCTATTGAAAGCGGAAAAACAGACCATTACACACTCGACCAATTTGTGTCTATGATTATTGATGCAGAATGGGATGAAAGGCACAATCGTCGTATTGAACGAAGTATCAAGAATGCCCGATTCCATTACAAATCCAATATTGAAACTATCAATTTTGACCAAGCCCGTAATCTTGACCGCAACATGGTACTTCGTCTAGCGGAATGCGAATTTGTTGAAAAAAATGAAAACATTTTAATCACTGGAAGTACAGGTGTAGGTAAAAGTTATTTAGGTACCGCATTAGGTTACCAGGCCTGCATACAAGGTTTTAAAGTAAGTTACTTTAATACTTCGAAGTTGTTTGCCAAATTAAAAATGGCCAAAGCAGATGGTTCTTACTTGCGAGAACTGGCCAAAATAGAACGGCAAGATGTTATTATTCTTGATGATTTTGGACTCCAAGCCTTGGATAGCCATAATCGAATTACCCTTTTAGAAATCATCGAGGACCGACATAATAACGGTTCTATAATTGTAACCTCACAAATCCCAGTTCAAGGGTGGTATGATATAATTGGAGAAAAAACCATAGCTGATGCTATTTTGGATAGATTGATACATCAGTCGCATCGTCTTGAATTAAAAGGGGAATCTATGAGAAAGAAAAGAGGTACTAATAAAGTTTAATATTTTTAGGTATATTTGATTAATTAACAGATGAAAAAAAGTAGTTTTTTATGAAAAATTGGGGTGGTCATTTTACTCCGGAATTAGGTGGTCATTTTGAATTGGAATCAGGTGGTCACTTTAAATTGGAATTGGGTGGTCAATATCACTGGAATTTGCA
>CANGWK010000033.1 GCA_947457615.1 Flavobacteriaceae bacterium
GAATACTATAATTAAATGTACCTGAAACAGTAGGTGTACCACTAATTGTAATGGTATTTGCTGACCAAGTCGCCGATACTCCTGACGGAAGTCCCGTTGAAGTTCCTATACCAGTAGCTCCTGTAGTGGCATGTGTTATATTTGGTAATACTGAATTAATACACAAAGTTGGTGTTGATGATGCAGGTCCTGTACTTGGTGTCGGCAAAGTAAGAAAAGTAATTTTTCTAATTCTCTGATTAGATAAATCAGCTACATACAAATTTCCAGAAGTATCTACAGCAACTCCACCAGTAGAACGAAATTGTGCTGAGTTACCCGTGCCATCAGCATAACCAGCTGTTCCAGAACCAGCCAAAGTAGTAACAACTCCAGCTGGTGTAATTTTTCGAATTTTGTAACTATAACTTTCTCCAACATACAAATTACCCGAACTATCAAAGGCAACTCCAACAGGATTATAAAATTGTGCTGAGGTACCAATGCCGTCTGCATAACCAACTGTTCCAGAACCAGCAAAAGTGGTAACAACTCCTGATGGTGAAATTTTTCGTATTCTTTGATTATTATAATCTGAAACATAAACATTTCCAGAAGCATCTACAGCAACCCCATTAGGGGTACTAAATGAGGCTGAGGTACCCGTGCCTTCAGCATAACCTAGTGTTCCAGAACCCGCTAAAGTAGTAACAACTCCTGATGGTGTAATTTTTCGGATTCTATTATTTTTGGTATCTCCAACATACAAATTACCCGAACTATCAAAGGCAACTCCATAAGGATAATTAAATTGTGCTGAAGTACCGGTGCCGTCTGCATAACCCGCTGCACCAGAACCAGCAAAAGTGGTAACAACTCCTGATGGTGAAATTTTTCGGATTCTGTTATTGCTTGTATCCGCAACATACACATTTCCAGAAGCATCTACTGCAACCCCTCGAGGGGTTCGAAATTGTGCGGATGTACCCGTACCGTCTGCATAACCAAATGTTCCAGAACCCGCCAAAGTAGTTACAACTCCTGATGGTGTAATTTTTCTAATTCTATTGTTTTGGGCATCTCCAACATAACTATTTCCAGAAGCATCTACAGCAACTCCAAAAGGGCTATTAAATGACGCTGAGGTACCCGTGCCGTCTGCATAACCAGCTGTTCCAGAGCCTGCAAGAGTAGATACTGAAGCACATTGCGCATTACAAATAAAAGTAGTGCATACTAAACTTACTAAAACGATAATTTTTTTCATAATTGATATTTCTATTTTCTATTTACAATCACTTTTTTGGTGATTGACATTGTGTTGTTTTGATTAGTGATTTGCACAAAATAAACTCCTGATGCTCCCCAGTTTTTAGTTGAGAGTTCTGTGGTAGTGTTTTGGATAGGCTGTTCCTCTATACTTTGACCAAGTATGTTAAACACTTTAAGTTTCAAGTCGTTTGTTTGAGTAGCGTTTGAACCCATTACTATATATATTTTATCGCTTGCAGGATTAGGATAAAGCAAAAACTCGTCTTGATTTATGTTGTCAATACCTAAATTATTGATGATAGTTAAATTAGTTGTAGGCGCATCTTGAATCACTAAAGTATTTCCTGCTTGATTATTGGCTGCATCTACATATGCCGTTATTGGTGTTAGAGCTAAATTAGGTAATTCGCTTTTGGTTTGAATGGTTACTTTAAACAATAAACCTTGTCCGTTTATTGGTACATTAGCATATCTGGTAAGACCTACACTAATCATATTAGAAGAAATAAATCTTTTCTCCAAACAATCAGTATCTATAATTCCAAAAATAGAGCCTGTGTAATCAATTGTTGCTGTGCTAAAATCAAAAATTGCATCGTCAAAAAGTAGGTTTGCTGATATTCCATAAAGTGAATTAAGTCCACCTGTGTTATTTACATTCACATTAAAAGTTACACTTTGTGGCAAAGCAGCTCCATTGATAATAGTATTGTTTGGAGTAACAGTTAAAGTCCCTAATACTGAAGCAAGTTGTTGTGCAGAAAAATGAAGAGGTACAGATGATGAAGTTGGAGTTCCCATTTTACTGTGAATTTGATTCATATTATGACCAATAGCCGCTTGGTCTGCATTATTGATTACTCCATCGCCATTTGAGTCAGCAAATACTTTGTAAGCATCTCCATAGTTTGAACTATGGTCATATCCCCATAGAGTTGCTGGCTGCGCCATCCATTGTATGTTAGCATTAGGTCGTGTTGGTCCTGTTGAATTATAGAAATATCCAATAGGTAATAAATCGGCAGTGGTAACCGTATTGGATTTATTTAAATCTCCTGGCCATACAGCAACTTGATCGGTAAAGTTGTAACAATATTGTCCTTGATTGGTTAACCCGCAAGGGATACCTGATGCATTATAAGCACTCACATCATCTAAATAAAAACAGAAAGTTGTGCCTGTTGGAATAATAATATTATTTTTTTGAACAAAAATGAAAGTATAAAACAATCCACTACCTGCATAACCTGGAACTGCTCCCACTTTGGTCATACCAAAATCATAAACGCCGTTAGATACAGTTGGCGGTGTAGAAATAATATTACCGCCAAGTAAAGTTCCTGCTGTGTAACCCGTATAATCTAAATATTGACTCACTGCATCATTACCTTTGAGTTTCATATACAAACTGTATACATCAGTGGCATTATTGAGTTGTACATTAACTGTAATAGTATCAAACAATCCAATAGTAGCATTAGAAGATGAAAGACTCAAAGTACCTATATTGGGTTGTGGAGTAACATTTACTGTAAATGAAGTGGTTTTTGGACAACCATTACTATTCATAAAACTAGCAGTATACGTAGTAGTAGCACTTGGATACACCAGAGGATTAGAAATTGAAGTAGAACTAATAGCTGTAGCGGGTGTCCATTGTAGTTGAGAATTGAAATCGCCATAGAGTTGAAGCTGAACTGCGTTGCCATTAGAGATAGTTGTAGAAGTGGCGAATATATCATCAGCAGTGATTATGGCATCAGGAGTAGCTAAAATAGTTATTTGAGTCGAATCAGCAGCATAGCACCCTCCATTTGAAGGAGTAGTATAGATAATCGTGTAGTTTCCTGGAAATGAATCGCTTGGATTAATTGTTCCAGTTGATACATCAATTGAAAGTCCAGTTGTTGAATTGTAAATTCCTCCTATATAAGAACCGGTTCCAGTTAAGAGTACTTGCTGGGGAGAAGAATTATTGCAAAAAGTAGAATTTCCATTATAACTAATACTAGCAGTAACATCACATATCAATATTTTTCTAATCCTGTTATTGCCAGAATCAGCGACAAAAATTTCTCCTGAAGAATTACTACAAATTCCAAAAGGACTAAAAAATTGTGCAGCTGTACCATATCCATCTACATAACTTCCTATGCCTGAACCTGCTAATGTACTAACAACACCTGATGGTGTTATTTTTCGTATTCTATCTACATCTACAACATAAATAACTCCAGAAGGATCAACAGCAATCCCATGAGGCTCAGTAAATTGCGCATTACTTCCAGCCCCATCTGCAAAACCTTGTACTCCTGAACCCGCAAGAGTTGAGACCACACCTAATGAAGTAATTTTTCTTATTCTTTTGTTAAAAAATTCAGCTAAATAAATGTTTCCTGAAGAGTCAGAACATATTCCCTTTGGACTAAAAAAATTCGCAGATATACCATTTCCATCAGCATATCCTAATATACCAGAACCAGCAAAAGTACTAACAACTCCCGATGGTGTTATTTTTCTTATTCTTTGATTACCTGTGTCAGCTACATAGATATTTCCTAAAAAATCTGAACATACTCCAAATGGATAGTAAAATTGTGAAGTTGTGCTATCGCCATCAGAATATCCCCAAGCACCAGAACCAGCAAAAGTACTAACAACTCCTGATGGTGTTATTTTTCGTATTCTGTGATTACCTGTGTCAGCTACATAGATATTGCCAAAAGAGTCTGAGCATAATCCACAGGGTGAATTAAACTGTGCAAATGTGGCTATTCCATCGACAAAACCCGGAACACCTGAGCCAGAACCAGCAAAAGTACTAACTACACCTGATGGTGTTATTTTTCGTATTCTATTGTTATGGGTATCTGCTACATATATATTCCCTGAAGAGTCAGAACATACTCCATATGGATTATTAAATCGAGCTGACGAGCCTATTCCCTCAGATATTGTAGTGCCGGCAAAAGTACTAACGACTCCTGTTGAATTAATTTTACGTATTCTTTGATTTTCAGAATCAGCTACATAAATGTTTCCTAAAGAGTCTGAACATACTCCAGATGTAGTTCTAAATTGTGAAACTATTCCTGTTCCATCAATATAACCTTCAAAAGAAGAATTAGGAGTAGAACCAGCAATAGTACTTACAACTCCTGATGGTGTTATTTTTCGTATTCTATAGTTTTGGATATCTGCTACATATATATTTCCTGAAGAGTCAGAACACAATCCTCGTGGATTACCGAATTGAGCAGCATTTCCAGTTCCATCTAAATAACCTCCTCCTGAACCTGCAAAAGTAGTAACTACACCTGATGGTGTTATTTTTCGTATTCTATTGTTTTGGGTATCTGCTACATATATATTCCCTGAAGAGTCAGAACATACTCCACATGGATTATTAAATCGAGCTGACGAGCCTATTCCATCTGCATATCCTCCTGGACCACTTGGACCTGAACCTGCCAATGTACTAACTACACCTGATGGTGTAATTTTTCTTATTCTATTATTACCAGAATCAGCAACATATATGTTTCCTGAAGAGTCAGAACAGATTCCAAATGGAAAGTAAAATTTACTGGCTGTCCCTAATCCATCCACATAACCTCCTATGCCTGAACCTGCAAACGTAGTAACTTCTCCTGTAGGGGTTATTTTTCTAATTTTATGATTATACGCTTCTACTACATAAATATTTCCTGTAATATCTGCACATAATCCATTTGGACCATTAAATTTTGCTGTTGTTCCGATTCCATCATCTGAACCTGCTAAACCAGAACCTGCTAATGTACTAACAATTCCTGATGGCGTTATTTTTCTAATTCTATTATTTTGATTATCAGCAACATATACGTTACCTGAAGAATCAGAGCATAGTCCATTTGGTGAATTAAAATGAGCTGAAATACCATTACCGTCTGCAAATGAAAAACCGCCTGCAAATGTTGATACTACTTGTGCTTTACTATTAAATGTTGTAAAAACTATACATGTTAAAACGATAATTTTTTTCATATTTTTTTTATTTATAAAAACGTTCTTGTAAAACTATAATTATATGTTCTGTATATAGTTTATAAAAACATATACAAATATATAAATATTGGTTAAATAATTTCACTTCTTTTTTTTAAATGATAACTTATAAAAGTTAAACTCCTTGTAGAACAATATGTTGAAAAAAAATAAGGCTTTTGAATACAGTTAACCAATTTTGAGTAAAATAATAAAAACTTTATTTACAAAGCAACTCCAAATGTATATATAATAAAATCCTCATTTTTGAAAGTAATCATTACATTTAAAATAAATTATGAAGAATTGGTCTATATTCTTGCAAAAATTAAAAAAATATATCAATTAACTCAGCATAATTGTAAAGATTAATTAAAGAAGGCTTATTATTTTTTTTATCAAAAAACTATAAATTTTTAGAGATTATTTTTTATTTAAAAAGTGAAATAATTTCTTCTAGTTCCAAAAATAGTGAAGACTTATTATATGAATAGTATACTAAGTTTTACCAATAACCTCTAAAGAAATTTAGAGGTTATTTATTTCCAAAAAAATCTGAAAATTTATCAAAATCTGAAAGCAAATTGTTCGATATTTCACATGAAAAGTCTACTAAAAACCCAGCAATTGCTGGGTTTTTTATGCAATTAACTCATTGATTGAGGGTTGTAATAACCTATCAATAAGTAGATAACTATTTCCTTTGATTGACTTATTGCTCAAAAACAGACAGTAAAACGTATGTATAAAAAAGCAAAAAAAAGGTCTTCGAAATTAAAAATCAGATAATCAATTCATCCTAATATGGGTGATTTGTAGATGCCTTTTTTGTCGTGAATACGGCACATGGAATATTGGGGATGACAAAATGATTTTAGCCCAAAAATTTATATGTTTAATCGTTTTTTAAACAAATAAGTCCGCAAGGGTAAGGATTGGACAGAACTTACAATAGAATTTTTTGTCATCAACCGTTTACTTTAGACTACAGCCAAGCCGCAGCTTACAAACAATTTAAAGCGCATTTTACATTAAAAAGATAAATAGCGTTTTCAACTAACTTATAAATTTATCCAGGAATTATTTCTACTTCTGCATTTGCATTAAACAAGAATAACCTTCCTGAACCAACTTCTAGACATTCGTATCGTTTAGTTCGAAGACCTTTCTTTTGAAAAATTCTTCCATTTTTTATTCTAAATAAACTACCGCTTGGTACTTCGTGAATAAAGTGGATATCTGGTTTTCGTTCATCAAATTGTTTCAATGCAAATGCCAAATGCACATCGGTATCACTACTGGCGGTTGGATTTTTAAAATGATTTGCAACTAAATGCAAAACAGAATGGGGGAAAATTTCGGGTCGAATAAAAGGAACCATTAACCTTTGGAAAGTTATCTTCCACTCTACTCCATGAGGCAAAATTTTTCTGCCAAACTTTTCAAAAGCAACTAAGTGTGCAATTTCATGTACCAAAGTAATTAGAAATCGGTATTTATTTAAATTGGCATTTACTGTAATTTCGTGTTTTCCAGAAATCCCTCTTCGGTAATCCCCATGACGTGTTTGTCTTTCGTTCACGATTTTTAAATGCACTCTGTTTGCCTTGATTAACACAAAACAAGGTTCAACTGCGTGTTCGGGAAGGTATTTAAATAGGACTTCGCTCATTTATTTATCAATATTCTTATTTGACTCTAATAATGATTTGGCATTAAGCGAAGAAACAACTTTTTTCCCCGTTTTTGCTTCCAATTCTTTCATAGCAACTTTAGCAACATTCCCGCCTTGTTTTGCTACTTTTTTGCTTTCTTCAAAATTTTCAGGATTTACTGCTTGAGAAATATCTTTAGTAGAAGCTTCGGCTAACATGTTTAATATCAATTCGGTATTGGTCATGTTATCACGAAGATTTTCTTTTTTTAACCCTTTCAGAATTTTATATTCTTTGGTAGTTTTTCCCGACCAAGAATTTGAAATAATATCCGTTAAAGTTGCAAACTGTTGTCCTTCTTTTACTCCTTTACTTTTCCATTCATCGGTGAGTTCTTTGCGAATTTCAATACTTTTCAATCGTTGATTTATCCAATTTTCAGAATATCCTAATTGCAAATATTGTTCTAAAGCTCGGTCAATAGTAAGTTCAGGATCTTGAATTTCGTCTAATCTTTCAGAGGCAATTTGAGCCAACCAAAGTTTAAACGGTTCCGCTTTTGGTGATGGAATAGATTGAATTAACCTGAAAAGTTGCTCGGTATCTGCAACATCTGTTTTGTAAAACTTTCCATCTGAAGATTGCATTTTCAGTTGACTACAATTTGTAGCCAACTGACTTCCTTCTTTTTTAAGTCGAGTTTTTAAAACGCTCCAATACTTTCGAGCATTAGGACTTTCTGTTAAAATTGCTATCACATCAATAATAGAAACAAACCACTTTTCTTGTTCAGAATCCCAAATGGTTCTTACATTTTTACTTTCAAATAACTGAATGGCATTTACTTTTGTCATGGTTGTATAATTTTAAATCAATGTACAATTTACAAAAATAATTTAATGTCTATGGTGTTGAACTAGAAACCTGTAATACTTTACCATTATAATGTTTATTACCTGTCAAAGCAAAATTCATTATATATTCTGCCATTTCCTTTGCAGATGTTGGAGCATTATATCCAGGAAATGCTTCTTGTAACATTTCAGTATTTACTGCTCCTAATGCTAAAACATTAAATGCAATTCCTTGCTCTTTGTATTCTTCTGCCAATAATTCCGAAAGGGTAATTATAGCTCCTTTACTAGAACTATAAGCTGCTAGTCCAGGAAATTTCATGCTTCCTTGAATACCTCCCATAGAACTAATGGAAACTACATGACTTCCAGATTGCAGATACGGAATGCAAGTTTGTGTTAAATAGGCTACCCCAAAAACATTTACTTTATAAACCTTTTCAAAATCATTTGAAGTAATTTCTAAAAATGGTTTGTTAACTAATACTCCAGCATTATGAATAACTATATTTACTTTTTTCCATGTAGACACCAAAAAAGTTGCTACTTGATTTAATTGTTCTTCTGAAGAAATATCTACAGATAGACAAGTAATATTAGAATTTCCTAACAATTCAGGCGCTACTTTTCTTGAAATGGCTAACACTTGATGTCCTTGGGAAGCAAATAACAATGCTAGTTCCAATCCTATTCCACGAGAAGTTCCGGTAATAATTACATTTTTCATATTGAATATTTACAAGTGCTAAAATAATAAAAAATACCCTTTCAAAAACGAATTTTAAAAGGGTATTAAATTTGAATTTCAATTCGTATTAAACCAATCCTCGAGAAATTACAATACGTTGAATTTCTGAGGTTCCTTCATAAATTTGAGTAATTTTAGAATCCCGCATCATACGTTCTACATGGTATTCGGGGCCACCTAACCATTAACTTCAAGAATTTGAACCGCTTCATTTGCAACTTCCGAAGCATATAATTTTGCCATAGCGATAATCTGGATATTATGTGGGTATAAAAACTTTCAATATTAATGAAATAACACATCCTTCAAGAAGCATTCTTCTTTATAAGTATGAAAGGGCAAAGCACGATTAGTATTAAGTTCTATAATATCTCACAACAATTATTCTATATCATTGCAAGCAATCTTAAAGTTATATTTGTGTTTTTAAACTTGACTTTAATTGCTTGATTATTGGAGTTACAACTCCATCAAAACAATCAGGTTTAATTAAGTTGATTAAGTAAATTTCTTATTATTGATTTTTCGTATTAGTTTTAACGTATTTTTTTACTTTTTTATAATTTTCTTATAATATATTTTACCATCTGAAACAATATTTAATATATAAATCCCTGCACTTAATGAACTAACATCAATATCTTTTGTATTAACATTAAGTAATATCTTACCAGTTAAATCGGTTATTTTTCCTAGAAATTGTTTTTCTAGTTCAATATGTAGAAAGCTTTGCACTGGATTTGGATATAATTTAATTATATTATCAATTTCATAGTTATTAGCATCTAAGAAAATTGTATTTAATATATTTGAGGTAGCACTGCAACCATTACTATTTGTTACTATAACATAATAACTACCATCACTTACAAAATTATAATTCTGACTTACAGCATTATCTATAGGACCATTTTGATTATACCATTGATTTCCTGAGGAAGCATCAGAATTTAACATATTTCCAGTTTGAGAAATTATAGGAGTATTAGGTGTATTATTGACATTAATTGCTATTGTTGATGAACCTCCATTGTTACATGAATTCACTCCTTTTACAGTAATATTTCCTGATATAGCATTTAAACCATAGCTTAATGATATTATGTTTGATGTACTTGTGCCTGTTACTCCCGTTGGAAAAGTCCAAATATATGAGGTTGCATTAAGAATAGTTGGAACAGCATAATTAACGTCATTTTGCCCCTGACATACTGTAGATATTCCTGATATTGTACCCGCATTTGAAGGTAAGGGATTTACTAAAATAGGTAAGTAACTAAGTACTCCATCACCACATGAATTATTCCCTTTTACAGATAAATTTCCAGATATTGCTGTCGAGCTGTAGTTTATCGTAATACTATTTGTACTGCTAAATCCGTTAGCACCTGAGGGTAATGTCCAAATATAGGAAGTAGCATTTAGAATAGTTGGAACAGAATAAGTTACGGAACTTTGCCCTTGACAAATTGTTGTAAGCCCAGAAATTGTTCCTGCATTATCTGGATATGAATTTACAGAAATTACGATTATTGATGCATTACCATTTCCACATGTACTTTGCCCATATACTTGAATACCTCCAGTAACAGCAAATGCACCATAATCGACAGCTATACTATTTGTTGAACTACTTCCAGTTGCTCCATTAGGTAAAGTCCAAATATATGAGGTTGCATTTGCAATTGTTGGAACTGTATAAGTCACTGAATTTTGTCCTTGACAAACAGTTGTAGCCCCAGATATTACCCCCGCATTTGAAGGCAAAGGATTTACAATAATTGGAAGTGTTGTTGGTATTCCATTTCCACATGAGTTAAGCCCTTGTACAGAAATGTTACCAGATATTGAAGATAATCCAAAATCAACCGTAATATTATTGGTAGTACTATTTCCTATCACCCCATTAGGTAAAGACCAAATGTATGAAGTTGCATTTGCAATTGTTGGGACACTATAAATTACAGCATTTTGTCCTTGGCAAAGTATTGTAGTTCCTAAAATTGATCCAGCATTCTCAGGTAAAGGGTTGACAATAAAATTTATAGCTGCTCTAGCACTCTCGCATCCAGATGTTTGAGAAACATAATATGTTGTGGAACCACTATTAGACGTATCTGGGGTTGGAGCAGTTGATGATCCTAATCCACCTGTTGCTGATGTATACCATAGTAAGTTATTTCCTATTGCAGTAAGTTGAGATGCAGTCGCATTTTGACAATACGTTACAGGTGTTGTAACAGTTGGCAATGACACAGCTGGATTTATTGATACTATTGTAACTGAGGGTGAACTTGTACAGCCATTTACTGTAGAAGTAACACTATAAACACCTCCCATTGCAGTAGTTGCATTTGTGCTAACTGTTGGATTTTGTTGATTTGATGTAAAACCATTTGGTCCAATCCATGAATAAACAGCCCCTGTAATACTTGTTGCTGAAAGAATTAATAAATTACCAACACATACGGAACCATTATTACCAGCGATAATTTTATTAATTTCTACATTTGTTATTCCTGCATTACTCGAACATCCATTTACAGTTGCAATTACATTATATAAACCGGACATTGCAGTAGTTGCACTTGTACTTACAGTAGGATTTTGTTGAGTAGAAGTAAATCCATTTGGTCCCGTCCAAGAATAAGTTGCTCCTATAATATTAGCTGTTGATAATGAAAGCATGTTGTTTAAACACACTGGGCTATTACTGCTAGTATTAGTTACTACTGGTTTAAGATTAATTACTACACTAGTTGTGGTTGGGGTTGGACTTGTACAATTATTAGCAGTTGTATAAACACTATATAAACCTTCCATAGCAGAAGTTGCATTAGTGCTTACTGTTGGATTCTGTTCGGTTGAACTATATCCATTTGGACCAGTCCAAAAGTAAGATGCCCCTGGAATAGTTGAAGCTGAAAGAGAAAGCATACTTCCTTCGCAAATAGGACTGTTACTATTTATAGTTGCTTGATTTATGATGGCATTTGTAGTTCCCGTTTGACTGGTGCATCCATTAATTGTTGTTGCAACATTATATGACCCTCCCATCCCAATTAATGTATTAGTACTTACTATTGGATTTTGTTGAGTTGAAGTAAATCCATTTGGTCCTGTCCATAAATAAGTTGCACCTATAGTGTTTGGCGTGGATAATGAAAGTGTGTTGCCTAAACAAACAGGACTATTATTTGTTGCCGATGGAATTGAGATAGAATTTACATTTACAGGTAAACTTAAAACGGCACCATCAGTTCCGCAAATATTTCTTCCATTTACAGAAATATTTCCCGAAGTTGCATTATAGCCATAATTTACTGTTATAGTATTACTTGTACTAGTGCCAGTTGCACCGTTTGGGAGTGTCCAAATGTAAGAATCGGCGTTAGTTATTGAAGGTACAGTATAAGTAACTGAGTTCTGTCCTTGACATACACTTGTCAATCCCGAAATTGTTCCGTTATTCGTTAGTGACGGATTTACATTTACATATAATGAAGTTGGAAAACTATTCGTCCCGCAAGAATTTCGTCCAGTAACAGTTATATAACCAGATTGGCTTGAAATATTACTTACTATACCTTGATTTGTCCCGCTTGAAGTATTTGTAGTTCCAGAAAAACCATTAGGATAAGACCAAATATATTGATTAATATTAGAGTTGTTTGTAACGGTGTAAGTCAAAGTTTGTCCTTCACAAACTACTGTTGGTCCCTGTAAATTGGACAGTGCTTGTGGAAAAGTTTGGCCAATAAGTTGAAAAGATGTTTGAGTTTGGATACCATCAGTAAAGTAAATTAAACTTGAAGCATTATTTATAGTAAGATCAAGGACAGATCTATTAGTTGCAACCAAAATATTATTTACATACCAATTGCCTGGAGCATTAGATGTGCCACCAACACCAACGCGTTGTGCTCCAAATCTTATCGCTGAGCCTATGCAGCCTGGATTGGAACCCCACACTACACTTATAGTTGCAACTTGTGAAAAAATTGGTTGAAAGCATGTTAAAAGCAGAATAAAAAAATATTTTTTCATATAATAGTTTTTGAATAATTTACCACAAATCTAAATGTTAAAATCATCTATAATTTATTTTAATAAGTTCAAATGTGTTCAAATGTGTTCAAATAAAAAGAGTTTGCTATTTTTGAAAAAAACAAGATGCCAGCAGCAATAGCCATCAGTCAAAATGAGCAAGATTGGATTAAACATTACTTGCAAGAAACCTATGATATTTCTGTCGTAGATACTTTTGACTGCCATGCATTGAGTGATGCCATTACAAAAAAAACCGGAACAAAAATTAGTTATTCTACTTTTAGAAGGCTCTTTGATTTGGTTGCTAACACCAACACTCAGTCCAAATTTGTATTAAACGCCCTCGCAGTTGCTGTAGGATTTAAAAACTGGGAGGAATTCAAACATCATGTAGCTTTTTTTGATACAAATGTGATTAATCAAAACATTCAGATTTATTATCGCCAACTGCCTAATAGTAATAATTTAATTTTAGAAACCATCAAGAAACTTCCGATTAGTACTTGGATGGGGGGTTATCAATTGCAAAACATCATTACTATAGCCATTGAAAATAATGATTTTGATTTATTGCAAAAAGTGGTTCATTTGCCTTATGAAATTGAAAAACAAAATGTGTATGAGCATTTAGTTATTAGTTTTCAATCGTTCTATTTTCAATCGATAAAGAATAATGAAGTTGTCATTGAATTTGTAAGAACCAACATAGGAAGTTCTATTTTATTACAAAAATGTTTACTTCAGGCTTATGTTGATGAAAAATATTTGGATTGTTTTTTGGGAAAATGGTTTGACTCAGTTCAAGAAAACACATTGCCTGATTTGATATTATTTAAAAATTTGTTATTATGCCAAAAATCTTTTAACAATAAAGAATTAGATAAAGCAACCGCCTATTTTAAATTGGTTTTAAAAGAATTTAAAAAAAGTTCTGAATCCATTCATCCCATCCTAAAAGCCCGAATAGGACTTTGGGACTTGGTATTAAACAATAACAAACAAAAAATGGACTACTATTTTGCTTCGTTAAGTGATCCGCATGATAAAGCTAACTTTGCTGTTATTGGTAGTCGTTTGTTTTGGACTTATTATGATGAAACGTTACCCATTTCATTTTTAGATACTATAACAATAAAAGAATTTCCTGCTGTAAAGGATTTTTTCCAAAAAGGAAGGTATAATGTGCTTTTACTAACGCTTGCTATTCATCATTATTTGAAACAAGAACGTCAACAATCGAGAGAGTATTTTGAATTATTCAATGCAACTAGTTTAAGTTATGACATTGTAAATATTGAGTTTTATTTGCCTTGGATTGAACGACTAAAATTAATAAAGTAATTATTAAAAATTAAAAAACCCTTTTAATATAAACTAAAAGGGCTTGAATTATAATTAACTTATAAATATTAAACCAATCCTCGAGAAATTACAATACGTTGAATTTCAGAGGTTCCTTCATAAATTTGAGTAATTTTAGAATCCCGCATCATACGTTCTACATGGTATTCGGCCACATAACCATTACCTCCATGAATTTGAACCGCTTCATTAGCAACTTCTAAAGCAATTTCCGAAGCATATAATTTTGCCATAGCACCTGAATGGGCAATATCTTTACCTTCATCTTTTTCGCAAGCAGCTTTCATAATCAACAATTTAGCAGCGGTAACTTTTACATACATATCTGCCAATTTAAAAGCAATTGCTTGATGGTTAAAAATTTCTTTACCAAAAGCTTTTCTTTCATGAGAATATTTTAATGCTATTTCATAAGCGCCAGTTGCAATTCCTAATGCTTGGGATGCAATCCCTATTCTTCCTCCATTTAATACATTCATTGCAAACGAAAATCCGAAACCATCTTCTCCTATTCTATTTTCTTTTGGAACTTTTACATCATTAAACATTAAAGAATGGGTATCACTTCCGCGAATTCCCATTTTCTTTTCTTTAGGACCAATATCAAAACCAGCCCAACCTTTTTCAACAATAAAAGCGTTAATTCCTTTATGTCCTTTTTCAATATGTGTTTGAGCAATTACCAAATAAGTAGAAGCTGTCGAACCATTTGTAATCCAATTTTTAGTGCCATTCAATAAATAATGGTCACCCATATCTATTGCGGTAGTTTTTTGAGAAGTAGCATCACTACCAGCTTCCGGCTCTGACAAACAAAAAGCACCTATAACTTCCCCTTTTGCAAGAGGAACTAAATACTTCATTTTTTGTTCTTCATTACAATATTTCTCCATTCCTGCGCATACTAATGAATTGTTAACCGACATAATAACGGCAGCAGATGCATCTACTTTTGCAATTTCAGTCAAAGCCAATACATAGGAAACACTATCCAATCCCGAACCACTATATTTTGGATCTACCATCATTCCCATAAATCCAAGTTCTCCCATCATTTTAACTTGATCTGTAGGAAATTTAGAATATTCATCTCTTTCAATAACACCAGGTAATAATTCGGTTTGAGCAAAATCTTTAGCAGCTTGCTGAATCATCAAATGCTCTTCGGTAAGATTAAAATTCATATTTTTGAGGGGTTTAATTTAGTAAATGTTTAATTTTAGACCTCAAAAGTAGCATATTTTCATTAATTTCTCAAACGTTTTCGTAATTTTAGCCAATGTTTAATAAAACCTACAAAGTAATTGGAGTAATGTCAGGCACCTCGCTGGATGGAATAGATTTAGCAGCAGTTGAGTTTACTGTTTTAAACCAAAACTGGAGTTTTAATATTCTCAATAAAGAAACCGTTTCTTATTCCGAAGTTTGGGTAAATCAATTAAAAGAAGCGGTAACTTTTTCAGAAGAAAAACTAAACCAGCTCAATGAAAATTATACCTTCCTTTTAGGTGGGATAATAAAAGATTTCATATGTAAATATAATTTGCAAGATATAGATGCCGTTTGTTCGCATGGGCACACTATTTTACACCAACCTCAAAATGAATTTACACTTCAAATAGGGAATTTACCCAAAATTGCCGAAATAGTTGGAACAAAAATAGTTTGTGATTTTAGAGTGCAAGATGTAAAATTGGGTGGCCAAGGAGCTCCATTAGTGCCAATTGGTGATAGGATTTTATTTTCGCAATATGATTATTGTCTAAATTTAGGCGGATTTTCTAATATTTCTTTTGAAGGAAAAAATAACCGAATTGCATTTGATATTTCACCAGTAAATACCGTCTTGAATTTTTATGCAAATAAATTGGGATTAGATTATGATGATAAAGGAGAAATTTCTCGATCAGGGAATTTAAATTCCAATTTATTGAACGAGTTAAATGCATTGGAATATTATTCTAAATCGTTTCCAAAATCACTCGGATTTGAATTTGTAAAAGAAATTGTATTGCCATTAATTGAAAAATATTCTATCGCTATTGAAGATAAAATGCAAACCTTTACTGAGCATATTGCCTTTCAAACAGCTAAATCAATTCCGGTAAAAAACGGAAAATTATTGATAACTGGCGGTGGTGCCTATAATATATTTTTAATAGAGCGAATGCAGTTTCATTTATCTACTATGAAACTCATTATTCCTGATTCGGAATTATTAGAATTCAAAGAAGCCTTAATTTTCGCTCTATTAGGAGTATTAAAATTGCGAAATGAAATTAATGTTCTAGGCAGTGTTACTGGTGCAAAAATGGACCATTGTTCAGGAGTTATTTTTAATAAAAATTAAGGAATTAGTATCGATTTTATTTGTAACTTAGATAGATTGATTAATATAAATTATTGCGGTAAGTACTTTTTAATCTCCACCTTAAATACGAAAGTTTATTAAAAACTTATATTTGCAAAACAAACAAAAACACTTTAATGAAAGAATTACTTAAAAAATTTGAGAACAAAGCTCCTGAAATTGTATTTAACTGGAAAGATTCTGAAACAGAAGCCGAAGGTTGGACGGTAATAAATTCACTTCGTGGAGGTGCCGCTGGTGGTGGAACTAGGATGCGAAAAGGTCTAGATATGAACGAAGTATTAGCACTTGCTAAAACAATGGAAGTAAAATTCTCTGTTTCTGGACCAGCAATAGGTGGTGCCAAATCTGGAATTAATTTTGACCCTCAAGATCCTAGAAAAAAAGGTGTTTTACAAAGATGGTATAAAGCTGTTTCTCCTTTATTGAAAAGTTATTACGGTACTGGTGGTGATTTAAATGTGGATGAAATTCATGAAGTGATTCCTTTTACTGAAGAGTGTGGTGTTTGGCATCCCCAAGAAGGGGTATTTAATGGGCATTTTAAACCAACCGAAGCGGATAAAATCAATAGAATAGGACAATTAAGACAAGGTGTTGTAAAAGTGATTGAAAATACTAAATTCTCTCCTGATGTTCTTCGAAAATATACTATTGCTGATATGATAACTGGCTATGGAGTGGCCGAAACTGTGCGTCATTATTATACTATTTATGGTGGTGATTTTAAAGGTAAAAAAGCTATAGTTCAAGGATTTGGAAACGTAGGTTCGGCTGCTGCATTTTATCTTGCTGAAATGGGAGTCAAAATAATTGGAATTATTGATCGTGATGGTGGAATAATTAAAGAGGACGGATTCACATTTGAAGAAATAAGAAATTTATTTTTGAACAAAGATGGAAATAAATTAGTTGCCCAAAATATGATTCCTTTTGATGAAATTAATCAAAAAATTTGGACTATAGGTGCAGAAATTTTCACTCCTTGTGCCGCTTCTAGATTAGTTACCAAAGACCAATTAGATAACTTAATTGCCTCGGGCTTGGAAGTCATTTCTTGTGGAGCCAATGTTCCCTTCGCCGATAAAGAGATTTTCTTTGGTTCGATAATGGAAGACGTAGACAGTAAAATAAGTTTGATTCCCGACTTTATTTCCAATTGTGGAATGGCAAGGGTTTTTGCTTATTTCATGGAGAAAAAAGTACAAATGACAGATGAGTCAATATTTTTGGACACTTCAGAAACGATATTTAGAGCGATTCAAAAAGCACATGGATTAAATTCTAGTAAAAATAATATAAGTGCAACAGCATTTGAAATTGCTCTAAAACAATTAGTATAATTGAAAAAATCGAATTTATTTCTATCCTTTTTTAATAGCGAGAAAGCTGGGGGTGTAGTATTATTAATTTGTACTATTCTTTCACTATTGTTTGCTAACTCTTTATTTTCAGAAGAATACATTGCAATTTGGCAGTTTCAAATAGCCCATCATCCAGCTGAGTTTTGGATCAATGATGGATTAATGGTAATCTTCTTTTTACTAATAGGATTAGAATTAAAAAGAGAATTATACTTTGGTGAATTATCTAAACTAAGAGTCGCAATACTACCAATTTTTGGAGCTCTAGGAGGTATGGTAATTCCAGCATTACTTTATTTAGTATTTAATTTCAATACACCTACGCAATCCGGATTTGGAATTACAATGGCTACTGATATAGCTTTTGCTGTTGGAATTTTATCCTTATTAGGAAACCGAGTGCCACTTTCAATAAAAATTTTTCTTTCATCTTTGGCAGTTATTGACGATTTAGGAGCAATAATTTTGATTGCTGTTTTTTATACTAAAACAATCTATTTTACTAATTTACTAATATCTATAGGGATTTTTGTGTTGCTTTTAATTATGAATCGATTAAAGGTTAAAATTCTTAGCTTATATTTAATTGGCGGCATTTTTATGTGGTATTTTATGTTGTTTTCTGGGGTTCACGCAACAATTACCGGCATTCTTTTGGCATTTGCAATCCCGTTTGAAGATGATAATGAAAATTCAATTTCCTGTAAACTTCAAAATTGGTTGCATTTTCCTGTTGCTTTTGTAATTATTCCAATATTTGCTTTAAGCAATACCGCAATAACTATTGACAAGAATTGGATGCAAATAATTTCAGAACCTTACACTCTTGGAATTCTATTTGGTTTAACCATAGGAAAACCTTTAGGAATAGTATCCTTCATTTTCATAGCTATAAAATTAAAACTAACCAAACTACCCAAAAATATTAATTGGAATCAATTAATTGCAGTTGGATTTCTTGGCGGAATTGGATTTACAATGTCTATTTTCATCACTTTATTGGCATTTGAAGATAACCAAATTATTAACAACTCTAAATTTATGATATTGATTGCTTCCTTACTTTCTGGAGTAATTGGTTTTGTTTGGTTAAAGAAAAGCTTCAATTCTAAAAAGATTTAGATAGTAAAACCACAATTTTTAGTATATTTCAGCGTTAAAATAAAAAAAGATTCCATGGGGCTAACATCATTAGCAATAAAGAGTACACTCAATTCTTCATTATCAGACAAAAAAAAATCGCTGATACTCGCAACAATTCTTTATTGCATACTTCTTTGTATCTTATTTTTAATTCGTTTTTGGCCTCCATCGGACGCCGAGCTATTAGCAATGGCTGGTGGCGGAGGTGGCGGAGGAGTAACTGTTAATTTTGGAGATACAGAGTTTGGTTCAGGAAAAGATTTTGATAGTAAAGAATTAGAAGTTAAAAGTATTACTAAAGCAGCTACAACCCAAGAAACTCCGCAAGAAGATATTATTTCTCAAGAAGCAGATGCCGATAAAACCGATGTGGTAATTGAAAAACACGAACCAATAAAAAAACCGAAAATAGCAATTAAACCCGAGGTTGTAAAACCTGTAGTAGTAAAAAAACCTGAGGTTAGAAAAGTGGATGACGCGGTTGCAAACTTACTAAACGGAAACAAAAAAGGTGGCGATGGCACATCAAGCACTTCTGGAAATCAAGGGCGCTCCAATGGCGATATAAATTCTAATGGCTACTCTGGATCTGGAGGCTCTGGCGGTGGAAGTGGTGGCGGAAAAGGAAGTGGTAATGGCACAGGAACTGGAACTGGAACAGGCTCTGGTAGTGGTGGCGGAAATGGGAGTGGAAACGGAAAAGGTAATGGCGCCGGATATGATTTAGGAAATAGAAAACCACTAAATAAACCGCAACCTGATTATAATTGTGGAAATGAATATGGTAAAGTCGTAGTTCAAATAACAGTTGATAAAAATGGAAATGTTACTCAAGCAATTCCAGGTTACAAAGGATCCAAAACCTTGGATAGTTGTTTAATGGCCGAAGCTAAAAAAGCAGCTTTGAAAACCAAATGGCAAGCAAGCACAGATGGAAGCGATAAACAAGTAGGGACTATCATTTATGTATTTGAAATTAAAAATTAATTGTAGCTAATACTTACCTATACTTCGTTAATTAAAGAGAATATTTACCGTTTTTTTTCTTCTCATAATTTGAGCGTGCCCCTTCGGGTCGAGCTGTTCGCTATATCTTTGCTTTTTTATTGCTTCGTAACCTCGCAAAAAAAGCAAAGGATGCCGCTACCATCCCTCACGCAACACGTATAGAATTTAAAATAAATTTCAATATAAATCATTCCCTCACTTACAGGTCGCTATCTGTCCGTACATTTTAATGTTTCTGCACAGCGATTCAATCCTATGCACCCTGTAGGCACTATAAAAAAAGTTTCAAACCCGATCATGCGAACACACCACTTCTATAAACAAAAAAACTCCAATCTTTCAGATTGGAGTTTAATAAAAAAAGGCGGCGACATACTCTCCCACAAATTGCAGTACCATCTGCGCAATCGGGCTTAACTTCTCTGTTCGGAATGGGAAGAGGTGAGCCCCGACGCAATAACCACCTTAAAAGGTTATA
>CANGWK010000034.1 GCA_947457615.1 Flavobacteriaceae bacterium
TAGTGAAGAAGCTTTACAAATAAAAGTTTACGATATGTTAGGTAAATTAGTAGATAACAGAATCCTAGAAACTACAGAAGTTGAAGGATTTGAAGTAGGTGCTAACTATCCATCTGGAGTTTACAACGTTATTGTAAGCCAAGGGGATACTGTTAAAACACTACGTGTGATTAAACGATAAGTCTTAGACAAATCAAATAATTTAAAGCCTCCTCAAGAAATTGAGGAGGCTTTTTTGATTAAGGTGATTTCTAGATTATATAAAAAAGGTAATGTGGTAAAAATAGTTGGTGATTTTTCAGGATATTGACATTAGTTGATGCAATATTTTTTTGTGAATTATTTCCATTTACAATTTGAATTTAATTCAATTCTTATAAATGGAAATATACATCCAAAAATAATTGTAAAAAGGATAAATTTTATCATTTGGAAGTTTTTAAATTATAAATGATTGATTAGGCTATATTTTGCAATTATGGTTTTGGTAACAAATGTTTTTGAACCTTTCCTAAAGCGGTTCTAGGCAAATTATCAACAGTAATAAAACTTCTAGGAATTTTAAAAGAAGCAAAGGTCTTTTTACATAAATCTTCTATTTCTTTTTCATTATAATTTTCGTTAGGCACAATATAAGCAATAGGCATCTCCCCTCTTGTTTCATGAGGAATACCAATAACTGCCGCCTCTACTACTCCATTTTGCTCTAAAAGAAATTCTTCTATTTCTCTTGGGTAAATATTAAAACCGCCACTTATTATTAAATCACTTTTCCTTCCTTTTAGAGTATAATATCCCTCTTCAGAAAGAATACCCATATCTCCAGTTTTAAAATATCCATCAACAAAAGATTCGATGGTAGCTAGGTCTCTTTTCCAATATCCAGAGAAAACATTTGGACCTTTAACGCAAACCTCCCCTTCTTCATCAATTGCTGCTAATTGGCCATTTGGTAAAAGTATTCTAACTGATATCCCAGGTAATGGAAATCCAACAGTGCCAGGCCTTCTTTCGCCTGTATATGGATTACTAATATTCATTAAGGTCTCTGTCATTCCATATCTTTCCAGAATTACATGACCATATTTCTTTTCAAAATCTTCCATAACTTGCGCAGGAAGTGGCGCTGAACCACAAACAAATAATCGTGCAGAAGCACCTATTTGTTTAGCGGCTTCATCTGTTTGTTCTAATAATCTTATATAAATTGTTGGAACTCCATAAAACAAAGTAGGCTTAAAAGTTATAAATTCATTGGCTGCTTTTTGATGTTCAAACCGAACTAATAATTTCATCATGCAACCACTCATTAGCCAAGAATGAATTCCATTTGCTAAAGAATGTACATGAAACAAAGGCAAGGCCAATAAGAATCTATCGTTTTCAGTAATTTGCCAACATGTAACTAGATTTTGTCCATTAGAAATAAAGTTATTATGGGTTAAGATAGCACCTTTTGACATTCCTGTGGTGCCACTTGTATATACAATTGCAGCAGGACTATCACCAGTTGTTCTAATAGACACAGGTGCATCACTTTGCTTGGATACTTCTTTAATTAAATCTTCTAATTGAATAGCCTCAAAACCTCCTGGAACAAGGACGTCTGCAAACAATAATTTTGGTTCAGCATCCGATAATATGTGGGTGACTTCTCGTTCTTTATATAAAATATTAATTGGAACGAAGATAATTCCTAATTTTGCACAAGCAATATATAGGTCAATCATTTCAACACAATTTTCTAAATAAACACAAATTCTATCGCCGCTTTCCAGTCCCTTGGAAGATAAAAAATTAGCCATACGATTGCTACGTTGGTCTATTTGTCCGAAGGTGAATGTTTCTCCAGAAAACTCAAGGGCTTTCTTATCTTTTCTTCCTACTAATGATAAATCAAAAAGGTTAATTAAATTCATTTTAAAATTTGTAATTAATTAGTATGTTCGTTGTTTATTTTTAATGAAATGACGCAAGCTAACAGAGCAAATAATCCTAAAGAAATAAATGCTGATGAAAAATTACCACTCCAATCGGTTATTTTACCCACGAGTGGCGCTGCAATTAATATGAAGACAATTCCTAGCATATTAACCAAGCCCATTGCAGCTCCAGCTCTACCTGGAAACATAACTGCTGCTCTATTAAATAAACCTGCATAAGGCAAGCCACATCCTATTCCTAAAAATATAATAGCAATTACATCTATTGGTAAACTTGTAGAAAAAGAAGCCAAAAGAAAACAAGCTACAGCATTAAGAATTAAACTAATAACTAGTAATTTTCTAACTCCTAATTGCACCACTAACTTTCCGCCCAACGGTCTTGTGAAAATTCCTAATAATAAAATTAATGAAGCTATAAATGGGATAACAAGCTTGTTTGAAAACTCAAAATTTTCTTTAAGCATTTCTGTAATCCAAGAACCTATTACAATTACCAATCCGAAAGATGCCATTTGTACTATTCCTAGTAAATACAACTGTCCATTAGAAAGCATTTTCAATAAAGAACTATGAGGATGTTCTTTAGCTTCTGGTTTAGGAGCAACAAAAGCAATACATAATAACGCTACAAATGCCACCATTGCTGTAGATAAAAACGCCTTAGGCCATCCGTCAAAGTAATTCGCTATTTGCGGTACTGCAAAAATAACAAAACCCGATCCCAATAGTACGCTAGCACCATAATAACCTTGGTATAAAAATAATTTATCGGAAGAGGTAGATTGGTAAATATATCTTGCTCCTGAAACGAAACTTGCTCCAGTTCCAAACCCTACAAACAATTTCCATAACACTAATTGGTTATAACTTTCGGCAAATGAAATTCCAAAATTTCCAATTAGAACAATGGTTAAAGCAATAATTAGTATTTTTTTAGGACCAAATTTATCTGCTAAATTTCCAGCAGGAATTTGCATAAATGCATGCGTTAAAAAAATTGCGGTTGTTAAAAAACCAAACATTGCTTTTGAAAAAGGCATCGCTGGTGTATCAAAACTTTTCATAAGCCATTCCTTTAATGGAGCGTGGTTGGTATAATTTGCTGAAAATGCAAAACCGGCTAAACATGCACATACTAATGCTAGTTTTTGATTGTATTCTGATTTAATTTCTTTCATAATTATTTGGTTTTAGTTTGGTTTGGTTGGTTTGGTAGGTTTAAAATAATTTTACAATTCGAATAGCATTCAGATAGGGAATACTATTATTTATTGGTAGTAGTTTTACAGAAATCCCTTTTCCATTAGAAATAGAGACTTCCATTTTTTTAATTATTGCTTGCTGCACTCCAATTTGAGTACTGATATTAAAGTCTTTTAAAAATAATTCTTCATTGATATTTAAATCAAAAACACCACTATTAGTTTCATTATTGGTTGTTGAATTTCCTAAAGCATAAACTAAAGATTCTTTTTGATTTTTTGCCGAAAGATTAGCCCAATAACAATAAACTGCATATTTTCCATCAGGAACATCCACTTTAAATTCTTTTATACCTACTCGCTGCGTTTGAAAAATCGGGTCTTGATTGGTGTTATAAATATCTAAATCAGAAGCCGGAATTATTCCGTTTTTGGTCTTTGGCTTAAACGGTTCGCCGCCAATAAATCCCCATCCACCCGATTTATATTCTTGCTCTGGTATCCAACAAGTATTTGAAGTTCTGTCTTCAAAATATCGGTTGGAACCTAACATAACATTTAATTCAGTAAAGTTATTTTTAGTAAATACAGAAGGAATTAAACTGAAATTTACTTTCATATAATCTTTCAATTCCTTCGAATTTGAAGCAACAGCTTCTAGCGTATTAATGCCATTTACAAATGGAATAGAAACTCTTACAAGACCATCTTTAATATCAAATTGGCCTAAATTATTTCCATTATGAATTACTTGTATTGAAGGTTGATTGCTATATATTAGTATAGTTTGCAAACAAATAGATGGAGCAGTTTCGGTCCCTGCCCTAGCAATCCAATTTTTATCGCCTAAAGCTAGAAAAGGTGTTTTAAGTAAATTAGCTTGGTAAAGTAAATAGGTGTTTTTCACTTCCCTATTCAATCCCGTAATTCCTTTATTGTTTACATGAGGCACTGCATTTTCTCGATATTCAGAATAAAAATCATTCAAATTCCAAATGGCAGCACCTGAAACAAATTTACGGTCTAGAATTGATTTTAAATAATGCTCATGATATAAATTACCGTATTCTGAAGTGTAATCAAAACGCTCTGGCAAGAAAGAATGCAAGCGAACATCTACATCTGCGCCATACTCGGTAATAACAATAGGTTTATTAGGAAATTCGGTATGAAATTTATCTAAATAGTCCCCAAATCCGCTAAAATTAGAACTGTACCAGCCTTGGTATAAATTCCATCCAATTATTTTTGGGACCTCTATCAAATTTGCTTCTTTGTAGGAATTAAGCGAACCGTGACAAGGAATTATCGTATATCTATTTGGATCTAATTGGTTGAATAAATTTTCAAGGGCAACCGCTTGTTTATGGACTTCAACACAGTAATTTTTATGTTTTTCAGGATCGTTTTTATAAGGTAATCTAAGCATAATTTCGTTCATATACGACCACGAAATAATGGAAGGATGGTTGAAATTTTGCTTTACCATTTCTTTCACCATTTCTAAAGAATTGTTCAAAAAAGAATCGCTTTCAGTAATTGCATTTACAAATGGCACTTCTACAATAGTAATAATTCCTAACTGGTCACATAAATTTAAAATGTCTTGATTTTGAGGATAATGAGCTAATCGCAAAAAATTAGCACCCATCTCTTTTATCAATCTTATATCTCGAAGTTGCAACTCATCTCGAAGTGCATTTCCCATGCCTTCGTAACATTCATGGCGGTTGGTACCTATTAATTTAACCGATTTGCCATTTAAATAAAACCCTTCGTTTGCAGTAAATTCATACCATCTTAAACCAAAAGTAGTTTCTACTACTTCTTGAATTTGCTTTGTGTCTTTATCAACAATACTAACCCTAATTTTATAATTATTTGGAGTATCAATAGACCATAACTCTGGATTTAATAATGCTATCGGTTTGGATTCAAAAGCGGTAGCGCTATTTGGATTAATGTGGATTTTTTCTTTTGAATTTGCTACAATATTTCCTGATGGAGAAATTATTTTAGTTATAATCTCAACGGATTTCTTTTTGGAAAACTCATTTTTAATAATCGATTTTAAAACAACAGTTGCATTTTTTTCGGATACATTTTTGGTGTTAATATATACGCCAGAGGAAGCATAATCTGATTTTGAAAAATGAATTGGATTGTAAAATTGTAAGGAAACATTTCTATAAATACCTCCAAAAAAAGTAAAATCTGCAGATAAAGGCGGAATATCTTTATTGTATTCGTTGTTGACTTTTATGGCAAATAAATTTTGTTTTCCAATGATAATAAAAGGAGAAATATCAAAATTAAAAGCAGTATAGCCACCAATATGTGAGCCTACTCTTTTGCCATTTATGAATAATTCAACCTCCTGGTTTGCTCCTTCAAAGTGAATGTAAACACGTTTATTTTTACCTTCATCACCAATAAACAAATTTCTGCAGTACCAACCTATTCCTCTATAAAATCCAGGTGTATCATCCACAGCATCTTCATTATTCCAAGTGTGTGGAAACGAAATTAGTTTGGAATCTTTTGAACTTGAAATAGTATCGCCTTTAAAAAAACGCCAATTTTCATTAATTGTGTAATTATTACTAGTATTTTGCGCTTTAATTTCAAGAGAAAAGAAGAACAATTTTATAAGTACAAAAAAAAATAAACCAATTTTTTTCATGTTTTTTTTATTGATTTATTCGATAATAATATTTTCCCAAGTATCCAATCTAAACGGAGAGGCTGGTAAGTTGTCCTTATTGAAAAGATTTGCCGAGCCTGTGTTATTCCATGCGTATCTAACCGAAACCGGCTTGCTTATTTCTGGTGAGGAAACAGTTAATTTATTGTTTTGAATTAATGCAATTGCCTTAACAAATTTTTTATCTGCGCCTGCAATAAAAACATCATTCAAGTTTTCTCCATTGTAATGCAATCCTTTATTGTACTTGAATTGTACTTCAATTTTATTTCCATTTACGATAGCTTTTTGAAATAATGGGCCACAAAAAGGTATATTTTTATTGTAGGTATTTGCCAATGCAATATTTGCCAGTCGTTCGCCGTAAGGCAATTTATATGGCACATGAAGTTCGTTTATATCGCCAATATCCATTGTAGGACACATAGCAGTATTGGCAACTTCTAAAGTTTTAAGCTGATTTTCTCTAATAATTGCTGCCAAATTGCTGTCACTATATTTATAAGCAGTTAATTGAAGGAAATAGAATGGAAAATTTCCTATTTTCCAGTTCTCTCTCCAACCGTAAATTAGGGCTTTCATTTGTTCTAAATATTCATTAGCCCAATCTCTGTTAGAAGTTCCTTGGTACCAAATAACACCTTTTATAGTATATGGAATTAATGGATTTACCATTGCATTATATAAAACGGATGGCCGGCGGTGTGGACGACTTACCATATAAACCGACTTAGGGTCTTCTAATTTTGGATTGATTTTTTTTTCTTCTGAAAAGGAAATACTATCTTTTTTATAATCTAAATTCCATTTTTCCCACCTGGAATATATGTTTTTTAAAACAATATTATCTTTCATTTTTTCTTCGGGAGTCCAACACTCTGCTCCTGTTCCTCCCCAATTGGCGGAAATAATTCCTATTGGAACATTTAGTTCTTTCTGCATTTTTCTACAAAAATAATAGCTCATTGCAGAAAACTCTTTTACACTTTCTGGAGAACACTCAAGCCACAAAGAGCCAGCAGGGATTTCCGTTTCTGGTTGATTAGATTTTTGCTTTTTAACATTAAATATCCTAATAAAAGGATATACCGCTTCGCTAATTTCTTTTTCAGGGTTAGTTACTCTTTTTAATGGCAACTCCATATTGGATTGTCCGCTAGAAAACCAAACTTCACCAAGTAAAACATTATTTAAAACAATTTTATTTTCTCCCTCAATCACAATAGATTGTTTATCGAAGCTGGCCTTAGAAGTTTTAATCTTTAATTGCCATTTTCCAGAGGAATCCGATACGATTGAAATAGATTTACCCAACCAGGAAGGAGTAATTGTGACTTTTTCTGAAGGATTTGCTTTACCCCAAAAATTAACCTCTGTATTTTGTTGTAAAATCATATTATCACAAAATAGTAGCGGCAAACTTACTTTAGCAAAAGAAAGATTACATAAAAAAATAAGAGCTATTTGGGAAACTAATTTCAATATATTAGTGCTTTTGAGTTAATTCTAACACCTTTTGAGCATAACGCTCTCCAAGTATTCTTGCACTTTCTGCATCAAAATGTATGTTATCTTCTAAAAGTTTAGTGCCTTCAGCTGTTACATAATCGCTGTTGGGAATGAACTCTTTAATTTTACGAACCACCACATTATTAAAATCAATAAAATCAGGTCTTTCAGATAGTTCACCACAAATGAAAGGCAAATTAGGTTCGTTCAAATCTTTTCTAAAATGCTCTACCATTTCTTTTAAATTGGCTTTGTAGTTTTCAAAATTATCTGCTTGCGCATCTTTATTATCCGTAGAACCTTGATTCCAAATAATAGCAATTAATTTACCGTGCTTTTGAGCTTCTTTTGCTCTAGCTAGAGATTCGTCGTAATTTACTTTCCCTGGTTTAAACCACAGTTTTATAGAAGAACCGCCTTGAGGATTCATTACTAATCCTAATGGTTTTTTTAATGTAGATTGTAAGTTCAACATGCAACTATACGAAGGACTTACACCTTGTATCTTGAGTTCTTTTCTTATTGTAGAATATTTATTAAGAGGTTGTGCTGCAGGTTCAAAATTACCGTCTCTATTTAATAAATACACCTCTTTCATTACGCCAGAATCTGCAGCAGGAATTTCACCACGTCCTGACATGTTTGATTGACCAATAGCAAATATAATATCCATTGGTTCTTTCGATTTCACTAATGAAGATTCCGTTTCTAGATATTTAATTAAATTGTATTTGTTGTCATTTAATTCCTTTACTAACTTTACAAAAGGAGTATAATATTGAAAATTATTATTTACTAAACCTTTATTGGAATCGGTGTTAGATGGGTCTACATTTTTAGCAGTTGGATCATTATCTTGGTATTTAAAATAATGCCAACCTACGCAAGACTTACTGTTTAATAAGTTTAAACAAAAATGTTGGTAGGCATACCCTTTATCTTTTTGAGTACGCACCGTGAAACCAGCGCCAGTTGTGTTTGCAAGGCCAGAATCCATAGCTTTTGTGTAAAACTCAGTAACTATAAATGGTTTTTTTGCAGCTCTATCCCAAGTGTCAATTAAAGCAGGGTTTGGGGACCAAGAACCATAATAATTAATGGATAAAATATCGCAATACTTTCCGGCAGCTGCTATTATAGTTTCTGTTTTTTTGGCATTTCCATGTAATCTACTTCCTAAATACAAGTGATTTGAATCGTACTTTTTTATAGCTTTTGAAACAATAGAATAGTATTTATCTGCAACATATCCAGCAAATTCTTCCCGGTTTTTGTCGTTTATTTTGTCTTCTGCTATTCCTTTGTCTTGAAGCCATTTGGTAGCGGCAAGAAATCCTGCATCTGATTTATTTTCTAATTTTAAATACCCTTCCAAATTGTCAACGCCAAGTGGCAATTCATTATCTGAGAAGTATCCAAATAAATTTTTATCCGTCACATTTTGAATCAACTCCTTAGCACGTTCATCACAAAACTGTTCGAATTCTGGATCGAAAACAAAAATACATTGGTTAGGATAACCGGTGTTTCCTGCTAATTGATAAGTTCCTCCGTGTGTTTTGCCATAAGAACTCATGAAATTTAAATTAGGAGAATAGGTAAACGGAGATTTAGAATCTTTGTTTAACTCTCTAATTAATTCATCATCACTCCAAGAACCAGCTCCATAAAAACCATATTTATTTAAAGAATCTATGGTTACTTTTAACCACTTTTTAGGTTCTCCAAATTGCTTTTTTAGTTCCTCACTGTTTTTTTCTGACTTACCAGGACGCAATGAATTAACAGCAATAGATATGTTTCTGTAGCCAAAAGGATCAATTACCCACCATCTTTTCCCTTGCTTTTCGACTCTGAAATAACCTGTTGCTTCAAATTTAGTAGTTAAATCACTACCATAAGTAGCTTTTATACTAGACTTTACAGCCTTAAAACCATCTAAATTATTTACTATACATGTTTCAAAATTTTTCCAAGGTAAATCTTTTCCTTTTTCCCAAGGTTTTGATTCCACTTGAATAGATTTATAATAAATACCATCTAATCCATTAATAGGAGTTTTAGAGTTACTCTGCATTTGAGAATTAGAAAATTGAGAAAATAATACTATTAATATAAATAGTTTTTTCATAATTGTATTTAATTAATTATAACCTTGGTTTTGAGGATAATTTCCTCCCATAGCATTAATTTGAGTTTGTGGTATTGGCCATCTCACATTAATATCGGTAAAGTTATTTCTTGCATCATCGTACTTAATTGCAGTTGAAACATTAGTAGAAATATCGGTTTTTCCAGTTATAGGATTATAATTAATTCTATTTAAATAACTGTAGAAATCCATATCCGTATTAAATTGATAATTATTAACATTATCATAATATTGACACCCTGAATTGCTTTGAATTTGTGTTTTCATAGTATTCAATCCAAATCTTTTTAATACATACCAACGATGTCCAAAAGCTTCTTGACCGAACTCTCTTGCATCTTCATCTAAAATATCTTGAAGAGTTAACACACCACTTTTTGCAATATTTCCTGCTCTTGTCCATGTTTTGTTAAAGTATTGTAAGGCTTTTGCATTATTTCCTAATCTTAGATTTACTTCAGCACCTAATAAATAAGTTTCAGCAAATCTATAAACAATAATATCTTTAAAAGATGGATTGAAAGTTACATCTCTTGTCCATTTATCAAAATATTTTGTTGAAGAAGGATGTAAATATTGAGCAAAATTAGTAACCATAAATTTAGGAACAACATCGCCATTTACAAAACTAAAATTTAATGTTTTATTCAACGAAAGTGTTGGACCCCACGTTTGTAATTGTGAAATTATGGATGCTTGTAAACCTAAATTTTGGTTAGGTTGACCATTCACAAAAAGGTATTTAATATCCCAGGATTGAATAGTTAATTTTCTAATTAAAGGCGTTCCAACAGGAATATTATTAAATTTAAATTCTTGTCGGTAGTATTGAGTAAATCTTTTGTCGTTGACTTTATCATATAAACTTAATAAATAATCGTTTGGATAAACTCTACCCCAGGTTATTCCACCTTGTTCAAGATCTGTAATTACTGATGGTGTTGTTGTGCCATTTAATACCGTAGATTTATCATATCTAGTTAATGTAGCTGAAGCAAAACGATGCCCTGTAATGGTTCCAGCAGTATTAGTTGCAGCACCACCAATTGCGTTGGCCCATTGTTCTACAAAAATCGATTCATTATGGTTTAAATTTGGACCGTCCATAAACACATTTTTTGGTTCAGAAACTAAACTGTAAGGTCCATTGATTATAATATTATCAATTTGGGCACTTGCATCATTCAAGTCAATTGATGATGGATTTTGGTTTATAGGCCACATATCTGCTAATGCTTTTACATGACATGCAAAACCTTTAGTAAATCTTCCAACCTGAGGAGTATTCCAAGATAAGTTATTGATTGCAAAATCTAAATCTTGTTTAATTTGATTCATTACCACTTGTTGGTCTGCAGGTTTATAATCAATTGGATCATTTACATTATATGGTGTAATTGCAGTTGTAGTAAAATAAATATTATCAAATCTTCTTAATAAATTAAAGTAGGCATGTGCCCTAAAACAATAAATCTCGCTCAATGCTTGAATTATCAATGGGTTATTTTGATCCATTTTAGAGGCATAGTAAATAATTTCATTTGCCTTTCCAATAATTTTATAATTATAGTTCCAATAACCTTCTACATCTTTATTAGCTGAGTTCATTTTAGTTGGATCGTACCAACTAGGACCAGACCACTCTCCTGATGATTCACCAGCTCTTGTAAAAGTCAAATCATCACCACCTAATAAGGAAGATACTGGTAAGCTTCCTTCACCATTACCATAATTTGCAATATCTCTTTCTATGGCATACATTGCTGTAACTGCAAAACCAATTCCCTCAGGGGTATTGTAAATAAAATCAGTATTTAAATCGGTTTGGTTTTTTTCATCTAAAAATTTAGAACAACCAACAAGCGATAAAATTAGTAATGATCCTATGATTAAATTATTTTTCATATTATTATTTATTACTATTATATTAATTAAAATGAAACATTTATACCTAAACTTAGCGTTTTCGGTTCTGGATAACTTGACGGACTAGTTTCTGGACCAAATGCTTTGTATTTAGACCACGTAAAATAATTTGTTAAAGAAGAATAAATATTAAATTTAGATATTCCAGCCTTTTCTAAAAAATCTGTATTTTGGAGTGTATATCCAAAAGAAATTGTTCGTAATCTGATATAAGAAGCATCTTTAAGTCCTAAAGATTTCAAATAAGTATCCGCTGTACCACTTGGTAATGGAGCTTCTTGACCAAGTCCTGAAGGTGTCCAATAATCTACTTTAATACCGTTGTTTGGACCATAATTAGAACCTCCATTATTATAATCATATAAAAATGAGTTGTTTTTTATTACGCCTTGAACAGTATAAAAATCAAGGAATAATTCAAATCCTTTATAGTTAAAAGTTGAGCTAAATGAGCCAATCCATTTAGGACTTGCATCTAATATTTGTTTATCTGCAGTAGTAATTACACCATCACCATTTAAATCTTTTACTCTAATGGATCCAACTGTTGCTGTTGGCTGAGCAGAATTAGCAATTTCATCCGCATTATTGAAGATTCCATCAAATACATATTGATAATAGGCACTTATTGAATGTCCTATAAACCAACCGTTACTTGGCTGATCTATTGGATTACCATTTGCATCTGTTTGACCATCAATTTTTAATATTCTGTTTTTATTATAACTATAGGAAAAATTAACATTCCAAGAAAAATTATCATTTTTAACTAATAAACCACTTACTTGGGCTTCTAAACCTGTGTTTTGAACTTCACCAATATTAGTTAATTGATTAGAATAACCTGAATTTGCTGGTAACTTTTTATATATCAATAAATTTGTTGTACGTGTATCGTACCATTCTAAACTACCGGTAATTCTATCTTTAATAAAACCAAAATCAATACCAACATTTTTAGATGCTGTTTCTTCCCATTTCAAATAGGGGTTTGGCAAAGAATTTCCTGGTAATAATCCAATTGAATAAGCACTAGAATTTCCGTACAACATATCATATTCATTAACTAATGAAGACGATTGAAATGGTCCAATCCCTTGATTACCAACAACACCATAACTAAGTCTTAGTTTTAAATTAGAAACTACTTTACTATTTTTTAAGAAAGATTCATCATTAATTCTCCATGCAGCAGAAAAAGAAGGAAATAAACCCCATTTATTTTCTTGCCCAAATACTGAAGAACCATCTTTTCTTAAAGAAGCTGAAAAGATATATTTTTCAAATAAAGTATAGCGAACACGTCCTAAAAAAGACATAATCTGGCGTGGGCTAATATTTCGCACTGGCTTAGTAAATGTTGAAGCATTACTTATTCCATCCGCACCAAAATAATCGCTTAAAAATTGTGTGGCAGATTGCGAATAAGTTTCAGAAGTCAACTTATTTGCACTTTGCATCACAGTAATATCAAAACGGTTATCTTGATTTATTTTATTATCATAAGTTAAAATATTTTCAACCAACCATTCTTTGTTGGTTTTAAAACTTATTTGACCCCATCCATTAGTAGTAAAACCAAATTCGTGATTTCTGGTTTGAAAACTTTCCTGATTTTCATTTCTGTAATCGTATTTACTGTTGAATTTGTATTTTAATCCTTTAAATAAATCAATTTCGGTAAACAAATTAACTAATAAACGATCGGTTTTAGTCAAATCACTAAATTCATTACTATTCCATAAAGGGTTGTATTTTAAATCTGAAGTTACATATTTATTTAGATTTCCATTTTCGTCATAGGGAACTGAATAGGGAGAAAAGGTAATCGCTTTTTGGTACATGTCATTAGATGTAGTAGAATTATTAGAACCATCTTCACCATTAGCTTCTGAATGCGTGTACGATAAATTAATACCCATTTTAAGTGTTCTAGAAATTTTTTGATCTAAATTAATTCGGCCAGTGATTCTCTTAAAATCAGATTTTAAAATCATTCCATCTTGATCAAAATAATTAAAGCTACTACTAAATTTAGTATTTTCATTTCCGCCTCTCACACTAAAATTTGTATTAGTAAGTACAGCAGGTTTAATCAATTGTTTTAACCAATCTGCAGATTTTCTTGCATTATAATTACTAATTAAAGTATTATCTCCAATAACAGATAATATTTTTGCAGGATCTACAGGGTCTAAAGAATTTTGCAATTCGGCAACTGGTCTGAATTCATTAATTTGAGCTAATCTTTTTTGAATCCAATCTTCGCCATTCATTAATTCAAAATTCTTTTTTAATGTTTGAAAAGAGGTAGAGGTACTAAAATCAATCTGAAGTTTACCAGAAGTTCCCCTTTTTGTAGTTACCAAAATAACTCCTGCAGATGCTCTTGCGCCATAAATTGCTTGTGAAGAAGCATCCTTTAATACTTCTATACTTTTAATATCATTAGCATTCAAATCATTAATGTCGGAAACTGGAGATCCGTCAACAATATAAAGTGGTGCATTACTTCCTGAAAGGGAACGTTGTCCTCTTATTAAAATATCAGATGAACCACCTGGTCGAGAAGAATTAACTGTTACACTTACTCCAGCAATTCTACCTCGAAGCATTTCGTTAACATTAGTTGTAGGAATAGTCATCATCTCTTTAGTGTTTACGGATGCAACAGAACCTGTGACATCTTTTTTTCTCTGCGTTCCATAACCCACTACTACAACTTCCTCAAGTTCTTTTTTTTCTTCAACTAATTTAATATTGAACACGGTTTGTTCCCCTACAACTTTATTTTGGGTTGCATAACCAGCAAAGCTGTAAGTTAATACTACTTTTTTATTAGAAACGTAAATGGAATAAGTCCCATCTAAATCGGTGCTAACTGATTTTTTTTCACTTGACTTGATATTTACTCCAGGTAAAAGTTCTCCATTGGATCCAACTACCTTTCCGGTAATTTTAATCGAATTGGATTGGGAGTATATAACTGCAGTAAAAAGCAGGAATAATAATGAAATCTTTTTCATTTTAAATTTTAGTTTTAGTTTGGTTTTAATTGTAATTATAATTTGAAATAATATATTATAAATCAGTTATCGGGCTGTATTTAGGGACTAATAATTTCATTATTGACCAAGCAATTAAATAAGCAACTGCACATAATACAAACATAATTGTATAACCTGTTTGAATGTGCCCTTGCGTTTCATAATAATCAAATAGATAACCTCCTAATTTTGATACTAAAACACCCCCAAGGCCGCCTGCCATTCCGCCAATTCCTATAATAGAACCAATTGCTTTTTTAGGAAACATATCAGATACAGTTGTAAAAATGTTAGCAGACCATGCTTGGTGAGCAGATGCTCCTACTCCTATTAAAACAACAGGAATCCAAAAAGTAAAATGTCCCAGAGGTTGTGCTAATAATACTACTAACGGAAATAAGGCAATGAAAAACATGGCTTTTAGTCGGCCATCATAAGCAGTGTATCCTTTTTTGATAAAGTACATTGGAAACCATCCCCCAAAAATACTTCCAACCATTGTCATACTATACAGCACAGCTAACGGAAGAACTATTTCTGTTCCTTTCATTTCAAATTGCGCCTCTAGATATTTTGGTAACCAAAATAAAAAAAACCACCAAATTCCGTCTGTCATGAATTTACCAAATACAAAAGCCCATGTTTGCTTGTAACCGAATAATTTAATCCAAGCTACTTTTTCTTCTTTAACCTCGGAAACGTTTTCAATTACTTCGGTTTCATCTGAATTTATAAAATCAAATTCGGCTTTGGTCAATCTTTTTTGTTTGGAAGGTATTTCATAAAAAATAAACCAAAAAATAACCCAAACAAAACCAATTACTCCAACTAAGATAAATGCAAATTCCCAACCATATAATTCTGCAATAACAGGCACTGTTAAAGGTGCTAATATTGCACCAACATTAGATCCCGAATTAAAGATTCCGGTTGCTAGTGAGCGTTCTTTTTTAGGGAAATATTCTGCCACAGCCTTAATTGCCGCAGGGAAGTTTCCAGATTCTCCAAATCCTAGAACAGCTCTAGAAAGCATAAATCCAGCAATAGAAACTGGCACTGCACCAACTCCAATCCAAACCATAAAGGTTGAAAATGCGGTTCCTACAGGCAACGAATAGGCATGCATAATTGCACCTAATGACCAAACAACAATTGCTAATATATATCCTTTTTTAGTCCCTAATTTATCTATTATTCTTCCTGCAAAAAGCATAGAAATGGCATAGATAAATTGAAATACTGCGGTAATATTTGCGTAATCGCTATTGGACCATCCAAACTCTTCGGATAACTTGGGCGCCAATAAACTTAATACTTGACGATCTAAATAGTTTACTGTTGTTGCAAAGAAAAGTAAACCACAAATGGTCCACCTGTATTTTCCAACGGATTTATTTACTTCATTCATTTTAGGTTAGGTTTGTTTAGATTTGGTTGATTTGAAATTAAAAAATTATTATTTTGTTATTATTAAATTGATTTGCAATCATTTTGCCACAGATTGAAAATATTAAAAGGATTTACAAGTTCAAAGTCTGTTTTAACCGCTTTAATCTGTGGCAAAAAAATATGTTATTTATACTTAAAAATTTACTTTTAAATTGGTGTTGTTCTATTATTGTCTATTTATTTCGAAATACGTTTCAGCATTTTTATAACAAATTGCTTCTACCATAGTTCCTATATTTTTCATGTTATTTGGCAATTCGCCTTTTTCCATTTCATCACCAAGAACATTGCATAAAATACGTCGAAAATATTCGTGTCTAGGAAAAGAAAGGAAACTTCTTGAATCGGTTACCATTCCAACAAATCGGCTTAATAAGCCAAAGTTGGAAAGAACATTTAATTGTTTTTCCATGCCATCTTTTTGGTCTAAAAACCACCAAGCCGCGCCATATTGCATTTTGCCTGCAATTTTTCCGTCATTAAAATTAGCTGCCATTGCTGCAAACATTTCGCTGTCTCTTGGATTCAAATTGTATACAATGGTTTTAGTTAATCCGTCGCATTGGCTTAATCTTCCTAAAAACTTGCTCATGTTATCGGCCATATTCAAATCGCCAAGCGAATCAAATCCTTGATCGGGTCCAATATCTTGCAGCATTTTGGCATTGTTATTTCGTATTGCTCCAACATGAAATTGTTGTGCCCAAGATTTAGCCTTATTCATCAAAGCCAATTCAAATAATACCGCCGATTTATATTTATTGATTTCTAATACAGTAACTATTTCGCCCTTCAATGCTTTTTCAAATATGGAGTTTACTTCTGTAGCAGTATATTCTTCTCCATAGAAATTAGCATGACCGTGATCGGAAATACGGCATCCCATTTCATGAAAGAAATCGTGGCGCTCTTGAAGTGCTTTCATTAAACTTAGAAAATCCTTTACGGGATAACCAACGGTTTTCTCTAATTTCAGAATATAATCTATAAATGCTTGTCCTTTTTCCATTTCGGATGCTTTATCCGGTCGGAAGGAAGGCAAAACGGCAATTTCAAAATTGTCGTCTTTTATTTTTTTGTGGTACTGTAAATCATCCGTAGGATCATCGGTAGTTCCAACGACTTTTACATTCATTTTTCGAAGTAAATTCTTAACGCTATATTCTGGTTTTTTTAATAACTCCGAACATTGGCTGTAAATACTTTGAGCAGAATCTGCATCTAATAAAGTAGTGATTCCAAAATAGTTTTTTAATTCCAAATGGGTCCAATGGTACAACGGATTTCGTAAAGTATACGGAACCGTTTCTGCCCATTTCACAAATTTTTCATAATCAGAAGCATCACCTGTAATGAATTTTTCGTCCACACCATTGGCACGCATGGCTCTGTATTTATAATGATCGCCATCAATCCAAATCTGCGCTAGATTTTCAAATTGTCTATCTTCTGCAATGTCTTTTGGTGATAAATGGCAGTGGTAATCAAAAATAGGTTGCTCTTTTGCATACTCGTGGTACAGCGTTCTTGCCGCTTCACTATGTAGCAGAAAATCGTCCGTAATAAATATTTTATTCGACATAAATTAATTTTAAAAAAGACTTTTTTCAATTCCCATTTCCAAACCTCGCAACTCAGCAAGACCTCTTAAACGTCCGATTCCAGAATATCCTGGATTTGTTTTTTTGTTTAAATCGTCAAGCATTTGGTGCCCATGATCAGGACGCATTGGAATGATTCTTTTAGTTTCTTTTTGTTTTTTTAATATCGATTTTACTACTTCGTACATATCTACATCCCCTTCCAAATGATTGGCTTCATAGAAATTTCCTTCGGCATCACGCTGCGTGCTTCTCAAGTGAATAAAATTCATTTTGGCACCATGACGATCTACAATTCCTGGCAAATCATTATCAGCAATGACACCGTAAGAGCCAGTACACATGCAAAATCCGTTAGACGGAGAATCAATAGCATTAAGTAATTGGATCAAATCGGCCTCCGTACTCACCACTCTTGGCAACCCTAAAATTGGATAAGGAGGATCGTCTGGATGAATAGCCATTAAAACGCCAACACTTTCTGCAACTGGTATAATTTCACGAAGGAAATAGTATAGATTTTCTTTTAATTTAGCAGCATCAATTCCATCATAACCTTGAAGCACTTTTAAGAAATCTTCTACAGTATAAGATTCTTCGGCACCTGGCAAACCAGCAATGATGTTTTGTTGTAATTTTATTTTATCGGCATCGGACAGCTTTTCAAAAGTTGCTTTTGCTTTTGCTTTTTGAGCCTCGGTGTACGTGTTTTCTGCACCAGGTCTTTTTAGAATGAATAATTCAAAAGCAGCAAATTCATTGATATCAAATCGTAATGCTTTTGATCCGTCAGGCATTTCATAAGATAAATCGGTTCTAGACCAATCTAAAACAGGCATGAAGTTATAGCACACAATGTTAACGCCACAAGCAGCTAAGTTTTTGATACTTTGCTTGTAGTTTTCTATGTATTTTAAATAATCTCCAGATTGTTTTTTAATATCTTCGTGAACCGGAATACTTTCTACAACAGAAAAAGTTAATCCTGCGGCTTCCACTTCATTCTTTCTTTTCATGATTTCGTCCACTTCCCACACTTGACCATTTTTAATATGGTGTAATGCAGTAACAATTCCGGTTGCACCGGCTTGTCTAGCGTCCGATAATTTTACAGGATCATTTGGTCCGTACCATCTCCATGTTTGTTCCATAACTTGTAATCTATATTTTTAAATACTAAATTTTAAACTCCGCTGTACGCGCTAAAACCTCCATCAATTGGAATAACAACTCCAGTTACAAAAGAAGATGCATCGTCGCATAAATATAATGTGGTGCTAATTAAATCTTCTGGTTCTCCAAATCTTCCCATTGGGGTTTGGTCTATAATGCTATTACCTCTTGGAGTTAAGTTTCCGTCTGTAGTAGTCAATAAAGCACGGTTTTGATCCGTTAAGAAAAAACCAGGAGCCAAAGCATTAACACGAATTCCTACTTTAGAGAAATGCACTGCTAACCATTGCGTAAAGTTAGAAACAGCAGCTTTTGCGCCACTATATGCAGGTATTTTTGTTAAAGGTGTGAAGGCATTCATAGAAGAAATATTCAAAATACTACACCCTTTTCTGCCTATCATGTCTTTTGAAAAAACTTGCGTTGGCAATAAAGTTCCGATGAAATTTAAATTGAAAACAAATTTTATTCCTTCGGCATCCAAATCAAAAAAAGTTTTAAAACCTTCAGTGGTATTTTGCAAGTCCTCTTCTAATAAAAATGGATTTGAAGTAGTTCCTAGCGGATGGTTTCCACCGGCGCCGTTAACCAAAATATCGCAACTTCCTAATTTTTCATTTACTTCTTTTTTGGCTGCTTCCAACGATTCTCTTTCCAAAACATTTGCAGCAACACCAATAGCTTTACCTCCGGCCGCATTAATTTCATTTGCAATAGCATCGGCAGCTTCTTTTTTTAAGTCTAAAAGTGCTATTTGGTGTCCTTGTTTAGCCAATGCTTTTGCTAATGTGCCACACAAAACTCCTCCTGCACCTGTTATAACTACTGTTTTCATCTTTTAATTTTTTATGGTTTGTATCAAACTCAATACTGCTTTAGTTTCTGATTCTATAGTAGCATAATCTTTATCAGCCATAAGTTGCTTGCTGATTAATTTGCTTCCCATTCCTACTGCAGAAACTCCTGCTTTGTACCAGCCTCCAATATTTTCTTTAGTAGTGTCCACACCACCTGTAGGCATGAATAATAACTTTGGAAACAAATCTTTAATTCCGCTAAGAAATTCTGGTCCTAACATGTTCCCTGGGAAAAGTTTAATAAAATGAATACCAGCGTTTTCAGCTGCTATTATTTCAGTTGGTGTCATACAACCTGGGCTGTATAAAACTCCTTTACTTTTTAAAAATGCTCCTACTTCTGGAACAAAACCCGGACTGATGAAAAAATCAGCACCAACAGCAAAATATTCTTCGGCTTGTTTTAAGTTTTTAATAGTTCCTATTCCTAATAATAAATCAGGCATTTCCGCATTTCTTACTTCTACCATTTTAGTGAAGTTGCTTAACGCCGATTCGCCTCTACTTGTATATTCTACCGCTTTTATTCCGGCTCTGTAAATGGCTCTTAATACTTCTATTGTTACCGTTTCATCTGCATTGAAATACAAAGGAAGCATTCCTTGTGCAACTATAGCATCCGATACTTTTTGGATAGAACTCATAATTTATATTTTAACTTTAATTACTACTTTTTTTATTTCGCCTTCGCCAATCATTGGA
>CANGWK010000035.1 GCA_947457615.1 Flavobacteriaceae bacterium
CAGCGGAACCAGTTGAGCCCTCTTGTCCCTTTGGCCCTTTTTGACCTTCTACTCCTTGAGGACCAGCAAGACCCATGGCACCTGTTGCTCCTTCTTGCCCCTTAGGACCCATTATACCATCTAAACCACGAGCCCCTGTTTCTCCCTTTTGCCCTTCTTGTCCTTGTTTACCGTCAGAACCAGTGGATCCCTGTAATCCAGTTGAGCCCTGGGCTCCTGTTTGTCCTTGTTTTCCTTGTTCTCCCTGGGGACCAGCTATACCTTGTTCTCCCTTGCTTCCTGTTATACCTTGTATTCCAGAATCACCCTTTCTACCAGGAACCCCTTGTTTTCCTTGTTCTCCCTGAAGACCCGCAATACCTTGTGAGCCAGTTTCACCTTTTAGACCAGTAGCACCTTGTTGCCCCTCGAGACCCGCAATACCTTGACGACCAGGAAGACCTATTGCTCCTGTTTCTCCCTTTTGCCCTTTAGGACCTTCTTGTCCTGTGGGACCTTCGACACCAGCAATACCTGTTTCTCCTTTGGGACCTCTAATACCTTGTACTCCTGTTTCTCCTTGTATACCTTTCGCACCTTCAGCACCAGTTGAACCATCTTCACCTTGTTGTCCCTTAGAGCCTTCTTGTCCTCTGGGACCTTCTGCACCAGCAATACCCTGTTTTCCAGTTGAGCCTTCTTTTCCTTGAGGACCCGCTATGCCTTGTTCCCCTTTGAGACCTTCGGCACCAGCAAGGCCTTGAGGGCCCGCAAGACCCATTGCTCCAGTTGGGCCTTCTATTCCTTGTATACCGATTGAGCCTTGTGAACCAGTTGATCCCTGTTTTCCTTCAACACCAGTGCTACCATGTGGTCCAGCAAGTCCCATTGCTCCTGTTTCCCCTTTGGTGCCTGTATAACCCTGTTGTCCTCGTGCTCCCGCAATACCCTGTTTTCCTTCAGGACCCGCAATACCTTCTGAACCTGTACTGCCAGTAGACCCTACTTTACCGTCAGTACCATCACGGCCTTGTATTCCACTTTCGCCCTGTGCCCCTGTTTGCCCTATTTTCCCTTGTTCTCCTGTTGAACCATTTACTCCTGTATAGCCAGTCCCACCTTGCTTTCCTTCAATACCAGCAAGTCCCATTGCTCCTGTTACACCTTGTATACCAGTTGCGCCTTGTATGCCAGTATCGCCTTGTCCTCCAGTTGTACCATCTCTTCCAGCCTGCCCTTGGGGACCTTCAATACCCTGTAATCCTCTTTCACCATGTTCTCCTTGTTTTCCTTCTGGACCCACTAGACCATCTGCTCCAGTTTGTCCAATTATACCTTGTTCTCCTCTTTTGCCTTGTATGCCAGTTGCTCCTTTTTGCCCTTCAGCACCAGTAAATCCGGTTGTTCCTTGAGCGCCTTGTATACCAGCATCGCCTTTTCTACCAGGGAGACCTATTGCTCCTTGAGCTCCTGTTACTCCAGTATGACCTTCTTGTCCTCTAATACCTTCTGCGCCAGTTGGACCAATAGAACCAGTTTCACCTTGTATGCCACTTATACCTTGTTGACCTTCATTACCTGTTTCTCCACGCATTCCTCTTAATCCAGGAAGGCCAATTGCTCCTGTTTCTCCTTTTTGCCCTTGTATACCAGTTTCACCTTGTGCTCCTGTTGCGCCAATAAGACCTACTGCACCCTGTACTCCTGTAAATCCATCTTTACCTTGAGAGCCAGTTGGACCAATTATACCTTGTTCTCCTTTACGACCTTCTAATCCAATTGGACCTATTGCGCCAGTTTCACCTTTCATTCCTGTATAACCTTCTTGCCCCTTGGGACCTTGTTGCCCTGTTGCCCCTTCTTTTCCTTGTTGTCCTTGGGCACCCGCAATACCTTGTTTTCCTTGGGCTCCCTCTTTTCCTTCAGTGCCAGCAAGACCCATTGCTCCTGTTTCACCTCGAGGGCCAGCAATTCCTTGAATACCACGAAGACCTATTGCCCCTGTTTCACCTCGAGAGCCAGTAATTCCTTGAATACCAGGAAGACCCATTGCTCCAGTTGAACCTTCTTTTCCTTGTATACCGATTGGACCTTGTGAACCAGTGTCACCTTGTCCCCCTGTTATACCTTCTGCCCCTGTTTCTCCCTGAGGGCCAACAGAGCCAGTAAATCCCATTGGGCCTTGTTTTCCTTGAATACCTTCTGAGCCAGTTTCACCTTGTAATCCTGTATATCCAGTTGGACCTTGTATGCCATCAGAACCCGTTGCACCTTGTTTTCCTTCAGCACCTTTTACTCCTGTATAACCAGTTTGTCCTTGGGGACCCGCAATACCTTGTTTACCAGGAAGCCCTATTCTACCTTCTTTCCCTTCGGAACCAGTTTCACCCTTCATGCCAGCAATACCTTCAGCGCCAGTGCTACCCTGTATACCTGTTTCACCTTTTACTCCAGTTGACCCATCTAAGCCTTGTATTCCAGTTGGACCTTGTATGCCATCACGACCTGCTATACCTTTTGGACCTTCAGGGCCAGCAATACCTTGAGGTCCCTGGGTACCTTGAGGGCCCGCAAGCCCCATTGTCCCTGTTGCTCCTAGTCTTCCTGTTTCTCCTTGGGGACCAGCAATACCTTGAGGGCCTTCTTTTCCTTCAGCGCCAGTGCTACCTTGGATACCAGCAAGTCCCATTGCGCCTGTTGCTCCTTCTTGTCCTCTGGGACCTTCGGCACCAGTTGAACCCTGTTTTCCTTGGACACCCTCTTTTCCTTCAGGGCCTACAGGACCTTCAGGGCCTTCAGCACCTTCAGGACCTTCAGGGCCTTCAGCACCAGTTACACCCTGTATACCAGTTGAACCTTGTTGGCCTTCACCTCGTTCTCCTGTATGACCCCGTTGTCCTTCTGAACCTTTAGGGCCTTGAGCTCCTGCGATACCCTGTTCTCCTTTTGCTCCAGTATAACCAGTTGCTCCATCTTCTCCATGAATACCCTGTTTACCGTCAGAACCAGTTGAACCTTCTTGGCCTTGAGGACCCGCAATACCAGTATCTCCTTGTGTGCCTGTTATACCTTGCTTTCCTTCTGGACCTACATTACCTATAGGACCCTGTGCTCCTGTTAGACCTCTGGGACCTTCTTGTCCTCTGGGACCTTCGACACCAGCAAGTCCCATTGCTCCTGTTGCGCCTTGTATACCACTTGAACCTTGTGCGCCTTGTGCTCCAGCATCACCCTTTCTACCAGGGAGGCCTATTGCCCCTTGGGCCCCTGTCTCACCAGTTACACCTTCTTTTCCTTGGAGACCATCTTTGCCTTGCTTACCGTCAGAACCCGTTGCGCCTTCTTGTCCTCTAGGACCTTCAATACCAGTATCTCCTTGGAGACCAACTTTACCTTCTGCGCCAGTTACACCCCTTAATCCTGGAAGACCTATAGCTCCTGTTTCACCCTTTTGACCCCGTTGCCCTTCTGGTCCCGCAATACCTTGTTTGCCTTCTGCCCCTGTTTCTCCTTGTTTACCTTCATCACCAGCAATACCTTGTTTGCCTTCAGCACCAGTAAACCCCATTGCCCCTGTTGCTCCTTGTATACCAGTTGAACCTTGTTTGCCTTGTGCCCCAGCATCACCCTTTGCCCCTGTTGAACCTTGAATTCCTTGTATACCACTTGAACCTTGTGCTCCTGTTGCCCCAGCAATACCTTGGGCGCCTTCAGCACCAGTAACACCTTGAAGCCCTTGCTTACCAGCCACTCCAGTTGCTCCTGTATGTCCTTCAATTCCTTGTAAACCAGTTGACCCATCACGACCCCGTATCCCTTCTTTCCCTTGTTCTCCTTGAGGGCCAGCAAGTCCCATTGCCCCTGTTGCTCCTACTGGACCTTGTTTTCCTTCATTACCTTCAGGCCCTTGAATACCTTGTGCGCCTGTTTCACCTTGTAATCCACTGGCACCAGATGCCCCATGTGAACCGGTTTCTCCTTTTATTCCCTGTATACCTTTTTCTCCAGTAAATCCCTGTATACCTTGTTGTCCTTGAAGGCCATCTATACCTGTATAGCCTGTTTGTCCTTGAGTACCTTGTTCCCCTTTACGACCAGGAATTCCTTGTTTACCATCAGACCCAGTTACTCCATCATATCCTTGTTCTCCTCGAGGGCCAGCAAGACCCATTGCCCCTATTAATCCCTGTAAACCTTGAGGACCAGCAGGGCCAATTTCCCCTTGTTTCCCTTCCACACCTTGTGTTCCAGTATTTCCAATTGGACCAGCAACACCTATTGCTCCTGTCGCACCTTCTTTGCCTTCAGCACCAGTTACCCCATCTCGTCCTCTGGGACCTTCAGGGCCAGCTATACCTTCTGAACCGGTACTGCCAGTAGATCCTATTTTACCGTCAGCACCATCACGACCGTCTATACCTGTTGCGCCTTGTTCACCTTTGGTACCTGTTTGTCCTTGAGGACCTTCTTTACCCTCAGAACCTCTTTGCCCTTGGGGACCTTGTTTACCGTCAGACCCAGTTTGTCCTTGGGGACCTTGTTTACCCTCAGAACCTTGTTTACCGTCAGACCCAGTTTGTCCTTGAGGACCTTCATGACCTTGAGGACCTTGAGGACCTTGTTTACCGTCAGACCCAGTTTCTCCTTGTTCTCCTTTGGGCCCCTGTTTTCCTTCTTCTCCTTTGGTACCTTCAGGTCCAGCAACACCTTCAGAACCTGTTTCACCTTTCTCTCCCTGTTCTCCTTTGTGACCTTCTGCTCCTCTTACTCCTTGTATACCAGTTGACCCTTCAGCACCAGTAAATCCAGTTGACCCTTGTATTCCTTTTCTACCAGGAAGGCCTATTGCTCCTTGAGTTCCTGTTATTCCAATTGAACCAGTCACGCCATCTCTACCATCGACTCCAGCTCTGCCTTCTGCCCCTGTGGCTCCAGCCCTGCCTTCTGCCCCTGTTGAACCTTTTACACCAGCATCACCTTTTCTACCAGGAAGACCCATTTCTCCTTTTTCCCCTTGAGGGCCTTCTTTCCCATCGGCACCAGTTTGCCCTCGTGCTCCTGTTACACCCTGAGCACCCTCTATACCAGTCGAACCTTGAATGCCTTGTTGTCCCTCTGCTCCAGTTGCCCCTACCAATCCCATAGGACCTTCTTTTCCTGCTAAACCCATCATACCAGTGGGCCCTTGTTGGCCATCTGCTCCAGCAACACCTTTGGCGCCTTCTGCTCCTGTTACACCTGCTACGCCTTGTGCTCCAGTTTGACCCATATGTCCTTCTTGTCCTCTGGGACCTTCTGCGCCAGTTTGACCCATGATGCCTTGTTTACCATCAGAACCAGTTTGACCCATGAGCCCTTTGGGGCCAGCAATACCCTGTTCTCCTTGAGGACCTTCTTTTCCTTCGGAACCAGTTGCGCCTACACGGCCTTCTATACCACTTATACCTTGTTGACCCATGGCACCCGTTTCGCCTTTTTTACCTTGAGAGCCAGTTTGCCCCTGGAGACCTTGTATTCCCTGTGGACCAGCAAGTCCCATTGCCCCTGTTTGTCCTTGTATTCCAGCTATACCTTGTTCTCCAGCTATACCTTGCGCCCCTGTATGTCCTTGGGGTCCTTCTTGTCCTCTTACACCCTGTGGACCAGCAAGACCCATTGCTCCTGTCACACCGTCTTGTCCTTGGGGACCTTCTAGGCCCTTTTCACCTTGAGCACCCGCAAGACCCTGTTGTCCTGTTGCGCCTTCGGTACCAGCAATACCTTGTATACCAGTATCACCTTGTGCCCCTGTTTCACCCTGTTGGCCTTTGACACCTTCTTTACCTTGAGAGCCAGTTTCGCCCTGCTGACCTTTGACACCTTCTTTTCCTTCAGAGCCTGTTGGGCCTTCAATGCCTTGTATACCAGTAGGACCTTCTTGACCAGTTTGCCCTTGAGGACCTGCAATACCTTGTGTTCCTTTCTCACCAGCAACTCCAGTTGCGCCTGTTGACCCTTCAATACCATCTAGACCCTGTAAACCCCTTGAACCTTCTTGACCAGTTGCCCCTTGTATTCCTGTATCACCTTGTGCTCCAGCCTTACCTGTACTCCCTTGCGCTCCTGTCGCACCTTCGGCGCCAGCATTACCCTGTTTACCATGGGCACCAGTTTGCCCTGTTGCGCCTTCGGTGCCAGCAAGTCCTTGTTTACCCTCTGCTCCCATAGCACCAGTTTCACCCTTCATGCCAGTGGCACCATCTTCTCCTTGCGCTCCCGTTTCACCCTTCATGCCAGTGGCACCTTGAGCGCCCTGTTTTCCTTTAAGGCCAATAGCACCCATTGCTCCTGTTTGTCCTATTTCTCCTCTTGCGCCAGTATCACCTTGAGCTCCAGAACTACCTTCTGGACCAGCAGAGCCTGTTTCTCCTTTTACACCTTCTAGACCAGCTGAACCAGTTTCTCCCATTTTACCGTCATTTCCAGTAAACCCTTGTATACCTTGTTGTCCTCTGACACCTTCGGCGCCAGCTACACCTGTGTCGCCTTTTTGCCCTCTAGGACCAGCAAGACCTTCTTGTCCATCTTTACCCTGCTGTCCCTTGGGACCTTCTTGTCCTCTGGGGCCTTCTTGTCCTCTGGGACCTTCGACGCCAGCAAGACCCATTGCTCCTGTTACACCTTGCTCACCCTTGGAACCTTCGGCACCAGTAACGCCTTGAATACCGGTTGTTCCATCTAAACCACGGGGACCCATCTCACCACTAATACCCTGTTTACCATCAGCACCAGTTGTACCATCTATTCCTTTTTGTCCCTGTGCTCCAGTAATACCTTCTGCTCCAGTTGGCCCTTCTTGACCTGCCTCCCCTTGTTTTCCTTCTTTACCTTCAGGGCCAGCAATTCCAGATGCCCCTGTATATCCTTGTAATCCAGTTGCACCTTGTATACCAGCTGGACCAGCAAGACCCATTTCTCCTGTTGGCCCTTGTTGGCCAGCAATACCTTGTTGACCCTCAGGGCCTTCTGCTCCTGTTGCGCCAATTATACCTTGTGGACCAATAGGACCTTGATGTCCCTGAGAGCCTTCTGCTCCAGTTGGACCTTCTTGTCCTGTATCTCCTTGTTTTCCTTGTTTTCCCTGGGGACCAGCAATACCTTCTACGCCAGTAAAGCCTGTTACACCAATTACGCCTTGAGTACCAGCAATACCTTGTTCTCCTTTCTCACCTTGTTGCCCAGTAGCACCTTCTTGCCCCCTAGATCCAGTTGCGCCTTGTATACCACTTGCCCCTTGTGACCCAGCATCACCCTTTCTACCAGGAAGACCCATTAGCCCTTGGGCCCCTGTTACTCCAGTATTACCTTGTGACCCTATTTTTCCGTCATTTCCTTTAGGGCCTTCTGCTCCTGTGGCACCTTCCTTTCCTTCACGACCAGCAAGGCCCATAGCCCCTTGTATACCTTGTGCTCCCATTAGCCCTTGAGCACCTGTAACACCATCTGCGCCAGTTTGACCCATGATACCTTGACGACCAGCAATACCTTGATATCCAGTATCACCTTTCTCTCCCTTGGCACCTTCTACACCAGTGCTACCCTGAATCCCTTGTTTACCTTCAGACCCAGTTTGTCCTTGGGGACCTTGTTTACCTTCAGACCCAGTTTGTCCTTGTGCACCTTCAGAACCTGTTGAACCTTGTTCACCAGTGTGTCCTTGGACACCTTGCTTACCTTCAGAACCAGTTGAACCTTGTTCACCAGTATTTCCTTCTTGACCCTGAGGACCAGCAATACCTTGTTTACCTTCTGAACCAGCAATACCGGTTGAACCCTGTGAACCAGTAAATCCAGTTTGTCCTTGGGGACCTTCTTTACCAGCAATACCGGTTGAACCCTGACGTCCAGGAATTCCTTGTTTACCGTCAGAACCAGTAAATCCTCTTACTCCCTGTAATCCAGTATATCCTGTTGTGCCCTGTATTCCTGTTGCTCCATCACGACCATCAATACCTGTTGGGCCCTGTATACCAGCCTGGCCTTGAGGACCAGCAATACCTTGAATTCCAGTTGCGCCTTCTGCCCCTGTTGCCCCACTAATTCCTTGTTCACCATCAATACCTTGTAGACCTTCTTTTCCTTGGGGGCCTGCTATACCTGTTAGTCCAATGGGCCCCTGTTTACCTTCTTTTCCTTCAGCACCAGTTACACCTTTCTCTCCTTGAATGCCATCTGCCCCTGTCGACCCTTCTTTTCCTTGAGGACCTGCTATACCTGTTGAACCGGTTTGCCCTTGTTCACCATTTATACCCTGTTTTCCTTCTTTTCCTTCAGAGCCAGTTTGCCCTTGTGTACCAGTTGCTCCAAGAAGCCCTTGTAAACCTGTATCACCCCGTTGCCCTTCTTTTCCTTGAGGCCCAGCAAGACCCATGGTACCTGTTGGTCCTTGAGTTCCAGTCACTCCCGCTAATCCTATTACACCCTGTTCACCAGTTGCTCCTTGACGCCCTTCTGCCCCTGTGCTACCCTGTATACCAGCAAGACCCATTGCTCCTGTTTGACCCATAGCACCAGTTGCGCCAGTTGCGCCAGCATATCCTCTTGCTCCAGTAATACCGTCTGAACCAGTAGCACCTTGAGTGCCAGCAACACCTTGTTTTCCTTCTATACCCTGGACCCCTGTTGCTCCCTGTTCACCCTGAATTCCTCTTTCACCTTGTTGTCCTTGTGACCCCATACCACCAGTTGCGCCTTCGGCACCAGCAATACCTTGTTCTCCTTCTTTGCCTTGCGCACCAGCTACACCAGTGTCACCCTTAGCACCAACTGCGCCAGTTTGTCCTATATCACCTTGTTCACCCTTGGCACCAACTGCGCCAGTTTGTCCTGTATCACCATCTTGACCATCTTGTCCTTGTAACCCTCTTAAACCATCTTCACCTCTTGGACCAGCTGGACCTTGTAAACCTGTTGTACCCTGCTGTCCAGGAACACCTTGTCTACCAGTTTGACCTTGTGAGCCTGTCGCCCCTAGTTTACCGTCAGAACCAGTTGCTCCGTCTTCTCCTTTGCGACCCTCTTTACCTTCAGAACCAGTTTCTCCTTTTTGTCCTTCACGACCATCTGCTCCCGTTGCACCATCTAATCCATCTTTACCGTCTGATCCAGTTGCTCCATCTTGTCCTTTGCGACCTTCTTTGCCTGTAGCTCCTTCAGCACCCGCAATACCTTCTCTGCCAGTTTCTCCTTGTTTTCCTTCTGGACCGGCACTACCAGTTATACCTTGTGCTCCTCTTAATCCAGGAAGACCTATCGCCCCTGTTTCACCTTTAATGCCTTGCTGTCCTTGTTTACCGTCAGAACCAGTTTCACCTTGTATACCTTGTGCTCCAGTTACACCTTCTAACCCTCTTAATCCAGCAAGACCCATGGCCCCTGTTACACCATCTTTTCCATCTATACCAGGAAGACCTTGTTGCCCTTGAGGGCCGTCTGAACCAGTAGTACCCTGAAGTCCTTCTGCGCCTCTTGCTCCAGTAATACCTCTTGGGCCTTCAGCACCAGTGGAACCGGTGTGCCCTTCGGTGCCAGTAGCACCTTGAATACCATCTTCACCTTTGATACCCTGTAGACCTTGTTGTCCTTCTGGACCAATTGACCCTTGAGCACCTTGTTGTCCTTGGGGGCCTTCTAACCCAGTTGCTCCATCAATACCCCTTATTCCTTGAGGACCTGCTTCGCCTTTTACTCCAGTATAACCGGTTTCACCTTTTGCTCCATCAGATCCACTAATACCTTGTTGTCCTGTTACACCTGCTACACCCCTTTCTCCAGTTTGTCCTTGTGCCCCTGTATTACCTTGGGAGCCTTTAGCGCCTTCTTGTCCTGTGTGACCTTCTGGGCCAGCAATACCTTGTATTCCTTGAGCACCTTGTTGCCCTTGGGGACCTTCTAATCCGGTATCACCTTTACGTCCATCTTGTCCTTGAGGTCCAGCAAGGCCCATTGCTCCTTGGATACCAACTTGCCCTTCTTTTCCTTCAGGACCAATTAACCCTCGTTCTCCTCTTGCGCCTTCGGTGCCAGCGGGACCTTGAGGGCCAGCTAGACCCATTGCTCCTGTATATCCAGTACCACCCATGAGGCCTTGTTGTCCTTTGGGACCTTGGGGACCTTCTGCTCCACTAGTACCAGTCGACCCTTCTTGTCCTCTGGGACCTTCTGGACCAGCAATACCTTGTTTACCTTCTGAACCAGTTTGACCATCTGCGCCCTGTTTTCCTTGTGGGCCCGCAATGCCTTCTTTCCCCTCTGAACCAGTCGCACCGTCTGCCCCTTTTTCACCAGTCGCACCGTCTGCCCCTTTTTCTCCCTCTTTACCGTCAGCACCATCTGAACCTGTAATCCCTTGTAAACCTTGTGCTCCAGTTTGCCCTTTAGGGCCAGCAATTCCTTGTGGCCCTTCAGGCCCAGCAATTCCTTGTTTACCGTCTGAACCAGTTGCCCCTAAAGCTCCATCTAATCCGCGTTCACCCTGAACTCCTCTTTCACCTTTTGCTCCTGTGATACCTTGTTCTCCTTGAGAACCAGTTGCTCCATCTCGGCCTGCTACGCCTTTTTTCCCTGGGAGACCTATACTTCCTGTCTGACCCATCTGTCCTTGTTGCCCTTGGGGGCCTTGGGGACCTTCTGAACCTGTATCACCTTTTTGGCCTTCTAGACCAGTTGCACCAGTGCTACCTTTAGTGCCATCTATACCCGTAGCACCCTGTTCACCCTTTGCTCCAGCAATACCTTGAGCCCCTGTTTGCCCCTGTTCTCCAGTACTACCCATAATACCTGTATGCCCTTGTAGACCCTGAATGCCATCGTTTCCTTTTTCACCTCTTAGACCAGCAAGGCCTGTATCACCACGAACACCCATGGCCCCTGTCTCTCCTTGCGCACCTCTACTGCCCGCAACTCCTTGTTTTCCAGTTGCGCCTTCGATACCAGCAAGACCCATTGCTCCTGTTGCTCCTTGTATCCCATCTTGGCCTTTTTCTCCCGTAAGACCCTGAAGACCAGTCGCACCTTGTTTTCCTTCATACCCTTGAAGGCCTGTAGCACCTACTTCACCTTGTATTCCAGTATCTCCTATACGACCTTCTACACCTTGTTGTCCTCTGGGACCTTCGGCACCAGTATACCCTTGAATACCTGTAGCGCCTACTGAACCTTGTATTCCAGTATCTCCTATACGACCTTCTTTCCCTTCAGAACCCGTTTCTCCTTTTACCCCCGTATAACCTTGTATACCTTGTAAGCCTCTTTCTCCAGTTGAACCTTGTTCTCCTCTTGTGCCTTCAGGGCCAGCAATACCTTGTTTACCGTCAGAACCAGTTTCTCCATTTATTCCAGCCTGTCCTTGAGGACCTTCTTTTCCTTCAGAACCAGTTTCACCATGTTGTCCTTGTTCTCCAGTTGCCCCCTGCTTTCCTTCTGCCCCTTCAGTTCCAGCTATACCCTGTTGTCCTTGTGCTCCCGCAAGACCTTCTTGTCCTCTGGGACCTTCGGCTCCAGTTGGACCTTGTTGCCCTTCTTTGCCTTCGGCACCACTGCTACCCGCAGAGCCAGTTGCTCCCATGAGACCAGCAATACCTTGTTCGCCTCGCGCACCTGTAACACCATCAAGACCCTTTTCACCAGTTACTCCTTCACGACCTTCTGCTCCTTGTTTTCCGTCAGAACCTGTTACCCCTTGTTGCCCCTGGCGGCCTTCAGGACCAGCAATACCTTGAGGACCAATTAAACCAGCAAGACCCATTGCTCCTGTTGACCCTTGTTGGCCAGCAATACCAGTATAACCAGTTACCCCTTGCTTTCCATCTATACCTTTTATTCCTTGAACACCCTGCTGCCCTTCTGCCCCTGTTGCCCCCTGTGCTCCTGTTTCTCCTGCTTTACCTTCTATACCTTGTAATCCAGTCGCACCCTTTGCGCCTGTTTCTCCTTGTGCCCCTGTTAGACCATCATGCCCTTCTGCTCCTCTTTCTCCTTGAGGTCCCACAGCACCAACAGACCCAGCTATACCTTGTTCGCCAGTATCTCCTTTCTTTCCTTCTAGACCGGCTTGACCCATGGGCCCCTGTTGCCCTGTATAACCTCTTATACCATCTTCACCTTTCTCTCCTCTAGCACCATCTTTACCCTGCTCTCCTTGTTGTCCTTGGGGGCCTTCAGGACCAACAATCCCTTGCTCTCCTTGAGGGCCAGCAATACCAGTATAACCAGTTACTCCTTGAATTCCAGTTTTCCCCTGTTCTCCTTGAGGACCAGCAGAACCTGTATAACCAGTTGCTCCTTCTTTTCCTTTTATTCCAGGAAGACCGATTGCTCCAGTTGCCCCCTGCTTTCCTTCTGCCCCAGCGATACCTTGTGCTCCAGTTGCTCCTTCTTCTCCTTTGCTACCTTCTATACCCTGGGGGCCCGCAATTCCCTGAGAACCAGTGGGACCTTCAGGGCCTTCTTTTCCTTTGGGACCTTCTTGCCCATCAACACCCTTTTCACCCTTAGCCCCAGTCTCACCACGATATCCTGTTGCTCCTTGTATTCCTATAGCACCTTGTTCTCCTTTGGGACCTTTGGGGCCTTCAGGACCAGCAATTCCCGTTGCTCCTTCTTCTCCTTTCATTCCAGCAAGACCTGTTTCTCCCTGCTTTCCTTCTGCGCCTTCAGGACCAGCGATACCTTGAGGACCTTCAACACCAGTTGCTCCTATTAGACCTTGTTGTCCTTGGGGGCCCTGAGGACCAGCAAGGCCCATGGCACCTGTTGCACCTTCTTTCCCTTCAGTACCCTGCTTACCTTCAGGGCCGTCTATTCCTTGTGCTCCTGTAACACCAGAATCACCTTTCTCTCCCTGTGTTCCTCTTGCGCCTCGTTGACCTTCTTGTCCTGTGGGACCTTCGGCACCAGTTTGTCCTTGAGGGCCCATGGAACCTTGGATGCCCTCTGCCCCTGTTGCGCCTCTTTGCCCTTCTTGTCCTGTGGGACCTTCAACACCAGTTTGCCCTTGAGGACCTTCAGGGCCAGGAGTACCAGCAATACCTGCTGCGCCTTGTGCTCCTGTTTCACCTTGAGTGCCAGAATGCCCCTGAGGACCTTCAGGGCCCTCCTTTCCTTCAAGGCCAGCAACACCCTGTTTACCGTCAGAACCTGTTGCTCCTTGTTTACCGTCAGAACCACTTTCACCTTGTTTGCCTTCTGCTCCCGCAATACCAGTATGTCCAGTGTCACCTCTTGCGCCTTCTTTGCCTTCTGCTCCCGCAATACCAGTATGTCCAGTGTCACCTCTTGCGCCTTCTTTGCCTTCGGCACCAGAAGTACCTGTATATCCAGTCTGTCCTTCTGCCCCTGCTACACCCTGGGCCCCTGTTGAACCATCTAATCCAGCACGACCTTGTGACCCTTGTTTTCCTTCTTTTCCTTCAGGGCCAGCAAGGCCCATTGCTCCTGTTTCACCTTGTGTTCCGGTATCTCCTTGTTGCCCTTGTTCTCCAGTTGCCCCTTTAGCTCCTTTTTCACCTTCTTTTCCTTGAGAGCCAGCAATGCCAATGGCTCCTGTTTCGCCTTTTTGCCCTTGAATTCCTTGTTTTCCTTCAGGGCCCGCAACACCTTGTAATCCAGATGAACCTGTAGCACCCTGTAAACCATCTGCCCCTTGTTGTCCTCTTAGACCTTCACTGCCTGTTTCGCCTTTAGGGCCAACAGACCCGGTTTCACCTTTTGCGCCATCTTCTCCTCTTAGACCTTCGCTGCCTGTTTCGCCTTTTGCGCCATCTTTACCCATGACACCTGTTTGTCCTTGTGGTCCAGCCACACCTGTAGCACCTTGTTCCCCTTGAGAGCCAGTATATCCAGTTTCGCCTTTTTGCCCTTCAATTCCTTGTTGCCCTCTTATACCTTCGGCGCCAGTACTACCCCTTTCACCTTTTTGTCCTTGAGCTCCTGTTTCGCCAATGACACCTGTATCTCCTTGTTGTCCTTTGGGGCCTTCTACGCCAGTATACCCAGTCTGTCCAGCTTTTCCTTCAGGGCCAGGAGTACCAGCAATACCAGCAGGACCCTCTTTACCGTCAGAACCAGTTTGTCCTTGGAGACCTTGTTTCCCGTCTTCTCCTTTAGGGCCCGCAATACCCTGTTGTCCTCTCATTCCAGGAAGTCCTATTGCTCCCTGCGCTCCAGTTTCACCTTTTGCTCCCTCTTTTCCTTGAGCTCCATCTATACCAGTTGCGCCATCTATACCCTTTTGACCTGTAGATCCATCAATTCCTTTTTCACCTCTTTGTCCTTGTGACCCTGTAGAACCTTCAGAACCAGTTATACCCTGAGCACCAGTTTCACCTTGTTGACCTCTAGCTCCAGTTATACCTTGTTCTCCTCTGATACCTTGTTGCCCTGTAGCACCTTCTTTGCCTATAGTTCCTTGAGCACCAGTTTCACCTTGTATACCTGTAGCACCATCTTTACCAGCAACCCCTTGTATACCTGTAGCACCTTGTTGCCCTTGCTTTCCTTCAGGACCCGCAATACCAGCAAGACCCATCGCACCTGTCTGACCTTCTGCCCCTGTAGCTCCTATAGGACCCTCTATACCAGTTACTCCTTGCTGTCCTTGAGGACCTTCTTTGCCTGTAGTTCCTTGAGCACCTGTCTCTCCACTTGCGCCTGTAGTTCCTTGTTTACCGTCAGAACCAGTAACACCATCTGCTCCATGACGACCTGTAGGACCTTCTATACCTTGTTTTCCTTCAAGACCCGCAATGCCTTCTTGTCCTTGGGGACCTTCAGCACCAGTTGCGCCATCACGACCTGTAGCACCTTGCTCGCCTCTTATACCATCTAGACCTCTGGCACCTGTTGCCCCCTGTTGACCCTCTTGTCCTTCTACACCACGAGGTCCTATTTCTCCAGTGTCACCCTTTACACCTTCAGCTCCAACCATACCGGTATCGCCTCTAGAACCTGTTACACCATTGTCTCCTTTGAGACCTTGTTCTCCCTCTGGACCAGCAATGCCTATGGCACCTGTTGCACCAACGGAACCTTGAGCTCCAGTTGGACCCATACTTCCTTGAGCCCCAGCAATACCTTGAGCTCCCGTTTCACCTTGTGAACCAGTTGTACCTTCATGGCCAGCGACACCTTGAGGGCCAGCTATACCAGTTGCTCCCTGTATTCCTTCATTACCAGTATCTCCTTTTTGCCCTTGAGCACCTTCTTGTCCTTTTTGTCCTTGAGGACCCGCAATACCTTCAGGGCCTATACTACCTTGTTCTCCTTTTTGTCCTTGGGGACCCGCAATACCTTCAGGGCCTATACTACCTTGTTTACCGTCAGAGCCAGTTTGTCCTTGGGGACCTTGTTTGCCCTCAGAGCCAGTTGCGCCTTCTGCACCTGTCTTACCAGTTGCGCCTTGTTGCCCTTCTGCACCTGTATCTCCCTGTGCTCCAGTTTTTCCTTCTTGCCCTTGAGCGCCTTCTACCCCCCTGCTACCAGTTGGACCTTGTTGTCCTTTGGGACCTTCAGGGCCAGCTATACCTTCTTCTCCCTGAGACCCTGTATAACCAGTTGACCCTTGGAGACCCATTAGACCAGTAGCACCTTGCTGTCCTTCAGGTCCTTCAGGACCTTCAGGACCTTCAGGTCCTTCTTTTCCTCTAGGGCCTTCGGCACCAGTTAAACCTTGAGAGCCTGTTTCACCTCTAGAACCATCTATTCCTGTTGCCCCTTGTAAACCTCTTGTTCCAGTTATACCCTGTTCTCCCTGAGGACCCTGTGCTCCTGTATGACCTTCTGCTCCAGTTGGCCCTTCAATACCCTGTTCTCCAGTGGCACCTTGCTGTCCTTGAGGTCCTTGAGTTCCACTTAGTCCCTCTAGCCCCTCTATTCCAGATGTCCCTAGTAAGCCTCTTTCTCCTGCATATTTTGAATACACAGGTTCAATTGAGGTAATTGGGTCGAAATGAATATTTTCGATTGAATATCCAGAATCATGTAACATGAAATTGGCATGTAAGGGTGCCGTTATTGTAACAGATGTCTGATATACAAGATTTCCTCCAATAAAATAATTAACATTTTCACCATTGTATGTAATTCTAAATACAGTTGTAGGAGTATATGAACCAGTACATACTTTTACTAATACATCTGATTGATAGATTGTTATTGAACTATCTTCATTTAGATAAAATCCATAGTCTATATTTGACGTTTTAGTGTTTATAGAAGGATTTATAGAAAGACCAATATATACAGTTGGTGTTATTGAACTCATGGTAAATGATAAACTAGTATTATTGTATGATTCAAGTGAATATATATTAGCATTCCAGCCTTCGAATCCTGTAACCTTTGTAATTCTTGATGAATCTATTATCGATATTACATTTTCATTATTCAATATATTTGGAATTAATGTAAATGTACCAAGGCCATAAGAGCCTGTTACACCTTGAGGGCCCGCAATGCCATCAATTCCATCTTTACCTTGTGTCCCTGTGTATCCAGTTGCGCCTTCTTGTCCTTGTGGCCCCGCTATACCCTGGGGACCTTCTATACCTGTTGACCCTGTAACACCATCAGAACCTGTTGCCCCTTCTTCTCCTTTACGACCTTCTTTTCCTTCAGGGCCAGCAAGACCCATTGTACCTGTTGGGCCTTGCTGCCCTTCAGAACCAGTTGCCCCTTGTTTTCCTTCTGGGCCCGCAATACCCCGTTCTCCTTTTTCACCCATAAGACCTTGTTGCCCTGTAGAACCTTCTTTACCGTCAGAACCAGTTGCACCCTGTTGACCGTCTATACCTTGTTTACCGTCAGAACCAGTCTCTCCCTGAATACCAGTCAGACCTTGTGCGCCAGTAATACCTCGCTGCCCTCTAGCACCAGGAAGACCCATAGCACCTGTCTCTCCTTTTTTACCTTCAGAGCCTTCTTTGCCTTCGATACCAGTATAACCAGTTTGCCCTATTGCGCCCATTGGACCTTCAGGACCAGCAACGCCTGTAGTTCCTGTTTCACCCTTAGAGCCAATTATACCTTGTTTCCCCTCTGGACCAGCAAGGCCCATGGCACCTGTGTATCCAGTTGAACCATCTTTGCCTTCGGCACCAGCTGAACCAGTATCTCCTCTTAGTCCATCAATACCCTTTTCACCTTGAGCTCCAGCTATACCTTGTTTTCCTTCGGCCCCCGTTTCACCTTTGGTACCCGCAATTCCAGTTGGTCCTTGAGGGCCTTGTTGTCCATCAATACCATCTTTACCCTGTGCTCCTGTTAGACCAGCAATACCTTTTAATCCTTGTTCTCCCTTTTCACCTTGCGCTCCTGTTGCCCCAGCAATACCTTCTTTACCAGTTGCTCCAAAAGAACCTGTAGAACCATGTTTACCTTCTGCCCCTGTTGCTCCAACAGAACCTGTAGAACCCTCTTTGCCTTCTGCCCCTCTTGCTCCAACAGAACCTGTAGAACCCTCTTTGCCTTCTGCTCCTGTATATCCTATCTGTCCCTGAGGGCCAGCAGAACCAGCAAGACCCATGGCGCCAGTTGGACCTTCTTTACCATCTACACCTTGTGTCCCAGTTGCTCCTTGTGTGCCAGTTGCTCCTTGTGTCCCAGTTGCCCCTTGTGTCCCA
>CANGWK010000036.1 GCA_947457615.1 Flavobacteriaceae bacterium
AAAAACATCTTCTAAAATCGCCATAAGCGTTACTCTATCAATAAGTTTATCGTCTTTAAACTCTGAGAACGAGTCGATTAATGCAATATTCTCCATCTATTCTATAATTAATTAAAATTTACTGTAACAATTGCTTGTTTTATATCTGTGTAAGGTATTTCTTGACTTTTTTTAACCGTTTCTTTTCCTTTTCCTATTTTCTTTGGCTCTCTTGCCTCCCAAGAAAGTGTTATTTTAGAATCATCTGCTGCTATTAATTCTGCTTCAATAGAATCTGAATTAGTTTTAACTATTAGAGTTCTTCCAATATTCTTAATGTATTGCCTAGTCATTTTTAAAGGAGTTCCTACCCCCACCGAGGCAACTTCCAAAGCATAATCTTGCTCTTCTCTATCTAAGTTGTTTTCTATAGCTCTAGCTATATCAATACAATCTTGAAGATTAACGCCAGTATCACCATCCAAAGTTATAACAATTTTATAAGCATCTGAAATTGAAATGTCTATTAAAAAAACACTTGGTTTTTCTAACAACGAATTATTTAATAGCGCTACTACTTGCTCTTTAAATGTCATAATTTTATAAAAAGAGGGAAGCATTGCTTCCCTCATTACATCATTTCTGTCTAATAATGGTGCAAATATAGAAAAATAATTTATATTTAAAACTATCTGCTTTTATATTTTTTTTCTTATCTTTAATGTGATAATTAACTTAAACAATAAAATTTAATATTGTCAAAATCATGAAAAAAATTTTAATCCCTACCGATTTTTCACAGAATGCTGAGTATGCTTTAAAAGTTGCAGCCCAGATAGCAAAAAAAAATAATGGCGAAATCATTTTATTACACATGCTTGAATTGCCTCGTCAGGGCAGTGACGCCTTAGGTTCTGGAAAAGATATTCCAGAAATAATGTTCTTTAAAAATGCCGCAATTAATCGGCTTGAAGAATTAATGGAAGAAGATTATTTAGACGGTCTTAAAGTTTCTGAAATTATTCAATTTGAATTGGCTTTTGACGGAATTTTGAAAATTAGCAAACAAAATAATGTAGATTTAATTGTAATGGGGTCACACGGAGCAAGCGGATATAAAGAAATGTTTATTGGCTCTAATGCTGAAAAAGTAGTACGTAATTCAGAAGTTCCGGTTCTAATTATTAAAAAAGAAGAAGGTGACTTCTCTGTAGATAATTTTGTTTTTGCTTCTGATTTTTCTGAAGAGGTAAAAAAACCTTTCCAAAAAGCAGTAGAATTTGCTAATAAATTTGACGCAACACTACACTTAGTTACAATAAACACTCCAAACAACTTTAAATCTACTTCGGAAGCCGAAGAAACGATGCGTAATTTTGTTAAAGGATTTGAAATAAAAAAAGTCGTTTCGCACATTTATAATGAAACCAATGTTGAAAAAGGAATTTTAAATTTTGCAAACAGCATTGATGCCGATCTTATTGGAATGAGCACCCACGGAAGAAAAGGGCTTTCTCATTTCTTTAACGGGAGCATTAGTGAAGATTTAGTAAACCATGCAAAACGGCCAGTAGTGACTTTTAAAATCTAAAAGCAAACTAGTTTAAAAAGTAAGCTCTCAATAAATTGAGAGCTTTTTTTGTGTGATTTTTAAAAACTGGATTAAAATAAATCGGAGTGGGTGCCTGTATTTATGAAGAGTAAAGTCAACTCAAGGTCATTTTGTTTCCAAACCAACAACCAATCTGGCTTAATATGGCATTCCCAACATTCTTGATACATACCACTTAATTTATGTGGTTTATACTTTACAGGCAGTTTTCCTTTTGATTGTAATAAGTCAATTACTTCTTTTAATAAGTTTAAATTATAATTTCTCTTTTTACAAAGTTTCAAATCTTTTTCAAACCTATTAGTAGTGTAAATCTTATACATTCAAGACCTTTTGAAACAGTTCATTACTGTTTTTATACTGATTAATTTTTCCTTTTTTTTCTTCTTCTAATGAGATTTCAATTGCATTTTTAAATGGAGTCTTTATGCTTTTTTTATTTTCTAAGTTAATTTCCTGTATTTCTACAAACGGCAAAGTCTTAGCATATTCAACAAATAATTTTGCTTGCTTACTATTTTCTTTTATTTTTATAGTTATCATGATTCTCGTTTTATATCACAAATATACAAAAATCATGCTAAAGGTTACTTCATACAAAAATTAAAAATGCGTTTGATTCGCTTTAATCATGATATTGAATTATATTTATTATATTTGTACTATGCTTTCACAACAACAAATAAATATAATTATCAACACTTTAAAGCCTTTTAGCCCAAATAAAATTGGGGTTTTTGGTTCCTATTCTCGTGGCGACAACACAGAAAAAAGTGATATAGATATTTTGTATTCTTTTGATTCAAAATACAGCTTGTTTGATTTGGTAGGACTTCAATTAGAATTGCAAGAGAAACTACAAAAAAAGGTTGATTTAGTAGAATTTACGGCAATTCATCCAAGATTGAAAACTCAGATATTGAATGATGCAAAAATAGTATATGAATCCTAATATAGAAAGCGATTTGTTTCGACTTAAACACATTGACGATTGTATCGAAAAAATTCTAATTTTAGTGAATTCCTGCAAAACAGTTGCTGTTTTTAAAAGTAAATGGATTGAACAAGACGCAATGATTAGAAATTTTGAAATTATTGGGGAAGCATCTAATTATATTTCGGAAGAAACAAAAAAGAATTATCCAAGTGTGGAATGGTTCAAAATGAGAGGAATGAGAAATTTCATGTCTCACGAATATTTTGGAGTAAGACTAGAAACCATTTGGGAAACGGCGGTAGAAAATACTCCGATTTTAAAACTTCAAATTACTGAAATCATCTCAACATTAGAAGTAAAATAGAAAACTCCATTTATCTTCCTAACTAAAAAAAATATAAAAAAAGCCACGGTTTCCCATGGCTTGATTCTACTATTAAACTAATTATTATTGCAATATAATTTTCTTAGTGTTTACTAAGTTATTTGAAGCATCATAAATTTTAACAAAGTAAACCCCTTGACCGCTCCAAGAATTTAAAGGCACAACATACTGTTGTGTATTCATAGTGCCATTAAACACTTCTTGACCCAACGTATTAACTATTTTAATTTTTAAACCAACCAGACCAAATATAACCTACTTGGTTTCCAGATTTTACTTTATAAAATTTTTCGTTATACTTTTCTAAAATTGTGACAATGTTATTTTCTGCCATACCAATTTGTTTTTCATTTTCTCCCATAGAAGGTTTATTTGTAATGGGACTTGAAGTATAGACTAATTGATTTCCCATAAAACTTCTTTCATAAGGATTAACTATAAGCGAAGATTTAAAAGAATTATATCCATTATTAATAATGTTATTTGAATAGTTGAAATCATTTTTTTCTTCGGTTAAAATTGTCAATTCATCACCATCTAATTGAATCACACCAAGCCTAGAAATGACTGATTGACCTAACAATAAAGGGGAAGATGTTTCGTGAACAATTGAAGCTTCGACGTTATTTAATTTTAAACCTGCAAATTCAATTTCCTTAATATTCAATTTTGTTCCTTTAGCAACGTCTCCATTAGCAATACTATAATAAACATTTTCTCCTATATCTTCTTTGTTTAAATACCCATTCTTTAACATAAAGGAAGCTTCGGTTAATGAAATAGAAACATCGGATGCACCAGTGTCAAAAATAAATTTAAGTGGAAGACCATTTACTTTACAAGGTACTGAATATACACCTCCATCCTTTAGCATTGTAATTCTCGTTTGCCCTTTTATTATTAATGTCAACATTACAAATATTGAAACAAAATATTCTTTTTTCATTTTTTTATTTTTAATTTATACAAAGATATAAAAAATTCTATTATATAGTGTACTTTATTTTAGAGTACTATAGAAAAGTATAATTAGTGAGTTTTGTGTATGGAAAAATCAAGCCCAAAACCCAATCAAGAAGAGCTAAACGATATTGCTTTAAGATTAAAAGAATTACGAAAAGCAAAAGGATATTCTAATTACGAACATATTGCATTCGATTTAGAAATGAGCCGTTCTGCTTATTGGAGATTGGAAACTGGAGTTAATTTTGAATTAAAAACATTAATCAAAATTTGTAGATTACTAGATATTAGCTTAGAAGAATTTTTTAAAGGCATTGATATTCCGAAATCCAAAGAATAATTCATCTTTAAAATCCATTAATCTGTGGCAAAAAAAATATTTACTAAGATAGTTAAAACAAAAAACTCCTCAATTTCTTGAGGAGTTTTTCTGTTGGTCTACTAGGACTCGAACCTAGAAAGACTGCACCAAAAACAGTTGTGTTACCATTACACCATAGACCAATGAGCGCTAATGCGGGTGCAAATTTAATATAAATTTCATTTAAAGCAAATATTTAAATGAATATTATTTTAAAAATATGGAATTCTGCTCAAATAAACTTTTTGTTTTTGCTATTTATATGTACTTCAAAATTTTACAGAAATTGATTTTAGAAAATTATGTTAACCCATGCTCGATTTCACAAAAAAATAGTTTCTTTGTACTGAAATTAACATCATTTTATATATGACAACATTTGACTTCAAAAAGTGGAACAACATTACCGGTTGGGCAGCTTTTGCCATAGCATTAATTACCTATTCCTTAACGGTGGAACCTACCATGAGTTTCTGGGATTGTGGCGAATATATTGCTACAGCAGCAAAACTAGAAGTTGGGCACCCACCTGGCGCACCATTATTCCAAATGCTTGGAGCCTTTTTTGCTATGTTTGCAACCAGCAAAGAAACGGTAGCGTTAATGGTAAACATGATGTCGGTATTCTCTAGTGCGTTCACTATTTTGTTTTTATTTTGGTCGTCTACTATTATTTTGCGGAAGCTAATTTCTTCTTATTCTGAAATCAATAAAGAAAACAGCATCGTTATATTAGGAAGTTCTTTTGTAGGCGCCTTGGCCTTTACCTATTCGGATAGTTTTTGGTTTAATGCTGTAGAAGCCGAAGTTTACGCAATGGCAACCTTATTTATAGCACTTTTGTTTTGGCTTGGATTGCGTTGGGAACAAGAAATGCACGAACCTCGGGGTAACAGATGGCTTTTATTAATAAGTTTGGTTGTAGGATTGTCGTTTGGAGTGCACTTCATGGCGCTTTTAACAATTCCGTCAATCGGATTTTTATACTTCTTTAAAAATTACAAAAAGGTTACTGTAAAGAATTTCATCTTGGCTAATGTTATTATTGTAGCAGTTTTGCTTTTTATATTCAAACTCTTATTGCCTTATACTTTGGCATTTTTTGGAGATACCGAAATTTTCATGGTAAACAGCATGAGACTGCCATTTAACTCTGGTTCAATTACTGCTTTACTTATCATAATTGCTTTTTTCTATTTTGGTTTAAAATACACAAAATCCAAAGGGCATCCAACATTCAACACCATTATTTTATGTGTTTTATTTGTGTTAATAGGGTTCTCCACTTGGATGATGTTGCCTATTCGTGCCAATGCAAATACTCCTATTAACGAAAACAAACCATCGGATGCTGCTGAAGTTTTAGCTTATTATAACCGGGAACAATACGGTACAAATCCATTATTTTACGGACCACAATATACGGATGCATTTGCTGGCTTAGACCCTAACAACCCCTATTTGGATAAGGCTCCCAACTACGAAAGAAATGACAAAACTGGGAAATATGAAATTGTAAATGAGTACAAAAATGCCGAACAAAATACTGATGATGCCCACAAAGCATTATTGCCAAGGATGTGGAGCGCAGATAATATACCAGGATACATTAACTTTACTGGAGTTCCAAAGTTTACCATAAAACCAGATTATTCAGAAGAAAAAGAATTAGTAGATGTGGTTGCCGAATTCCGTCAAGCGTATGCTTCCCATAAAATTGACGAAGACGGTTATGTTTCTTTCTTAAAAGCCTATGGTGATTATCTAGATGTAGAAAAACCGTCTGCTTGGAGCAATTTAAGTTTTATGGTAGAATACCAATTTGGTTATATGTACGGGCGTTATTTACTGTGGAATTTTGTTGGAAGACAAAACGACAACCAAGGCAGATATGACAATTTAGACGGTAACTGGATGAGTGGCATTAAATTTATTGATGAAATTCACTTAGGATCACAAGATAATATTAGTCCGGATGTGCTTAACAATAAAGGTAGGAATTTTTATTATTTCATTCCTTTCTTCCTAGGATTATTAGGGTTAATGTACCACGCGCAAAGAGATTTAAAAAGTTTCTATGTATTACTCGCCTTATTTTTATTCACAGGATTGGCATTAAAAATATATCTAAACGAACGGCCTTTTGAACCTCGCGAGAGGGATTATGCCTTAGTTGGTTCTTTTTATGTCTTTTCCATTTGGATAGGATTTGGAGTTTATGCCATATACGAAATGATTAAAGATAAAATAGCTTCCAAATTGGTTGGTCCCGCAGTTATTGCATCCTGCTTATTAGCAGCTCCTGTATTAATGGCGTCTCAAAACTGGAACGACCACGATCGCTCTGGAAGATATACTGCAATTGCAATGGCCAAAAACTACCTTGCTTCTTGCGATAAAAACGCAATATTATTTACCATTGGTGATAACGACACCTTTCCACTATGGTATGCTCAAGAGATTGAAGGCTATAGAACCGATGTGAGAATTGTGAATACAAGTTTGTTAATGACCGATTGGTATATTGATCAAATGAAATTAAAAACCTACAATGCACCCGGCTTACCAATTTCATTTAACCACCAACAATATGTTGCCGACAATAGAGATGCTATTGTTTTTAACAAAAAAGTGGACAGCCGTTGGAATCTTAAAGATTTTATAACTTTTGGTAAACGAGAAGATACCCTATCTCAAGTAGAAATGGAAAGTGGTCACCGACTGCACTTCTTCCCTACCAACAAAGTTCGTTTTGATGTAAACAAAAATAATGTCATTGCAAATAAAATTGTTAATCCAGCGCTAAACGATTCTATTGTTCCATTTATAGATATTGATATTAAAGGTGGCGCTTTATATAAAAATCGTTTGATAATGTTTGACATATTAAATAATAACAATTGGAAACGACCAATATATTTTAGCCCAGGAAGCTTTGGTGATGATGATTATTTATGGATGAAAGATTACCTTCAAATGGATGGCATGGTTTATAAATTGGTACCAATAAAAACCAAAGTTAATGAAGACGATTATCCAGATATGGGAGGTTTAGATACCGAGAAAAGCTATAATCTTGCTATGAAATGGGAATGGGGGAACGGCGAAAGCACTAAAATTTACCACGATCCAGAAACAAGAAGAAATGCTATTTCCTATAGAACCAACCTATCCCGATTAATGAAACAATTAATTGCCGAAGGTAAAATGGACAAAGCCAAAAACATTATCGATTTGGCAGTAACCAAAACACCTATTGACTATTATGGTTACTATTTAACCTTAGAGCCATTTGCAACAGGTTATTATCAAATAGGACAAAAAGAAAAAGCACAAGCATTATTAAGTAAATTAATGACCAAATACAAAGAAGAACTTTTATATTTTAGTACTTTCAAATCAGCTGATCAAAGTTTTATGGCAACCGATATTGTTACAGCAATTGAACGTTACAGAAGTTTATTAGAAGTAATGAAAAAACAAGGCGATATTCAGTTTTATAATAAAAGTAGAGGCGAATTTAATTCCTACAACAATAGGTTCTCTCGTTTCCAAAGGGATAATGAATAATTAGTTTACTATAATTTTAAAAGTGCCAATGATTTTATTTATTGGCACTTTTTTTATTTATTTTTGAAGAATGAAGTTACGCTGGGTAAAAACACATTGGACAATAAAAAAATTATTTTCAAATTATGTTTGGGACATTCCTAATAATGAAAATAAAGTTTACTTAACTTTTGACGACGGACCTACTCCAGAAATAACCCAATGGACATTAAACCTACTGAAAAAATATAACGCCAAAGCAACTTTCTTTTGCATAGGTAATAATATCCAGATGTACCCTGAGTTGTTAATGGAAGTTATAAAGGAAGAACATTCTATAGGTAACCATACTTACAATCATTTAAAAGGTTGGAAAACTAACACGCAAGAGTATATTGAAAATATAAATTTATTCGATAAAGAGTATAGCAAACTTACCAATGAAAACTGTAAATTGTTTCGTCCGCCCTACGGCAAAATAAAACCATCTCAATCTAAAATATTGAGAAAAATGGGCTACAAGATAATAATGTGGGATGTTCTTAGCGAAGATTTTGACGCAACAATTACACCTGAACAATGTTTAGAAAACGTACTGAAAAATATAATTCCCGGAAGCATTATAGTTTTTCATGATAGCGTAAAAGCATATTCAAACTTACAATATGTATTGCCAAGAACTTTAGAATTTTTAAAACAAAAAGGATTTAATTGCGCTAAATTAACCTAGCACAAAACGATTAAGAAAATGAGGTTGGATTTAAACCTGCTCCTGTACTAAAGCAATAATGGTATTAGCATCTAGCTCACCAGATTGACGCCAAATCATTTGCCCGTCTTTGTAAATCATCAAGGTAGGAAGGCCTTTTATACGAAGTGCTTCGGCCAATTCTTGATTTTTATCCACATCAATTTTAATAACTTTTGCTTTATCTCCAAGGGCTGCAGCTACATCTCTAATAACAGGATGCATTATTACAGAAGATTCATTCCAGTCTGTGTAAAAATCAATTAACACAGGAATTTGAGCATTAATAAGTTCTCCAAATTTTGACATAAAACCAAAATAGTTTATTTTCTTTTACTATAAAAAGAAATATTATAATACAAATGTAGTATTTTTATGTAATTATACTAAACTTTTACCTTTTTTTAGTTCAATTACAGTTATTTCTGGCATAATTCCTACTCTTCCTGGGTAAGCATGGTAACCAAATCCTCTATTTACGTATATAAATTTACCTGCTTTTTCGTATAATCCTGCCCATTGTTCGTAAACATATTGTGCAGGACTCCATTTAAAAAAACCCGGAATTTCAATTCCAAATTGCAATCCATGTGTGTGACCCGATAGCATTAAATTAAAATTTTGTGGATGGGTGTTTACCTCAGCATCCCAATGACTTGGATCGTGGCTCATTAAAACTTTAAAATCTTTAGGATTTAATCCTGCAGATGCTTTATTTAAATCTCCTGCTTTTTTAAAATGTGTTCCCCAATTTTCCACTCCCACTAAGGCAAACTTGTCTTCTCCTTTGGTAATATATTTATTCTCATTTAACATTAAATCAAATCCTATTTTACCATAAAGATCCTTAATAGCATGAAAATTTTCTTCTTTATCTTTTTCCGATTTCCATTCTACGTATTCGCCATAATCGTGGTTTCCTAAAACTGAAAATTTACCATATTTATGTTCCTTAATTCTATTGAAAGTTTTAATCCAAGGAAGCATTTCCTTCGCATGCGTATTGACAATATCACCTGTAAACAAAATCATATCCGAGTTTTGCTCGTTCACCAAATCGATAGCATAATTTATCTTTTCAGGATTATCAAAACTTCCGCTGTGTACATCCGATATTTGAGTAATCTTAAAACCGTCAAAAGCATCTGGTAGATCTGGAAAAAATATTTGTTGGGTAATCACTTTGTAGTTGTATTTGCCTAAAGTCATTCCGTAAATTAATGAAGCAAAGGGAATTGCAGCTATTCCTAAAGCAATTTGGCTTATAAATTTTCTTCTATCTGGCAAAAAACCGGTGCTAATTTCTGGTTTAGAAAAATGATTTATTGTTCCGGAAAACACCCGGAAAACATCCTCTAAAAGTAAAATAAAAGTTATTATTATCTTAGGAATCGAAACCAACAATAGTAACCCCATTGTAATCATGGTCATTTTGGTTTGACCAACGCTTCTGTCAAATTGCGTGAATTGGTAGGCAACAAAAAGTATAACTGTTAATGAAATAGAGCTATATGCCAACAAAACCCATCTTACTTTGGTAAATGTTCTCACGGCTTGAAAAGCATATACCTCTATTATAAATATAATTAAGAAAAAGAACAACAAACGGAAAACCATAAAAATAATTTTGAGCAAAAGTAAAAAATGATTATTCTTACATTACATAAATTTTAGTTAATCTTTATTATTATATTAATTTATTTAAAACTATTTTTGTTTCCAATGTATTTTTCTTTTGTTAAGAGAAAAAACATTTTTAGCGCCTCCAATTATAAAAGATTTGGAATTTCAATTACTTATTTAATAAAAAATGTCTCAAAAACGACTTTATCTTCTAGACGCCTACGCACTTATATTTCGCGGTTATTTTGCTTTTATAAAAAATCCAAGAATCAACTCCAAAGGGATGGATACTTCGGCCATTATGGGATTTATGAATGCCTTAATGGATGTTATTAAACGTGAAAAACCAGATCATTTAGCCGTGGCTTTTGATAAAGGCGGAAGCACTTATCGTTATGAAATGTACCAAGAATACAAAGCACATCGCGATGAAACTCCAGAGGCAATCAAAATTGCAGTTCCTTATATTCAAGAATTATTAAAGGCAATGCACATCCCGATTATTGAAAAAGCTGGATTTGAAGCTGATGATTTAATTGGGACCTTGGCCAAACAAGCTGAAAAAGAAAATTTCAAAGTCTTTATGGTAACCCCAGATAAGGATTTTGCACAATTGGTTTCCGAAAATATTTTCATGTATAAACCTGCCCGAATGGGTAACGACATTGAAATATGGGGAATTCCAGAGGTTTTGGAAAAATTTGAAATTGAAAGGCCAGAACAAGTTATTGACTTCTTAGGAATGATGGGCGATGCCGCCGATAATATTCCAGGACTTCCTGGCGTTGGAGAAAAAACAGCAAAGAAATTTTTAGCGGAATATGGCTCAATGGAAAATCTTTTAGCCAATACCCACCAATTAAAAGGTGCCATAAAAGATAAAATTGAAGCCAATAAAGAATTGGGATTATTATCTAAAAAACTAGCTACTATACTACTTGACTGCCCGGTAACTTTTAACGCAACCGACTACGAATTATCCAAGCCAGATGTTGAAAAAACCGATGCTTTGTTTCAAGAATTAGAGTTCCGTCAAATGAAAACCCAATTTGATAAATATTTCGGAACCGGAAATGATTATGATGAAATTGAAACAAATGAGATTAATAATGACAATGGCAAAACAGTAAAAAAAGCACCCGTAAAAAAATCCAATGAAGATCAATTTGATCTATTTGGTTTTTATGAAGAATCTAATTCCGACACTCCTTCTCCTTCAGGGAAATCTGGAATGGGGACTTTAGAAAATACAGAACATTTTTACCAAAGTATTCAAGGTGATTTACCGGTGAAATTACTTTTGCAAAATTTAATGAGTCAAACTTCTGTGTGTTTTGACACCGAAACTACTGGAATTGATGCTTTGAATGCCGAATTAGTTGGAATGTCTTTTTCTTATGAAAAAGGAAAAGCATTTTATGTTCCTTTTCCTGAAAACAGAGAAGAAGCAAAAGTTTTAGCGGATAAATTCAAACCTTTTTTTGAAAGCGAAAACATTGAAAAAATAGGTCAGAATATAAAATACGATTTGAAAATTCTTTCGCATTATGGTGTTTCCATCAAAGGAAAATTATTCGATACCATGATTGCTCATTATTTAATAAACCCCGATATGCGCCACAATATGGATGTTTTATCGGAAACCTATTTAAAATATACTCCTAAATCTATAGAAGATTTAATTGGTAAAAAGGGGAAAGGTCAAAAATCAATGCGCGACATTTCTTTAGAAGAAATTAAAGAATATGCTGCCGAAGATGCGGATATTACATTTCAATTGAAGCAAAATTTCAGTCCGATTTTGGACAAAGCCGAAACCAAAAAATTATTTGATGAAATCGAAATTCCGTTGGTTCCAGTTTTAGCAGCAATGGAATTGGAAGGAATTAATTTGGATGTTCCATTTTTAAAATCGATGTCGGTTGAAATGGCTAACGAAAGTAATGCACTAGAGCAAAAAATTTATGAAACCGCAGGCGAGAAATTCAATTTAGCTTCCCCAAAACAATTGGGCGACGTTTTATTTGATAAAATGAAAATTGGAGGTGCCAAACAAAAGAAAACTAAGACAGGACAATATGCCACTGGCGAAGAGATTCTATCGTACCTAGCCAATGACAATCCAATTGTAAAAGAGATTCTCGACTGGCGTCAAATGGTGAAATTACAAAGCACCTATATTGATGCTTTGCCCAATCAAGTAGATACTAAAACAAGCCGCGTACATACCGATTATATGCAAACAGTTGCAGCCACAGGGCGTTTGAGTTCTAACAATCCGAACTTGCAAAACATTCCAATTAGAACCGAACGTGGACGATTGATTCGTAAAGCATTTATTGCTCGAGATGAAAATCACACCTTAGTTTCTGCCGATTATTCTCAAATAGAGTTGCGTATTATTGCAGCTTTATCGGGAGAAGAAAACATGATTAAAGCGTTTCAAGATAACGAAGATATTCACCGAAGTACGGCTGCAAAAGTGTTTAATATTCCATTGGAAGAAGTTACTAAAGAGCAACGAAGCAATGCCAAAACGGTAAACTTCGGAATCATATACGGGGTTTCTGCATTTGGACTATCGAATCAAACTTCACTTTCAAGAAAAGAAAGTGCCGAATTGATAGATGCCTATTATGCAAGTTATCCAAAACTGAAATCCTATATGCAAAACCAAGTTGATTTTGCTAGAGAAAATGGTTATGTGCAAACGGTTTTGGGAAGACGTCGCTATTTAAAAGACATTAATTCGGCTAATCAAATGGTACGAAGCGGTGCGGAACGAAATGCGGTAAACGCTCCAATTCAAGGTTCTGCTGCTGATATTATCAAAATTGCTATGATCAATATTTACAACCAATTAACTTCCGAAAACTGGAAATCAAAAATGTTATTGCAAGTACATGATGAACTTGTTTTTGATGTACACAATTCTGAATTGGAGAAAATCCAGCCCTTGATAAAACACGAAATGGAAAATGCTTTTAAACTAGATGTTCCGTTAGTTGTAGAGATTGGTTTAGGGAAAAACTGGCTGGAAGCGCATTAAGTCTAGAAGTGTTTCGTATTCAGTTGGCAGTTAATATACTTGCCTTCCTTATATTTTTAAAATAAATAAAACTCCGTCTAAAACAACAACAAAGAAATTAAACATTCAGTTTCTTTGTTGATTCGCGTTGGCGCAACTCGGTTTTGATAACCGCAGTTCTATGCGAATAATTTTCTTCTTTGCTTTCTAATTTTTCAATTAGCATTTTAGTCGCCTCTGCTCCTATTTCAGGCCCATGCTGACTTACGGTAGATAAGCTTGGAGTCATTCTTCTTGACCAAACTCCATCGGCAAAACCAATAACCGAATATTCTTCTGGAACTTTTAATCCTTTTTTTATTCCCATTTTCATCGCCATACTTGAGGTGTGCTCGTCTAAAGCAAAAACGCCATCCACTAAATTAGTATCTAAAAAGTGTTGAATTTTATCGTCAAAATCCTCAACATTATCTGTTAGAATAACTAAATCTTCATTTACTTTTAATCCTTTTTGTTCAAATGCTTTATAAAATCCTTGGGATCTAAGACTAGAAACGCTCAATTGATTAATACTAGAAAATAAGGCAATATTTTTGCAGCCAGAATCAATTAAATGATTAGTTGCATTAATCGCGCTATCATAATCGTCAACAATTACTTTATCGCAATTTATCTCATCCGCAACTCTATCAAACATTACAATTGGAGTTCCTTCATTAATAATTGTCTTAAAATGATCAAATTTTTGAGCTTTTTGAGCTTCTTTAGAAATCGATAAAAGAAAGCCGTCAATTGTCCCGTTACTCAACATCTCCAAAGCACTAATCTCTTTTTCTAAAGATTCATTACTAATGCAAGTTATCACTTTATATCCCTTCTCGTCTGCTACTTTCTCTATACCCTTAAAAACTTTTGCGAAAAAAGGGTTCAAAATATTTGGAATAATTACACCAATAGTTCTAGTAGATCTATTTTTTAAATTTAAACCAATAATATTGGGCTTGTAATTTTTTAACTTGGCGTATTCTTTTACCCTAATTTTAGTAGGATCACTAATCTCCGGACTATCGTTCAACGCTTTAGAAACGGTAGAAACAGAAACTCCCAACTCCTTTGCAATTTGTTTTAATGTAGCTTTCGATTTCATCGTGTAAATAAGTAGGATTTGAAAATATTAGGTAAAAATAAGAAAAAAATCATTAGAAGCGAATCCTTTGGGCATTATTTGCAATCCATTTTCCTGCTTTCGCTTCTAGTCTTCCACTTCGTTCCAGAGCTAACCGCTCTATCAGGGCTAAACAGAAAATTCCATAATTTTTGTATATATCTATAATTCAACCTAAAAGAAAAACCAAAACCTATTTGTATATATAATAAATAATTGTACTTTTGCACTCCCGTAATTGGGAATGGAATGTTTAATTAAAATAAAATTATGGACGCATTAAGCTACAAAACAGTTTCTGCCAACAAAGCCACCGTTAGTAAAGAGTGGATTGTTGTAGACGCTGAAGGTCATAACTTAGGTCGTTTTGCTTCAAAAGTCGCGATGCTTTTAAGAGGTAAATACAAACCAAGTTATTCACCACACGTTGACTGTGGAGATAACGTAATTGTTATCAACTCAGAGAAAATTAATTTAACTGGAAACAAACTTGACGAAAAAACTTACATTCGTCACACAGGTTATCCAGGAGGACAAAGAAGTTTAACTGCTAAAGTAATGCAACAAAAAAACCCTGCATTATTAGTAGAAAAAGCTGTAAAAGGAATGTTGCCTAAAAACAAATTAGGAGCACAATTATTCCGTAATTTAGATGTAAATGTTGGTACTGAGCACAAACATGGCGCTCAACAACCAAAAACCGTTAACCTTAACGACTTAAAGTAATGGGAGTTATTCACAAAATCGGTAGAAGAAAATGTGCAGTTGCACGTGTTTATGTTCAAGAAGGAACAGGTAAAATTACCGTAAACAAAAAAGAATTTGCAACTTACTTCCCAACAGCAACTTTACAGTACAAAGTTTTACAACCAATGTCTTTGACAGAAAATGTAAACAACTACGACGTAAAAGTAAATGTATACGGTGGTGGTTCAACAGGACAAGCAGAAGCTGTAAGAATGGCTTTAGCAAGAGTAATGTGTGAAGTTGGCGAAGGAAACAGAGCTATCTTAAAACCAGAAGGATTACTTACAAGAGATCCAAGAATGGTAGAACGTAAAAAATTCGGTCAGAAAAAAGCACGTAAGAGATTCCAATTCTCGAAACGTTAATATTCGATATTTATACGAATATTTTTTCAGATACCTTTTTACAATTAAAATTGAATTTAAAACAAAGTTGTCGATATTCCTTTTCAAAAGGGAATTAGTTTAGCATCGAAATGCAGTCCAAAGTCTTAAAGTTGAAAAGACTTAAAGCGAAAAAGGTGACGCATTGCTAATCAACGGAACGTAAACTATTACACAATGGCAAACAAAATTGACGTTAAAGAATTATTAGAAGCAGGTGTTCATTTTGGACACATGACTCGCAAATGGGACCCAAACATGGCTCCTTACATTTATATGGAACGTAATGGTATTCACATCATTAATCTATATAAAACTGCTGCAAAAATTGAAGAAGCTGGAGAAGCTATGAAAAAAAT
>CANGWK010000037.1 GCA_947457615.1 Flavobacteriaceae bacterium
GTAATATCCCAAGCCCAACCTACTGTTTTGTTTAGTCCCCAAGAACCAATACCAGTAGATACAGTATAAACGATACAACCTATTCCCCAAAGGAAAGCTGCTAATGCGATTGAAAAAACGGTCCACCATTGTTTGTTTGCTCTACCTTCAACAGGGGCGGCAACATCTACAGTTACATCGTGATAACTTTTATCACCAATAACTAATGGTTTTCTAATGGGTGCTTCGTAGTGAGACGACATAATCCTTTATCTTGTTTCTTAATAATTCTTTTTAACTAGGTATTTCTAACTTTTACGTGGTAGATAACGTTTGGTTTTGTACCAACATGCTCTAATAAATGATACATTCTTTTGTCTTCCAATAAATCGGCAACAGTAGATTCTTTATCATTTACATCTCCAAATTTGATTGCTCCAGTAGAACAAGCATTCGAACAAGCAGTTTGGAATTCGCCATCCTTTATTACTCTTCCGTCACGTTTTGCATCCAGAATAGTTTTTTGTGTCATTTGAATACACATAGAACACTTTTCCATTACTCCACGAGAACGAACGTTTACATCTGGATTGATAACCATACGACCTAAATCATCATTCATATGATAATCGAATTCGCTGTTTTTGTTATATAAGAACCAGTTAAAACGACGTACTTTATAAGGACAGTTGTTAGCACAGTAACGAGTACCAACACATCTGTTATAAGCCATTTGATTTTGACCTTGACGACCGTGAGATGTTGCCGCAACCGGACAAACAGTTTCACATGGCGCATGGTTACAGTGCTGACACATTACTGGTTGAAAAGCTACTTGGGGATTGTCTGCTGGATGTTCCATGCTTCCAAAACCACCCAGTGATCCTTTGTCTCCAAATAATCCGTCGAAATTTTCTTTTTTCTCGTTATCTCCAGCGAAAGTATCTTCCGATGAATAATATCTATCAATACGCAACCAGTGCATATCCCGACTTCTTCTAACTTCTGATTTTCCTACTACAGGAACGTTGTTTTCTGCATGACAAGCAATAACACAAGCCCCACATCCAGTACAAGAATTTAAGTCAATGGATAGGTTAAAGTGATGTCCGATAGAGCGATCAAAAGATTCCCATAAATCTACTTTCGTAGCTTCTACTTCTTTATGATCTAAAGAAACCATAGGAACTGGGTTCCATTCTTTAGCATCTTTAGTATTGAAAATTTCAAGAGTAGTTTCTCTAACGATATCTCCTCTACCCATCAAAGTTTTTTGAGATTGAACACAAGCAAACTCGTGTTCCCCACTTCCTTTAGTTAGTGTAGCCGATTGAACGTTATTAAAGTTATTATATAATGCATAGGCATTAATACCCACTTGCATTTCTTCTTTTAATGAAGCTTTTTTACCATATCCAAGCGCTAAACCTAAAGTTCCTTTTGCTTGACCTGGTTGAACAATTACTGGTACATTTTCTAATTTAACACCATTAACTGTTAATGTAGCATAACTTCCGTTAAGACCACCATTAGCAACTATTTTATTTTCTAAAGCTAATTTAGTTGCATCATATTGCGATACAGTAACATAATTATCCCAAGAAACTCTAGTGATAGGGTCTGGAAACTCTTGCAACCATGGGTTGTTCGCTTGTTGCCCGTCTCCTAAACCAGTTTTGGTATATAATACTAATTCAAAATCTTTAGAAACAGTAGCTTTTGCTAAAGCATTTGCAGCGGCAGAATAATCAGCAGTACCTCCAGCAATTACAGAAGATCCAGTTACTAATAAACCATCGTGCAAAACTTTGTTCCAAGAACTTCCTGCAATAAAGGCCGCAGAAGTTCCTTTTACATAATCGTAATAAGTTCCTGCAACACCATTCCAAGTCATCAATGCTTCTTGAAATTGTTTGGTATTGAATAAAGGTCGGATTGTTGGTTGAACCAAAGAATAAGTTCCTTTAGTTAACGTATGGTCGTTCCAAGATTCTAAGTAGTGAGGAGCAGCAGCAGCTATTTTAACAACTTCAGCAGTTTCATCTTCTTTTATAGAGAATGCAACTGAAGTTTTTACTTTCTTTAGACCAGCTAAGAAAGATTTGCTATTTGCTAGTGTATAAACCGGATTCACGCCACTCATTATTAATGTGTGAACTAAACCAGCATTCATGTCAGCAACTAATTGTGCAACTTTTTCGTTAGATCCTTTACGGATTAATCTAGCGCCTGCAGTAGCTAAGGCTTCACTTTTTATAACTTGATTAATTGCTATTACTAACAATTGGGCATTTTTATCTTGAATACCAGAAACCAAAAGTCCTTTACTTCCAGCAGCTTTTAACTGATTGGCAGCTTTTACAACCTCTGCTTCATTTTCAATCTTTCCTGTAGCAACTGAAGATCCAGTAATTACATTGTATATTTTTACTAAGGCTTGTTTTTGATTAGCGACAGACATTGGCACTCTTTTATCAGCGGCAGCTCCCGAAAGAGTCATGTTTGCTTCAAATTGAAAATGCTTAGACATTTTCCCTGCTTGTGGCACTCGTCCTTTTGCATATCCTGAATCGTAGCTTCCACCTTGCCAATCTCCTAAGAAATCTGCATCCAATGAAACAATAGTATTTGCTTTAGAAAAATCATAATCTGCCAAAGCTCTTTCTCCGTATACGTTTTGGAAAGCATCTAAAGCAGGAGATTCTGAAACTGCATCGTACTCTATGTGTTTTGCAGTTGGATTCTTAGCAATAAAATCGGCAATTAATTTTTCAGAAGAAGGACTTGCTAGAGTATTAGTTAACAAAACAACTTGTTTTCCTACAGTTTTCGCCTCAGTTAAACTAGCTTTAATGTTAGCATCTACTTCACTCCAAGTCGCAGATTTTGCATCTATTTTTGGAGATTTAAGACGCATACTATCGTACAAAGACAATACAGAAGCATGTACTCTTGCATTTGCAGCAAATTTAGCACCTTCAATAGTATTGTTTTCTATTTTTATTGGACGGCCTTCTCTAGTTTTAACTAAAAGATTTGCAAAATCAAAACCATCAAACATAGTAGTTGCATAAAAATCTGCAATACCAGGAATAATTGTATCTGGTTGAACCACATACGGAATTGATTTATGAACTGGACCTTCACAAGCAGCTAGCGATGCAGCCGCAGTTGTGAAACCAACGTACTTTAAGAAATCACGACGAGTAGTTGATGAAGAAGATAATGAGTCTTTATCTGAAAGGAAATCCGAGGTAGGAATCTCTTCAATAAATTCATTATTTCTAAGCGTCTCAACAATAGAACTATTTTCGTTTAGTTCCTCAACACTTTTCCAGTATTTTTTGTTAGATGACATCGTATATAATTATTAGCTTCTTAATTAATTTTAAATTGTTTGGAAGTTTAGGGTTTTAATGAGTTTATGATAAAAAATCTCTAAACGTATAACCTTATAAACTTAGTAATGGCATTTACCACATTCTAAACCTCCCATTTGTGCCGCAGTCAATTTGTCTACGCCATATTTCTTAGAAAGTTCTTTATGAATTTTATCGTAATAAGCATTTCCTTCCATTTTAACTTCAGTTTCACGGTGACAGTTAATACACCATCCCATTGTTAAAGGAGCAAATTGTTTTTGTACCTCATAGGTTTGTACCGGCCCGTGACACTTTTGACATTCAATACCTGCAACGGTAACGTGTTGAGAGTGATTGAAATAAGCAAAGTCTGGTAAGTTGTGAATTCTAACCCATTTAACTGGCTGTGTTTTTCCAGTATATTTAGAGCCATCCCAACCTACTGCAGTATATAGTTTTTTGATTTCACCATCATAAAATGCTTTAGTGTAACCGTCAACAGTTGATGTAGTATCGGAAACTTCTGCAATATTTTTATGACAATTCATACATATATTCAATGAAGGTATTCCAGCATTTTTACTTACTCGCGCTGCAGAGTGACAATACTTACAATCAATTTGGTTGCTACCAGCGTGAATTCTATGAGAATAATGAATTGGTTGAATTGGAGAATAATCTTGGTCTACTCCTATTTGCATTAGAAAACCGTATACAAAAAAGGCACTTCCTAATAAAAATACTATCGCAGAAACCACTAATAAGAATTGATTTTCAGCAAAAGCTTTCCAAATAGGCATTGTAGCTTCTTTCTTGGCAACCTCTATTCCGTTTGCTTTAGCAATTTTAGATAAAACATTGTTTACTAAAAACAACATTACTACTAAAATAAGCATCACTAAAGAAAGAGCTCCAAGAATTAATGTGTTTGACATTCCACCGTCATCAGTTGTTTTAGCTCCAGGAGCAGCTACAACTGCAGGAGCAGCAACTTGAACTTCATCTGTGTAAGCAAGTATATTATCAACATCTGCTGTAGACAATTGAGGAAACGCAGTCATTACAGAAGGTTTATATTCTTCCCAAAGTTTAACGGCATCTGCATCACCAGATTTAATTAATGCAGAGCTATTTTTAATCCATCCGTAAAACCACTCTTTCTTGTGTCTACCAGTTACACCTCTTAGCGCTGGACCTGTCATTTTCTTATCCAAGTTATGACAAGATGCACAGTTTGAATTGAATAATTCTTTTCCTTTTACTGCATCTCCACCTCCTGTTGCTGGCGCAGCAGCATCCGCTTTCATAGCAGTAGCTGCCATTGGTGCTGCTGGTATTGCAGCTGCAGCAGGTGCTGTTTGCGCTAAAGTTGACAAAGAGAATGTTAGCATTACTGCTAACCCGAAGGAATAAATTCTGGAAATCGAATTATGGTTACCCACTTTTTTCATATTATAAAATGATTATCGACTAAATTTAGGTAGAAATTTCTTTTTTTAAGAAATAACTCTACGCTTTTAAAACTTGAGCAAAAATACAATATATGAACTATTCTCAAAACCTTATAATATCTAAATTTTTAATTTATATTAATTCTAAATAAAAAAATATTCCCCGTTATTCTTATAAGCCTTACATTTGCATTAAAATCAATTCATTATGAAATTTTTATCAGAAAAAACGTTACTAAAAGCCTTTTTTATTTTTCTTTTATTTATAAATTTTAACATATTATTCGCTCAAGAAGTAACTCTAACTCAAGATGCTAAACTAGAACAATTACTAAATGAAAAAAGAAAAGTAAACTCCTCAATTACAGTGAATAATCAATATAAAATACAAGTATTTAATGGTTCTAGTGAGGAGTCTAAAAAAACATTAATTCAGTTTAAAAGAGAGAACAAAAGCTACGATGCAACAATTGTTTTCAGTACGCCACTATACAAGGTTTGGGTTGGAAATTTTAAAACTAGAATTGAAGCGGAACGAAATTTAAATAGCTTGAAGAAAAAATATCCAAATGCAATATTAATTAAGCCTAATAAATAAAAAATGTAGTTTATTTTAAACCTCTTTGTTAGCCAATTGACCACAAGCAGCATCGATATCTTTACCTCTACTTCTTCTTACTTTAGCAACAATATTATTTTTAGTTAATTCTTGTATGTATAAATTGATTGCTTCATCAGATGCCTGCTGGAATTCGCCATCATCAATAGGATTATATTCAATTAAATTTACTTTACAAGGCACATATTTACAAAATTTTACAAGAGCATCAACCGCTTCTTTAGAATCGTTAATCCCACCCCAAACAACATATTCATAAGTTATTTTACTCTTAGTTTTTTGATACCAATATTCTAATGATTCTCGTAAATCAGCCAATGGAAAATTCTTGCTAAATGGCATAATTCTCGCTCGTACGTTGTCAATGCCCGAATGTAAGGAAACTGCTAATTTGAATTTCACATCATCATCGGCCATTTTCTTAATCATTTTTGGAATTCCAGAGGTTGAAACCGTAATTCGTTTTGGCGACATTCCAAGGCCTTCTTCGGATGTAATTCTATCAATTGCTTTAATAACATTGTTATAATTCATCAACGGCTCTCCCATTCCCATAAAAACAATATTGGAAAGCGGACGGTTGTGGTACAATTTACTTTCGTTATCTATGGCAAGAACTTGATCGTAAATTTCGCCAGGCTCAAGATTTCGCATTCGTTTTAATCGAGAAGTAGCACAAAAATTACAATCCAAACTACAACCTACTTGCGAAGAAACGCATGCTGTTGTCCTTGTTTTAGTTGGGATTAAAACACTTTCTACCACCAAACCATCATGAAGACGTACCGCATTTTTAACTGTTCCATCCGTACTGCGTTGCATGGTGTCCACTTTGATGTGGTTGATTACAAAATTAGCTTCAAGCATAGCACGCGTTTCCTTAGAAACGTTGGTCATATCCTCAAAACTATGAGCTCCTTTGCTCCACAACCATTCATAAACTTGATTGCCACGAAAAGCTTTATCGCCATTGGCAACAAAAAAATCACGTAGTTCTTCTTTAGAAATGGCTCGAATGTCTTTTTTATCGATCATGAGGCAAAGGTAAAAACAATTTAGTATTTTTGTATAAAACAATTGTATTATGGGGATTCTAGAATTAAAAAATAAAATACACCAACAAATTGAAAATTCTGATGAAGAAATTTTGATTCATATATCTAAAATTTTAGAAAAAAATTCTGCTGATAGTGTTGATTCTGTTTCCATCATTAAACAACTTTTAGAACTAAGCGAAAAAGAATATGAGGAAGGAAAAACGGAAACTTATTTGGATATTTTAAATGAAAGTAAATCTAAATATTTTAATAAATGACCGTAATTTGGTCTACCATTGCAAAAAAGTCTTATGTTGAAAATATTGAATTTCTGTTGGAAATTTGGAATTTAAAAATAGAACAAGATTTTATTTTAGAAGTTGAAAAAGTAATGTCTCTTATTTCAAATCAACCAACAATTTTTGAAAAATGGGAATTTGATGAAAATTACAGAAAAGGATTTATCCATAAAAATGTTAGTTTTTATTACAAAATAAAAGCAACTTAACTAGTTGTTTATCTTTTTTGGAATAACCTCCAAAATCCAAATAAAATTAAAAAAATCTTATCAAAGCTTAACTAACCATGCATTTCATATCCGAAGAATTAGAAGCCTACGTAGAACAACATTCGCAAAACGAACCCGAATTGTTAGTGCGATTATTTAAAGAAACCCATCAGAAAATTCTTCAACCTAGAATGCTAAGTGGCCATTTTCAAGGGAGAGTTTTAAGTATGCTGTCTAAAATAATTAATCCAAAAAATATTCTTGAAATTGGAACCTACACTGGTTATGCGGCTTTGTGCTTAGCAGAAGGTTTACAAAAAGAGGGAACTTTAGATACTATTGATATTAAAGAGGAATTGGTTTCTATCCAACAGAAATATTTCGATTTATCGACATGGAAAAATCAAATCACCGCACATTTAGGTAATGCAATGGAAATTATCCCAACCTTAAATAAAAAATACGATCTGGTTTTTATTGATGCGGATAAAGAAAACTACATTCATTATTTTAACCTGATTGTACCAATAATGAATAAAGGAGGGATACTACTTTCGGATAATGTGCTTTGGAGCGGCAAAGTTTTGGAAGAAGTAAACCCTAAGGATACCAGTACCAAAATTTTATTAGAATACAATCAAATGGTGAACAACGATCCTAGAGTAGAAACAGTTTTATTACCAATTCGGGATGGATTGACGGTTTCAAGAGTGCTTTAATATTTAGTAAAATACTTTTGATAAAGGAAATAAAAAACAATTCCGAAAGTTGCCCCGAAGAAATAACCAGTTACAATATCGGTCGGAAAATGAACTCCAAGATAAATTCGGCTGTAGGCAAAAATCAAAGGATAAAGAAATAACAAAAGAGAATATTTGTAATATTTTCTTAAAATCAAATAAAGAAAAACCATCGATGCCATAGAATTGGAAGCATGTCCCGAGAAAAAACTAAACGAATCAGACTGGTGTACAATTCGGATAATTCCCTTAATTTCAGGATTGTTGCACGGCCGTAAACGATGAAAAATACTTTTAAAAAACTCTACCGAAGCATTACAACACAATAAAATTACAGCAATAAAAAGAACAACTATTCCGAGATTCTTAGCGCCTATTTTCTTATAAAGTAGATAAGCCAAAAGCAAGAAAAACGGCGTCCAATAAGCTTGTTTTGTAATTAGTAACCAAAGCCCATCAAAGGTTGGCGACCCCAATCCGTTCAAGAAAATAAATAATTTTTTATCTAAAGAAATAATCTTTTCGAGCATTATTTTTGGCGTTTTATTGGTCCGGTAACGTCTTCAACATCCTCGGCAATTTGTGCAATATTGGTTTGGTGTTCTTCTATTATATTTTTCCCGAAATCTGCAGAGGAAGATGCAACGGTACTTTTTACTTTTTCTACTTCTTGAGTAAAATTACCCGTGATATTTTTTATTGAAGTATCGATCTCATTAACATCGACACTTTTTTGAATTTCGTTTTTAATTTCATTAGTAGCGTTTTTTAAAGTTGCTAAAATTTTAGCATAACCTCTTACTACGTCTGGTAAATTTTTAGAACCAAACAATAAAAAAGCAACGATTATTATGAAAAAGAATTCGCCTCCAAACATGATTATTTAATTTTTTATAGCACTGCAAAGGTACAAAGTTCTTAATCAAATTTTGATTTTACTTCTTCTTTTGGCCACGTATTATTGGTTACATCAATATCCGCAGTTTCCAATTTCGGGTCCAATTGAATTTTCACAATTGCCTTTTGCGATGCAAAGGTTCTATTTACTTCTTTATCGTTCATTCGCCAAATTTGCGCCGGAAACTTTTGTGTTTCTGTTGTGCCATCTTCGTAAGTTAATTCTACAATAATTGGCATTACTAATGCGCCGGGTTTATTAAAAGTAACTTGATAAAAATACTTAGGCTCGTTTAATTTTGCACGTTCTTCAGCATTAAAGTGCGAAGTAACATAATCGTTTAAAGCGGTATAATTGGCAATTTTGAAGGGCTTATTTAATTCAGATTTATAGTCTTCACTATCTTCAGCAATCATATATACCATAGGGCCAGGATTGGTATCGCGACGTCTTTGTTTCTTCATGAATTCCGAAACTTCTTTAGAAGGCTCGTTGCTTACATAATATTTTTTCACTTCTTTAATTCCGATATCATTGGCATCGGTAGTATAAAACCAACCTCTCCAAAACCAATCTAAATCAACAGCCGAAGCATCTTCCATAGTTCTAAAGAAATCTTCTGGTGTTGGATGTTTGAATTTCCAACGATTTGCATAGGTTTTAAAAGCATAATCAAACAATTCATGTCCCATAACCGTTTCCCGAAGAATGTTTAAAGCAGTCGCTGGTTTACCGTAAGCGTTATTTCCAAACTGGCGAATACTTTCCGAATTGGTCATGATAGGCTCCAGTCCTTTTTGATCACCACTCATGTAAGGAACAATATTTTTAGCAGGTCCACGACGAAGCGGAAAATTTGGGTCAAATGATTTTTCGGCTAAAAATTCCATAAACGAGTTCAAACCTTCGTCCATCCAAGTCCATTGGCGCTCATCTGAATTGATAATCATCGGAAAGAAATTATGTCCAACTTCATGGCAAATTACACCTAACATTCCGTATTTGGTTTGGTCATTGTATTTGCCTTGCGCATCTGGACGACCGTAATTCCAACAAATCATTGGATACTCCATTCCTTGATCTCTGGCATTGATTGATATTGCTTTCGGATACGGATAATCAAACGTATAACTAGAATAACTTTTCAAAGTATGGGCAATAATTCTAGTAGAATATTGCTCCCAAAGCGGATTTCCTTCTTTTGGATATAACGAAATTGCCATTGCTGTTGTGCTTCCAGTTTTAACCGCCATAGCATCGTAAATGAATTTTCTAGAGGTGGAAATTCCAAAATCACGAACATTATCTGCTTTGAATTTCCAAGTTTTTTTCTTGTCAGAAAATCCTTTTTCGGCTGCTTCTGCCTCGGCTTGGGTAACAACAATTACAGGATTATCAAATGATTTTTCTGCCTGTGCATAACGAGCTAATTGCGCCGGAGTAAAAACTTCTGCCCTATTCAATAAGTTTCCGGTAGCTTCCAAAATATGATCTGCAGGAACGGTAATATTTACTTCAAAATTTCCGAAAGGCAAAGCAAATTCTCCAGATCCCCAAAATTGCATATTTTGCCATCCTTCCACATCATTATAAACCGCCATTCTTGGGTAAAACTGTGCAATGACATATAAATTATTTCCGTCGGTATCAAAATGTTCGTAGCCAGATCGACCGCCATCCAAAGTGTAATTATTGATGTTGTACCACCATTTAATAGAGAACGAAATCTTCTCTCCGTGTTTTAAAACTTTAGGCAATTCAATACGCATCATCGTTTGGTTGATGGTGTATTGCATTGGTTTTCCTAGAGCATCTTTAACAAATTCTATATTGAAACCTCCATCAAAATCGGCTTCTAAATATTTTCTAGAAAACCCTTGCGCGCTAATAGCTGGATCGGTTTTATTGCTCTCTACCAATGGCGAAAGTGACTTGCGGGATTGTATATTTTGATCTAATTGCACCCAGAGATAATCTAATGCTTCTTTGGCATTATTAGTATAAGTAATGGTTTCTTGACCGTACAGTTTGGTGTTTTTATCGTCTAACTCTACGTCCATTTTGTAATCGGCTTGTTGCTGATAATATTCTGGTCCAGGCGCTCCAGAGGCGGTACGGTACATATTGGGTGTTGCCAATAAATCATACATTTGCTGGAATTTATCAGGATTTTTTTCGCCAGGAGCTGCTGGTTTTGGAGTTTCTTGTGCAGAAATTCCGATAGAAAAAATTAGAAAAAATAATTTACTGATTGAGGAACAATACTTCATACTTAATTTTTAAGATCATAAAAGTAATTGTTTTTTATGATTAATTATATTTTGAATTTATTTTAACACTCGTTTAAAATCTTCGGATGTAAGCATTACACTTTGCTTTTCTCCCTTAATATTGGCTTGGATTATATTTTGCTGCTCGGTATTCCATTCGGTTAATGCACTATTTTCTATTTCTAAATGGGTTATTTTGGAAACATCGGGAATTCTAAAATAACAAATTAAAACATTTGCTTCTACTTCTTTACTTAAAAAAGTCATTGGTTTTACTATTCCGTTTACTTTCAAGGAAAATTTTTCAGCAAGATATTTCTTCATGTTGACCTCATCTTGTGCAGTTTCTTGACCGTTTCCTAAATTGGTCTTTACATGAAATTTCTTCTCAATGGCAGCGTTTAAATCGTCTACAAAAATTCGGGAGGTAATTTGAATTCGTTTTTTTTGCGGCACATAATCAATTTGATAAATAGCCATGTAAAATTTATGAATCCCCATAGAAGTTAGGGACAAAAATAATAATGTAAAAGCTAAAATTTTGAAATAGTTGTTCACTTTAAAGAATCGAATTAGTTTTATTAAAGTCCAAAAATAAGTTTATTTATTTCTCTTTCAAAAGTTCCTTGTATTTAAACGCTAAATCATTCATGATAAAAGTGGCCATCGTTTTATTTTTAGATTTCACCGCTTCTGCAAATTTTACGTCTTCTACTAAATAATATTCAAACCCTTTGACGTAATCTACTGGTATTTTTAAGTTTTGAATAAAATATTTAGTTTCATACCAATCTTCTATTTTGTCCATTAAAGTTTCCTTTTTCTCTACTTCAACTTCTTTCTTAAGCATTGTAGTTCGCCCAGACATCCAATTTAAAACTGGATCTAAACCCGATGTAAAACCAATCAAAGTGCCAAGACCAAAGCTAGTATATGGATTAGATGCCGTTCTCAATTTTCGTTCTGCGGGAGTGTAATGTTTTGTGTTTGGAGAAATAATACCTAGAGAAACGGCGTTAATATTTTTGAATTCGTTAATTTTTACCTCATCCAAAAACCTAACAATCGGTTCTAATTTAACACAGAAAAGAGCGCTAGTAAAATCAGTTTCTTTCAACTTTACTTTTAATCCTTTAAACTGTACCGAAGAAAATAGTAACGTATCGCCAACACTAGCATTGATAGAAAAATAGCCGCCATGCTCGGTTAGAGTAGATTTGGATGTTTTTAGATTTACCAAATAAATGTTCTCCAAATCAGTAAAAGTTGCAGTGACTTTTCCGTTTATAATTTTAGAAACAGAAGCAGTTTGCCCATTAGCAAAGGTTACTATAAAAAGAAAAATAAGTATACATTTAATGTTTTGCAAAACAATAGTAATTGTTAATTTCTTGAACAAAAGTATCCAAATATTATCTAAATAAAAGGTCAATGCAATTGTAAATCTATGTTAATTATTAATTCGTAAATTTGCCTTAAATTAAAATAACTAATGAAAAACCTAATTATAGCAAGCACTTCCACCCTTCATGGCGGAGACTATTTAGAGTATTTACTTCCGGTTTTAGAAAACCATTTTGCCAATTGCCAAACTATTATTTTCATTCCGTATGCGCGTCCTGGCGGAATCAATCATGATGCCTATACCGAAACCGTTAAAAAAGCATTTTCTAAAATCAATAAAAAAGTGGTTGGTTTGCATACTTTTGAAAATCCTGAAGAAGCTCTTGCAACTGCCCAAGGAATTTTTACTGGTGGAGGCAACACCTTTTTATTAGTAACGCAATTGTATCAAAACAAAAGTATGGAAGCTTTATCAAAAGCTATTGCCAAGGGAATTCCTTATTTAGGCACTAGTGCTGGTAGCAACATAACTGGTATTTCTATGCAAACTACTAATGACATGCCTATTGTTTATCCGCCAAGTTTTGCGACTCTGGGCGTCCTCCCTTTTAATTTGAATCCGCATTATTTAGATGCCGAAACCCAAAGCAACCACATGGGAGAAACTCGAGAAACTAGAATAAAAGAATTTCATGCGTTTAATGACACCCCCGTTTTAGGATTACGCGAAGGAAGTTGGCTGGAAGTTAAAGGCAACAAAATAATATTGAAAGGAACGCTTACTGCAAAGTGGTTTACCCAAAACCAAGAGGCCGTTGAATTGGAACCCAAAACTGATTTAGGGGAGTAAAACAAAAAAGTTCCAAACATAAAGTTTGAAGCTTTTAGTACTCCAAACACTGTTAACGTCGAACCAATTCTCGGATGACATGAAGCTATTGCATGAAGTTAAAGTACTAATTAATAATAAAACAAAACTCGAAAATACTTATTTTTAATAATTCATAAGTATTTTTGTAATATTGAAACGAATTAACAATGTGTTATTAACATTGTCATATATACCTGTTAGCTAAAATATTATGAAGAATATATTTTACATATTGACAATCTTTCTGACTACCCAAGTTTTTGCTCAAGAAAATAAAGCAGAAGACTTTGGGTTTAGACATTTTCAGATAATTTACAAAGGTGACACAGTTGACATCTTGATAAAATCAAAAAATGGAGATGAACTAAAAAGAAAGCCAATTTTTCTGTTTTGCCAAGGTAGTTTGCCTCAACCGCTAATTAAAAAAAATGGAGATAAAACATATAGTGTTTTTCCATTTAAAACAGACAGTTTAGAAATAGATTACCACATTGTGATAATTAGTAAGCCATTTATTCCATTAGTTGTAGAAGCAAATACATTAGGCCATAATTTTGTTTATGAAGACCCTAAAACAGGAAAAACTCCAAAAGAGTATTCCGACAGAAATTTACTCGACTATTATGTAGAGCGAAATATACAAGTAATTGATTATTTAGAAAAACTTCATTTTATTGACAATTCTAAATTAGTTTTAGCGGGACATTCAGAAGGGAGCACAATTGCCTCAAAAATTGCAGTTAAGAGTAACAAGGTAACGCATTTAATTTATGCAAGTGGTTGTCCGTTAGGTAGAATTATGGCAGTGATAAACCAAGATAGAGCAACAGAAACCGATTCAGACAATACAAGATATGGAGAAAGTGAATTTGATTATTGGGAACAAGTTGTTAATGATAAAAGTAATATGGATGACACAAACGGAGACACTAACAAGGCAACTTATGACTTTTCAATTCCATCAATTAAATATTTAGAAAAATTGAAAATTCCTGTTTTGATTTGTTATGGTACAAAAGACTGGAGTGCACCATACAATGATTATTTACGAGTGGAAATGTTACGACAAAAGAAAACAAATTTTACTTATAAAGCCTATATTGGTCTTGAGCATAATTTCTTTCCGTTGACAACAACTGGACAACCCAATTATGATATATTTAATTGGGATAAAGTAGCTAACGAATGGTTAAAATGGACAAAGCAGAAATAAATACTACTGCTAAGTGCACCTGTAATAAATTGACATTTCAGATGTTAAATAAACTCTTGCATAATGCAAAAGTGCTAGTTAATACTAAATAAGAATTAAACTACTTTCGTTAATTAGTATGTGATTTTTTATATTTTTGAATGGCAAAATAAGCATGAGTATTTTCAATGTAGGCAAAAGTTTATTTTGACCATAAACGAGTTAGCTTAACTGAGTAAATTAAATTGAATGAAAAAAATAATTTTATTGTTTTTAGTTTTGATAGGTTGTAAACCAAAACAAATTGAAAACCAACAAAAAATTAATGTGTTATTTATTGGAAATAGTTTGACCTATTATCATGACATGACTAAAACTTTACAAGTCATGCTAGACGAAAATAATTCCAAATATAACATAGAGCAATCTGCTTTTCCAGGAATGACACTTAAAGGACATTTAGAAGATATAATTACTGAAACTAAAGGAGAAGATGTTTACACAAGAGAAAAAGAAGCAGGAGAAACTACTGAAACTGAAAAAAAGTTAAAATCTAAAAAATGGGATGTTATTATTTTGCAAGAAGGTACTGGTCGCCTATATTATTCCGAAGTTATTAAAGAAGTAATAAATCCATCTATCAAAAGTGTTATAGATTTTAATAATAATCTGGAAAATCCGGTCAAATTGACCACCACTTTCCAGTCTAAATTGACCACCATTTCCGGAGCAAATTGACCACCTAATTTTGAGGTTAATTTGGCAATAAAAAACTACCCACTTTTTTCATGTTGTTAGAACCATAAATTCGTTAAAAAAAACGGATTATGGCAAACAAAATAACAGACATGAGTAAA
>CANGWK010000038.1 GCA_947457615.1 Flavobacteriaceae bacterium
AAATGGAACAAACGGTACAAATGGAACTGATGGTTCATCAGCCTATCAAATAGCAGTTGCTAAAGGTTTTGTGGGAACAGAAACACAATGGTTGGCTAGTTTAGTTGGTGCAAATGGAACCAATGGTACTAATGGAATAAACGGTACAAATGGAACAAACGGTACAAATGGAGCTGATGGTTCATCAGCCTATCAAATAGCAGTTGCTAAAGGTTTTGTGGGAACAGAAACACAATGGTTGGCTAGTTTAGTGGGTGCAAATGGAACCAATGGTACAAACGGAACCAACGGTACTAATGGAATAAATGGTATTAATGGAACCAATGGAATAAATGGTACTAATGGAGCTAATGGATTAAGTGCTTACCAAGTTTGGTTAAATGAAGGTAATATAGGAACACAAGCTCAGTATTTAGCTTCTTTAGTGGGTGCAAACGGAACTAATGGAACAAACGCTACCGTTACTATAGGTGCAATAAACACTTCTTCAAATTCAAAAGGTGCTACAGTAATTGAAGGCGAAATAAAACTTGCCCCTGCAGATGATACGAATGGAGGTATTGTTACCACTGATTCTCAAACATTTGCGGGTGCAAAAACATTTAATTCTAGTATAAACGGAAAAGGATTAATTACTGGATTTGGTCAGGAAGCATATAGAATACAAAATTCAGATGGTCACTTTTCAGGGTATAATACAAATGGATCTCTCAGAACTGGATACCTACAATTTAATAGTGGCAATAGTGTAATTTTAAGAGCAGAACAAAATAATGATCTTATATTAGGTGCTGCGGGGCTAAATACGTTAATACTTGGAGCTGCTTTATCACCTTTATCATCAAACGGAGGTACTGCAGGTCAAAAAGCTACTTTAAATGGAGCAATGGATATTAATGGTAATACAACTATTAATGGCAACACAAATATTATTGGCAACACTAACATTAATGGTAGCACAAGTTCAAATGGATTGATCACTGGATTCGGTCAGGAAGCATATAGAATACAAAATTCAGATGGTTACTTTTCAGGGTATAATACAGATGGGTCTACAAGAACTGGATACCTACAATTTAATAGTGGCAATAGTGTAATTTTAAGAGCAGAACAAAATAATGCTCTTATATTAGGCGCTGCGGGTCAAAATACATTAACACTTGGAGCTGATCAAAAAGCAACATTTACAGGAAATGTAACCGCAGGTTCATTAATAAAATCAGGAGGAACTTCTTCACAATTCTTAAAAGCAGATGGTTCTGTAGATAACAATAACTATTTTATTAACAATACATCTAATATAGCAATTGGTTACGTAGCTGGAACCGGAGGACAAGGAGACCATTCCATCGCAATTGGGTCTAATGTTGCTCAAGGCGCACAAGCTGAAGGTGGCGTAGGAATTGGATTTGCAGCAGCACAATACGGACAAGGTACCAATTCGATAGCTATTGGTTCTTTTGCAGGACAAGTAAACCAAGCTTCAAATTCTGTTGCTATTGGAAATAATACAGTAACTAGTGGTATAAATTCAGTTGCTATTGGATCTGGTGCATCTGCAACGGTAAACAATACCATTCAACTAGGAAATACAAATATAACTAATGTAAACACGTTTGGTACCATTACAGCAGGTAAGGTAACCTATCCCAATACAGATGGAACTACTGGACAAGTATTAAGTACCGATGGGAGTGGTTCCTTAACTTGGACCACACCTGCTACCATTTCCATAGGAGCCATAGCAGGAACCTCAGATCCAAATGGTGCAAGCATCTCATCTGGAGTTTTAAACTTAGCTCCTGCAGATGCTAATAATGGAGGTATTGTTACTACTGGAACGCAAACATTTGCTGGAGATAAAACCTTTAATAATAATGTTCAATTTCTTTCTGCATTTCAAATTAGTGATGATGGTAATTTTTCTTATCCTATAAAATATGAGCGGCTTGGTACGGATAATGCCCGTTTAGGTTTTGGTTTTCGAGGTAATGCTTTCCGAACAACTGTTAATCAAAATTCGGGACTACTAGAAAAACTTACCTATTCGTATTTTAATAATACGAATAACACCGATGTTGAAGCTATGCATATTGATTACAACAGCCGAGTAACCATTGGTGGGGTTATGTATCCAAATACCTCTGGATCTGCAAACCAAGTGTTAACTACTAATGGTAGTGGTATGGCTAGTTGGACGGAGCCAACTAGTATTTCTATTGGAGCAATAAATGAAACCTCAAATTCAAAGGGTGCTACAGTAATTGAAGGCGAAATAAAACTTGCCCCTGCAGATGGAACGAATGGCGGTATTGTTACCACTGATTCTCAAACTTTTTCAGGTTCAAAAACATTTTCAAATGATTTAACGGTGAATGGAATTACGGTCGGTAAAGGTGGTGGAAATAAAAGTTCAAACACAGCAAGCGGCGGTAGCGCTCTTTCACTCAACACTAATGGTAGTTATAATACAGCAATTGGTTATCGTACTCTTTCAGCAAACACTACAGGTGATAACAACACAGCAAACGGCGCAGATGCTCTTAATAGTAATTCCACAGGTGTAAATAACACAGCATACGGCAGTTCAACTCTTTTGCTCAACACAACAGGTGCTGGTAACACGGCAATAGGGTACAGTGCGCTTTTTTTTAATAATCCAGAGGGTAGTTCCACAGGTGATAATAACACGGCAATCGGGAATAGGGCCCTTCAAGGTAATACTACAGGCTCTAATAATACAGCAAGCGGTACAACTGCTCTTTATAGTAACACAACAGGTTCAAATAACACAGCAATTGGATACGGTGCTGATGTTGCATCTGGTAGTTTAACCAATGCTACAGCCATTGGTAATGGAGCTAGTGTTACAGCGAGCAACACCATTCAACTAGGAAATACGGATGTCACTAATGTAAACACGAGTGGTACTATTACAGCAGGTAAGGTAACCTATCCAAATACAGATGGAATTACTGGACAAGTATTAAGTACCGATGGGACTGGTTCCTTAACTTGGACCACACCTGCTACCATTTCTATTGGAGCAATTGGTACAGCGACCACAAATGGCGCATCCATTGCATCTGGAGTATTAAGCTTAACCCCTGCAGATGGAACGAATGGAGGTATTGTTACCACTGATTCTCAAACATTTGCGGGTGCAAAAACATTTTCAAATGATGCGATTGTGAATGGAATTACAGTTGGTAAAGGTGGTGGAAATCAAAGTGGGAATACTGCAGTTGGAATTAGTGCTCTTTCAAACAATTCAGGGGGAGATGGCAATACAGCAAGTGGCTCGAGTGCTCTTTTCAATAACACAGAAGGAAATAGTAACACAGCAAGTGGCTGGAGAGCTCTTTATTTAAATACAACCGGTAATAATAACACAGTAAGTGGCAGCCAAGCTCTTTTATTTAACGCAGATGGTATTAGCAATACAGCAATTGGGTATAGAGCTGGCCGTAAAATAGCTGATGATTCAGGTAATAATACCACAAGTGATTATTCTGTATACCTTGGATCAGAAACTAAAGCATCTGCAGACGATGCTCAAAATGAGGTAGTTATAGGATACAATGCAATTGGAGCTGGTACCAACACCATTCAACTAGGAAATACAGATGTCACTAAAGTAAACACCAGCGGCACCATTACAGCGGCAGGTATGGGATTAGGCGTAAGCGCTCCAAACGCTTCTGCCATATTAGAAGCAAGTTCAACAACACAAGGTTTCTTACCTCCTCGTCTAACAACCACACAAAGGGATGCAATTGCTACTCCCGTTGCAGGTTTAACCATTTGGAATTCCACAAATACGCAGTTAGAAGTTTATGATGGCTCCTATTGGAAGAATATGGTTGGGCTATTGGTTTCTCCTTTAAATATAGGAGATACCTACGGAGGAGGAAAGGTGTTTCATATTTTTGGTCCAAGTGATAATGGTTATATTAAAGGACAAACTCATGGCTTGATTGCAGCTACTGAAGATCAAACTACAGATGCAGGAGTTAGATGGTTTCCCAATAAATACTACGGTGCAACCGGAACCTATGTAGGACTAGGATTACCCAATACGCTTGCAATAATTACATCTGCCGTAGTTACAGGAACCACAAATATGTCATCTTTTGCTGCGGGGCTTGCTAATAGTTATAGAGGTGGTGGTTATATAGACTGGTTTTTACCAAGCAGAGATGAATTAAATTTATTGTTCCAAGCTAAAGATGCCATTGGCGGATTTGCGACTTCTGGGATTCCGAGTTATTGGAGTTCTACCCAAAAGGGCAGTATGAGTTTTACTAATTTTGCCAGTTTTGCTGATGGAGTTACTAGTGCAAGGCTTCAGTTTTTTTATACAGGAGGTAGTCCAGTTCAACAGGCCGGCACCATTACGGATTTAGGAATTGACAACCCAAGACGCGTCCGTGCTATTAGAATCTTTTAAAAATGATCATGAAAAAATATAGCTATTTTTTGCTTTGTATTTTAGGAATAGGAATTCCAAAACTGCATGCACAAATCGTCTCAGTTTCACCAGGTTCTAGCTTTAACATCAAAGCAGGAACGGTAATTAGTGCTGGGGGTTTAGATTTAATACCCGCTACTGATTTTAGTTTTACTTCTAGTTTAACTAGAAGTACAATTGTCAGTAATCCCACCAGCACTACTACCATTAATAGAAGTTATCAGTTTGGCACTACCACCGATTCTTATAGTGGTGTAATAACCCTAAACTACGATGATTCAGAGTTGAATGGCCTAACAGAAAGTAGTTTGCAATTATTCTATAATAATGGCATTCAATGGTTGACCGATACGAATACTAGCAATAACACTTCTGCAAATTATGCTACTTCTCTCCTAACAGCTACTGCTTTGAATGAAATAAGTTTAACTTCTCAAGACCTAAGCAATCCAAATTTTGAGGGCAATGCAGTTCGTTTTCTACTTTACCCCAATCCTACTAGAAATTTTTTAACTATTGAAGTTTCTAATAATGCCACAATAGATAAAATTATAGTGATTGATATGTTGGGCAAAATAATACTAGAGGAAATACCCGAAAACAATCATATTAACGTGGAGCGTTTTGCCTCAGGGACTTACATCCTCAAAGCTTTTTCGGGTGCTACTACTTTTATAACTAAGTTTATTAAAATAGAGTAATTTTAAATAAACCCTTTCAGCTTTTTAGTCCTGAAAGGGTTTTTTAATATATTGAGTGCATCTATTTACAAAATCATTTACCTATTTCATACTTAAACAGTAACTACCAAACTATTCTGCTGACTAAAATCTTCCTTTTGAGCATTTTAATGTACAGGTATTAATAATAGTTTGTTGCTGTTAATTTATCTATTTGTTTGATATCAATTATTGAGGACTGGTCAATCGTTATAACTTATTATTTTTGAGTTATATTTTATTGTACAATCCATTTTTTGGTAACACTTTTTCCTTCTTGTGTAATCGTTATATAATATATTCCTGTTGGCAATGGATTTATAGACTTGAATTGTCTTGTCAATCCGTTAGGGAAAATGTTTAGCATTGGAATCAAAAAAAATATAAAATCATTCTTTAATAGTTTCAGAAGTTGGCAGAATAGCATATTTTTTTTTAAAATTCAAAAAAAAGAATATAGCAATAAAAAAAGCCTCTGAATTTGTGGTTTGTTATGTGATCCCTATTGACTCATTTTCAAACCAAATCTTAGAATTAATAACTGATTTGTTGAAAACATGCCATATTAAGCAACTTAATTCTAAAAAATAATAATAAAATCTATGTTAGTTTGAAAAAAGGAAATTTAACTAACTAAAAATAGTTTAATCTACTAAAATTCTTTTTCACCAATTTCACTAGTAGGCATTTTATTCTTATTTGATATTTTATTAAAATTATAACTGAAATTCAATAGTAAAACGTTTGTTTCGTATATGTAATTCGTTGTGGTATAAAAATCAGCCCCTAAAGTAGTAATTCGTTGTTGGTTAGCACCCATAGTGCCAAAATTGATATTTTGCCATTGCAATCCAATGGTTCCATTACCATTTAGAAGAGTTTTCTTTATTGATAAATTAGGTGATAAAAAGCGAGAGTCTTCACCTTGAGCTGTTGGTTTTGCGGATGTATAATTTAAATTTGTGGTAATACTCCATTTTTTTTCTAAATTGAAAGTGCTGTTAACATTATACGAATAAATAAAATTTGAATTATTTACAATTGATGTTGTTCCTAAAACATTTAATTTGCCAGTAATTTTATAATTATAAATATTCCCTCCAACAAAAATCGATAACCATTTCACAGGTTTAAAATTAGATCCAAATTCTAGACCAAAGAGTCTTGCCTTCTCAGCATTTGTAAAAACTCTGTTCAAAATGGTATCAGCATAAACACTATTTACTCTTTGTATAGGGTTTTCACTATATTGATAATATAAAGTTGTAAATAGATTTCCTTTTTTAAAAATATGGTTCATACCCAATTCTAGTAAATCTACAAATTGTGGCTTTAAATCGGGGTCACCTTGTTCTAAAGTTTCTGAATGTTCTCTTTCTGGTATTGGATTTAGCTCAAAATTATTATTACGTTGTACTCTTTTGCTATAACCTAATTTGGCATTCCACGATGAATTGAAAGTATACAATAAATTTGCCGATGGAAATAAATTACTCAAGTTCAATAAATGAGGATTGGTATCTGTGGACAATATAACTTCTCTCGCTGAATATTCATATCGCATTCCAACTACATAATTCAATTTATTTACTTTGCCACTAAATTGAGAATATAATCCATTACTATGATTTACAGATTTTGCTGTTCCTCGAAAATTAGCAGCGTCTGGTTGAGCAGATATTGGGGTTACGAAATAATCGAATTTTCCATTTTGTTTATCGTATCTATATTGATAGCCACTTTCTAATTTTCCAGCACCAATTTCAATTGCATAATCTAATTTAATTCGGAAACCATCAATTGGATTTGTGTAAGGATTTCTAACTTCTTGCAAAACAATTGATTTTGTAATTAAATCTAAATTTTTATTGATTGTGCTACCATATAAATCAGCATTTTCGTATAATAATGAAGCGGTAATACTCGCCTTATTTGTAAAAGTGTGTATGTAATCAAGATTGGTTAAGGTGAAAGTTCCCTCTTTCGTTTGTAGATTTGAATTAAAATAAGCATTTTGACTTATTAATGCATCAGTGGATAAATTGGAAGTTGAATTATTATAAATAATATCTGCACGTCGCGCTTGAAATTTTTTGCCAATAAAAAACCCAAAGTTAAATACATCATTTTTATTTACTGTATAAGAAATTGCGGTTTTGGTTCCGTAGTTGTATTTGTCGAAACTTCTCTCTCCATTTGAAGGAAATCTTGTAATGGTATTGTTTGTAAAGTCTTTAGTAAATACATCCCCTTCCCGCGAACCATTAACATCATTTCGCAGGTAGTTTGCACTTATTGTGATATCTAATTTTTTGATTTTATAATTGAAAGAAATATCTCCACCAAAACGCTTAGGATTTTCTAAATTATTATAATTCTCAATACTTGGTAAACCGCCGGTTAGATTGGAAGAAAAAGCGATTCCGTCTGAAGTCCCTTTTTTTGTAATAATATTTATGATTCCACCTTTACCATCTGGGTCATATTTTGCTGAAGGTGCTGTAATTAATTCAATATTTTCAATTGTATTAGCTGGTAATTGACTCAACACCGTTTGCGCATCCGTTAAAACGGGTTTTCCATTTAATAAAACCATAAATCCATTAGAACCACGAAGGCTAATTTCACCTTGTCCATTAACTGTAACTGAGGGTAGATTCTTTATGATATCAATTGCAGTTCCTCCCTTTGATGTTTCAAATTGATCTGATTTGTATTCTTGTTTGTCAATTTTATTGTAAGAATTTGATTTTTCTTTAGTTATTATTACTTCTTCAAGTGATTGACTACTTCGTTGTAATTTGACAGTATCCAAATTCAAAATTTGGTTTTCTTCAATAAGAATATTTTCAACATAATAATTGGCATATCCTACAAAGTAAATTTTGATTTTGTAAATACCCTTTTGAACTTTATTAAACGAAAAAGTTCCATTCTTTTTTGCTAACTCTCCTGCAAGAACAGAATTGTCATTTTGATTTAATAAAACAATACTAGCATATTCAACAGGTTGGAAATTTAAATTATCTAAAACAATACCATTTATCGAACTTTTTTGAGCAAAAGCTGAAGAAATAGATAGTAACAAAATAAAATAAAACAATTTTTTAATAAAAATCATATATAAATATTAAAGTTATTCCATTTTCAATATTTTGATTTATTATATAAAAGAAGATTTTTTAACTTTTTGCTGATATAGTTTTTTTCTTTTACTGTTGACAAACTAAAAAAATAAAGATTACAAATTTAAGATTTGTTTTTTTAACAACGGTTTTTAAAAATTAGTTTTCAAGCACTAATTTTAATATCTAAATAATTAAAATAAATTGGTTAGTTTATTTATTTTTTCAAATTAAATTTTAGAATTATCTTGAATTAAAAAAAATGCTTTACCAAAAAAGCCTCTAGATATCTCTAGAGGCTTTTGGTTCAAGTGATCCCAGAAGGATTCGAACCTTCGACCTACGCATTAGAAGTGCGTTGCTCTATCCAGCTGAGCTATGGAACCAATTTTTATAATTAAAAATTAAAAGTCGGGGTGGCAGGATTCGAACCTGCGGCCTCCTGCTCCCAAAGCAGGCGCGATAACCGGGCTACGCTACACCCCGTGTATTTATTATCTGTCTATTCCTAATACAATAGAACACGATAATTAGGTTACACTAAAACCTAATTGCGGAGAGTAAGGGATTCGAACCCTTGGTACAGTTTCCCATACGCATGTTTAGCAAACATGTCCTTTCGGCCACTCAGGCAACTCTCCAAACTCAATAAACGAAAATTTATTAAGCGGTTGCAAATGTAATTTATCATTCTATATTTTACAACTATTTCATTTCTTTTTTTAGCAGCAAAAACAAATAACAACAAAAAAGGCTCACTTTCAATTAACTAGACTATACAAATCGTGGTAAATTAGCTGACATAAAGATTTATTAAGGTCTCATTTAAATAATTTATAATAAAAGTTTAGCTTTGCAGTACAAACACCCGAGGAGCTTACAGCCAAATTATATGAAGCCCTGCGGAGTAATACAACAATAGTATCATGAGTAAAAAAGTCGTTATAGTTTCCGCTGTGAGAACTCCCATAGGAAGTTTTATGGGGAGTTTATCTTCAGTTACTGCGCCTCAACTAGGAGCAATTGCTATTAAAGGAGCACTAGATAAAATTAATATAGATCCAAAATTAGTTGACGAAGTTTTAATGGGTAATGTAGTGCAAGCTGGAGTTGGACAAGCACCAGCAACACAAGCAGCTATTTTTGCAGGATTACCTAATACTGTTCCAGCTACAACTATTAACAAAGTATGTGCTTCTGGCATGAAAGCCATCATGCAAGGTGTACAAGCCATCATGAACGGCGATGCTGAAATAATAGTAGCAGGCGGCATGGAAAACATGAGCTTAATTCCACATTATATTCACATGAGAAATGGAGTGAAATTTGGTCCAACTACTATGATTGATGGAATGCAAAGAGATGGTTTGCAAGATGCCTATGACAATAACGCCATGGGTGTTGCTGCTGATTTGTGTGCCTCTGAATACAAAATTACTCGTGAAGAGCAAGATGCTTTTGCTATTCAATCCTATGAACGATCTGCAAAAGCTTGGAATGAAGGAAAATTTGATAATGAAGTTGTATCAGTAACCATTCCTCAAAGACGAGGCGAACCTATTGTTTTTGCAAAAGACGAAGAATATACAAACGTTAAGTTAGATAAAATCCCTACTTTAAACGCAGTCTTTACAAAAGAAGGAACAGTAACCGCAGCCAATGCTTCCACCATCAATGACGGTGCGGCAGCTTTGGTGTTAATGAGCGAAGAAAAAGCAAAATCGCTAGGTTTAAAAGCATTAGCGTATATCAAATCATATGCAGATGCAGCACAAGAACCAAAATGGTTCACCACTGCTCCAGCGAAAGCTTTACCAATAGCCCTAGAAAAAGCGGGTTTATCAATTAATGATATTGATTATTTTGAATTCAACGAAGCTTTTGCTGTAGTGGGTTTAGCCAATGCTAAAATCCTTGGTTTAGCTAATGAAAAAGTAAATGTAAATGGTGGTGCCGTTTCTTTAGGTCATCCTCTTGGATGTTCTGGAGCCCGAATTGTAGTTACCTTAATCAACGTATTAGAACAAAACAATGCTAAATATGGTGCTGCAGCTATTTGTAATGGTGGTGGTGGCGCATCAGCCATTGTAATAGAAAGAATTTAAACAATTTTTAATTATCAATTATACTTAATGTTTGCAATCTGTAATCTTGCTATAATTCCTCTAAGAGCCGAACCAAGTGATAGAAGCGAAATTGTTTCGCAGGTTTTATTTGGAGAACACTTTGAAATTTTAGAAACACAAAATCAGTGGTCAAAAATCAAATTACAGTTTGATAATTACGAAGGTTGGGTTGATTCAAAACAATACCAAATTATCTCTGAAAAAAACTTTAAAGATTTATCTAAAGATGCCATCATCTTGAATGCTGATTTGGTCGAATATATATCAAATCCATCAAACACATTACTGCCTATTCCTTTAGGGGCTTCACTTTCTTTTTTAAATCATAGCGAAATCAATATCGATGGTTTTGAATTTGAAGGCATGCGTATCAGTGGTGTCAAAGAAAAAGCAAATTTAATTATTACTTCCTCTATGTATTTGAATGCTCCTTATCTTTGGGGTGGCAAAACACCTTTTGGTATCGATTGTTCTGGGTTTACACAAATGGTATATAAACTCAATGGATACAAGCTCCTGCGTGATGCCTCGCAACAAGCTACACAAGGAGAAGCTTTAAGTTTTATTGAAGAAAGTGAACCTGGTGATTTAGCTTTTTTTGATAATGAAGAAGGTAAAATTATCCATGTGGGAATCATGATGGAAAACAATTATATCATTCACGCCAGTGGTAAAGTGCGCATTGACAGATTAGACCATCTTGGTATTTATAATGCCGAACAAAACCGACATACTCACCGATTGCGTGTGATTAAGAAGATACTATAAACAGAAATGTAGTTTCGGTTATTTTATTTAATTAAATTCCTTTCAACACTTCTACCAAATAATCAATATCTTCTTCGGTATTATAATGACTAAAAGAAATGCGCAGACTCGGTTTTGTTAATTCATCTTCTGTAAGCATTTCTGCCAATACATGTGAAGGTTTAGCACTTCCGCTTTGACAAGCACTTCCTCTGGAAACAGCAATCCCTTTTATATCCAAGTGAAATAAAATCATAGCCGTTTTCTCTGGAGAAAATGGCAATAATACATTCACAATATTATAAAAAGTATCCACTCCGTTAAAAGTAGCTTCAGCAAAAGCATATTGCAATTGAGTACAGCAATAGTTTTTCAATGCTAAAATATATATTTGTTCCTCTTCTAGATGCTGATAAGATAGCTCTAAAGCTTTTGACATACCAGCTATTTGATGTACTGATTCGGTTCCTGCGCGCCAACCTTTCTCTTGTTCTCCGCCAAAAAACATAGGTTGCAAGACCAAACTCTTACGGACAAAAGCAAACCCAACTCCTTTTGGGCCATGAAATTTATGGGCACTGGCTACCAAAAAATCTATAGGTAATTCTTGTAAATTTATTTCGGTCTTGCCTATTGATTGGACTGTATCACAATGAAACAATGCCTTATTTTGATGGCATAAAGTTCCTATTTTAGTGATGTCATGAAGTGCTCCTGTTTCATTATTTACATGCATCAATGAAACTAATGTCGGTATCTCAATGTCGAGTAAATCAGTTAATTGTTGGTAATCTAATATCCCATCTCTTGAAACATTTACAAATTCAATCTCAATTCCAAATTCTTCATGTAAAGCTTGGATAGTATATAATGTAGCGTGATGTTCTACTTTTGAAGAAATAATTCTTTTTACTCCAAAATCTTTTATAGCACTTCTTAAAATCCAATTAGTAGCTTCAGTAGCACTTGAAGTAAAAATAATTTCCGAAGCAGCACAATGCAAATGTTTAGCAATAGTTTTGCGTGATGTCTCAATAACTGCCTTAGCACTCCTGCCAATGCTGTGAGTAGAAGAAGGATTTCCATACTCTTCTTGCAGTATTGAAACCATTTCGCTTATAACTTCTTGACGAATAGAAGTAGTGGCTGCGTTATCAAGATATACTTTTTTCATGGTGCAAATATAAAAAGTCCTGTTCTTAATTAAATTATAAAACATAATTTTAATAGCTTAAAAAACTTATTTTTGTTAAAAATTATACCATACTAATGAAACAAATAGCAAGTATCCTATTCTTAGTTTTTGTAATCAATGCCTGCGATGATGGTAACTTAACCGTAGATGCAATAGATTTTACAGAAGTTGCTGCCCTAAAATGTAGCGAGAAAGACGTTATCTACAAAGTAAAAGACAATGAAATGCTTTTCATTGAAATACCTGCTGCAACCTTCACCAATGAAGAAACACTAGAAGGTGCTCCTATCGCAGTTGATTTGTCAAGTACTGTAAAAGTAACCTACAGAAAATATAATGGAACCGTTTCTGCTTCTAATATTTGTCCTACAGTTCCAGATGCCATTCCAAGTTTAACTGAAGAATGGAAAGCAACTTCGGGAACTATCCTTATCACATCTTCAGCAATTAAATCGGTAAACTCAAGCACTGGAATAACCCAAATAACTGGCTATAAATATTATATCGTTTTTGAAGATATTGTTTTCCTAAAATCCGATGGTTCTTCGCAAACTTATGGTGGAACTACATTTGTTTTTGGTAATTATATGAAAAATGTAAGTCCTTTAGCTTTTGGATTTGATGAAGAAGTAAACAAAAGCACTTGTGACAATAGAATATTTAACTTCAACGGAAGTGAATCTTTGATCCTTGATGTGGACAATTTCACAACCCTTTTTGAAAATGCAACAACAACTACGCCAAGAATAGCTTTACTAAGTGCTACTAATAAATTGACCTATAAATTATTTTCAAGTACTATAAATAATGCTTATTTCTGCGCAAGCACACTACCCGCAACCCCAACACTTACTCAAGAATGGAATGCAATTAATGGTATTGCTGATGTTAGCGGAATAATTGAAGTTACCACAACATTTATAGTTGGTTCAGGTTATCAACATACCATTCATTTGAAAAAAGTCACCATGAAAAGAGGAAATAGTGATTTCTACCTAGGCGATGATTATTTATATGGAAGTTTTGTAACCAATTAATAATCCCATCTCAAATGCCAACCGATTGTATTAGCTATCAAAAATCAGGATATTTTTCTAAACTAATTGTAGATTATTTAGAAGAGAAACTTGAATTGCAAAACACCTATAATCGTTTTCCTAGAATCGAAAACTTCAAAGACCAAATCAATGAGAAGGAAGCTAATTATTCCTCCCAAAACAGAAGTGTTTTAGTAACTGCTTTAAAAAAACAATACGATAATATAGAAGTTTCAGATGCTACCAAAACCAATATTGAACTTCTTAATGAAACCAAAACTTTTACGGTTACAACTGGTCATCAACTGAATTTATTTACAGGTCCACTCTATTTTTTATATAAAATTGTTTCAACTATTACTCTTTGTAAAGATTTAAAACAACAGTATCCTGAGAAAATTTTTGTGCCTATCTATTGGATGGCAACAGAAGATCACGATTTTGATGAAATTAACTTTTTCAACTTCAAGAATAAAAAAATAAAATGGAAAACTGAAAGTAATGGTCCTGTGGGAAGACTTGCCACAAATGGTTTACAGGAGGTATTGAATATATTTGAAAAAGAATTAGGTATTGGTGACAATGCAAAATATTTAAAAGACTTGTTTCAAAAAAGTTATCTAAATCATTCCAATCTAGCAGAGGCTACTCGTTTTTTAACGAACGAATTATTTGGTGTTTATGGATTAGTACTACTTGATGGAGACGACCTTTCTCTAAAACAACTTTTTAGTCCTTTTATTAAAGAAGAATTGTTACATCAAACTTCATTTAATAAAGTAAATGAAACCAATACTTTGCTTAAAGATTATTCAATACAAGTAAACCCAAGAGAAATTAACATTTTTTATATAGAAGACAATCTCAGAGAACGCCTACTTTTTGAAAACAATCAGTATAAAATTAATAATTCTAGTATCGTTTTCTCTCAAAGCGAAATACTAGCTTTACTAGAAAAAAGCCC
>CANGWK010000039.1 GCA_947457615.1 Flavobacteriaceae bacterium
AGAAGGTAAGGTAGGCGCACAGGGAGAACAAGGTCTTACTGGCTCAACTGGTTCCATAGGTACTACTGGATCTGTAGGCAGAGAAGGTCAAAAAGGTGAAACTGGTTCGGTTGGTGCAACTGGCGCTGAAGGTCAAAGAGGAGCAATGGGAATTCCTGGTATTAAGGGAATTGCGGGCGCTAGAGGTGAGACAGGAGCACAAGGTAAAGATGGCTCTATTGGTCTAACTGGCGCAAGAGGAGCAATGGGTCTAGCTGGCCCAATTGGAAATACTGGGGCAGAAGGTCAACAGGGTATAACAGGAGAGCAGGGGCAAACTGGCTCTACAGGTGTAGAAGGTCAAAAAGGAGAAACAGGCGCAATGGGAATTCAGGGCTCTATTGGTGCGATTGGACCTCAGGGTGAAAGAGGAGCAGAAGGTATTGCGGGTCCCAAAGGAGAACAAGGTCTAATAGGTTCAACTGGTATCCAAGGGCAAGAGGGTAAACAAGGTTTAACAGGGTCAACTGGTAGTGCGGGTCTTCAGGGGCAAGACGGTGAACAAGGTGTTGCTGGTGAAACTGGTTCTGACGGTAAAGAAGGTCCAACTGGTTCTGACGGTAAACAAGGCTTAGCCGGCCGTCAAGGAAAAGAAGGCCCTAGAGGAGAAGAGGGGCAAAAAGGAGACACTGGTTCAGTTGGAGAACAAGGTCCTAGAGGAGCAGAGGGACAAAATGGAGAAAGAGGGGGGGAGGGTCAAAAGGGAGAAACAGGGGCAATGGGTCTAGCTGGTCCTCAAGGAATGATAGGTTCAACTGGTTATACAGGTATAGCTGGAATTCAAGGAAAAGAAGGTAAACAGGGTATTGCTGGCACCGAAGGCGCAAGAGGAGCAATGGGACTTCCTGGACAAAGAGGTCTAGCTGGTCGTGATGGTATAACAGGGGCGCAAGGTAATACAGGATACACTGGGGCAGAAGGAAAACAAGGTTCAACTGGAGAACAAGGTCAAGATGGTCAAATAGGGTCAACTGGTTCTGACGGTAAAGAAGGAAAACAAGGTATTGCTGGTCGTCAAGGAGAACAAGGATATACTGGCTTCACAGGCATCCAAGGTATTACTGGCGCCGAAGGTGTCACAGGAGCGCAAGGTAATACAGGTCTCAGAGGGCAGATAGGTGAAACTGGTTATACTGGTAATGAAGGTAAGCAAGGCGAAACTGGATCTGACGGTAAAGAAGGACCACAGGGTATTGCTGGGCCAGAGGGAGTTCATGGCGCAACTGGTTATACAGGTGCTATAGGTCCTCGTGGAGCAAGAGGTGAGATAGGATATACTGGTTCCGAAGGTGTCAAAGGAGCAATGGGTCTAGCTGGCCCACAGGGAGTCCAAGGCGTAACAGGATATACTGGCAGTGCCGGCGTAGAAGGTATTGCGGGACCAACAGGGCAAGAAGGTGTAAAAGGAGAACAAGGTATTGCTGGTGAAACAGGAAGAGATGGTATCAAAGGAGAACAAGGAGCAACTGGTTCTGTAGGCGAGACTGGAGCAAAAGGTCTAACTGGTTCTTTTGGTCTTGGTACATTTACATTAATTCCAAACATATTGAATAATGAAAATGTAATTTCTATTTTAGACTCGTCTAGAATTACGAAGGTCAAGGGATATGAAGGATGGAACGCAAATATATATTCATTAGAATCATATACAAACCCAAGCCTTTCATTTAGTCTAGGTTCAATAAATCCAATTGTGTTTGCTGGTCTTTCTATAAATCCGTCTGTAACTACAGCCACCTCAACAATTGATTATGGATTTCATCTAAATGAAGATAGTTCAATAACAATCTATGAATCAGATGTCTTAGTAAAAGTATGTACAGGTTCATATTCACCAACAACTGTATTTAGAATAGCATATAATGGCCAAGATGTTAATTATTTTATTGGAGGAAATCTTGTATATCAGACACCTGTTACAATAAGTTCACCTCTACATGCTAATTTTATTTTGTATAGCACTGGATATTCAATTGAAAACATTCATTTTGACCCTATTACACAAGTAGAATCTTCATATATTTCCAAGAGTTTGCCCAATATAACCATTCCAGATGAAATTAATGGTATAACTGGCTCAACTGGGTCTGCTGGTCTACAGGGCATGGTAGGCTCAACTGGCGCGGAAGGTCCAACTGGTTCACAAGGTGTAACTGGTTTACAAGGACAAGCTGGAATACAAGGAGATACTGGGTCTCAAGGTGTTACTGGTGCGCAAGGTCTTGCGGGCCGTGAAGGGCAAAGAGGGCAACAAGGCGCAACTGGTTCTGCTGGTCTACAGGGCATGGTAGGGGCAACTGGTTCTGCTGGTCTAGAGGGCATGGTAGGCGCAACTGGATTACAAGGACAAGCTGGAATACAAGGAGATACTGGGTCTCAAGGTGTTGCGGGCCCTGAAGGTAAACAAGGTATTGTGGGCCCTGAAGGGCAAAGAGGACAACAAGGTCGAGCTGGTTCCCAAGGCGCAACTGGTTTACAAGGACAAGCTGGAATACAAGGAGATACTGGGTCTCAAGGTATTGCTGGTTCCCAAGGCCCAAGTGGTAGTGCTGGAGCAGAAGGTAAAGAAGGACAGAAGGGTGAAACTGGTGCTATGGGTCTTGCGGGACCACAAGGTATTGCTGGTGCCGAAGGCAAAGAAGGTATTGCGGGCCCTCAGGGACAAAAAGGTGATACAGGGTCTGCGGGGCCTAGAGGAACAACTGGAGCAATGGGTCTTATTGGTCCACGGGGGCAGCAAGGTATAGAAGGAATTGCGGGTCCCCAAGGACAACAAGGTGAACAAGGGTCAACTGGATTACAGGGTTCTACAGGAGCACAGGGTAATATCGGTGCTACAGGGGAACAGGGACTTCAAGGTATAAGTGGTTCTACAGGGCTACAGGGTATACAAGGTGATACAGGAATTCAGGGCAAAGAAGGGGCAAGAGGAATTCAAGGTGTAGAAGGAGCAAGAGGAATACAAGGCCCTACAGGAATTCAGGGCAAAGAAGGCTCTAGGGGGTCAACTGGTATTGCTGGTAGTACTGGTGTAGCTGGTCCCCAGGGAGAAAAAGGTCTAGATGGCTCTGTGGGCCCTGAAGGTCCCATTGGTAGAATTGGCGAAACTGGAGCCATGGGTCTTGCTGGCGCACAAGGTATAGCCGGCCCCCAAGGACAACAAGGACATACAGGAGCAATGGGTCTTGCTGGACCTCAAGGTCAGAAAGGTGTTGCTGGTGCCGAAGGTCCCAGAGGACAAGAAGGTATTGCGGGTCCCAAAGGACAACAAGGTATTGCTGGTGACACTGGTTCTAGAGGAGAAGAAGGTCCTGTTGGACCTCAAGGTGAAACTGGATTACAAGGCCCTATTGGTCTTCCTGGATTAAGAGGTCAACTTGGTCCAACTGGCGCGGAAGGTCCTCAAGGAAAAGAAGGCGCTAAAGGTATTGCGGGCCCTGAAGGGCAAAGAGGAAAAGAAGGCTCAACTGGCGCAGAAGGTCCCCAAGGGCAAGAAGGTATGAGAGGTGATACTGGTATTGCTGGTCCCCAAGGGCAAGAAGGTATGAGAGGTGATACTGGTATTGCTGGAGCAACTGGAGCCATGGGTCTTGCTGGAGCAACTGGTGCCAAGGGTTCTCAAGGACAACAAGGCATTACTGGTGCTGAAGGTGCTACTGGACAAAAAGGCGCAATTGGTCTTCCTGGATTAAGAGGTCAAGCTGGTTCAACAGGGGAGCAGGGACAAAGAGGCGAAACTGGTAGCAGAGGTTCAACAGGAGAACAAGGACAAACAGGAGCTCAAGGTATTGCGGGCCCTAAAGGAAACCAAGGGCAAACAGGAGCTCAAGGTATTACTGGCGCCGAAGGAGCAAGAGGACAAAAAGGTGAAACTGGTTCTGATGGAGCAGAAGGTATTGCTGGCCCTCAAGGACAAAAAGGTGAAACTGGTTCTGATGGAGCAGAAGGTATTGCTGGCCCTCAAGGACAAAAAGGTGAAACTGGAGCAATGGGACTTGCGGGTCCCCAAGGACAACAAGGGCAACAAGGACACACTGGGGCAATGGGTCTTGCTGGCCCCCAAGGACAACAAGGACAGAAAGGCGAAACTGGTTCTAAAGGTATTGCGGGTCCTGAAGGACAACAAGGCGCAACTGGTAGAAATGGAGAACAAGGTGTAACAGGTTACACTGGTTCTGAAGGCAAAGAAGGTGCTCAAGGCCCAACTGGATTACAAGGTACTATTGGCCTTCCTGGATTAAGAGGCCATGTTGGTCCAACTGGCTCTAAAGGAGAAGAAGGTGTTGCTGGACCAAAAGGAAAAGAAGGAGCAACTGGAGTCCAAGGTATTGCTGGCTCTAAAGGAGAAGAAGGCACAACTGGGTATACTGGAGCAAAAGGAAAAGAAGGTATTGCTGGTGCTCAAGGTATTGCTGGCTCTAAAGGAGAAGAAGGCGCAACTGGTTATACTGGAGCAGAAGGTATTAGAGGTTATACTGGCACAATAGGTGATACTGGTTCCGAAGGAGCAAAAGGTCCTCAAGGTGTTGCTGGCCCTGAGGGCCCTGAAGGAAAACAAGGACAAACAGGCGCAATTGGTCTTCCTGGGGCAAGAGGTCAAACTGGGGCACAAGGGCAAAAAGGTAGTGCGGGGGCAACTGGCAGAAGAGGTTCAACAGGAGAACAAGGTATTGCTGGTCCTGAAGGAAAACAAGGTATTGCGGGTCCTCAAGGTGTAACAGGAATCAAAGGAGCAACTGGAGCTCAAGGTATTGCTGGTGCTCAAGGTATTGCTGGCTCTAAAGGAGAAAAAGGTGCTAAAGGCGAAACTGGAGCTCAAGGTATTGCTGGCCCTGAGGGTCCTGAAGGACAAGAAGGACAGAAAGGCGAAACTGGAGCAATGGGTCTTGCGGGCCCTCAAGGACAACAAGGACAGAAAGGCGAAACTGGAGCAATGGGGCTTGCTGGTCCTCAAGGACAAAAAGGCGAAACTGGCACTGCTGGGGCAAAAGGGTTACAGGGTCGTATTGGTGACACTGGTGCTAACGGAAATACAGGAGAACAAGGTATTGCTGGGACCGAAGGCGCAACTGGTGCTGACGGTAAACAAGGGTCCACAGGCTCTGTTGGTTCAACTGGCGCAGAAGGACCACAAGGTATTGCTGGTGCTAAAGGACAAGATGGTCGTATGGGTCCAACTGGTCATTATGGTATGAAGGGTGATACTGGTATAGAAGGTATTACGGGAGCACAAGGTCAACAAGGTGTAACTGGAGCAATGGGGTTTGCTGGTCCACAGGGCATAGCAGGTTCAACAGGCGCAGAAGGTAAAGAAGGTATTGCTGGAGCATATGGAGCAACAGGATATACAGGTTCTCAAGGTATTGCTGGTCCCATGGGTGAAAGAGGAGTTGAAGGTAAAACTGGTATACAAGGACAAAGAGGTTCTGAGGGTAAACAAGGCGCAACTGGTGCTGACGGTAAACAAGGGTCCACAGGCTCTCTTGGTTCAACTGGCGCTCAAGGTCCAAAAGGACAAGACGGTATTGCGGGCCCTCAAGGACAACAAGGTATTACTGGAGCAATGGGTTTAGCAGGAGTTCAAGGGGTAACTGGTATACAAGGACAACAAGGCGCAACTGGAGCAATGGGTTTAGCAGGAGTTCAAGGGGTAACTGGAAGACAAGGAGAAACAGGAACAGCAGGTCTTCATGGACAAAGAGGCAAGGATGGTTCAACTGGCGCACAGGGGGTAGAAGGACAGCAAGGACAAACCGGATATACAGGAGTAATGGGTCCCCAAGGACAAGAAGGTCATGTTGGCGCAACTGGTAGCAAAGGAGAGACAGGCACTCCTGGTGTAAAAGGCGCTCAAGGGACTACAGGTTACACTGGTGTAAAAGGTGCTCAAGGAACTACGGGCTACACTGGTCTAAAAGGAGAGACCGGCTCTGCGGGAATCCAAGGTGCGACAGGGGCTCAAGGCCTAGAAGGCCCTCAAGGAGAAGAAGGAAAACAAGGTATTGCTGGCCCTCAAGGAGAAGAAGGCCCTCAAGGGCAACAAGGTATTACTGGTGCTAAAGGGCAAGATGGCATCAAAGGAGAACAAGGTGTAACTGGTTCTGAAGGTCCAATGGGATTACAAGGTGTTACTGGGGCACATGGTCAACGAGGAGATACTGGCGCTCAAGGCGTAAAAGGGACGCAGGGTCCAGGAGGAAAACAGGGTCTAGAAGGTAGCACTGGAGAACAAGGTGAAAGAGGTATACAAGGCCCTGTCGGTACACAAGGAGAAAGAGGAGAACAGGGTCTACAAGGTAGCACTGGTACAGATGGAGTAAGAGGAGCACGCGGTTCTCAAGGGGAACAGGGTTCAACTGGAGCAATGGGTCTTCCTGGTTTACAAGGTGTTTCTGGAATTCAAGGTCCTGTTGGTCCAACTGGAGTACAGGGTCTTACTGGCTTAGTCGGCCATACAGGAGTTCAAGGGGCAACTGGAGCAATGGGTCTAGCAGGAGTTCAAGGGGCAACTGGAAGACAAGGAGAAACAGGTCTAATGGGTCTTGTTGGTCCACAGGGAGAAAAAGGTATTGCTGGTGCTGAAGGTATTACTGGAGCAAGAGGAATAAAGGGTGATACTGGAACACAAGGTAATGAAGGCGCAACTGGAGCTGAAGGGCAAGAAGGTCCTGCTGGAGCAACTGGAGCCCAAGGACAAGAAGGTCCTGCTGGCGTCAAAGGTGTAGCGGGTGCCCAAGGTAAAGAAGGAAAACAAGGTCCCCAAGGACAAACTGGTTCTGACGGTAAACAAGGTGTTGCTGGTACCGAAGGCGCAAGAGGAGCACAAGGTCCCCAAGGACAAACTGGCTCTGAGGGCAAACAGGGTATAGAAGGAAAACAAGGATTTACGGGTATAACTGGAGAACAAGGCGCAACTGGTGTTGCGGGTCCCCAAGGTATTGCTGGTGCGACAGGTCTAATGGGTCTTGCGGGCCCACAAGGTATCGCTGGTTCCGAAGGGAAAGAAGGCGCAAAGGGTGAAAAAGGTGTAAAAGGAGACATGGGACAACAAGGGGCAAGTGGGGCTGAAGGGAAACAAGGTCCCCAAGGACAAACTGGTGCCGAAGGCGCGACAGGATCACAAGGAAAAAGAGGGTCTGACGGTAAACAAGGTCTAACTGGAGATACAGGGGCTTCTGGTATTAAAGGCGATACTGGAGAAGCTGGACCTCGTGGTTTACAAGGGATAGATGGTATAAGAGGCGCACAGGGTGAAACTGGGGCAATGGGCCTTGCTGGAATGAAGGGTAATGATGGAATAGATGGTGCCACAGGAGCACAAGGGGAACAGGGTTTAAGAGGAGATACTGGAATCCAAGGTATTGCTGGTCTCCAAGGAAAACAGGGTCCAGTAGGAAGGGCTGGAGAAACTGGTTTTACAGGAGAACAGGGTATAAGAGGAGATACTGGAATTCAAGGTGTTGCTGGTTCTGATGGTAAACAAGGCTCTGTAGGAAGAGCTGGAGAACAGGGTATAAGAGGAGATACTGGAATTCAAGGTATTACTGGTTCTGACGGTAAACAAGGAAAAGAAGGAAGGGCTGGAGAAACTGGATTTACAGGAACACAGGGATTAAGAGGAGAACAGGGTGTAACTGGGGCAATGGGTCTTGCTGGAATGAAGGGTAGTGATGGAATAAATGGTGCCACAGGAGCCCAAGGAAAAGATGGTCTGATGGGAGCACAAGGTCTTGCTGGAAAAGATGGCTCAACTGGTAAAGATGGTCAAATGGGATTACAAGGTCTAAGTGGTATAGAAGGAAAGCAGGGTGATACAGGTGTTGCTGGTGCCAAAGGCGCAAGAGGAGAACAAGGTATTCAAGGAGAAAAAGGTCTCATGGGTCCAACTGGATTACAGGGTGAAAAGGGTTTACAAGGCGTAACTGGCTCTAGAGGGCAACAGGGTATTGCGGGCGCTGAAGGTGCCAAAGGTGAACAAGGCTCTACAGGGCAACAGGGTATTGCTGGAACCAAAGGCGCAACCGGTGAACAAGGTCCTCAAGGTTCTGATGGTCCCAAAGGACAACAGGGTATTGCTGGCGCCGAAGGGGCAACAGGAGCAATGGGTCTTGCTGGTCCACAGGGAGAAACGGGTTTTGCTGGCACCGAAGGCGCGACAGGAGCAATGGGTCTTGCTGGTCCACAGGGAGAAAAAGGCACACAAGGTATTGCTGGCCCTGAAGGCCCTCAAGGAAAAGAAGGTATTGCTGGTCCTATAGGTAAACAGGGATACAAAGGAGATACTGGTTCATCTGGTAAAGATGGAATTCAAGGTATTGCTGGTGCCGAAGGCAAAGAAGGTAAACAGGGTCTAATTGGCTATACAGGAGCACAGGGTCCCAGAGGGGCACAAGGCCTAGTAGGAAGCACTGGCGCAGATGGTAAAGATGGAATTCAAGGTGAAACTGGTGCCATGGGCCAAGTTGGAAGTACTGGTATACAGGGTGAAACTGGAGAAAAGGGCATTGCGGGCCCTGAAGGTCCTAGAGGGCGCGCTGGTGCTGAAGGCGCAACTGGTTCTGAAGGCCGTCAAGGGCAAAAAGGTTCTGTAGGTGAGACTGGTTTACAAGGTGTAACTGGTTACACTGGTACAAGTGGCTATACTGGTGCCGAAGGCAAACAAGGACCCCAAGGCTCTATAGGACGTGCTGGTGCTGAAGGCGCAACTGGTGCTGATGGCGCTAAAGGGAAAGAGGGCTCTACAGGGCAAATGGGAGAAACCGGTTCTGAAGGTCCCCAGGGTATTGCGGGTTCCCAAGGAGAAACTGGCTATACTGGTGCTAAAGGACAACAAGGTCATCAAGGACGAGATGGCATAACTGGTGCTAAAGGAGAACAAGGTGTCACAGGTTCTGAGGGTCCCCAAGGACAACAAGGTATTGTGGGCCCTGAAGGCCCCAAAGGACAACAAGGTGATACGGGCATGAAAGGTTCTGCTGGTCTCCAAGGGCAAACTGGCTCTGCGGGAGAAAAAGGACAAGACGGTAAACAAGGGCATACTGGGGCAGAGGGCATGACAGGGGCTATGGGTCTGCCTGGAGTAAGAGGTCTTCAGGGTATAACTGGTGATAAGGGTGAATCTGGAGAGCAGGGAATAAGAGGTGAAAGAGGATTTGAGGGTCCCAGGGGACAAGAAGGTATAGAAGGAACAAAGGGGAAACAAGGAGATACTGGTAGTGCTGGAGCTCAAGGAACTACAGGCAAAGAAGGTCCTAAGGGTCAGCGTGGTCAAACAGGAGAAACAGGGCAACAAGGTATTGCTGGCACCGACGGCGCAACAGGGCAAGCTGGTAAAGACGGTCCTCAAGGAAAACAAGGTTCTATGGGAGCAACTGGCGCTGAAGGCAAACAAGGTATTGCTGGTTCCGAAGGAAAAGAAGGTCCTCAAGGTCCCCAAGGGCAAGATGGTATTGCTGGTTCCGAAGGAAAACAAGGTCCTCAAGGTATCCAAGGACAAAAGGGCTTAGATGGTATCACTGGTTCTGAAGGTAAACAAGGTGAAACTGGATACACCGGTCTAATGGGCGCAACTGGTACTGCTGGTGCCAAAGGTGAACGCGGTTCTGACGGTAAACAAGGAAAAGACGGACTTCCTGGAGCAGATGGCCTTGATGGACTAGCTGGTGAAAAAGGTGCACAAGGACTTGTTGGAGCAACTGGTTCTGAAGGTAAACAAGGTGTTGCTGGTCGTCAAGGCTTCAAGGGAGATACAGGCTCTGAAGGACAAAAAGGCCCTGTAGGTGATAAAGGAGATAGAGGTTCCGAAGGTAAAGAAGGTCGTGAAGGTCCCCAAGGACAAGATGGTATTGCTGGTTCCGAAGGAAAAGAAGGTCCTCAGGGACAAGAAGGGCGCGAAGGGGCAAAAGGAGAAAAGGGTGACAGAGGAGCTAAAGGTGAAACTGGTGCACACGGAAGAGAAGGCGCAACTGGCTCTGAAGGCAAAGAAGGTATTGCTGGAGCAACTGGTTCTGCTGGCCTTCAAGGTATTGCTGGCCTTCAAGGTATTGCTGGCCTTCAAGGTATTGCTGGTCCTCGAGGTGAAAAAGGTTCTGACGGTATTGCTGGGGCTCAAGGTTCTACAGGGCAACAGGGACCAACTGGTTCTGCTGGCGCTACAGGCCATGATGGTCTTGCTGGGGCAACTGGCTCTAAGGGTAAACAAGGCCCTGAAGGTATTGCTGGTCCTCGAGGGCAAGACGGTAAAGAAGGTCCAACTGGTAAACAGGGTTCTGAGGGCCCTCAAGGTCCCATTGGCAAAAATGGAGTAGAAGGTTCTCAAGGAGATACAGGCTCTGAAGGTAAAGAAGGCCCTCAAGGTAGTGCGGGTGTAACTGGTATAGAAGGAGCAACAGGAGCTCAAGGACCTCAAGGGCAAAAGGGTGCTAGAGGTGCTGAAGGCAAAGAAGGTAATGTGGGGGCAACTGGAACTACAGGGGAAAAAGGTGCTATTGGTGAAACTGGGAGACAAGGTGCTGAAGGTAATGTGGGGGCAACTGGAACTACAGGAGAAAAAGGTGCTAGAGGTGCTGAAGGCAAAGATGGCCTTGATGGTGCTGAAGGACAGCAGGGTAAAGAAGGTGTTACAGGGCAGACTGGTGCCATGGGTCTTGCTGGTATTGAAGGTCCAAGAGGTATGCTAGGTCCCCAAGGACTAGAAGGTCCTCAAGGTGTTGCTGGTGCCGAAGGCGCAACTGGTGCTCGAGGACAGCAAGGTAAGATGGGTATTACAGGGCAACAAGGTCATACAGGGCTTATGGGCGCAACTGGTTCTGCTGGCGCAACAGGACAAGAAGGTGCGGTTGGTCAAGCGGGACCAGAGGGACGAGATGGTATTGCGGGACCTCAAGGTCAAAGAGGAGAACAAGGTGTAACTGGTCTAAAAGGAGCAACAGGGGCTCAAGGTAAAGAAGGCTCAACTGGACAACAAGGTATTAGAGGCGTAGATGGTATTGCGGGACCTCAAGGTCAAAGAGGAGAACAAGGTGAAACTGGTACACAGGGTAGACGTGGATATACTGGCGCAAAAGGTGAAACTGGAGAGCAGGGTAGACGTGGATATACTGGCGCAAAAGGTGAAACTGGTAGTGAAGGTCCTGCTGGAGCAAGTGGAGCCCAAGGACAAGAAGGTATTGCGGGTCCCCAAGGACAAACTGGTATTGCGGGTCCTGAAGGTCCCCAGGGACAAGAAGGCCGTCAAGGACGAGATGGCGCCACTGGTATTCAGGGCGCAGAAGGTCGTGTGGGAGCAAAAGGCCCTCAAGGTTCCCAAGGGCAAAAAGGCATGGAAGGCCCTACAGGACAAGAGGGAGCAGAAGGTCGTAGAGGAAAACAAGGGTCGACTGGAGCAACTGGAGCCCAAGGACAAGAAGGTATTGCGGGTCCCAGAGGAAAACAAGGTCTTCAGGGTGAAACTGGTTTACAAGGGCAAGAAGGTCCTGCTGGTCCTGAAGGAAAAGAGGGACGAGTTGGTGAGATGGGTGTAACTGGAGCCCAAGGTCAGACGGGTGAAAAGGGTTCAGATGGCGCAACTGGTTTACAGGGTTCAGATGGCGCAACTGGTTATACGGGTGCCGAAGGCAAAGGAGGTAAAGAAGGCCAGTATGGACGTGGAACATTCACTTTAGTATCAAATGTATTAAACAATGATAATACAATTAGCATACTAGATTCATCAACTGTTGTAAAAACATCTGGAGTAGATGGTTGGAATTCCAATATATACACACTCGAAGGCTATAAATATCCTAGAGTATCATTTACACTCGGACAATTACATAGCAATGCCTTTGTAGGCTTATCAGTCTACCCTCAATTAAATACTCAGTCATCAAATATCCAATTTGGCTTCTATTTTTCAGATGATTTATCGGTTAGTATATACGAATCAGATATTTTAATAAAAACTCTATATGGAGGCTATAGTCTAGAAACTGTATTTGAAATTTATTATGACAGTCAAAATATTACATATCTAATGGATGGATTTACAATTCATAAATCCTCATTTGACAGAACAATACCTTTACATGCTAATTTCCTATTATTTAATCTAGGGCAGACAATACAAAATATACATTTTGACCCGTATATGTATCTAGAAACAGAGGGCGCCAAAGGTGTAACAGGGGCACGAGGCCCTGAAGGCAGAAGAGGTGAGACTGGTTCTCAAGGACAAAAAGGGAAACAAGGTTCTACTGGTACTGCTGGTGTCAGAGGTGAAACAGGTAGTGCTGGTGTCAGAGGTGAAACAGGTAGTGCTGGTGTCAGAGGTGAAACAGGTAGTGCTGGTGCCAGAGGTAATGACGGTAAAGAAGGACCTACTGGCGCACGAGGCACTACAGGTAGTGCTGGTGTCAGAGGTAATGACGGTCATACAGGAAAACAAGGGGCAGAAGGCCCTAAAGGCCCTAAAGGAGAAGAAGGCCTTGAAGGAAAGCAGGGTATACAAGGCCCTGCTGGCCCTGCTGGCCCTGAAGGTCAAAGAGGAGTAGCTGGCCCTGAAGGTCATACAGGAGGGCAAGGACCAACAGGAGGGCAAGGACCAACAGGAGAACAAGGTCCAATTGGTCTAAAGGGTGAAAGAGGATATGATGGCCGTGTGGGAGCAGAAGGAGCAACTGGAACTACAGGAGAAAAAGGTGCTATTGGTGAAACTGGCAGACAAGGTGCTGAAGGTAAAGAAGGAGCAAGAGGTATCCAAGGAAAACAAGGTGCTCAAGGGCACATAGGAGATACAGGGTCTCAAGGGTCCACTGGCGCCCAAGGTCTAATTGGTCTAAAGGGTGAAAGAGGATATGATGGCCGTGTGGGAGCAGAAGGAGCAACTGGAACTACAGGAGAAAAAGGTGCTATTGGTGAAACTGGCAGA
>CANGWK010000040.1 GCA_947457615.1 Flavobacteriaceae bacterium
ATAAATCCATTAATTCAATTTTGGTCTTAATTTTCTGACGGCTGCACCGGCTTGCCAAAGTTCAGATTCGCGGATTTCTTTTAATTCTAACTCTAATTTTTGACGATAATCTTTTTTACTTCCTTCAGAAATTACTCTATTTGCTTCTCTTCCAGACGCCACTTCTTCATACAAATTTTCGAATACAGGTGTGGTTGCCTCTCTAAATTTACCTTTCAAATCCAAAGCGCCACGTTGTGCGGTTACTGAAGTATTGGCAAACATTCAATCCATTCCGTTTTCTGCCACTAAAGGCATCAAACTTTGGGTTAATTCTTCTAACGTTTCGTTAAACGCTTCCGAAGGTGAATGTCCATTTATGCGAAGTACTTCGTATTGCGCTTCAAATAATCCTGTCGAAGCAACCAATAGTATTCCTAAATTAATGTTATAAATTTGCATCTTAAATTTAATATTTTTGGTTGTTTTTTATCATAGAATGAGCAGCACATTTGTCTTAATTAGAACACTTTGCGAAGCGGCATAAAATGTTTTTATATTTTAGATGAAATAATTGAACAAGTGTAAATTAAATTTCTAAATTTTTTTTCAGAAACTAATCCAAAACCTCTATAATTTCGTAGGCAATTAAAATCTATAGATTTTAATTCATCTAGTTCCATTGATTTTAGATGATTCCATTCCAGCTTTTTGCCTAATATGTCTTCATAATAATGTTGAAGTATTAAAAAAAAATTAAAAGTGATTTTGTCTTGAATATCAACAAGTATCGCTTTTTCTTTGATTTTGACTACCCCATTTTCAACCTGAGATTTATAATCAGTTATAATCTTTATGGCTTCGTCAAATTGTAATGATGTTATCATAATAAATTATTAATTTTTTATATTATTTATTCTTCGGTGTATACCATTAATAAACAACTACATTTATTTTATGTAAAAATAATTGGTTAGCAAACAAAAGATATTTTTAATATCGCAATTAAACTAAATTACTTATACTATTTTTTGACAAAATAGAATAAGTAACCAAATTTCTTTTTATACTAATTATTCTATTGAACATTATTTTGAACATTATCATAACACAAAATAAACTTAATAAAGTATTTTTATTATATTGAAAATTGAGACCAATGCCTAAAAATTGATAAAACATTGCTGCTTATTTCAATTAGTGTACTAGAAATTAACTTGATAATTAATGTGTGTAATAAACAAGTTTGGGAAACAGTATGAAAATAAATTTAAATTGCATAAAATTCTTTATGATTTAAATACATTAAAATATAACTTATATTCTGCCTCGGTAAAGAACCAAATAATTTGAAGTTTCCGTAATCAAAATATAATAAATGCGTTGACGGAATGACTTAATGCTATGTAAATATTAAATTCGTCTCCATTAAATGGCTGATTGTATTTTCTTGAAATTACGATTTGAAACACATCGCATATAAAACAATGTTGTTGACATTTTTTAATTGCTTCTAAAAACTCAAAGTCTGTAAAATTAGATTTTTCATCATTTTGTAGTGAAAATTTATATTCAGTTACTGAACGATTATTGATAATTTCCTGAATTTTATCTAAACTGGAAACTTCATCTTCTTGTAAATGTTCTAACAAAAACAGTTCGTTGTTAAAGTGATTGAACACAATTGTATAACGAAATAAATGGTACTGAATCAAAGGCAAATCAAAATCGTTATTGTTAAAAGTAATAGCTTCAAACATCGGAATGGCATCGTAACTTGTGCAACCAAACAAACCTAAAGTTTAAAATCCGAGGCTTAAATTAGACACCAAAAATGATTTTGAAAACTGATTTAACTCGGTTGCAATTTCAATATCTGAAGTTAGTTTTACAAAAGTTTTTTTGTGGAAAGATAATTCTAGTTTGATTTACATCATCAATAAATGAAGCAATTGGATACAAACAAATATTAGAATCACTGTTTTCTTTGCTTTTATAATCGGAGATTTCCAAGAGAAAACTATCAGAAAACTTATCGTTAATTTTAAAATACAAACCAACTGATGTATAAGTATCGCTCAGGGTTATGAATACTTTGGTTAGAAAATTATATAACATGATAATTGATTTTAGAGAAAATTTAGACGTAAAAAAACCCGCTGTTACAGGCGGGTTTTGCGATATTGTAGAAAAACACAAATAGCAGTTACCAACCATTTCCAAAAACGGAGTTAGTCATATGCCACCAATTTGTATTAAGTATCTTGTTCATCATAAAAGTGGAAATGTATTGAATTATTTTGTGGCAATTGCATTATTTTTTAAATTTTAACATTTGGACTATTAATTTATTTTTTCATACGACGTGTTAATTCTTGTTCTATATCTTTTAATTTCAATTTCTTAGCTTGTAATAAAATCAAATAATGAAACAATAAATCGGCCGCTTCACCAATAAATAAATTTGGATTATCGTCTTTGGATTCAATTACTAATTCCACTGCTTCTTCACCTACTTTTTGGGCTATTTTATTAATTCCTTTTTGAAAAAGAGACGCAACATACGACTCTGAAGTTGGATTTGCAATACGATTTTCAATGACGGTTTCCAATTCTTCTAGAAAAGAAATTTGAGTTTCTGTGTCAAAACAAGAAGTGGTTCCGTTGTGGCACGTTGACCCGTTTGGAATGACTTGAATCAACAAAGCATCTTGATCACAATCTTCTTTAATGGAAACCACTTTTAGAAAATTTCCAGAAGTTTCACCTTTAGTCCAAAGTCTGTTTTTACTTCTACTAAAAAAAGTTACTACCTTTTCTTCTTGTGTTTTTTTTAAGGCATCTTCGTTCATGTAACCCAACATTAAAACTTGTTGCGTTTCGTTATTTTGGATAATTACTGGAATTAATCCGTTGTTTTTTGAGGAATCTACATTCATCTGATAGGAATATTTTGAGTTTTTAAAACGTTTTTTAATTCGGAAATCGGCACTTCATTAAAGTGGAAAATACTTGCTGCTAATCCGGCGCTGACTTCTGTTTTGGTAAATAAATCTATATAATGCTGAGAATTTCCTGCGCCACCAGAAGCAATCACTGGAATAGAAACCACTTTACTGATTTCATTTGTAATTTCTAAAGCAAATCCATCTTTGGAACCATCGTTGTTCATTGAAGTTATTAGTAATTCTCCAGCTCCTAATTCTTCTACTTTTTTCGCCCAATCGATGGCTAAAATTCCTGTTGATTCTGTTCCAGCTTTTATGAAAACGTACCAATCATTATCTACTTTTTTAATGTCTATAGCAACGACCAAACTCTGACTTCCAAAAGCAGCTGAAATTTGCGTAATCAATTCTGGATTTAAAACCGCAGCCGAATTGATGCTTAGCTTGTCCGCTCCTGATTGCAATAACAAACGTGCGTCTTCAACGGATTGAATCCCACCACCAACTGTAAACGGGATATTGATTACTTTCGACAATTGCGTGACCATTTCTGCCAAAGTTTTACGTTTTTCTAAAGTTGCGCTGATGTCTAAAAACACCAATTCGTCTGCATCGTTTTTTGAATAAAACGAAGCTAATTTTACCGGAGCTCCTGCGTCCTTAAGTCCTAAAAATTGAATGCCTTTTACTACGCGCCCGTCTTTAATATCTAAACACGGTATGATTCTTTTTTTTAACATAATTCACGTAAGTTTTCGATTTTTATTGTGCCTTCATACAACGCTTTTCCAATGATAGCGCCTTCACATCCTATAGTTTTTAGAAGTTCTAAATCGGAAATACTTGTCACGCCACCACTTGCTATCAAATGCACTTTTGTTTTTTGTAAAATATTTTGATACAATTCATTAGAAGTGCCTTGAAGCATTCCATCTTTAGAAATATCAGTACAAATTACGGTCGAAATTCCTTTTGAAACGTAATCAGAAATGTAATTTACAACATCCAATTCAGAAGTTTCTAACCAACCTTGAGTCGCAATTTTTCGGTTTAAACAATCGGCACCTAAAATAATTTTATCGCTTCCAAATTGAGTTAACCAATCTAAAAATTCAGTTGGATTTTTTGCTGCAATACTTCCGCCAGTAATTTGATTGGCTCCGTTTTCAAAAGCGATTTCTAGATCTTTACGCTGCTTTAATCCACCACCAAAATCTATTTTCAAATTGGTTTTTGTTGCAATTTGATATAATACTTTATGATTGATAATTTGGTTAGATTTTGCTCCGTCTAAATCAACTAAATGTAAATATTGTAATCCGTTGTCTTCAAAATATTTTGCAACTTCCAACGGATTATCGTTATATATTTTTTGAGTGGAAAAATCGCCTTTGGTCAATCGGACGCATTTTCCGTCGATGATGTCTATAGCTGGAATAATTCTCATAATTTGTTTTTTGCCGCGGATTGCACTGATTTTCACAGATTATTCCGAGTTTATAGTTTTAAAAAATTTAATAAAAGTTGCTCACCAACGTCAGATGATTTTTCTGGATGGAACTGCGTGGCGTAAAAATTATTTTTCTGCATCGATGCGCTAAACGGAACTATGTAGTCACAAATAGCAGTAGTTTCGTTGGTAATTTCAGCATAATAACTGTGCACAAAATAGAAATCTTCGTCGGCTGAAATTCCGATATACAATTCAGAATTTAAGTTTGAAATATTGTTCCATCCCATTTGGGGCACTTTCAATTTGGGTTCAAATTTCTTTATTATTGCATCAAAAATACCTATACATTCTGTGTTTCCTTCTTCCGAAAATTGACACATCAATTGTTGTCCAAGGCAAATTCCTAAAACTGGTTGTTTTAGATTTCTTATAACTTTATCCAACCCTTTTTCCTTCAAATATTTCATTGCAGAGCTTGCTTCGCCAACACCCGGAAAAATAACTTTTTCAGCTTGTTTCAAAATGGATTGGTCGTCGGTTACAAGACACGAATAACCCAAACGCTCGACGGCATTTTTTACCGAAATAATATTACCTGCATTATATTTTACAATAGCTATCATAAGATTCCTTTTGTGCTAGGGATACCGTTAGTGCCGTCTTTTTTGACAGCCATTTTAATTGCTTTTGCAAACGCCTTGAAAATCGATTCTATTTTGTGATGTTCATTTTCGCCTTCACTTTTGATGTTTAAATTGCATTTGGCGCCATCGCAAAACGATTTGAAAAAGTGTGAGAACATTTCTGTTGGCATTTCACCGATTTTTTCTCTGTTGAATTTCGCAGCCCAAACCAACCACGAACGGCCACCAAAATCTAATGCGACTTGCGACAAACAATCGTCCATTGGTAGTAAAAAACCATAGCGAGTGATGCCTTTTTTAGAACCTAATGCTTGCGCAAAAACATCGCCTAAAGCAATTCCAACATCTTCAATTGTGTGGTGTTCGTCAACAAATAAATCGCCTTTAACTTTGATGTTCAAATCAATGTTTCCGTGTTTGGCAATTTGGTCCAACATGTGATCAAAAAATCCTAAACCAGTATTGATGTTGCTTTTTCCGCTACCATCCAAATTGATTTCGACCTCAATTTCGGTTTCTTTTGTTTGTCTAATAAGTTTAGCAACACGTGGTTGCTCCTTTAAAAATTGATAAATTGTTTCCCAAGAGGAAGTGGAAAGAACCGCTCGTTCATTGGCTGTAGCAGAGATAAAAATTGCCTGGCTTCCTAAATTTTCTGCGAGTTGAATGTCAGTAATTCGATCACCAATTACGAAGGAATTTTTTAAATCGTAATTTCCTTTGATGTACTGTTGCAACAAAGATGTCCCGGGTTTTCTTGTGGGCAAATTCTGCTCTGGTAACGAGACATCAATAATCACATCTGAAAATTGAATTCCTTCGTTTTCAAATGCTTTCAACATCTTATTTTGTGCGGGCCAAAAGGTGTTTTCTGGAAACGAGTCAGTTCCCATTCCGTCTTGATTGGTTACCATGACCAACTCATAATCCAATTCTTTGGCAATGCGTGATAAATACTGAAAAACTTGTGGATAAAACTCTAATTTTTCCAAACTATCTACTTGAAAATCGATGGGCGGCTCAATAATTAAAGTGCCATCCCTATCTATAAATAATATTTTTTTCATACGATTATTAATTGTAAAGCATATACTAATTGTTGGTTTTCTGTTGGTGTTCCAATGGTAATTCGAATGGTGTTTTCAACTACCGAACTTCGGTTTCTTGTAATGATTTGTTGCTCGATTAAACGGTTGTAAATGGCGGTTGCATTCTCCATTTCGACCAGTAAAAAATTGGCCTCCGATGGATATATTATAGTAACAAAATCTAATAATAAAAGTGATTGTTTAAGTAGTTCTCGTTCTGATTTTATCAATTGTACATTCGATTTAAAATCGTCTTCATCAGTAAGCGATTGCATGGCTGCTTCTTGATTCAATTGACTCACATTATAAGGCGGTTTCACTTTATTCATTACCGAAATTATGGTTTCATCGGCATAAGCAATTCCAACTCGAACTGCAGCCAAACCTCTTGCTTTACTAAACGTTTGCGATACAATTAAATTGGGGTATTGTTTGATTTTTGAAACCAAAGAAGGCTGTTCACTAAAGTCAATATAAGCTTCGTCTAAAAACACAACTCCTTTAAAATTTTCAATAATGTATTCTAAGTTTTCTAATGAATTTCCTGTCGGATTATTAGGTGAACACAAGTATAAAATTTTAGCATTTTGAGCTAAAATCGCTTCGGTATTTAATTGAAAATTTTTTGTTAATGGAATCGAAATTATTTTTATATTATTGATATTAGCATACACTTCATACATTCCGTAAGTAGGCGGACAAATAATAATTTTATCTTCATTAGGTTGGCAAAAAATACGTTGCACTAAATCGATAATTTCATCGCTTCCGTTACCAATTAATATGTTTTCAATTCCTAATTTTTTCTGATTACTCAAAATTTGTTTCAAGCGCCATTGGTATGGATCTGGATAACGATTTAAATTCCCGAACGGATTTTCATTCGCATCCAAAAATATACCTTGTTTGCTTTGGTAGTCGTCGCGTGCACTAGAATATGGTGTAAGCGAGAGAATGTTTTTTCGAATTAAATTAGTGACATTATACATTTTGTAATTTTTTTAATCGGATAGTAACGGCATTTTTGTGTGCATTTAATTGTTCGGCAGCAGCCATAATTTCTATTGTTGGTCCAAGATTTTGAATCCCCTGCGAGGTTAATTTTTGAAACGTAATTTTCTTTACAAAACTGTCTAATGAAACACCACTGTAATTTTTAGCATAACCATTTGTTGGTAAAGTGTGATTGGTTCCGCTAGCATAATCTCCTGCGCTTTCGCAACTGTAATTTCCAATGAAAACCGAACCAGCATTCTCGATTCGTTCGATTAAGCTTTCAGCATCTTCAATCGCTAAAATTAAATGTTCAGGTGCATAAAAATTACTGAATTCAATTGCTGTTTGAATGTCTTTAAAAATTATAGCTCGACTGTTTTCTAATGCATTTTCTACTGTTACTTGGCGAGGTAAAAATGACTTTTGATTTTCAATAGCTAATGCCACTTTTAGAACAATTTCTTCAGAATTTGTAACTAAAATTACTTGACTATCAGCACCATGTTCCGCTTGGGACAATAAATCGGAAGCCACAAATTCTGGATCACATGTTTCGTCGGCTATTACTAACAATTCACTTGGTCCGGCAGGCATATCTATAGCCAATCCCAATTGTTGCGCATATTGTTTGGCCGCCGTTACGTATTGGTTTCCTGGGCCGAATATTTTAGACACTTTCTGAATTTCATCTGTTCCAAAAGTCATTGCTGCAATGGCTTGAATGCCGCCAACTTTAAAAATTTTAGTTATTCCAATAAGTTGTGCTGCATATAAAATTGCTGGATTAATGTTGCCGTTTTTGTCGGGTGGTGAAAATAAAATAATGGTTTTACATCCTGCCAATTTTGCGGGAATTGCCAACATCAAAACTGTCGAAAAAAGTGGTGCCGTTCCGCCTGGAATATAAATTCCGATAGTATCTATTGCACGACTTTCTCTCCAACAAAAAACACCCGATGTAGTTTCAATTTTAGTCGGAATTTCTTTTTGAGAACTGTGAAATTTCGAAATATTATCAGCTGCAACTTGGATTGCATTTTTTAAATCCGATGGAATTTGGGCAACTGCATTTTCAATTTCTGAAGAAGTTATTGCGCAATTTTCTATCGTAACACCATCAAAATAACTGGTATATTTTTTTACAGCTTTGCTTCTGTTTTTTTGAATGTCATTAAAAACAGCTTTCACGGTTTCGTTTAAATCGGCAGTTGCAAAGGTTTTGCGTTTTGCCAATTCTGACCATTGTTCTGGATTTGGATTTATATATGTTTTCATGATTATTTTATTGAATTATCGAATCATTTTTTCTATTGGAATAATTAAAATTCCTTCTGCGCCAAGATTTTTGAGTTGTTCTATAATTTCCCAATAATCGTCTTCTTTTATAACTGAGTGCAAACTGCTCCAATCTTTATTGACTAACGGTAAAATGGTTGGTGATTTCATTCCAGGTAATAAAGAACAAACTTTTTCAATAGCTGAATTTGGTGCGTTCAACAAAATATATTTATTCTGTTTTCCTTCACGAACGGCTTGCATTCTAAATAATAATTTATCTAAAATGGCTTGATTTTCTTGCCTTAGATTTGGATTTGAAATTAATACGGCTTCACTTTTTGTAACGGTTGCTACCTCTTTCAATCCGTTCATCAATAATGTACTTCCTGTGCTTACAATATCAAAAATGGCATCGGATAGACCTATACTGGTTGCAATTTCAACACTTCCGCTGATTTCTTCTATGAAAACGCTAATGTTGTTTTTGGCAAAAAAATTAATCAGAATTTTAGGATAACTTGTTGCAATACGTTTGCCTTCGAAATAGTTTAAATTGGTATAGGTTTCGTCTTTTGGAATTGCTAATGACATTCTACAACCTGCAAAACCCAATTGCTGAATTATTTTTATTTCTTTATCTTTTTCCCAAACTTCATTTTCGCCAAGAATTCCGATATCGGCAACGCCTTGTTCAACGTATTGTGGAATATCATCGTCGCGCAAGAATAGAATTTCAATTGGGAAATTTTGCGCAATGGCTTTTAGTTTTCGTTCGCCATTAGAAATTTTGATGCCACATTCTTCTAGAAGTTGAAGTGATTTTTCACTTAGTCGGCCACTTTTTTGAACCGCAATTTTTAAAGTACTCATTTTTTTAATTTTAGATAAAATCTGAATGTACTTCGATTAGTTAAAAACAAAAAACCGTCTAAGTACACTCAGACGGTTTTTAATTATAAGTATATATTATACATCATTAACTCGCCTGTTTGCAAGAATGATGGTGATGAATTTGTGAGAAAAATTTTTTCATGTTTTAAATATAATTTACAAATATATACATAAATTTTTGATTGAAATCTACATTTTGTAAACTTTAACATATATTTGAACGATTTTTTCATGCTTGTGATAGAAAACGTATTCAGCAAAACAAATTGAGAGATTTTTTTGCTTTGTTTGTTGTTTAGATTTTATTTCATTCTTAATTGTCTTAGTTTTCATGGTAAAACAGTTTACAATAGTTTGTTAAATTCTGTTTACAAGAGTAAATAAGCATTACTTATTATACTTAACCCATTGGGTGCAATTAAATTGTTTGATTTTTAATATTATTTATTGGTCTATCAAATATAAATTTATTGATGAATTGGACCAAAGTTAATGCTGTTATTTTTGCTAAAATTCTTGTTTTAAAACCTTGGAAAGATTTAGCATAATTTCGTCTAATCATAAATTGGTCGCATAATTGAGAGAATAATGTTTCTATTCTTTTTCTTGATTTTCTAAAGATTTAAGGCTGTGGCTTATAGTCTTTTTGATTTATCCTTTTTGGTGTTTCTAATTTAACATTCACCGTTTGAAACAAATCTAATTGTATACTTTCAGACAAATAACCTCTATCTCCAAGCAACACACAATCAGACATTTGTTATTTTATATTCTTTAAAAAATTGATGTCGTGAACCACCTCTGCTTTAGTAATATCTAAAGAATGAAAAACACCAGTTACAGAACAAACTCCGTGCAATTTATAACCGTAGAACCAATTGTTTTGAAAAGCACAAAACCCTTTTGAAGGAGCAGTTTCAAACTCATTTTTGCAAATTTTAATTCTGTTGTGTCTTGAGAATTTACAAATTTCTAGAGGCATACTATCCACTATAAAATAATCTTCAAATTCAAGAAAATGAGAAGCTAACTTTGTCCTAACTTCTTCTGAAAAGAAAAACAATTTTCTTCTTCTTTTATTGAACTGACTACGTTCTATTAGATTAGGAATCTCATTGGAGCTAATCTGTTTAAAAAAGGGAATTTTCACTATCAATGGACATAAACTCAGCAGTTAAACTCAATGCAACTACTTCTAAATCAGACATTTTTTGTTTTCTACCAACATCTGATTTGAATTCTAATTCACAATTCAAAGAACTTATAACTTCTAAAACCCTTAAATAATTTTTTATTATATTTGACATAGATATTGTTTGTTTTTCGACTTCAAATAATTACACCCAACGGGTTAAATTTAGTAATTAACAATTTTATTTATACCAAAAACCTTTAGTGTAATTTATAGGTTTTTTGTTAAGGCATTTTATCACAAAGGCAGAGAAAAATTCCAAGATTTGTTTTGTCAATAAGTCAATAGCATTCTGAAATAATTTCAGATTAACCAAATAATCTTTTTTCACCGCAGATTCTCAGATTAAAAGGGTTTTTCAAATCAGCAAATCAACGATTAACCAAATAAGCAACTACACGCCTCAACAATTAAACCCTAAAAAAACTACTGTTTTCTTACAAAATCCAAAACCTCGCTAATAGTTGCCAATCTTGAAAGTATAATACCTTTACTGTCTAAAACATACATTGTAGGTGTTCCTATTACTGCATAATTTTTAAAATTGATGCCTTTTGCACCTTGAAAATCACAGTATTTATCGGACCAAGGGTGAAGTAACGAGGTGTCTTTAAAAACTTTTTCTTCCGTATCGGCTGCAAAGGAGATAATTTTTATCCCTTTGCTAACCATTTCGTTATAATTGTCAACTAAACCCAACATTGTTTCTTCACAGGGGCCACAACCTGATTTGTAAAAAACCAATAAAGTGAATTTAGATTTTAAATCTGCTGTTTTTATCACTGTTGTAATTTGGTTCTTCGCTTCTTTTATACCGTTATACGTTTCAATTGTCAAATCCGGCGCCTTGCCTGAGAGGTCTTGTTGGAATAAATAAAGTACTCCATCGTAATCCAGCAATCGTTTCGAGTTTTTAATGGTAGGAATCAAAGCATAAAGTACATCATCTTTGCCTGCTCTGGTTAATTCTTTGGTTAAATTAATCACAAAATCCGTATAAATGGCATCACTTTTTATACGGTTTAATATTGTAGTAGCATCGGTGAGCATTTTAGCATCGTCTTTTAAGACTTTAATTTGAATTTCTGTCCAACTGTTAATAATACCTGCCCAATGATTAGATGTGTACAAAATCGAAAAATCTAGTTCGTTCACGATAAACTCGTTAATATTATTAGCTTTTTCTTTTTCATCTAATGTGATAATAGTGCCTATTCCCATAGTTAGATTTACAATTTGACGAAATTTGGCAGCAAATAAGCTAGATTTTTTTAAATCGTTGGAATAGGTATCGTATTGTTTGATGATACTCGTGTATTCTTCAGCCGCTAGCTTATAAATTTTGTTTTTAGGTTCATACGCCCGTTTGGTTGCTAACATGGCATCGTGTTTTTCAAACAGTTTTTGCTGTTTTTGGTAATTTTCAATATCAAAAATGTTTTCTTGGGTTTTTTTGTAAACAATACTTTTAGCTGTTGGAATGCTATCTAAGCACGTCACCGAAAAATCTTCGTTATTGATAATTAAATCCAAACCGCCACCCGTGGCACTATTGGTAAAGTACCATTGTGCCATACCTTTATAGCCTTTGTAGTTTTCAGGAATAGTGAGTTGTACTTTACCATCTTTAGGAATGGCATCTTCTTTTAGTTTTATGCGTTTATCACCCTGAAAAATCGTAAATTCATAGGTTTTTCCAGCAAAATAAGGAAACTCGAGATTGATGGTTTGAGCTGTTGCACTATAGCTGATTAGCAATAGATAAAAGAAAATAATAACGTTTTTTTTCATGACAAATTGTTTTTAAAGAGATGAATTTTTAAATTATTGAGATGTTTTATTGGTTCTACATATTCATTTAAACCAGCTCCTTTTCCTACAAAGCTAATAGCCGTTAATGTACTTGGTACAAGAGATAATTTAGTACTTATTACTTTCTGTGGTAAATTACCCGTATTAGCTGTTACAAACATTGAAAAAAAAGGACTTGATATAGTTGCATCATCTGTAATTCCTATATTAATAGCTGGAACAATATTACCTGATATAGAACCCCCAATATTGTTATTAAATGTTTTTAAACCTGAAAAAGTTTGAGTTACAGTAGCTATAATACCTTCATTAATTGCAAC
>CANGWK010000041.1 GCA_947457615.1 Flavobacteriaceae bacterium
CTACTATCCTTAATGGACAAACAGGCATGCAAGTAACTTTTTATCCAACTTTGACAGATGCTGATAACAATACCAATCCAATAACCAATCCATCTGCCTACAATAATGTTATCCCTTGCGCACAAACTTTAGGAGTTCGAATAACCAATACCTTAACAGGATGTTATGTTAACTCTACTATGGACTTAGTGGTAAATCCAAAACCAGTTGTAACTGTTAATAGTCCTACAATTAATCAAGGAGCATCTGCAACAATTACTACAACACCATCAACTACAGGAATTTTTTCTTATTTATGGTCAGTTCCTACAGGAGCTACAAACCCTGGTAATGTTGCTTCTTTTATTACCATAGTCGAAGGAAGTTATACTGTTATCATAACAAACATAATAACTGGTTGTCAAAGTAATTCTGCTACAGGTATATTACAGTATGCAATTAATAATAATTGCTCAAATGACATTACGATTCCAACCCCAGAAGTATTGTGTGGTAGCTCAAGTTGCACGACTTTAACAGCTTCTTACTTTGATGTTAGAAATACCAATACTTATACCGTAAGCTCTATTCCTTATGTGCCTGCAGTTGCCCCAAATAGTTCCATAGGTACTCCATTATGTATAATTGATGATGCCTTTTCAGACCCTCAAACTTTACCATTTAAATTTAGTTTTTTTGGAGCTTGTTATGATAAATTTCAATTAGGCACTAATACTTTTTTAACCTTTAACGCTACCCATGGTGTGTGTAGTGGAAGCGGAATTAATGCAAGCGGCTATGTTATTCCAGCAGGTCAAACTATTCCAAGTATAGGAATGAATCAACTTTGGCGTAATTCTATTTATTTTCCAATGCAGGATACCAATCCAAATATTGTAGCTGTTCCACCTGTATCTATAACATATATAATTGATGGCCTTGCACCTTGCAGAAAAGCAATAATTAATGTGAAAAATATGCCATTATATTCATGTGGTACTGCCCAAGGATTACAAGAAAGTCAACTTGTTTTATACGAAGGAACTAATATTATTGATATTTATGTAAAGAAAAGATCCGTTTGTTCTACATGGAATAATGGAAGTGGGGTGATTGGTATCCAAAATGCTACTGCTACAAATGCATTTGCACCTCCTGAAAGAAATACTGGAACTTGGATTGCTGATAATGAAGCTTGGCGTTTTACTCCTGCAGGACCATCTTTAACTTCATTTCAATGGTTAGATTCTAATGGTGCAACTTTTGGAACTACTCCTTCAATATCAGTATGTCCAACATCAACAACTACCTATACTGCTCAAGTAAGTTATACAGAATGTAACTTAACGGGGTCAGCATCAGTAAGGACGGTTACTAAACCAGTAACTGTAGAAGTTTCAGCAGATTTAACACAAAATCCAATAAGTTTGATTCAAAATGCACCCAATACTTCATTCAATCTATCTAGTAATGTAGCAATTGTTTTAGGGGGGTTACCTACATCAGATTATAGTATTTCTTTTTATAACTCTCAAGCAGATGCTCAAAATTTAACTAATTCTATTGCATTTCCAAATTCATATACAATTGTTGGTACAAACCAAACTATTTATATGAGTATTGAATGTTTAAATAATGGCTGTATATTAGTAAAATCATTTAATATTTCATTAACTACAAGTAATCCTTGTACAACAGTTGTTACTCCATTATTTACACAAATTCAACCTATATGTCAAAATTCAACGCCTCTAACTTTACCTTCTGTTTCATCTAATGGTATAATTGGATTTTGGAGTCCATTAACTATAGAAACTTCTATTGCTGGTACCACAAATTATACTTTTACGCCATATGATGGTCAATGTGCAACCCCTACTACTATAAGTGTTGTTGTTAATTCCATTCCGACACCAATAGTTTCAGTGGTTAATCAGCCAACATGCACAAATCCAACAGGCACCGTTCAAATAACCTCGCCACTATCTAATTTTGCTGGAATTACACCTACAGACTTGTTTATTTCTGAAGTAACAGATTCAAATAATGGCGCTTTATGCTATGTTGAATTATACAATGGAACAGGCACTTCAGTAAATCTATCTAATTATTCAATAAAAGTGGCTAATAATGGCGGAGTATATGGAGTTATCTTGCCACTAAATAATGTCAATTTGATAAGTGGTTCAACCTATGTGGTTGCCTTAGGCGCAGGAGGAATAAATGTATGTAATACAATTCCTGGTGGTGACGGATCTTATGCAGCGCAAAGTATTGGTTCAGGTTCCGTAAATTTTGCTGTTAATGGAAATGATCATATTGGACTTTTCAACGGAACAACATTAATTGATAGTTGGGGAGCTTTCGGATCTAATAATTGGGCTCCATCAAATATAGGTACAGAAGGAGCTGATTTCAGAAGGAAAAACTATACTACACCGCTGCCAAATTCAAATTATAATAATAATGATTGGGATGTGTTAGATTATGCAGAAAGTGCAATTTGTGCAAACAATGACTATTCTAATATTGGCGTTTATTCAATATCTTCTTCTTCAACCTATATATACAATATAGATGGTGGTGAATTTCAATCAAGTCCTATTTTTACAGGTTTATCATCAGGAATACATTATATAACTGTTCAGGATATTGTAACAGGTTGTATTTCTAATATTACTTCTGTAACAATAAATAATAATAGTTCATTTGAATTAGCTGTAAATAATCCAACTGTTTGTCAAGGAGAATTAGCTTTTGTATCTACAACATCTTCAATAACAGGAAATTATTTTTATTTATGGACAGTTCCATTAGGGGCTTTTAATCCAGGGAATGTTGCTGCGTTTACTACCTCTGTTGCAGGAATATATAGTGTAGTTGCCACAAATATGAATACGGGGTGTACTAGTTCTAGCGCATCAGGAATTGTAACTGTAATTCCTTGCACTCCAAATTCAGGATTTCATCTGAATGCATTTTTTGACACAAATAATAATGGAATTCAAGATTCTGGAGAAATTAATTTTCCATTGGGCCAATTTCATTATCAAGTTAACAATACCAATCATAACATTTTTTCTTTTTCTGGAACTTATGATATTACCGAGAACAATCCAAATGTGATGTATTATTTTGGTTATACTATAAATTCACTATTGTCAAATTACTTTACAGTAAATCCGGCTTCTTATTCTAATATGCATATTAGCAGTTTAGGAGGTATTATTAATGTGAATTTTGCAGTATCCCTAAATATATTTTCTGATTTAGCAATACATAATATCCCTCTAAGTAGTCCTGTTCCTGGTTTTAATTACCAGCACTTGTTACTGTATTCTAACAATGGATTATTAAGTACCTCGGGTAGTATTAATTTCTTAAAAGACTATGCGGTGAGTATGGTTGGTGTAAGTGAGCCCTCTGCGGTTATAAACGCAAATGGTTTTACTTATAATTTCACTAATTTACTTCCTTTACATAATAGGACTATAATAGCAACTATGCACGTTCCGCCAATACCAAATGTTAATATTGGTCAGTTATTAGTTAGCTCGGCTTCAATCAATTCTAATTCAGGAACCGATATGGTTCCAAGTAATAATAATAGCAGTTCGTATCAATTTGTAGTAGGCTCTTATGATCCTAACGATATAGTAGAATCTCATGGTAAAGAAATTCTTTACTCTAGTTTTACCTCTGAAGATTATTTGTATTACACCATACGATTTGAAAATACCGGTATTGCTAATGCTATAGAAATCAGGATTGATAATTTGCTTGATAGTCAATTGGATGAGTCTACACTAGAAATGGTAGGAAGCAGCCATGATTATGTTATGGATAGAGTAGGGAATGCTGCAAATTGGAAATTTAATAACATTCAACTGCCCCCTTCAGTTGCTGATAGTAATATTGGGAAAGGCTATGTGATGTATAAAATTAAGCCTAAACCTGGTTATGCAGTAGGAGACATTATACCTAACAGTGCTTCTATATACTTTGATACCAATCCGGCTATAGTTACTAATACCTTCCTTACAGAATTTGTAGGGCAACTAATAAATGGTCAGTTTTCAAGTATAAGCTTTAAGGTTTATCCTAATCCTGCCAAAGAACAGATAACTATTCAGATGTCTGCAAATGCTTTTGTAAAACAAATCAAACTAATAGATATGCTCGGCAGAATAATAAAAACAGAAAATTATTCTTCTTTAAACTCAATGGAAATAATAAATTTAAAAGAAGTAGTAACTGGAAGTTATTTTGTAGAAGTTACTTCAGACTCTAATCAAAAAGAAGTTAAGAAAATCATTGTTTATCAAAATTAACATCTTCTATATAAGAATGTTCTAAATTAATGAAAAGCTTTCCACTTTATTGTGGATAGCTTTTTTGCTTTTAGGGAACTTTGTAATTTTCTAAATTCTAAATTATTTAAATAAATGTTGCAGATTCTACTTTAATAAAATAATCAATAGAGAGTTCTTAAAACGGAATTGAACAATAAATATTTATTATAACAACGCTGCAATTTCCCTCTGAATCGCAATTCCTTTATCGGCTAAATACCATTTTTGTAATTCAATTTTAGCGGTTGTATCTATTGCACCATGTACTGCTTTATAATCTAATAATAACTGTTTGGCAGGCTTTGGTCTTGGGCCGAAATCACCTACTATTTTTTGAGTTTCTTTATCAATTATTATTAATTTAGGAATGGACTTTGAACTCTCCGTTAAAAATAAATTCATCAATTCTTCATTTTCATCACGAAAAACTATTCTTAACTCAATTGTATCCGAAACTTCTGCCATTTTATTAATAACAGGTAAAATTTGCGCCGCATCGCCACACCAACTTTCTGAAAGAATCAACCACATAGAATCTTTAGATAGGTTTTTTAATAGCAATTTTACATCTTGGTTTACTTCTATGGTTTTGTCCAAACGATGCATGCGCGACTCATTTAATTTTGTGTAATTTATATATTCTGGGCTTTGATTTTCTCCAGAAGTTCTTCCCTCTTTAGCAAAATTAGTAATCAGATTTTTATATTCTTGGTAGGATTTGCTTTTTGCAATGCTATTATTTAGTATCGAATTCATCGTAGTTTATTTATATGTGAGTCAAAGATACAATTCTAGAAAAAATCATATTGTAAGAATTGTTACATAACTTAATAATTCACATATAAATAAAAAAAGGAAATGTTTATATTTGCAAAATAAATTGTGATAATACAACATCAAAAAGAGAAGTATTTATAATAATGCCCTCTAATAAACACCAAAAAACGGCAATGAAATACAAAAGAATTCTTCTAAAATTAAGTGGCGAAGCATTAATGGGTGAGAGACAATATGGAATAGATCCTAAAATTTTGGCCGAATATGCAGAAGAAATAAAGCAAATCCATGACAAAGGAGTAGAGATTGCAATTGTTATTGGAGGTGGAAATATATTTAGAGGAGTCGCTGGTGCAAGTAACGGAATGGATAGAGTGCAAGGGGACTACATGGGAATGCTTGCTACAGTAATTAATGGGATGGCATTGCAAGGAGCGTTAGAAGACAAAGGAATGTTGACTAGGCTTCAAACTGCCTTAAAAATTGAAGCTATTGCAGAACCGTATATAAAAAGAAGAGCAGTTCGTCATCTTGAAAAAGGCAGGGTAGTAATTTTTGGAGCTGGAACAGGAAATCCTTATTTCACAACTGATACTGCCGCTGTTTTACGGGGCGTAGAAGTGCATGCAGATGTTATTTTAAAAGGAACTAGAGTTGATGGTATTTATTCAGCCGATCCCGAAAAGGATAAAGAGGCAATAAAATTTGATTATATTTCTTTTGAAGATGTATTAAAAAAAGGTTTGAATGTTATGGATACCACTGCATTTACCTTAAGTCAAGAAAATAAATTACCTATAATAGTTTTTGACATGAATAAAAGAGGCAATCTTTTAAAAATATGTGAAGGAGAAAATGTAGGCACCGTTGTAAATATATAATAGATTTATACACTTCTTTGATTTTTAATCTAAGAAGTCTAAAAGTCTAAAAATCTAAATAAAAAATGGAAGAAATTGAATTCATAATTGATGGCGCTAAAGAAGCCATGAACGGTTCTGTAGACCACTTAGAAAAATCATTTTTAAATATTCGTGCTGGTAAAGCATCTCCACAAATGTTAGGGAGTGTTTTTGTAGATTATTATGGGTCCCAAACACCGCTTTCTCAAGTAGCTAATGTGAATGTGCCAGATGCAAGAACAATTACCATTCAGCCTTATGAAAAAACTATGTTGCAACCAATAGAAAAAGCAATTATGATTGCTAATCTAGGTTTTAATCCGATGAATAATGGTGATTTGATAATTATCAGTGTGCCACCATTGACCGAAGAACGACGTAAAGATTTGGTAAAGCAAGCCAAACAAGAATCGGAAGATGCTAAAATTGGTATTCGTAATCATAGGAAAGATGCCAATTCGGATATTAAAAAATTAGAAAAAGATGGAACTTCGGAAGATTTATGTAAAAAGGCAGAAGAAGATATTCAGAAATTAACCGATGCTTTTATTAAAAAAATTGAGGAGTATTTGGTTCACAAAGAAGCCGAAATAATGAAAGTCTAACTTCTCGTTAAATAGATATTAAATCCGTTCTTGTTTACAGAACGGATTTTTTATTATTACATTTGTTATTATTTTAATATTTTTCTTAAACCAAATCCGCTGGATGAAAAATTTTTGGATTTTATTAGTATTTTTTATTTCTTCTTTAGTTTTTTCTCAAAAAGCGATGCAGGGCCAAATTATAGATTATGACACTTCTGTGCCCATAGCTTTTGCAAATATTACTTATAACAATAAAACCTTCAGCTCCAATTGGGAAGGAAAATTTAGTATAGAAATTCAAGAAAATTCCAAGCCAATCCTCTTTAATTACAAAGGATATTATGATAAAAATTATTACCAAACCGTAGGGGTAAAATTTCTTTTAATAAAAATGGTTTCTAACAAATCATTAAAAGCCAAAGAAATCTTTTCAGAAAATCAAGTAAATTCTATTTTAAAAAAAGTGATAGAAGGCAAGCAAAAAAATCAGCCAGAAAAAGCACTTACCTCTTTTGAATATAAAAATTACGAATATTTGTTGGTCTCTGCCAATCCAGATTCGATTTCAAGAAGAATAGATACCGTCATTAAAAAAAGTTTTTTTGGAAGGAAGAAAATAAAGATAGATTCATCTAATTTTAAATTTAAACGTTTTTCAGAAAAGCAGCACATATACCAAACCGAAAAAGTAAACCTAATTCAGTATAACCAGCAGGGTACAAAAGAAACCGTTTTGGCCTCTAGAATGGCAGGTTTTAAAAAACCATTGTACGAATACTTAGGATTGAATTTAGTCTCGTATTCGCTTTATGAAAATAAATTAGATATCCTGGGCGTTTCAATTCACAATCCAATTTCTAATTATGGCAGGAAACTATATGTTTTTAAAATTATTGACACGGTTACTGTTCAAGGACGACCTGCTTATAGAATATATTTTCAACCTAAGAAATTAAATTCCAATAGATTGCGAGGTTTACTTTATATAGATGCCGAAAGTAATGCCTTGTGCAAAGCATTTTTTAGAATTTACGGAATTGCAAATATCAATGCATTGTACACTTTTAATTATTTAAAGGAAAATGCTCTTTGGTTTCCCGAAAAAAGGAAAATTGTAGTTGTTAAAGGCAATAATGCGGAAGATTTAAATATTCTAGGGAATACTATTAAATTTAATTCTGGTTTGGATGGAATAAGCAAAGATGCTACCGACCAAATTTATATAAAGTTAGAATCTACACCATTTGATATTAAAATAAACCGGGAGGGGCTTTTTAAAAATCCTGCAATAAAAATTTTAGTTCCAGAATCCAGTATGTCAAAACCAAATTCCTATTGGTTAAATTTTCAAAAAGATTCTATTGATGTTCGAAAAATTCCAACATATATTAATTTGGATAGTTTATCTGAATCTGAAAAAATTGAACATAAAATAGTTCTTGGTCGTAAAATATTTAACGGATATTATCCTGTAAATAAAATAGATATTGATTTGAAATCGATAATTAAATACAATGATTATGAAGGTTTCCGATTGGGAATAGGGGGAGTTACCAATAATAAACTGTCCGAAAAATATAAGATTAGTGGCTATGTAGGTTATGCTTTTAAAGACAATAAAATAAAATACGCCGTTACCCCTTCTTACCTTTTAAATAAAGAAACTAATTCTTGGGCAAGCGCCTCCTATACGGATGACCTCAAGGAAATTGGGCAAATTGAATTTGCTACTGAAAGTAAACGCTTTAAAATATACGATACTAGGCCTATAAATATATCTACATTTTATAATTACAAAACATTTTCTGCCTTTTTAGAAAGTAAATATATTGCAAAAACAGATACTTATTTTGGTATAGCAAAAAGTGAAATTAACCCGCTATTTGATTATAAATTTCTGGCGAACAATCAAGAATATTCGAATTTTAATACTACTAATTTGCAATTTGCTATTCAATGGAATCCATATAGTGATTATATGCAAACCTCTTCTGGAAGATTAGAAATTGATAAAAAGTACCCCAAAATATCCTTTCAGTTTACCAAATCTTTTGCCAATATAATGGGGAGTGACTTTGATTTTACTAAAATTGACCTACGTATAATGCACCAAATTCCTTTTTTATCAGGACAAACTACTTCGTTAACGTTTCAGGGAGGATTGGCTTTAGGAGACGTTCCATTAACCCATCTTTATAGTATAGCTCCCAATAATTTAAATAAAGATTCCATGCTAAAGAGAATTACATTTGCAGGGAAAAATAGTTTTGAAACTATGTATTTCAATGAGTTTTTTTCCAGCAAGTATTTTTCTTTTCAAGCCAAACATACTTTTAATAAGGTGGAATTAACTCGTAAAATAAATCCTCTAATTTCGGTTGTTACCAGAATTGCAATAGGAACAATCGATAAGCCACAACAACATATAGGTCTTGAATATAAAACGTTGGAGAAGGGATTTTTTGAAAGTGGGGTTGAAGCCAACTCCATCTATAAAGGTCTTGGGCTTACTTTTTTCTTTAGATATGGTCCTTATGGCTTACCAAAACTGGAAGATAACTTGGCATTGAAAATTTCTTATGTTTTAGATTTAGGTTTTTAATCTATGTAAATTTCGGATAACCAAAATAAACCAGACTTAAACAAAAAACCATCCGAATTATCGAATGGTTTTATTAAATTTAATCTATATCTTTCATTTTGAAAGTATCCATAAATGCAGTAGTATAATTTCCTGCAACATAATTTGGTTCTTCCATTAACTGACGATGAAAAGGTATTGTAGTTTTTATTCCTTCAATATAAAACTCATCTAAAGCCCGTTTCATTTTATTAATTGCTTCTTCTCTAGTTTGCGCAGTAGTAATTAACTTGGCAATCATTGAATCGTAATTTGGCGGAATAGTATAACCGGCATAAACATGAGTATCTAGGCGCACTCCGTGACCTCCTGGGGCATGTAAAACTGTTATTTTTCCTGGTGATGGGCGAAAATCATTGTAAGGATCTTCGGCATTAATACGACATTCTATTGCGTGTAAATTTGGGAAGTAATTTTTACCAGAAATTGGCACTCCAGCAGCAACAAGAATTTGTTCTCGAATTAAATCGTAATCTACAACTTGCTCTGTAATTGGATGTTCTACTTGGATACGGGTATTCATTTCCATAAAATAGAAATTTCGGTGCTTGTCAACTAAAAATTCAACAGTACCAGCACCTTCGTATTTTATATATTCGGCTGCTTTTACAGCAGCTTCTCCCATTTTTTTACGCAATTCATCGGTCATGAATGGAGAGGGAGTTTCTTCGGTTAATTTTTGGTGACGTCTTTGAACCGAACAATCTCTTTCGGATAAGTGACAAGCTTTCCCGTAGGAATCTCCTACAACTTGAATTTCTATATGACGTGGTTCTTCAATTAATTTTTCTAGATACATTCCGTCGTTTCCAAAAGCTGCAGCCGACTCTTGACGAGCGCTTTCCCATGCTTTTAGTAAGTCTTCTTTTTTCAATACAGCACGCATTCCTTTTCCACCACCTCCAGCTGTTGCTTTTAGCATTACTGGATAGCCAAATTCGCCTGCTAATTTTTCGGCTTGCTCGTAGGATTCTAAAATCCCAACAGAACCTGGAACACAAGGCACTCCTGCTTCTATCATGGTAGATTTAGCAGAGGCTTTATCTCCCATTCTATCAATCATTTCTGGAGCAGCACCAATAAATTTTATTCCGTGTTCTTGACAAATTTTAGAAAATTTAGCATTTTCTGATAAGAAACCATAACCCGGATGAATTGCATCGGCATTAGTAATTTCTGCCGCTGCAATAATGTTCGACATTTTAAGATACGACAAATTGCTTGGTGGCGGTCCGATACAAACTGCTTCATCTGCAAATTTAACGTGTAAACTCTCTGCATCTGCAGTAGAATAAACAGCAACGGTTTTAATGCCCATTTCTTTACAAGTTCTTATTACTCTTAAGGCAATTTCCCCTCTATTGGCAATTAATATTTTTTTAAACATCTTTTTTAAAATTAAAAATTAAGAATTAAGAATTAAAAATTAAAACTATCGATTGAGATAATAATTTTTAATTTAATTTTTAATTGATTTAAGAAGGATCGACTAAGAATAATGGTTGGTCAAATTCAATTGGTGACATATCGTCAACAAGAATTTTTACAATCTTTCCTGAAATTTCAGCTTCAATTTCATTGAATAATTTCATAGCTTCTACCACACAAAGTACATCCCCTTTACCAATAGAAGAACCAACTTCAACAAAATAAGGTTTGTCTGGTGATGGTTTTCTGTAAAAAGTACCAATCATTGGAGATTTGATAGTTATATATTTTGAAGCTTCTTCTGCGGCTGCAGGTGCTACAGCAGTTTGAATTGGCGCAACAGGAGTCGCAATTACCTGTGGAGCAGCTTGTTGGACAGGAGCTTGTTGCAAATAAGTAATGTCGGGAGTATTTCCTTCTAAAGTAGTTCTAATGGTAATTTTAACATCACCTGTTTCTAATTTTACTTCTGCAACTCCTGAATTGGATACAAATTTGATTAGATTTTGAATTTCTTTTAAATCCATAATTAATATTTTTTTAGTTATAGTTTATTGTTTGTTATAAGCCCATTTAAGGTAGATGGAACCCCATGTAAAACCGCCACCAAAAGCAGCGAAAATAAGATTGTCTCCTTTTTTAAATTTATTTTCAAAATCACTTAACAACAACGGTAAAGTTGCTGAAGTTGTGTTGCCATATTTTTGAATATTAACCAATACTTTTTCTTCTTCTAAGTTCATTCTTGATGCTGTTGCATCAATTATTCTTTTATTAGCTTGATGAGCAATTAACCAATTTATATCTTCTTTAGTAAGATTGTTGCGTTGCATAATTTTTTCACTCACATCGGCCATTCCAGAAACCGCATATTTATATACCGTTTTACCATCTTGAAAAACAAAATGTTGTCTGTTTTCTAAAGTTTCTTTTGATGCTGGTAAGATGGATCCACCTGCGTCTATTTTTAAATATTCTCTTCCAATTCCATCTGATCGAAGGTACTCATCTTGTAATCCTAATCCTTCATGATTAGGTTCAAATAAAGCTGCTCCAGCACCATCACCAAAAATTATACACGTTGCTCTATCGGTATAGTCAATAATAGACGACATTTTGTCGGCGCCTATGACTAATACTTTTTTATATCTGCCCGATTGAATATAAGCCGCTGCAGAAGACATTCCGTAAAGAAAACTAGAGCATGCTGCCGATAAGTCATAAGCAAAAGCATTAACTGCACCAATTTGAGTTGCTACATATACAGCAGTTGTTGCAACAAGCATGTCTGGAGTGGCAGTTGCTAAAATTACTAAATCAATTTCTTTAGGATCGATATTACCTCTTTCAAGTAAATCTTGAGCAGCTTTTATAGCCAAATAGGAAGTTCCTTTTCCAGGTTCTTTTAATATTCTTCTTTCTTTTATTCCTGTTCTTGAATAAATCCATTCATCGTTAGTATCAACTAAAGTTTCTAATACTTGATTTGAAAGAACGTAATCTGGGACATAGCCACCGACAGCGGTAATTGCAGCTGTAATTGTATTCATATTTTTATTTTAGGGTCTTCTTAAAACTAAAGTTTTAAAAGAGGATAAATTTACAAAAAAATAATTAATTTTTAAATATACATTTACAAAAAACAAAAAACTCCCACACCGTGAGAGTTTAAATGTAAAATTAAATATAAATTAAGCAGCTGCTACTGATTTATCAATAACTACTTGTCCTCTGTAATACATTTTACCTTCGTGCCAGTAAGCTCTGTGGTATAAATGTGCTTCTCCGGTTATTGGACAAGTTGCAATAGTTGCTACAGTTGCTTTGTAATGTGTTCTTCTCTTATCTCTTCTTGTTTTGGAGATTTTTCTCTTAGGATGTGCCATTTTACTATATTATTTATCCGTTAATAGTTGTTTTAATTTGTC
>CANGWK010000042.1 GCA_947457615.1 Flavobacteriaceae bacterium
AACTTGAAAAGCTTGTTTTTAAGCCTTTCCTTTTTTACAAAACTCAACTTAAATCCAAAAATTAACCTCGCTTAAATTGACTTAAACGAGGTTTAATTTTATTCTTTTTTTGAAATTTTACTTTTTAGGAGAGTTGCGCAACAGCTACCTGTGTTGTGAGAAGTCATTATTTTCGATATGAAATTTTTCTTTCTATAACGTGACTTATTTGTGTATCATATCTAACAACTTGTTTAGTCCAATTTTTAAATTCATCATACTTCGGATATGAATATTTCAATATATTTGAACCGCCTCCATTTTTATATGATTCCCCATTGGATGAAGTAGTATAAAAATCGGATATTTCGTTATATTTTGAAATTTGACCATCGCTATTATACTCACTTATTTTTATGTATGTTAGTTTGTCAGTATGTTCTGATGAATTTAATTCTGCTTCTCTGTCCTTAATTACTATTTTTATATGTTTTTTTTCTCTTATTATCCCATCAACATATTTGAATGTTGTATTCCCTTTTGAATTAATGATTTGAATTAAATAATTATCTTTATCAAATATCATTTTTTCAGTCTCAATTAATGATCCATCTCCATTATAAATTTTAACATAATTTAATTTATCTAAATATTTATAAACTCTTTTATCTAAGATTTTTTTATTTTTATCATAATTGGTTATTTCATTTATTTTTTTTTCATCATCGTATGAAAACTCCTTAATTTGACTTACGATTTTATTTTTATAATAAGTTTCCCTTATTAGCAAGTCTTCTTTATATTCCTTTTTCGTTTGATATTCATTTTTTTTCCATAAATCATTTGCTTGTTGATATTCACTTTTGCTCCATAGACTATCAGTTAGTTGACCTTTTTCGTTAAACTTCAATTTTATTAAGCTATCGTTTATCTGCTTTCCTTCAATAACTTTCCCGAATTTTTCAGTAGCCTCTTTATATATGTAACTTATTGTTTCTACATTCCCTTTTAATCTAAAATTGGTATCATTTTTTTTACAGCTATTAAAAGTTATGATTAAAATTACTAAAACTATTTTTTTCATTTGTTTTCGATTACTAAATTTTCATTTTTTATGATTTCTCACAACTTGTATATACACGCTACAAAGTAGCGTATATATACCTTAATTTGGTTGTATGTGCGCTACTTTGTATCGCATACTTTTCAAATATAAGCATTATTTTTATTGCAGAAAAAGATGTCACAATTATTTAATTATTGTTTCTATTTTAATTCTATTTTCACAAAACACATAACCTAACTAGCCCTGACAGAAGTGAAAATCCTGGCTTTGCAATCTATAAAAGTGGTAGTATATTGTTTTCGTTCCCTGCAATGCCAGATTGAAACAAATGGCAGGAAGTATCTTTACTAAAATGCCTCCAGTTTCGCTACTAATAAAAAATGGAAAAATGCAAATTACTTTGTTGTTATATCTTTCTGCTATATTATTCTATAAAATCTTTAACAAATTCTTCTTAACTGACTAACTGAACTTTATTGGTAAAATCGTACTTTTGCGTTTTCCCTAAAAATATGCAAGAAAACGAAAATACTATTGAAGTAATTGGTGCTCGGGTGCACAACTTAAAAAACATCGATATTACTATACCAAGAGAGCAATTGGTGGTGATTACAGGGCTTTCGGGTTCGGGTAAATCGTCTTTGGCTTTTGATACTATTTATGCCGAAGGACAACGCCGATATATAGAAACGTTTTCGGCGTATGCACGTCAATTTCTTGGCGGATTGGAACGCCCCGATGTAGATAAAATTGATGGATTATCTCCCGTGATTGCTATTGAACAAAAAACTACTAGCAAATCACCCCGTTCTACCGTGGGAACTATCACCGAGATTTATGACTTTCTTCGTTTATTGTATGCTCGTGCTGGGGAAGCTTTCAGTTATAATACGGGCGAAAAAATGGTTTCCTATTCGGATGAGCAAATAAAAAATTTGATTAAAGAGAATTTTATTGGCAAACGAATTAACGTTTTAGCACCAATTATCCGAGCTAGAAAAGGACATTATGCCGAATTATTCCAACAAATTGCCAAACAAGGATTTGTAAAAGTTCGTGTTAATGGTAAAATTGTGGACATTACTGCAGGCATGAAATTAGACCGTTATAAAACCCACGATATTGAAATTGTAATTGACAGATTGCAGGTCGAAAAGGATGAAGATACAGATAAACGCTTGTCAGAAAGCATAAAAACGGCTATGTACCACGGAGAAGATGTGATGATGGTTATTGAGCATGAAACCAATGAATTACGCTTTTTTAGTAGAACTTTAATGTGCCCAACATCGGGGATTTCCTATCAAAATCCGGAGCCAAATTTATTTTCTTTTAATTCACCCAAAGGAGCTTGCGAACATTGTAATGGATTGGGGATAATAAATGAAATTAACCGCAAGAAGATAATTCCGAACCCTAAATTATCCATTAATAAAGGTGCCCTTGCTCCGCTTGGCGAATATAAAAGCTCTTGGATGTTCAAGCAATTGGAGATTATTGGTGAGAAATATAATTTCAAATTAACCGATGCCGTTGAAACTATTTCAGAACAGGCAATGGAAATGATTTTAAACGGTGGAAATGAAAAATTTTCGGTGGTTTCAAAATCTGCTGGGGTTACTAAAGAATATAAAATTGATTTTGAAGGGATTTCAAAATTCATAAAAAGCCAATTTGACGAAAGCAATTCCTCTTCTATAAAACGTTGGGCTAAAGAATTCATGGACGAGATAAATTGCCCAGAATGTGATGGTTCTCGTTTAAAAAAAGAAGCTCTTTTCTTTAAAATAAATAATCTAAATATTGCCGAATTATCCGCTATGGACATTTCCGAATTATCGGCGTGGTTTTATAAATTACCAAAAGAATTATCGGAAAAACAAAAAACAATTGCTACCGAAATATTGAAAGAAATTAACGATAGATTGCAATTTTTATTGGATGTGGGATTGAATTATTTATCCTTGAGCAGAAGTTCTAAATCACTTTCGGGCGGTGAAGCGCAACGCATTCGTTTGGCAACACAAATTGGTTCGCAACTAGTTGGAGTATTGTATATTTTGGATGAACCAAGTATTGGATTGCACCAACGCGACAACGAACGATTGATTAATTCCTTGAAAAATCTTAGGGATATTGGCAACTCCGTTTTAGTGGTGGAACACGATAAAGATATGATTGAATGTGCCGATTATGTAATTGATATTGGTCCGAAAGCAGGGAAATTTGGTGGTGAAATCATCAGCAAAGGAACTCCAACGGAATTGTTGAAAGAACATACTTTGACCGCGCAATACCTTAACGGAGAGTTGAAAATTGAAGTGCCGAAAAAACGTCGTGAAGGCAACGGAAAATCTATAAAATTATCTGGTGCAAACGGAAATAATCTTAAAAATGTTTCAGTTGAATTTCCGTTAGGAAAACTAATTTGTGTAACCGGAGTTTCTGGCAGCGGTAAATCGACCTTGATTAATGAAACCCTCTACCCTATCTTAAACGCTCACATTTACAATGGAGTGAAGAAACCACAACCTTATAAAAAAATAGAAGGCATTGAGCATATTGACAAAGTAATTGACATTGACCAAAGTCCGATTGGAAGAACACCACGATCCAATCCTGCTACTTACACCGATGTTTTTTCGGAAGTTAGAAGTTTGTTTACCATGACACCAGAAGCTATGATTCGTGGGTATAAAGCCGGACGTTTTAGTTTTAATGTTAAAGGTGGACGTTGCGAAACCTGCGAAGGATCTGGAGTTAGAACCATCGAAATGAGCTTCTTGCCAGATGTGTATGTAGAGTGTGAAACCTGCCAAGGAAAACGATTCAATCGTGAAACTTTGGAAATTCGTTACAAAGGAAAATCGATTTCCGATGTATTGAACATGACGGTAGATGAGGCGGTTATTTTCTTTGAAATGATTCCGAAAATTTATAGAAAAGTAAAGACTATTCAAGATGTTGGTTTGGGATATATTACCCTCGGACAACAAAGCACAACACTTTCGGGAGGCGAAGCACAACGTATTAAATTATCGGCTGAATTATCTAAAAAAGATACCGGAAATACGTTTTATATTATGGATGAGCCAACCACAGGCTTACATTTTGAAGACATAAGAGTGCTAATGGATGTAATAACTAAATTGGTAGATAAAGGAAATACGGTATTGATTATCGAACATAATTTAGATGTAATAAAACTTGCCGATTATATCATTGACGTTGGTTTAGAAGGTGGAAAAGGCGGCGGAGAAATACTTTGCAAAGGCACTCCTGAAGAAATTATAAAAAACAAAAAAAGTTACACTGCGCAGTTTTTGAAAAAAGAGCTTAATTAAGTTTTAAATAATTAGTAGTAAGTTTTATCTAAAAAATAATATCTTTAGTTATTATTTGAAATATGGAATTAGATAAATCATTAGCAATTTTTGAAAGTAAAAAAATACGTAGATGTTTCGAAGAAGAAACAGAAACTTGGTATTTCTCATTAGTAGACATTGTTGCAGCCTTAACGGATTCAATTAATCCAACCGATTATTTAAAGAAAATCAGAAAAAGAGATATTGAGCTCGGAAATTACCTAGGGACAAATTGTCCCCAGGTAACAATGCTAACAAATGGAAAAAACAGAAAAGTATTAGCAGGTAATGTTGAAAACGTATTACGGATTATTCAATCCATACCATCACAAAAAGCGGAACCTTTCAAACTATGGCTTGCTAAAGTAGGATACGAGCGAATTCAAGAAATTCAAGATCCTTCTCAAAGTATAGACCGAGCTAGAGAAAACTGGAAACATCACGGCCGAAGTGAAAAGTGGATTCAGCAAAGAATGATGGGACAAGAAACCCGAAATAAATTAACTGATTATTGGAAAGAAGCTGGAATTGATGAAAGAAAAGACTTTGCACTTTTAACAAACGTAATACATAAAGAATGGACGGGATTAACTGTTAAAAAACATAAAGACGTAAAAGGGCTAAAATCTCAAAATTAAGAGATCACATGAGTGAGGCAGAATTGATTTTTACAGCTTTAGCGGAACTCTCAACTCGACAAATCGCTGAAAATGATAAAGCAATTGGGATGTCTGAAAATGTAATTGCAGGAAAAAAAGGTGGAAGTGTTGCAAAAAATGCAAGAATGGAGTTGGAGCAAAATACAGGGAAAAATGTAATAACTAATGAAAATTATTTACCTCCTAAAAAAGATAAAAAATAAAGTAATGTACAAATTATTAAAAACAAAAAAAGTTACACTGCGCAGTTTTTGAAAAAAGAATTACTTTAGCACTTAGAATTATTAATTAATAAAGCAAAATGATATTTAACCAAGACGAAAACGAAGATAGCAAAATTCAAGATAAATTAAAACAACGAACCTGGAACGAGATACGCAGTAACGACTCTTGGGGGATTTTTAAAATCATGTCGGAGTTTGTTAACGGATACGAATCGATGTCACGAATAGGTCCTTGTGTTTCCATATTTGGATCAGCAAGAACCAAACCCGAAGATAAATACTACTATTTAGCAGAAGAAATTGCATACAAAATAAGTAAAGCTGGCTATGGTGTAATAACCGGTGGAGGCCCTGGAATAATGGAAGCCGGAAATAAAGGAGCGCATCGTGGCGAAGGAACTTCTGTAGGATTAAACATAGAATTACCTTTTGAACAACACTACAATCCCTATATAGATAAAGATAAAAATTTAAACTTCGATTACTTTTTTGTGCGCAAAGTAATGTTTGTAAAATATTCGCAGGGATTCGTGGTAATGCCAGGTGGATTCGGAACTTTGGACGAATTATTTGAAGCGGTAACTTTAATTCAGACCAAAAAAATTGGTAAGTTTCCTATAATATTAGTTGGAACCGAATTTTGGTCGGGACTTTTTGAATGGATTAAAACAGTGATGATTGAAAAACAGAAAAATGCTACTATTGAAGATTTAAATTTGATAAAAATAGTAGATACCGCAGAAGAAGTGGTTCAAGCTTTAGATAATTTTTACAAAAAATATAATTTAAGTCCGAACTTTTAACTTAAAGCACAATTTAATAAATTCTAAATTCCAGTGGGTTTTCTTTGGAATTTAGAATTTTATTTTTGAAAATAAATTTTATGTTTTTCAACTCACTTCATTTCGCCATTTTCCTACCAATAGTATTTATTATGTACTGGTTTGTGGGCAATAAATCGAAAATTAATCAAAATTACATCTTGATTTTAGCGAGTTATTATTTCTATTCCTGTTGGGATTGGAGGTTCTTATTTCTGTTGGTTTTTTCTACTTTGTTAGATTACGTTTCGGCAATTAAAATTGAAAAAAGTAAAACACCATCCGAACGGAAAATGTGGCTTTGGCTATGCATATCAATCAATTTAGGCTTTCTAGGAATTTTTAAATACTACAATTTCTTTGCTTCTTCCTTTGCAGAAGTTGTCCACTCTTTTGGGTTTACCGCTAGCCCAATTCTGCTTAAATTAATTCTTCCAGTGGGGATTTCATTTTACACCTTCCACGGATTATCCTACATAATTGATATTTATTACAAACGGATAAAATCCGAAAAAAACTTCGTAGATTATTCCTTATTTGTGAGTTATTTCCCGCTTTTAGTTGCAGGACCAATTGAACGAGCAACTCACTTATTACCACAAATAAAAGTAAGACGGGAATTCAATTTTAATAAAGCAAAAGAAGGGATTTATCAGATTGTTTGGGGGTTGGTAAAGAAAGTTGTAATTGCCGATTCGTGTTCGATTTATGCCAACGAAATTTTTAACCATTACACAACCATGAATTCGTTATCTTTGATTTTAGGAGCAATTTATTTTGCTTTTCAGATTTATGGAGACTTTTCGGGCTATTCGGATATTGCTTTAGGAACTTCCAAATTATTCGGAATTGATTTATTACGAAACTTCAACTATCCCTACTTTTCAAGAGATATAGCCGAATTTTGGCGCAAATGGCACATCTCGCTTTCTTCTTGGTTTCGCGATTATTTGTATATTCCGCTTGGCGGAAGCAAAGGCAATAAACTATTTCAAGTCCGAAATACGTTCATTATTTTTTTAGTCAGCGGATTTTGGCACGGAGCCAACCTCACATATGTGGCTTGGGGATTCATAAATGCACTTTATTTTCTGCCGCTTTTACTTTTAAATAGAAACCGAAAAAATATAGACGATTTTACTTTAGGCTTTAATTTTGAATCTTTACGCACTCTTTTTAATATCCTTACCACTTTCACTATTACTTGTTTTGCTTGGATATTCTTCAGATCCAAAACAATTACGGATGCTGTTTTATACATTAAAAGAATGTTTGAAAATCATAATTTTTCTTCGGAATATTTTCGAATAGAACGATATAGTAATGAGTTGCTGACTTTAGTTCTAATTTTTGTAGTAATCGAATGGAATAACCGACATAAAATAGAACCTATTTCGGGGAAATTGAGTTGGTTAAAATTGAGTTTGTGCTTGGCAGCAATTTTGGCACTGGGTGTTTTTTCTGATTATAAAGAATTTATTTATTTCCAATTCTAATGAAAAAATTTCTACTTTTTTTAGCAAAAGGTTTGGCCTTGCTCCTACTCACGTTGGTTTTGCTCGACGTTTTGTACACAGCTGTTTATATACAATCGAATTCCCGAAGCAAAATTGATTATTTATTTAATTCGAAAGATAAAAGTTACGACGTGGTTTTCTTAGGATCTTCTAGGGTTAATAACCATTTTGTTCCTAAGATATTTAATGATCAAGGATATAAAACATTTAATTTTGGAATTACTCGATCTAGATTAGAAGAATCTGCATTGATGTTGCAAATGATGGTCGAACGGAATTATAAAATCAAATGTTTAGTTCTACAAGTCGATTTAAATATTAACACCAACGACCATTCAGAAGCCATAAGATCACTGTTCATGCCCTATTTACATACTTCCAAAACCGTTCGGGATTTTTATCGTACAATACCTGAATATAACCAATTGCTATACATTCCGTTCTACAGGTACATGCATTATGATGCACGGGTTGGTTTTAGAGAAATGTATTATTCTGCAATTCATAAGAAAACAAACGCTTTAGATAATGAGGGATTTCATCCGTTAATGACAGGGGATAAAAATTTAATACCTGCTGATTTATCGAAGTATTATCCAAAAAGAAACAAAGGATATGAAGAAATTAAAGCCATTTGTAAAAACAACAATATCCAGTTAATTGCGCTCACAACTCCAATGTGCATCGAAACTATTAACCGAGATTATTTCAATCATTTGCAAGAAGTTTATCCTGAAATTCGTAGATTTGAAAATGCGGTAACCAACGATAAGTATTTTTCTACTTGTGGACATCTAAATAAAGATGGCGCTGAAGAATTTACAAAAGTTGTTTTTAAAGCACTTTTTAAACCTAAAAATTAGTGAAAAACCTAATCTATATATTCTTACTAAGTTCTTGTTTTACTATTGCGCAACACCAATCTAAATTAGTGGTGGCGGTAAATCACGACAAGAAAACCTTAACTATTTATCAGGAATTAACTTATTTCAATCAATCGAAAGATACATTAAGCAACATCGTTTTAAACGATTGGAACAATGCATATTCCGACAAAAATACCCCTTTAGGAGCGCGATTTTCCGATGAATTTATTCGGAATTTTCATTTGGCTTCCGATAAAGAACGAGGAAACACAAACACAATCACCATAATTGATGCATCTAAATCCATACTTGCTTGGCATCGCCCGGAGGCATTCCCGGATTTAGTAGAATTTCAATTGAAAAATAAATTAGCTCCAGGTGAAAAAGCAATATTTGTGATAACTTATATTGTGAAAGTTCCATCTAACAAATTCACTAATTTTGGCTACAATTCAATTGGAGAAATGGAGTTGAAAAATTGGTTTTTAACCCCAGCAATGTATGTTGAAACTTCCTTTTTAAAATACAACAATCTTAACATTGATGATGCTCCAAATGCATTAACAGATGTAGATTTAATAATCACAGACGAGCAAGGATATCAAATCACTACCGATTTACCTTTGGTTAGCAAAGAAGATTCTACCTATCAATTTTCGGGAACTAACCAATTGACTGTCAATTTATATATTCAAAAAAAGATAGATTTTATTAGTTTTAAAAACAGTGATTTAGAGGTTATCACTAATTTAAAAAACGATAAAGTAAACGATATTGAAAAGGCGTTGTTAATTGATAAAATAGTAAGTTTTATAGATTCTAATATAGGCAACTATCCAAAATCAAAAATTACGGTTTCCCAGTTAGATTATGAGCAAAATCCTTTTTATGGATTGAATCAATTGCCATCGTTTATAAATCCTTTTACGGATAATTATCTTTATGAATTGAAGTTTTTAAAGACGTATTTAAATAACTATTTAAAAACCACTTTGCAATTAGATGCCCGAAAAGACAATTGGATTTTTGACGCAATTCAAATCTATTATATGATGCAATATATAGATGAAAACTACCCAGATGCTAAAATGATGGGGAGTATTGGCAAACTCCGAATTTTAAGAGGATACAATTTGGTTTCGCTAGACTTTAATGAGCAATACAGCTATTTTTATATGCTAATGGCTCGTAAAAATCTAGACCAACCTCTAGGAGATCCTAAAAATACTTTGATAAAATTTAACGAAAAAATTGCTTCTAAATACCGAGCAGGTTTAAGCTTTAGATATTTAGCAGATTTTATAGGAGAGGAAAATTTGAAGAAAAGTATTACCGAATTTGTTTCTTATTCCAATAAAAACACAACCAATACTAATAAATTTCAGTCCATTTTAAATACTAATTCGACTAAAAACACCGATTGGTTTTTCAACACCATTATCCATTCCAGAAAAATTATCGATTATAAGTTTACGTCTGTTAACAAAACATCCGATAGCGTATCTTTTAAACTAAAAAATAAAACAGGCGTTTCAGTTCCTATTCCAATTTACGGAATTAAAAATAAGGAAATCGTATTCAAAGAATGGATAGCAAATGTTAAGGAAGACAGCATTTATTCATTTAAAAGATTTGATGCAGACAAAATTGTAATTAATTATAAAAACGTGGTTCCCGAATACAACCAAAGAAACAATTGGAAATCGCTAAAGCCTTTTAGTTTATGCAACAGACCGATTAAATTTAATTTCATGAAGGATTTAGAGGATCCAAATTATAACCAGATTTTGTATGTACCAACCTTAGAATACAATTTCTATGATGGTTTTATTCCGGGTATGAATTTTCACAATAAAACAATCCTAGATAAACCCTTTAATTTTGACATAACTCCCTCCTATTCTTCTAAAACAAGCTCCTTTTCAGGAAGGTTTTCTTTAAATATAAATCAATACAATCGCGATAGCAAAATGTATTCTGTTCGCTATGGGTTGAGTGGCGAAAATTACCATTATGCGCCAGACGCTTATTATAAAAAGATAAATCCCTATGTTATTTTTCGATTTAGAGAAAATGATTTTAGGGATAACCATTACAAAAGTTTGTTGGTGCGACAAGTATATGTAAACCGGGAGGCGAGTGATTTTGTAAAAACAAGTACAGAAGGTAATTACTCTATTTTTAATTTAAGGTTTAGCAATTCTAAATCTGAAATTACAAAACTTTTTGGATATACTACAGATTTTCAACTGGCATCAAAATTTGGAAAAGCCTCTACGAGTATCAGTTTTAGGAGACTTTTTGATGATAACCGCCAGATAAATTTGCGATTGTATGCAGGTATTTTCATGTACAACAAAACCGAATCGAATTATTTTAGTTTTTCTTTAGATAGAGCTACCGATTATTTATTTGATTATAACTATTTAGGACGCTCCGAAAGTACCGGAATTTTCAGCCAACAATTCATTCAAGCCGAAGGTGGATTCAAATCTAAGTTGGTTAATCCTTTCGCAAATGAGTGGATTACAACAGCTAATGGAAGTTTCAATATTTGGAATTGGATTGAAGTTTATGGAGATGCTGGTTTAATGAAAAACAAACAACAAGAAGCGCGATTTTTATACGACAGTGGTATCCGATTGAACTTAGTTACTGATTATTTCGAATTGTATTTTCCCGTGCAATCTAGTAATGGATTTGAAATAACGCAGACTAAATATGCCGAAAAAATAAGGTTTATTATTGCTTTTTCACCACAATCACTAGTTGGTTTATTTACTAGAAAATGGTTTTAGTAAGGATTAGAATACTATTTATAATTTTTAGTGTAAGAAATATATTTAGGAATTAAATATTTAACAAATAAAAAATATTAACTTACTGATTAAGAGTGGTTAGGGTTTGTTTAAAGCGGAGTAAAGAGGCTCCATAACCCTTGTATTTTTATCAATGTTTTCAGCACTTCCCGTTTTGTAAATCGCCATAGGGTTACCTATAGGGTAACTACTTTTTTCAGGTCAGGTTTGCACCATAACAAACCTACAAAAATTATCCTAAATAATAATTATTTATTTGATTTTTTTAATAAAAATTTAGTTGAAATTTCATTTTTAAATGTCTGTCATAATAAGTTATCCTTTATTTATTTAACACTAAAAATTTCTAACAATATAAAATTTAGATATAATTTTTCTTTACCTTCTTGCTCACTTTTAAAAAACCTTCCTTTTCAAGTTCTATTAAATAGTTACCGCCTGTTTTTAGATTACCTAATCCCGCTTTTTCAAATTAGCTTCTTTTTGTATATGGTAATCTGAATAGTTCTTCCACAAGATGTTTTGAATAAATTTTAGGTAGATTTATAAGATGGTGTTTATTACTTCCGATTTATATTCGAGTGTAAATACAGTTAAAATTTACTCTCGTTTGTTTTTTGAAGGTAAATTTTGCCTTCGTTTATTTTTTAGTCAAACTGGAAAATCCGGTCAAATTGACCACCACTTTCCAGTCTAAATTGACCACCATTTCCGGAGCAAATTGACCACCACTTTCCGGAGCAAATTGACCACCTAATTTTGAGGTTAATTTGGCAATAAAAAACTACCCACTTTTTTCATGT
>CANGWK010000043.1 GCA_947457615.1 Flavobacteriaceae bacterium
AACTTGAAAAGCTTGTTTTTAAGCCTTTCCTTTTTTACAAAACTCAACTTAAATCCAAAAATTAACCTCGCTTAAATTGACTTAAACGAGGTTTAATTTTATTCTTTTTTTGAAATTTTACTTTTTAGGAGAGTTGCGCAACAGCTACCGCTGTTACCAGCAGTTATAATTTTAACTTTTCTAAATATTTTAGCCATTTTAGTTTAAAGTCTTCTGATTGCTCTTCAGTCAAGTTTCCGTGAACAACCGCAAAATTTTCTCCTGTCAATTGATTTAAAATCCATGAAGCTCTTCCAGCGACAGTAAAAATGTCCTCGTCTATTCCACCTCCATGTCCATCAAATTTTAGATCACCAGTTTGAATTCTATCCCAGATAATTAAATCTGCAGTATTTTCGAGCCCAATTTTTCGTTTGTCTGATAATCTTGCCACCAAATATGGAAATGCTTTCGAGTAATTGTTTATACACCAACTTTTTGCAGAGCGAATTTCAGAAAATTGAGTAGCACTATCAATAATTTCTAAAGCCTTCTTCAAGTCAAATTTTTTAGAGTAGGAGTTGCCGAAGAAGTCACCCATAATACCTTTTCTCTCTTTGTCGGCTTGTTTCCAATTTTCAGGCTTTTTAAAATTATCAGGAAGTTCGTATTTGTTAAAATTAACATCTGAAATCGAAAAATATTTAAAGGTGTCTAATTTAGTTTGCAAGTCGACATTGGTTTGACCAAAAGCTGAAAGGCTGATAATTAGAAATACGTATAAATTAAGATGTAGTTTCATAATTGCTGGTAACTTGTATATAGGCCTTACAAAATCAGACCTATCACCCCAATATTGGGTTGATTTGTCTGACTAATGCCCTACTTTATTTATTTCAAATATACTAATTATTCTTAAAAATCATCAAACGGACTTTTTATTTATTTAATGCTAATCGAACTAATTCATTCAGTGCGAAATAAAAAATTAGTATTTATAGTCTTCTTAATCAAATTCTAATCCAAACCCATCAAATTCTAATTTGCTTATTTATTACAAAACGGAAGTAGTATATTTGAATATCAATTTTCAAATAGATGAAACTAAAAGTGTTTTTGTATTTTGTAGTACTAAATTTTTCCTTTGCTCATTCGCAGAGTAAAACTATAGATAGTTTGCTTTTAGTAGCGCGCCAGACTAAAAATGACATTGATAGAGCCAAAACTTGGAACGCTATTGCAGATGAGTATAAAACATCCAATCCCAAAAAAATATTGGATTATGCTACCAAAGCATTAGAATTAGCAACTAAAATAAACTTCCCAATTGCCCAGGGCAATGCCTATCTTAATCTTGGAAACTACAATATTATTTCGGGAAATTATCCAAAAGCATTATCCTATTTTGCTAAAGCACAACAACTTTTTGAAAAAGAATCGAGTACTGATTTGGACATTAAAAAAGGTTTGGCAAAAGCCTACGGAAGTATTGGCGTGGTGTTTTCAGAGCAAAGTAATTATGCTAAAGCGCTGCAGTTTTACTTGAAAGCCTCCCGAATATATGAAGCAATTCAGGATTTACCCAAATGCGCCAAAGTCTATAATAATATAGGTATCGTATATAAATCGGAGTTAAATGATTTTAAGGCGTTGACTTATTTTATAAAAGCACAAAAAATTCAGGAGGAATTGCACGACCCTAATATTGGGATTACCTATACCAACATTGCCAACGGCTACCTCAAGCAAAAAGATTTTGATAAAGCATTGAATTATTACAACAAAGCAAAAACGAGTTTTGAGAAAAACCCAAATACTCGTGCTTTGGGTGAATGGTATAACAATTTCGGATTGTTTTGTAAATCTCAAGCCAATGCTGTAAAGGCAATTGAAAACTGGAATCTTGCCATAAGCACTTTTAAAATTATTGACGATAAATTTGGTGTTGCAGATACATACATTTATTTGAGTCAGTTGTATTTGGAACAAAATAAATTGCAAGATGCTTTCGCAAATGCTACTCGGGCGTTGCAATTGGCTAAGGATTTGGGTATCTTGGAGCAAACAATGCTTTCGGAAGAATTGTTAAGCACCATTTATTCCAAACTAAATAATCCTAATGCGGCATTAGAGCATTTTAAATTGTACAGTCATGCTAAAGATAGTTTGACAAATGCAGAAAACATTCGCAAAGGGATAGAAGCCGAAATGAATTATGAGTTCGAGAAACGCGAGGTTTTACAGAAAAAAGAATTAGAAAAAAGAGAATTACTACTTGAAGAACAATCCAAAAAAAGCAAACTAGAATTGTTTTTTGCAATATTGTTAGGCATATTGTTGTTTGGAATTGGTTTTTTAATTTATAGTAGAATCCAATTGCGAAAAAGGTTGACTCTTCAAAAAGAGCTGGCTGAATACGAACAAAAAGCACTGCATTTGCAAATGAATCCACATTTTGTGTTTAATTGTTTGGGATCTATTTCTAGTTTTATTTTAAATAACGGGTCCGAATCTGCGATTAAATATTTGGCGAAATTTTCTAAACTAATGCGATTGACTCTAGAATATTCTAAAGAATCATTAATTCCGATTGATAAAGAAATTGAAAGTTTGCAGAATTATCTCGAACTGGAACAATTACGTTTCAACAATAAATTTAATTTTACTATTTTAAAAAGCAAGGATATTGACGATGATGTTGCTTTACCCCCTTTGTTATTACAACCTTTTGTAGAAAATGCTATTATTCATGGGGTAATTCCTAAAAAAGAGCAAGGTCAAATAAACATTCATTTTTCAGTAGATAATCAAAGTTTGATTTGTGTTATCGAGGATAACGGAATTGGTTTTGAAAAATCTAAATTGATGAAAGAAAATTCCGTGGGAGTTCATAAATCGTTGGCATTGGATATTACAAAAAAACGATTTAAGATGATTGCATCGTCTACTAATAAGAAGGCCGATTTTAGTATAGAAGAAATTAAAAATAATAATGAGGTACTAGGAACCAAAGTGGTGTTGCATTTACCAATTCAATATATCACGTTGTAGGTACAGGTCGCGACCTGTCGGTGCCGACCGATTATATAGATCAGTACGTACAAAAACCCAAAACCCAAGACCAAAAAAAATATGATTACAGCACTATTAATAGACGACGACGACAATTTAAGAAGTGGCATGAAAGGTTTGCTTGCGCTTTATGCACCCAATATTAAAATTATTGGGGAGGCAGATAGCGTGGTTACTGGAATTGAAGCCATAACAAATCAGCAGCCGCAAGTGGTATTTTTAGACATTCAGTTGAACGACGGAACCGGATTTGACATTCTGGAACAATTGGCAACTAAAAACGGAAAAACCACTTCGCATATAGTTTTTATTACGGCTCATGAGCAATATGCAATAAAAGCATTTCGGTTTAGTGCTTTGGATTTTCTTTTAAAGCCTGTAGATCCAGACGAATTGGAAAAAGTGATTGAAAAGATAAAAGACGTTTTGGAAAAAACAGATAATTATGCCCACATCGATTTGTTGCTAGAAAACATTCGCAAGAAAGTAGATAATTTTAAACGTATTGCACTTTCAAATTCCGATGGGATGCATCTTTTCGAAATTAGCGATATTATACGATGCGAAAGCCAAGACAATTATACCTTGTTTCATATTAAAAATAGTAAGCCAATATTAATATCGAAAACCTTGAAAGAGTACGATGAATTGTTAACCGAACATGGATTTGTGCGTGTTCATCAATCGCATTTAATTAATTTGACCTATTTGAAATCGTATATCAAAAAAGATGGGGGTTATGTTATTATGGCAGATAATAGTACTATTCCGATAGCACAACGAAAGAGAGAACAATTGCAAGAAATTTTAGCTAAACAAATGAATAGTTGAATTTTTTAGGAGAATATAAAATAGAATATAAACAAAAGATAATAGAATTATGAAAACAACACTAAATCCCCAATTTGCAATGCGCTTAAAAAATAAATTTTTACAAAAAATGTTTTACCTGCTTGTGCTGTTTTCTGGAATGACGTTTGGGCAGATAGTGAATATACCCGATGCGAATTTTAAGGCAAAGTTATTAAGTGCAAGTCCGAGTAATACTATTGCGTTCAATTCATTAAATGTACCAATTAAAATTGACATAAATGATGATAATCAAATTCAGCTAGGTGAAGCTTTGACTGTATCTTATCTAAATGTTTCATTGTCAAACATAGCTGATTTGTCAGGTATACAAAATTTTAATAATATGAAACATTTAAATTGTGGAAATAATAATCTAACAAGTTTTACTTTAAATAATTTATTAAATTTAGAGGTTTTGCAGATAGATGTTAACTCGATTAGTATACTTAATTTGAATGGACTCACAAATTTAAAAGAGTTTTCATGTTCTGGTAATAGTTTAACAAGTTTAGATTCAAGTATTTTTCCTAATCTTCAATATTTGGATTGTTCATCTAATTCAAGTTTAATAAATTTAAATCTGACAAATCTCTCAAATTTGACTAAATTAAGATGTCAATCAGATAGTTTAAATAGTTTGAACATAAGCACATTGATAAATTTAAATTATTTGGCCTGTGGTTATAATAATCTAACGGTATTAGATGTGTCAAACTTAACCAGTTTACAAAAATTATATAGTGATTATAATATTTTGACAAGCTTAAATGTTTCGGGGGCTAATAATTTGCAAATATTAAATGTAGATAATAATAATTTAACTAATATTGATATTTCAAATCTGACTCATTTGAATGAGTTTTCCTGTAAAAATAACAACACAAGTTCATTGAATTTTGATGAATCTAATTCTATCACAAAGTTCGATTGTTCAAATAATCAATTAACAAATCTTAATTTTTCATATTTAACAAATGTAGTTGAAATATATTGTGGATATAATCAACTTACTTTTTTAGATGTACATGGATTAATTCACCTTGAAACTTTAAATTGTGGAAATAATCTATTATCATCTTTAAATTTTGACGGGCTATCAAATTTAAGATTTTTATATTTTTCTGATAATAATGTAACGTCAGTCTTGTTAAGTGGTTTGTCCAATATTAAATATATCTATTGTAATAATAATCATTTAACGTCTTTTAATTTACAATTGACTAACACTTTACTTACTTTAGAATGTGATGGAAATAACTTAACATCCATAAACACCTCTGTTTTCCCGAATATTAATACATTAAGTTGTGGAAATAATCAGCTAACTAGTTTATCAATTAATACTTTGTTATCATTAAGTTATTTAGGAATAATTAATAATCAAATAACAGAAATTGATTTTAATGGATTATCTAACCTTCAAAATGTAGCGTGTCAAGGGAATCAATTTTTGACTTTAGATTTTATTGAAAATACATCATTACAAGGTTTAACTTTTTTTAATAATCCAATGTTGACAAGTGTTTTCATGAAGAATGGCAAAAACGAAACAATTTTTTTTGCAAATTCTCCTTCTGATCCTCCAAATCTTCCTAACTTGTTATATATATGTGCTGATGATTCTCAAATAATGTCTTTGCATAATCAGTTAGACTCGTTCGGATTGTCAAGCACAGTTTGTAATTCCTACTGCTCCTTCACTCCCGGAGGAAATCACAACACCATATCAGGAGCTATTAAATTCGATGCCAACAATAATGGTTGCGATGCTAGTGATTTGCCACAACCTAATATTAGAATTAATATCAACGATGGGACAGCTGCAGGTGCCACTTTTACTAATAATCAAGGAACTTATAATTTCTACACCCAAACAGGAAGTTTTAATTTAACACCAGATACAGAAAACCCAACTTGGTTTACTATTTCTCCAGCAACTGCTACGATTCCTTTTGCGGATAACAATAATAATACTACAACACAAAACTTTTGTATCGCTGCCAATGGAACCCATACCGATGTTGAGGTGGTTATAGAGCCAAGTACAAATGCTCGTCCGGGCTTTGATGCAGTATATAAAATAGTATATAAAAACAAAGGCAATCAAGCGGTTTCAGGTAATGTGATTTTTAATTATAATGATGCTTTTTTAGATGATGTTTCGGTAACTGTAATTCCAAATTCTCAAAGCACAGGAGTAATGAATTGGAGTTATACTAATTTGCTGCCGTTTGAAAATAGGAGTTTTTATGTTACGTTGCATGTAAATGCTCCTACAGATACACCAGCAGTAAACATTGGCGATGTTTTAAATTTTAATGTTGCAATACTTAATAATGGTGATGAAAATCCTTCGGATAATACATTTACCTACAATCAAACCGTTGTTGGTTCGTTTGACCCAAATAATATCACTTGTCTTGAAGGCGATATTGCTCCAATATCAAATATTGGAAGTTATTTACATTATGGTGTAAATTTTGAAAATACAGGTACTTATCCAGCAGAAAATATTGTGGTAAAAGTCGTTATTGACATTACAAAATATGATGTCAATTCTTTGCAAATGCTAAATACTTCCAATCCTGCTTATACCAAAATCACGGAGAATGCTATTGAATTTATATTTCAGAATATAATGTTGGAATCTGGAGGTCATGGCAACGTGTTGTTTAAAATTAAAACAAAAAATAATTTGGTTAATGGCGATATGGTTAGTAAAAACGCAGACATTTTCTTTGATTACAATGTACCAATCAATACCGGAATGGCTAACACCACTTTTCAATTGTTAAATAATGGTCTATTTGTAATTGATGATTCGATTGTAGTTTCACCTAATCCGTCTTCGTCAAATATCAATATCAACAGCAATTTCAATATCAAATCAATACAGGTTTATGATATACAAGGAAGATTATTAGAAACTAAATTGGTTGAAGACGTAACCACTACTATAAACCTTTCGGATAAAACGAACGGAATTTATTTCTTAAAAATCACTACCGATACAGGAAGTAAAGTGGAAAAAATTGTAAAGGAATAGATGCGAATATTGAGGTTGGCAGAAACCTAAGAAAAATTGAACGATAAAAAAATAATAAATATTAATAAACTAAATAAGTAAAAACTATGAAGAAAATAATACCATTTATCATTTTAATAGTAAACTTAACAAGTAATGCACAATGTCCAACTCCATCAAATTTAATTGCTTCCGGAGGTTTAGGTCAAACCACTTTGAGTTGGACTGAAAACGGAACAGCTAATTCTTGGGAAGTTGCAGTAATACCAAATTATAGTATTGGTGATCCGATGCCAACTTCTGGAATATTTGCTGCAAGTAATCCATTTATCTTGACTGGTCTAGCACCAGTTTGTAATGTGTTTTTTGTTAGGTCTATATGCAATTCAACCAATTTTAGTCCTTGGGCTGTTATTGGTGAAGGTTGCTCCTTCACTCCAGGCGGAAATCACAACACTATATCTGGACAAATTAAATTCGATGCCAACAATAATGGTTGCGATGCTAGTGATTTGCCACAACCTAATATTAGAATTAATATCAACGATGGGACAGCTGCAGGAGCTACTTTTACTAATAATCAAGGAACTTATAATTTCTACACCCAAACAGGAAGTTTTAATTTAACACTAGATATAGAAAACCCAACTTGGTTTACTTTTTCTCCAGCAACAGCAACCATTCCTTTTGCGGATAACAATAATAATACCACAACACAAAACTTTTGTATCGCTGCCAATGGAACCCATACCGATGTTGAGGTGGTTATAGAACCAATTATAACTGCTCGTCCGGGCTTTGATGCAGTATATAAAATAGTATATAAAAACAAAGGCAATCAAGCGGTTTCAGGTAATGTGATTTTTAATTATAATGATGCTTTTTTAGAAAATGTTTCGGCAACTGTAACTGCAGACTCTCAGAGCACAGGAGTAATGAATTGGAGTTATACTAATTTGCTGCCGTTTGAAAATAGGAGTTTTTACGTTACGTTGCATGTAAATGAACCAACTTTAATACCACCAGTAAATATTGGAGATGTTTTGAGTTTCAATGCATCAATAACTACTGTGACTTCTGATGAGAATCCTTTAGATAATGCGTTTAACTACGATCAAACTGTGGTTGGTTCATATGATCCTAATAATATTACTTGTATGGAAGGTGCTATTGTGCCACCATCTTTAATAGGAAGTTATTTACATTATGGTGTGAATTTTGAAAATACAGGAACATATCCTGCAGAAAATATTGTGGTAAAAGCCGTTATTGACACTTCAAAATATGATGTCAATTCTTTGCAAATGCTCAATACTTCCAATCCTGCTTATACCAAAATCACTGGGAATGTTGTCGAATTTATATTTCAGAATATAATGTTGGATTCTGGAGGTCATGGCAACGTGTTGTTTAAAATTAAAACAAAAAATAATTTGGTTAATGGCGATATGGTTAGTAAAAACGCAGACATTTTCTTTGATTACAATGCGCCAATCAATACCGGAATGGCTAACACCACTTTTCAATTGTTAAATAATGGTCAATTTGTAATTGATGATTCGATAATAGTTTCACCTAATCCGACTTCGTCAAATGTAAATATTAACAGCAATTTCAATATCAAAGCGATACAGGTTTATGATATTCAAGGAAGATTATTAGAAACTAAATTGGTTGAAGACATAACCACTACTATAAACCTTTCGAATAAAACGAACGGAATTTATTTCTTAAAAATCACTACCAATACAGGAAGTAAAGTGGAAAAAATTGTTAAAGAATAGATGCGAATATTGTGGGCATATTGAATTGTAAAATTCCCTTTTATATTAAATAAACTTAAAATACAATTTAAATTAAAAAAATAAATTAAAATGCATTTTTATATTTTTACTGCTCTGCTTGGGGAAAAATGCTTCTCTAAAATTAGTTTAGAAAATCATTATGTAGGGTTTAAACCCAATGGTGCCATTTTTACTTGGGTGAATAGAATTTTAGGTTGGGAAGCGTTAGGAGTAGTTGCCAAAACTAGTGCTGCCATGTTAGTCCCTTCTCAAGTAGGAACTGTTTCTAGCTAGAAGTCAATAAGCACAGACAAATAAATAACACTAAAAAAACTTTATGAAAACAAAAATCTTTTTTTTCTTGACTTTACTAATTATTACAATTAGTTGTAACAAAAGCGAAGAAGTTATGAAATCGCCAATTACTAATGGTAATTATACAGGAATTTTTGAACGAAATGGAGTTAGTTCAAATGTACAATTGAATTTAGTAAACGGTTCATTTAATGGACAAAGTGCTATTCAAAAATTCCCGGCACTTTGTAACGGAACCTATTTGATTTCAGGCAACACTATAACTTTTGATAGTAAATGTGCGTGGACTGCTGATTTTGATTGGACTTTAATCTTAAACGGAGAATGGAACTATAATTTGAATGGCAACATTCTGATATTGACAAAATCAAATGGTGATAAATACACTCTAATTCAACAATAAAATTTAAATTAAAAAAAGCAGCGAAAAAATCAGCAAAAAAAAATACTTTACCCCACAATTGGAGTAATAAAACATAACAATTAAAAGTTGTAGTTCTTTTATTATACTTGTTTTGAATTAGATGTCGGGAACTTATTGAAAATCCGCTCAATCGTGGATTTGAAAAGATAGAAGAATAAATGTCTATTATGAAAATTAAATTTAAGACAGCAATATTAAAAAAAATGAAAATTATTTATTGTCAATCATATTATTCTTAAGTATATACAAAGTAATTCACTAAATTTAAAATATTTTTAAAACTAAAAATTATGAAAAAAGTAATCTCATCATTTGTTCTTTTGTTGCTAATTAGTTGCAGTAAGTCAACAGAAACAGAAAACTTCACTAATCAAACAATTACACCAATACTAATTGCTAAAGGCCAATTAATGGGCTCTGAAAACATCTTGCCTCAAAATGTAGTATACTACAATAGTGCTGATTGGAATAATACAATTAACTTAATTGACCAATTTAGATTAGCTAATTTTACAGAAACTACGAATGTTGATTTTAACACTTATCAATTAATTGCAGTTTTTGATGAGGTATATGGAAATCCAACTAATAAAATAAATATTTCAAGTATTGCCGAGAATTTAAACAATATTACAGTTACAGTGGAAAAAATTTATCAACCATCAATTGCAACTGTTATGACGCAAGAATTTCATATTGTAAAAATACCGAAATCATCCAAACCTGTTATATTTCAATAAATACATCTGGTAACAGCCAATTGGCAGGATTGCGAATTTTGAGAGTATTTTTAATTTTGTTAAGAGAAGAGGCTAATAATAGTCTGAAATCGTAAGACTTCAAGTATTTTTCTTATCATTGATACTTTTGACTTTGCGCTTTTTTATTATATTTGATAAATCACAAATAACTAGTTAAATATGTTTCATAATAATCTAAAAACCATAATGTTACTAATTGTTTTTTGTTCGATACAAAATATAGTATTTTCTCAAACTATAATCAATCCAAAAGGCAGTTGTTATTTTGGAATAGAAATAGGACGTAATAAAGTTAGTTCGTTTATGGATAGTAATTCAAAAAGTTATTTTCCATTACAGGCAGGAATAGGTGCAGAATACTATTTTTCAAGGCATTGGAGTTTATCCAGCAGAATTAAATATTATGAAACGGGAGTTTCATTCTATAAACCAGGTCATAGTAGTAGCGGAGGTTTTTTAAATTTGGATTCCGATCCCTATTATGGCACTTTTAATGGAGCGGTAGTTTCTATACCAATTGATATTAAATGGGAGTTTAGAATTTATAAAAATTTAGGCGGAAGTATAAAAATTGGTCCCACCTATAATTTTGAAACAAAAAGCAAATACTATAATTACTCACCAAATTTAACTACAGATTATCCAAAACAATATGCAGGAATTAATAGTGGTTATGGATTAAATTATTTCTTAAATAAAAAGCTTGCTTTATATCTTGATTTTGAGTATTTTAATGGCGCATCTAAAGGTTATAGTGATGCTTTTTTTGGTAAAAATGAATATTTAACCCAGAATAATTTGATGAATTTTGGTGTTAAATATAATTTTAAAAATTAATTAAACTTAAATTAATTGAAAAAAGCAGCACTATTTCTTCTAATCTCTTTTTCGCTTTCTGCACAAATAAAAGGCGTGATTGTAGTTGAAAAGGATTTCCACTACAATCAGGGCTATTTAGTAAACTTTAAACAAGAAATAAAATTACAATCATTAATAAATTAAAAATAACTAAATGAAAAACAATTTAAAAAAAAGTCTTTACTTTCTAATCCTATTTATTAGTGTGGCCAAGGCACAAGATTTTCACGGCAGAGCGATTTATGTTTCAAAACAATTAAATAATGTGGTTTTTCATGTAGAAGGAATGAGTGAAGAAAAGGCAAAAGAATTGAATGAAAAGATGAGTAAAATGTTTGAAAAAACCTTTATTTTAAATTTCAACAAAATAGAATCTATATACCAGCAGGAACAGAAACTTCAAGAATCAAGGTCTGGCAATGTAAATTTTGGTTCAGATATAGAAGGTGAGCTTTATAAAAACATCCAAACTAAAAGATATCTCAAAGCCGAAGAATTTGCTAATAAGAATTATTTAATTTCCGATACGTTAAAAAATTACAATTGGGAATTAAAGCAAGAAACAAAAAAAATAGGAGATTATATTTGTTATAAAGCTGTGTCGATTATAAAAGTTACTAAAAAGGAACTTGAAGAATATGAAGCTGAAAAGGAAAAGCAAACTAATAATAAAACAAGTTTCTTAAATTTGGAAAAACCAGAAGACGAAATTATAACTGTTTGGTACAATCCTGAAATTCCGGTAAGCCAAGGCCCAAATAAATATTGGGGTTTACCCGGATTGATTATGGAAGTAAATCAA
>CANGWK010000044.1 GCA_947457615.1 Flavobacteriaceae bacterium
GGCAGTATTTCAAGTAATAATGCTTTGGTGCATGTTGTAGCGGATCCATTAGTTACCATTACTCCAAGTACTCAAACCATTTGCCAAGGAACTACCCCAACAGATTTAGTGGTGACTCCAACAGGAGGAGTAGGTGCTTATAGCTACCAGTGGTATAGTAATAACACATCGAATATTTTAACAGGAACATTAATTTCGGGTGCTATAAATCCTGCTTTTACTCCATTAAATTCAGTAGTAGGTATTAGATATTATTATTGTATTATTACTCAAACAGGACTTGGTTGTTCTGTAACATCTCTCTCATGCCAAGTAACTGTTGTGGCTGTTCCTATAATTAGCGTACAACCAATTCCAAATCAAATAGTTTGTCAAAATGATCCGACAACGGATATTAGCGTTAGTGTAATAAATGGTGCTGGTATTCCAACTTATCAATGGTATTCAAACATAATCCCAGCATATGGTGGCATAGCAATTGCTGGAGCAACTGGAACTATATACAACCCAAATTCATCAATGCCTGGAATAACTTATTATTATTGTGTTATTCAATATGCAAATGGAGGATGTGGATCATTGACATCAAATATTTCAAAAGTTGAAATAGATTCAATTGCATTTATTCCTAATAAAACTGCACCAATTTGTAGTGGCGAAACATTCAATGTTATACCAGCTGGATCTACTTATCCAGAAATTGTTCCGCCTGGAACTCAATATATTTGGTTTGTTGACCCAATATCTAGTCCATTAGTTACTGGAGCTTCGGATAATTTATCATCGCCATTACCAAGTATTTCTCAAACATTAAATAATAACGATACAGTTCCTCATAATGTTGTTTATCATGTAACACCTATTACCGGAAGTTGTCAAGGAGCTTCATTTACAATTACAATAACTGTAAACCCAAAGGTAATTCCTAATGAAGTTGTTGGAAATATTTTATGTAATTCTTTTCCACCGCTATGTAATGGAAGTATAACTTTGAATCCAACGCCAACAGGAAGTGGGATTTTTACTTATCAATGGAGTATTCCTGGAACAACTTCTACCCAAACAAATCTATGTACAGGAAATTATACTGTTGATATTACCGATTCGTATTCTTGTACCTACCGTTTTCCGTTCACAGTAACAGTTCCTCCTGCTATGATTTCTGTGCCTTCGGTAAATCCTGTAAACAATACTAATTGTGATATACCATCGTCTTGCAATGGAATTATTCAAGTAGTAATTACTGGAGGAACCCCATTTGCTTCAGTAACAAATCCATATCAATTCCAATGGTATGAAGTTATTGCACCTGGAAATAATATTCCGATTACAAATTCTTTAACACTAACTAACACTAGTATTCTACAAAATTTATGTGGAGGTACTTATTTTCTTGTGGTTACCGACGGCGTAAATTGTCAAAGACAATTTGGGCCTTATACCATTACCAATCCTGCACCATTAGCTGTGAATTCTACAGTATCTAATTATAATGGCTATGAAGTTTCGTGTAATGGAGGTAACAATGGATCAATTGGAATAAATGTAACTGGTGGAATAAATTCTGGAATTAGTATTACATTAAATCCTGGTGGTATTACACTTTCAAATCCAGCTATATTTTCTGGTTTGTCGGCAGGCTCTTATACAGCTGTAATTCATGATTCTTTAAATAATTGCCCAGATATCATTAGAAATTTTGTGCTAACCCAACCCTCTACTCCTGTTAGTGCTACTTTACAAGTTGTTACTCAAGCTTTATGTTTTGGAAATCAAGCAATTTATCAAGCAATTCCAAGTGGAGGAACCGGTGGTTATACATTTTTATGGTCAAATGGAATTACAACTCCTGTAGTAAGTAATATCCCTGTTGGAGCATTTAATTGTATCATAACAGATTCTAATGGTTGTCAATTTATTCTGAATGGAACTAATACGCCACCACCATTATTAGTAGCCACTGCAATAGTAACTACTCCTATTTTATGTTTTGGTGGTACTGCTACTATTTCTGTATCAGGTACCGGCGGTACTCCATCTAGTAATCTACCCGGCTATTTTGGTGCTATAGGAATTCATACAGGTGTACCTGCAGGCATGTCTCCGATTTACACAATTACTGATGTAAATGGTTGTCAGGCAACAGTATCTATTGTTGTTCCTCAACCTCCTCTTTTACAAGTAATTGCTGTTATTACCTCGCCTATTGCATGTAATGGTGGAAATGCAACTGTTACTGTTTCAGCAGTTGGAGGGACTCCCGGATATTCAGGAATTGGATCCTTTTTAGTTCCTGCAGGACTTGGCATTCCATTCACCGTTACAGATGCAAATGGATGTTCTAAGACAGTTCAAATAAATGTTACACAACCACCTGTTTTAGTAGCAACAGCTTCGGTGACATCACCAATATTGTGTAATGGAAATACTGGAGTGATTACAATTTCTGGTAGTGGTGGAACTCCTTTATATACTGGAACAGGTCCAATAATTGTAAATGCAGGTACCGGAACTTATTCTATTAGTGATGCAAATGGATGTTCTGCTGTTACACTGCCTTTCACTGTTACTGAGCCATCTCTTGTAGTAGCTACTGCAACAATTACCTCCCCAATTTTATGTAAAGGTGGCACTGCTACTATCTCAGTAAGTGCAACTGGCGGAGTAGTTGGCACAGGATATACGGGTGATATAGGAATTCATGGAGGTGTCCCTGCTGGAACTTATACTTATATAGTAAAAGATTCAAATAATTGCTTATCTAGTGTAACTATAACGGTAACAGAGCCACCATTATTGGTTGCAAATGCTATTATTACATCCCCTATTTTATGTTATGGAGGAACGGCTATAATTTCTGTTTTTGGAACTGGAGGAACTCCTGGATATTTTGGAAATACAGGAAATCAAACTGTCGTTGTAGGCACCTACAACTATAATGTAGTTGATGCTAATGGTTGTATTGCACGAACAACAATTACTGTCACACAACCTGCATTATTAGCATTTACAATTAAAAGTGTAACAAATCCTAATTGTTTTCCTAATAGGTTATATGACAATGGATCTATTTGTATTAAAATTACTGGTGGAACAGCCCCATTTCCTGTAGGCACAGGTTGGGTTCAATCTACAACTATTCCTGGTGAATGGTGTTTAACTGGTTTAAGTGCTGGGCCATACACAATTTCAATAACCGACATAAATAATTGTCCAGCTGCAAGTCAAACAGTAACTTTAACAAGGCCAACCCCTTTAACAGCATTTGCAACAACTAATGTTAATGTTAATTGTCCGATTAAAGAAGTAAGTCAAACTAATTATGTATTTGCAAATGGAGGCGTTCCAGGATATACTTACAGTTGGTCAGGAGGAAATACTTGTTCTCCGGTTAATCCGCAATGTATGACAACATCTGTCAATGGAAACTACACTGCTTTTGTAAATGATCAAGAGGGAAATACTTTAGGTTGTATTCCCGTTCAAGTACCGGTTAATGTAAATTTACCAAGTATTGGAAATCCATTAATGAGTATTTCATCAAATTCTGGAACTATTTGTGGAAATTATGCTGTAAATGATCCAATTACTCTAACTAATATTTCTACCGGAAATTACACAAGTGTTCAATGGTTAATTGATGGGATTCCAGTTGGAAATACAAATTCTATTATTCATAATTTCACAACTATAGGAAATCATACCATAACACTTGTAGTTAATTATGCCATAGGCGGAGTAACTTGTACTTATACTGTATCTGAAACTATAGCAATAACAAAAGGATATGATATGGTAGTTCCTAATGGATTTACTCCTGGAAATAATGATACTATAAATGACACAATTAAACCAGAATTCAATTGTATGGGTATCGTAGAAATGAGAGTTTACGATACTTGGGGCTCGCTATTATATGTAGAAGCTGGCACTTCCTTAATTGGTTGGGACGGAAAAATAAATGGACATGAAAGTGAAAATGGAAACTATATAATTGTTGTAAAAGCAACTACATTATTTGGTGCAGAGATTAATTATAATGGGCCATTTACTTTATTAAAATAATTTTTAATTATGAAAAAATCAATACTATTAATTTGCTTCTTGTTTATTTTCGGTTTCGTTAAAGCGCAAGACCCAATATTTACTCAGTTTTTTATGATTCCTCAATCTATAAGTTCCTCATTTGCTGGAGCAAAAGAGGTTACTAATGCAGGAATAATCCATAGAACGCAATGGCCAGGAATTAATTTTAGTATCAATACACAATATGCTTATGTTGATAATTGGTTTGAAGAAATTAACAGCGGAATTGGAATAAGTGTATTAAATCATAAGGAAACTACCACGAGATATAATTTCACACAAGTTAATTTAAATTATGCTTTAAAAGTTCAAATTAACGAAGATTGGTATTTTAGGCCAAGTGTATCTTTGGGATACGGAAATAAGAGCTTTGGTTTTCAAGACCTATTGCTAGGGGATCAAATAGATATTAATAATGGTGTAATTAACAACACTAGTATCGACCCATTATTATTAAATGATAGAATTAATTTTTTTGATTTCAGTTCTTCGATGCTTTTTAATTCGGAAAAATCTTGGTTTGGGGTTACTTTAAAACATCTTAATCGCCCAAATATTTCGATGTCTTATAAAGGAAACAACCAATTGGATTTATTTTTATCTGTTCATTCCTCTATAGAATTTCCTTTAAATACATCTTATGGAAGATTTGAAAATGAAGACAGCATTTACTTATTGACGAATTTCATGAAACAAGGCGAATATAGTAGATTTGATATTGGCCCTCAATATGTAAAAGGAAATTTTTCTTTTGGAGTATTGGCTGCTACAAATCCAATGCCTACGAATCCTGACAGTCACTTTTTAACCTCTATAAATACCTATGCTGGTTTTAAATATGAAGGATTCAAATTTGGTTATTCCTATGATTTTAATACTAGTAAAATAGGCAAAACAGGTGGTGTTTATGAAATATCTATTTCATATGAATTTGATAAAAATGATAGATGTTGGGGTTGCCCAAAGTATTATTAATTAATGAACTAGAAAATAAAAATATTGAAAAATAAAAATCAGTTATGAATAAGCTAACTTTCAAAAAATTAATATTTCTAACCTTTGTATTATTAAATATCGGGAATAATTTATATGCACAATATTCCAAAACACATTATATTGCACCAGCTCCATGGTATTATTTTGATCAAGCAAATGAGTTAATTGTATCAACTGCTAGCACAACCCCATTGAATGTTGAAGTTAAATCAAGTAATGGTGTTTTATTAACTTCTTTAAGTGTTGTTCAAGGTTCCCCAATACGTTATCGCTTTTCAAATCCTTCCTGCGGTCCTGCTTGCACTCCCGCACATATTACAAATACTTTATATAACGCAGATGGTTTAATTGTGTCTAGTACTGATAAAATAGCAGTTAGTATACGAAATGTAGAAAGTGATCAAATAAATGGAGGTAATTCTTCCTACATTAAAGGTAATTCTTCCTTATCAAGTTATGGAGATCAAGGCTTGGGTGTTGAATTTAGATTAGGCTATTATAGAAGTGATTATTCAGGTTTAAATGGTATTGGTAGTGCTGCTGCCCCTTTATATAGTGTTATGGCAATTTCAAATAACACACAAGTTAGTCTTAATGGCACTTCATTAATTACATTAAATGCTGGTCAATCCTATTGCTTTCAAACTAATATGGGTTCTTTATTAACCTCTAATAAGTCTGTTGTTGTAAACAGTGGTAATTGGGGAGACGCCCCAGGTGGATGCACCGATGGTGTATTTACACAAGTATTGCCCGTTGTTAATGCTGGAACTAATTATATTGTTATTAGGGGTAAAGGTACTCCGGGAACTACTACTTTTTTGCCTGAACAAAGTACTATAATTGCAACTCAAAATAATACAATTGTTGAAGTAAAAAATTATAACAACTTAGGGCTGTTTATTGGTACTACAAGTTATACATTGGTTAATGCTGGCGATTATCAAACAATTTTTCATGGGGACTCTGCTACTATTTACAGTTCTTCGAACATAATAGCCTCAAGGCCAGTTGTTGTTTATCAAGGTGTTGCGGATAATTGTGAAAATGACATGTCTATGACGCCTCCTTTAGAAGCATGTTCTGGAAGTAATAGAATTGAAATTAGAAAGTTTAGAAGTTACTTAGACACCGAATTACCTTATGTGGGAAACATACTTATTAACGATGCAACAGCAATTGTATATGTTAATGGCGTAAATATTGAAACTGCATCTGGAAATTCAAGATTCCAAATAGGCAGTACAGGATATTACCTTATTAGGTTTACTAATGCAAATGTTAGTAATCAGGAAGAGATAATAGTAAATTCTACAGCTAGAATGAGTGTTTCAATTGTGGAACAAGGCGGCGGATTTAGCATGGCAGGATTTTATTCTTCCTTTAGCGAAACACCAGAACAACCTATTTATAGTAGCTCCTCTTCCACGTTTTGTTCGGGATCTATATTAACTGCAGAGCCAGGTTTGGCGCCTTATCAATGGTATTTTAATGGAATATTAATTCCAGGCGCAACTAGTCAAACTTATATTCCAACGGCTCCTGGAAATTATTCTGTTTCTGGAACTAGAACTTGCGGAATTACAAAACCATCACCTAATTTTTTAGTTAATTGTATACAAAATATTCCTATAGATGCCATAAATGATAATTTAACACAAAATCCAATTAATGGTTATATTGGGGGAAATGCAGGTGCCATTTTTGCAAATAATGGAAACGGTCAAGATACTTTTAATAATTTGCCTGTAGTTCCCGATGAAATAAATATTTTAGTAGTTAATAACGGAGGTATAAACGGAGTCGCTATTTCTAGTAATGGAATTGTATTTATTCCAAATGGAACTCCTGCAGGAACTTATATTCTTACTTATAGTATTTGTGAAAAACAAAATCCTACTAATTGTGATCAAGCAACAATCACTATTCTTGTAACGGCTCCAATTATTGATGCAATAAACGATATTAACAACCCTCCTATTAATTCGCAAACGGGAGCTTCCATAACCTTATACACTAATGATACTTTAAATGCTGTCCCTTTGATTTCAAATGACGTTATTTTCACTTTAGACAACAATGGTGGTTTAACTGGTTCTTTTATAGATATAAATGGAAATTTAATAGTTCCAACTGGAACCCCATTAGGAACTTACACCATTACCTATTCAATTTGTGAAATAGTAAATCCAAATAATTGCGATACTGCAATCGCGACGATCTTAGTCAAAGACCCATGTGATTTTGATAATTCTCCAGATTCCTGTGACGTGATAATTCACAATTATATTTCTGCAAATTCCGATGATACTAATGAATTTTTAAACATTCAAGGAATTGAAAGATATCCCGAAAATTCTATAGAAATATATAACCGTTGGGGAGTTTTAGTTTATAATGTTGAAGGCTATAATAATGAGTCAAAATCCTTTAGAGGAATTTCCGAAGGAAGGCTTACCTTTAATCAAAATTCTAAATTACCCGAAGGAACGTATTATTATTTATTAAAATACACAAAATCAAACGGAAGTAAAATAGAAAGAACAGGTTATTTATATATTACACACAAATAAAAAATAGATGGAAACAAAAAAAATTTTCTTAGTAATTTTATTTATTGGATTTGTAAGTTATTCACAACAAGATGCCCAATATACCCAATACATGTATAATACAGAAACTATTAATCCTGCTTATGCTGGTTCAAGAGGTGTTTTAAGCATATTTGGATTATATAGAGCACAATGGGTTGGACTAGATGGAGCTCCAAAAACAGGTGCGTTTTCTATTAATTCACCAATTGAAAATACTAATATTGGGGTAGGATTAACGGTTCTTAATGATCAAATAGGGCCAACAGTAAATAGTTCTATTTCTGCAGATTTATCCTATACAATTAAAACTTCCGATGCATATAAATTATCTTTTGGTGTTAAAGGAACTGCAAATTTCTTTAATTTCAATAGAGATAAACTTAATCCGCAAGTCATAACCGATCCTACTTTAGCTAATTTAAATAATTATTATTCTCCAAATCTTGGTGCAGGAGCTTATCTACATTCTAATAAAGGATATTTAGGTTTATCAGTCCCTAATTTTTTTCAATCTAAGATGTATAATGACAATGAATATGCTATATATGAACAGAAAATTAATCTTTATTTAATTGGCGGATATGTGTTTGATTTTTCTCCTGATATAAAATTTAAACCTGCCTTTTTAGTAAAAACAGTTGAAGGCGCTCCATTGCAGTTGGATTTATCCGGAAATATATTATTTAATGAAAAATTTATGGTTGGCGCAGCCTATAGGTTGGATGCAGCAGCAAGTTTAATGGCTGGATTTCAAGTGAGTGAAGGTCTTTATATTGGTTATGGATATGATTTAGATACCACACGTTTAGCACATTATAACTCTGGATCTCACGAAATATTTTTGCGATATGAGTTTTTTAAACATAAAAATCGTATCGTTTCACCAAGATTTTTTTAATATGTATAGTATGAAAAATAAAATAAAATATTTAGTTATTGCATGTATTGTTACTTTAAGCATTAATGCTCAATCTTTAAAAATTAAAGAAGTTAAAGCAGATAAACAATATGAAAAATTTGCTTATGTAAATGCAATTAAAACCTACGAACGTATTTTTGCAAAAGGATATAAATCACAAGATTTATTACAGAAATTAGGCGATTCCTATTATTTTAAAGCAGATTTAGACAATGCTGCAAAATGGTATACCGAGCTTTTTAATTTTACTCAAGAGGTAACCCCTGAATATTATTACCGTTATTCTCAATCCTTAAAAGCGGTAAAAAATTATAAAAAAGCAGACGAAATGTTGGCTGTATTTATTCAAAAAAATGGAACTGATTTAAGAGCTAAATTAGCATTTTCACAAAAAAATTATTTGGATCAAATCAAAAATAATTCTGGTCGTTTTATTATTAATAATGCGGGAATAAACTCAAAATATTCTGATTACGGAAGTACTTTTTATAAAAATAAAATAATTTTTACATCCGCTAGAGATACTGGAGGCATTGTAAGTAGAACTCACGATTGGACAGGAGAAAGTTTTACTAATTTATATAGTGCTGATACTGTATCGGATGCTAAAAAATTAAAGCCTTTAAAATTTGGAGGTAATCTAAATTCTAAATACCATGAGTCAACTCCTGTATTTACTAAAGATGGGAAAACCGTTTATTTTACTAGAAATAATTTCTTAAATGGAAAAGAAAAAAGAGACACTCAAAAATCTACATTGTTAAAAATTTATAAGGCAACTATAATCGATAGTAAATTTACTAATGTAACTGAATTACCTTTTAATAGTGACAATTATAATGTTGCTCACCCTGCTCTTAGCACCGATGAAAAAACTTTGTATTTTGCATCCAATATGCCAGGCACATTAGGACAATCTGATTTATATAAAGTTGCAATTAATACGGATGGAAGTTATGGGAATCCTGTAAATCTAGGAAACGTAATTAATACGGAAGGAAGAGAAACGTTTCCAAATATAACATCCGATAATGAAATCTATTTTGCTTCAGATGGCCATCCGGGACTTGGAGGATTAGATGTTTTTGTATCAAAAATTGAGAAAGACGGGAATTATAAACAGGTTCTTAATGTGGGTGAACCCTTAAATAGTTCGCAAGACGACTTTGCCTTTTTAATAAATGATAGTACAAGAATTGGGTACGTAACATCCAATAGAGAAGGCGGAATTGGAAGTGATGATATTTATAAATTTAAAGAAACAAAAAGAATTGAATACCCTTGTGAACAGCTTTTAAAAGGAGTTGTAACAGATAAAGCAAACGGCCTTCCATTAGCGTATTGTAAAGTAACCCTTTCCGATTCAGAATACAAAATACTAAAAGAAAGTACCACGGATGGCAGAGGAAAATTTGATTTTGAATCGGTTGCTTGCAATTCAAAATACTATGTCAAAGCAGAAAAAAATGAGTATTCTACTGATGAAAAAACAGTTGCAGTTCCAAATCAATCGGGAGAAACCGTCGTTGCTTTAGAACTTGAAAAAGAAGTAAAGGAGGTAAAAATTAACGATGATTTATTTAAAGCTTTTGCAATTAAACAAATTTATTTTGATTTAGATAAATCCTTCATTCGTTTTGATGCAGAAGTTGAATTGGCTAAAATATTAGATGTTTTAGAACAGTATCCAACTATGGAAATTGATGTTCGTTCGCACACCGATTGTCGACAAACTGCTAATTATAATCTATCATTGTCCGATAGAAGAGCCAAAGCAACCATTGCTTGGTTACTAAGTAAGGGCATAAATAAATCAAGAATCACCGGTAGAGGTTATGGCGAATCACAACTTGTAAATAATTGTGTTTGTGAACCAACCAATGAATCTAATTGCACTGAAGAACAACATCAAGCTAATAGAAGATCCGAGTTTATTATTACGAAGTTATAATTTAGTAGGTTTGATTGAAAAAATATAAATCAAATTAAATATTAATATACAAGGATTTAGGATAATAAAAAAAGACTTGTTAGCATAAAGCTAATAAGTCTTTTTTTTTGGACATTAGGAAAGCCCCTCATAAAACATGCAAATAAGTATCGTTAAGATTATTTCTATTGTTGTAGTGCAAATTCCAGTGATATTGACCACCCAATTCCAATTTAAAGTGACCACCTGATTCCAATTCAAAATGACCACCTAATTCCGGAGTAAAATGACCACCCCAATTTTTCATAAAAAACTACTTTTTTTCATCTGTTAATTAATCAAATA
>CANGWK010000045.1 GCA_947457615.1 Flavobacteriaceae bacterium
CCGTCAAAGTGGCTCTAAATGAAGGCTCAAGCCCAACTTTAGACCACAGCCTGTGGATAACATTGTGGATAGTCCAAGGGGGCTCAAATGGCAGTAGTTGAGATCGAACTGACTGACCTTTGGGACCGGGTTATTGAGCATGTCTCACTTGGGGAACCCCAGCATCGTGCTTTTCTAACAATGACCAAGCCTCTTGGGTTGATTCAAAGCGATGGCGGAATAACAAATTTGTTGGTTGCCGCACCAAATGTTTTTGCGAAAGATGTTCTCGAATCTCGATTGCGGATTGTTGTTAATGAAGTTCTTACTCGCGAACTTGGGGATAAAACAAATATCGCAGTAATGGTTGATGAGTCTCTCGAGCTCGCCGATCATCCAGCGCCAACAATTACAGTTGAACCAACTCCAGCTCGCCCGGGTACTGGCCGTGAAGGATCTGATGTTGGAACACGTAAAAGTGATGAACCTTCACAATTAAACCCACGTTACATTTTTGAAACTTTTGTTATCGGAGCATCAAATCGTTTTGCACACGCTGCGGCGGTTGCGGTTGCTGAGGCGCCAGCGAAGGCTTACAACCCTTTATTTATTTACGGCGAATCTGGCCTTGGAAAAACGCACTTACTTCACGCTATTGGCGCATATGCAAAAGAGCTTTATGGCAGTGTTCGTGTGCGTTATGTATCTTCTGAAGAGTTTACAAACGACTTTATTAACTCTATTCGCGACGATAAAGCTTCTGCTTTCCAGCGCCGCTATCGCGACCTTGATGTCCTACTTGTTGATGACATTCAATTTTTAGAAAACAAAGAACGCACACAAGAAGAGTTTTTCCATACTTTCAACACGTTGTATAACGCTAATAAACAAATAGTTATTTCGTCAGATCGTCCACCAAAACAACTTACAACTTTGGAAGACCGTCTGCGTTCTCGTTTCGAGTGGGGTTTGATTACCGACATCCAACCTCCGGAACTTGAAACCCGTATTGCTATTCTTCGTAAAAAAGCTGCGCAAGATAAATTAAATGCACCCGACGATGTACTTGAATATATTGCAAGCAAAATCTCCACAAATATTCGCGAACTTGAAGGTGCGCTTATTCGTGTAACCGCTTTCGCAAGCCTTAACCGACAAGGCGTTGATTTAGGGTTAGCGGAAATAGTTTTAAAGGATTTAATTCCGAGTGGTGCTGGTCCAGAAATCACAGCAGCTACGATCATGGCTCAAACCGCGGCTTACTTCAGCCTCACAATTGATGATTTGTGTGGAACCTCGCGCTCTCGAGTTTTGGTAAATGCCCGCCAAATCGCAATGTATCTTTGCCGCGAGCTAACCGAGCTCTCTCTTCCGAAAATTGGACAGACGTTCGGTGGGCGCGACCACACCACTGTTATGCACGCTGACCGGAAGATCCGTCAATTAATGGCGGAGCGACGTTCTATCTATAACCAAGTTACTGAACTGACTAACCGAATCAAATCTCAGAACCGGGGTTAAATTCGGTTAAATGTCCGATTTGAGGGTCTTACCCCCAAAGTGTGGAGAAGTTGTGGATAACTGTGGATTTAGAGCGTAAATCTGTGGTTATCTAAAATTTAATTAGTGTTAATTACTAGAATAGAAGGGTGGTTGGCGGTGAAGTTTTGGTTTGCTGGAAGATATAAACAACTTATCCACACCTTTTTAACAGAAAAACACGGCTTTGAGCAGGACTTTCTTTCGTTATCCACAGATACCGCTCCTAGTTACTACTACTACCTTTATATAGATAAAACCCACTCCCAAGCGAACCCCACAGGCAAATCTGGGCTATCTAACTTTGTAGGCATTGTGAAAGACTTTCAACTAAAGAAACTGAGGGCTACTACGTGAAATTTACTGTTGAGCAAGGCGCACTAACAGATGGCGTTAACTGGGTTTCCCGTAGCCTTTCTAACCGCCCAATAAAAACAGAACTTTTAGGAATAGTCATCGACGCAACCGGAGATGACGTGGTCCTATCAGGATCGGATTTAGAAACTTCTAGTAAATCTTTCTTTAAAGCGGATATTTCACAACCTGGCAAAGTGTTAGTTCCCGGAAAACTGTTGGCCGAGATTTCCCGATCACTACCTAATAAACCAATAACAATCACACTAGATGGTTCAAGAGTTCTTGTTACTTCTGGATCTGCAAAATTTACATTGCCAACACTTTCTATTTCAGAGTATCCAAACCTTCCAGAACTCCCTGAAGCAACCGGAGTTGTTGCTAGCGACATTTTCGCAACAGCGGTTGCACAAGTAGCTATCGCTGCAGGCCGCGATGACTCTCTACCAACCTTAACCGGCGTACACATTGAAATAAATGAAGAAACAGTAACTTTGGCAGCTACCGACCGTTACCGCTTAGCCGTTCATGAATTTAATTGGCAGCCAACCACACCAGGAGTTTCAACAACAGCTTTATTGCGCGGGCGCACAATTGCTGATGCCGCAAAATCTTTAACTGGATCTAAAAACGTTTCCCTATCTTTTGCACCCACAACAAGTAACGACCGCCTTGCTGGTTTTTCCGGCGACGGTAAATCTATGACGTCTAGAATGTTGGACGGAACATTTCCTCCATACCGACATTTATTACCGCAAGATGTAACCACAACAGCAATTGTTGAAGTTGCACCCTTTCTTGATTCAGTCCGCCGTGTTGCACTCGTAACCGATAAAACCGTGCCATTGCGTTTGGAATTTGCAAACAACTCTGTATCTCTTGAAGCAGGTGCTGGCGAAGAAGCACAAGCAACTGAAGCAATCGAAATATTATTAAACGGAGATCCAATTTCTATTGCTTTCAACCCTGTCTTTTTGGCAGATGGACTACAAGCAGTAGGAACATCATTTGTTCAAATTTCATTTACTGGTTCAAACAAACCAGCAATCCTCACAGGCAAATCAGACCGCGATGGAAAAGTTATTGAAAACTATCGCTATTTGTTAATGCCAATGCGTTACGCCTCATAAAGAGTAATTTGTGCGCGTTACCAAATTAGCGCTGACTAATTTCCGCTCCTATAAAAACCTTGAGCTCGAATTCTCTAGCGGTCCAACGACCTTTATAGGCAACAACGGATCAGGCAAGACCAACATTGCAGAAAGTCTGATTTACCTCGCCTACCTTTCATCACACAGAGTGTCTCAAAACCTGCCACTTTTAAATTTAGGAACAGATCAAGCAATCATCCGCGCGGAGATAGAGCGCGATAACCGGACCCTTCAGGTTGATTTAGAAATTAACGCATCGAAGGCTAACCGAGCGCGGCTAAACCAAAACCCAACAAAATCACAACGCGAGATATTAGGGGCCCTTCAAGTTATTTACTTTTCGCCAGAAGATCTTGATTTGGTACGCGGTGAACCAACCCACCGCAGAGATTTTTTAGATAAATTACTTATAACTCGCGCACCACGTTTAGCCGGAGTGATATCTGATTACGAACGCGTAGTTAAGCAAAGAAATGCTTTATTAAAAACGCGCGCACCTGAAAATGCCCTAGCGCCATGGACAGAACAACTTATTAATTTAGGAGCACAACTAAGCGCCGAACGTGTGGCTTTAGTTGCAGCACTAAATCCATATGTGGCAGCCAACTACGCAAACTTAAATGAAGTTAAACCAGCCTCTATTTCATATAAATCCAGCACCGATAATCTAACCGACAATGCTGCAGAAAACATAGAGTTATTAACAGCCCGCCATCTCGAAGTCGCCCGTCAAGAAATAGAACGTGGTGCATCTTTAATTGGCCCACACCGCGATGATTTACATCTACAACTGGGCGACTTCCCTGCCAAAGGTTATGCCAGCCACGGCGAATCTTGGTCTATGGCAATTTCACTTCGTATCGGTTCTTACAATTTACTCAAATCCGAGGGCGCCGAGCCAATATTAATCCTCGATGATATTTTCGCTGAATTAGATACCGCACGCCGTCAACAACTAACATCAGTTACACAAATGGCCGAACAAACGTTTATCACAGCAGCAGTTGAAAGTGATTTACCAACCGAACTATTATCTACAAAATATTACGTAACACCCGGAGTCGTATCAAAGGAAAGGTTGAGTGATGGCTAAACGCGATCTAGCACTTGATTTATTCCGAAGTTATAAAACCGGATTTATAAAAAAACCTAAACCAGTTCAAGAACGCGCCAATACTCCTGGCGATCCAACACTTATCAATGAAGTTTTAGAAGATTTAATTAATCAACGAGACTGGCACCTAGGAATTGCCGAAGGAACCCTTTTCTCGTCTTGGAAAGAAATTGTTGGTGCAGATATCGCTTCTCATACAACGCCACTATCTTTACTCGAAGGTGCACTTTTAATTCAATGTTCTTCCACCGCTTGGGCAACACAACTAAACGCTGTTGGGCAAGATTTACTAAATACGATTCAAGCATCAGCACCTGGAGCTGGCGTTGCCTCACTGACTTTTATCGGCCCACAAGCCCCATCTTGGAAGCGTGGCCTACGAACAATCAAAAACGAGCGCGGGCCCCGCGACACTTACGGTTAGAGCGTTTTAAATAACCCTCACCCACTAGGAACCCTCACCCACGCTCGGAAAATGGCGCATTTCCCACACCTATGCCTTTTTATGGCTAGCAGGCTTTTCATTTACCGATAGGATTACAAGGCTAAATGAAGGAATTCCCCTTCCAGGCGCGTTTTAAGCCCAGAACCAGATTTTATAAGGAGCTTTAAGTGACTAAAAAGACCGGCGGATATGACGCCAGTTCAATCACCGTCCTTGAGGGTCTAGATGCTGTTCGCAAGCGCCCCGGAATGTATATCGGTTCGACAGGTGAACGCGGCCTCCACCACTTGGTTTACGAAGTAGTCGACAACTCCGTTGATGAAGCACTCGCCGGGTATTGCGATGAAATAAATGTAACTTTGATGGAAGACGGATCTCTGCAATGCGTTGATAACGGACGCGGAATCCCAGTTGATATCCATCCAGTAGAAAAAAAGCCAGCGCTCGAAGTTGTACTAACTGTTTTGCACGCAGGCGGAAAATTCGGAGACGGCGGATATTCAGTATCAGGTGGATTACACGGCGTTGGTATTTCAGTAGTAAACGCTCTATCAACCGATTTATCTGTAGAAGTACAACGCGATGGTTTTTTCTGGAATCAAGATTACAAACTTGGTGTTCCAACCGCTCCAGTTAAAAAAGGTGCAACTTCAGAGAAAACCGGAACCACGGTTCGCTTCTGGCCATCTGAGGAAATTTTCGAGACAACAGATTTTTCTTTTGAAATTCTTTCAACGCGTTTCCGCGAAATGGCATTTCTAAATAAAGGACTTCGCTTAACCCTTACCGATCTGCGCCCTGGCCACGTTGATGAAAAAGGCGAACCACTAAAAGTAAATTATAAATACGACGGTGGCATTGCTGATTTCGTAAAGCATTTAAATTCAACTCGTGGCGAGACCCACAAATCCATTATTTTCTTTGAAGCTGAAGATAAAAAAGCAAAACTATCTTTGGAAGTTGCAATGCAATGGAACGCCGGTTTCTCTGAATCTGTTTACACATTCGCCAACACAATTCACACCCACGAGGGCGGAACTCACGAAGAAGGTTTCCGCACCGCACTCACCTCTGTTGTAAATAAGTTTGGCGAAGAAGCTGGTTACATTCGCAAAAAAGAAGATCGCTTGACAGGTGATGACGTTCGAGAAGGTTTAACCGCCATTGTTTCAATTAAATTGGGTGAACCACAGTTTGAAGGACAAACCAAAACCAAACTAGGCAACACTGAAGCAAAATCATTTACACAAAAATCTGTAAACGAGTTTTTAACTCAATGGTTTGAACAAAACCCACAAGAAGGTAAAGACATTGTTCGCAAAAGTATCGATGCTGCTGCCGCACGTGTCGCGGCCCGCAAAGCCCGTGATTTATCACGTAACCGCAAAGGTTTATTAGAAGGCCGTGGAATGCCCGGCAAGTTAGCTGATTGCCAATGGACCGATCCTTCAAAGTGTGAGCTTTATATTGTTGAAGGTGATTCTGCTGGCGGTTCGACTAAAGGTGGGCGCGATTCGCGCAACCAAGCAGTACTACCAATCCGCGGAAAAATTCTTAACGTTGAAAAAGCTCGAATTGACCGAGTCCTTCAAAATAATGAAGTGCAAGCGTTAATTACCGCTTTAGGCACAGGCGTTCACGAAGATTTCGATATTGAAAAACTTCGTTATCACAAGATTATTTTGATGGCCGATGCCGATGTTGACGGACAACACATCCGTACATTGTTACTAACACTGTTATTCCGTTTTATGCGCCCACTAATTGAAAACGGTTATGTTTACTTGGCACAACCACCCCTTTATAAAATTAAATGGGGCGGTAAAGATGAAGTGCAATACGCCTTCTCAGACCGCGAACGTGACGGCATGATCAAGATTGGTCTAGATGCCGGAAAACGTTTACCTAAAGATGATGGCATCCAGCGCTTTAAAGGTTTAGGTGAAATGCCCGCAAAGGAATTGTGGGATACGACCATGGATCCAGAACATCGCGTATTAATTCAAGTAACTCTGGACGATGCGGCAGCTGCAGATGATTTGTTCTCTGTGTTGATGGGTGAAGATGTCGAACAACGCCGTGCATTTATTCAACGCAACGCTAAAGACGTTAGATTCTTGGATATTTAAATGGCTGAAGATAAAACACCTATTGACCGCACCGGCATGGTTAATCCCGGAGATGATTTCGACCGTGTTGAAACTGTTGACCTTCAAGTTGAAATGGCTCGCTCATATCTTGACTATGCAATGTCAGTCATTGTTGGTCGCGCACTGCCAGATGTTCGAGATGGTTTAAAACCTGTTCACCGTCGCGTTTTATATGCGATGTACGACGCTGGTTATCGCCCAGATAAGGGTTACTACAAATCTTCTCGCATCGTTGGTGATGTCATGGGTAATTACCACCCACACGGTGACACCGCGATCTATGACACCGTTGTTCGCTTAGCCCAGCACTGGTCGCTGCGTTATCCACTCGTGGATGGCAACGGAAACTTCGGTTCTCCTGGCAACGATCCAGCCGCAGCAATGCGTTATACCGAAGCTCGACTATCTCCAATTGCTATGGAGATGATGCGCGATATCGACGAAGACACTGTTAATTTCTCACCAAACTATGACGGTCGTTCACAAGAACCAGATGTTCTACCAAGTCGTTTCCCAAATCTCTTAGTAAATGGTTCAGCGGGTATCGCAGTTGGTATGGCAACAAATATTCCGCCACACAACCTGCGCGAAATCACCGAAGGTGTTATTTACTCACTTAACAATCCAGATATAAAGCCTGAAGAACTTCTTAACGAACTTTTAAAGATTGTTAAAGGCCCAGATTTCCCAACGAAAGCGTTAATTGTTGGCCGCACCGGCATTGAAGAGGCTTATCGAACCGGTCGTGGATCTGTAACTATGCGCGCTGTTGTTCAAGTTGAAGAAATCAATAAGCGCACATGTTTAGTGGTTAGCGAACTTCCATATCAAGTAAACCCAGATAACTTAGCGCTAAAGATCGCCGAACTTGTTAAAGATGGAAAAATTAAAGGTATCGCTGACGTGCGCGATGAAGGTAACGAACGTCTTGGCCAACGCCTCGTAATCGTTCTTCAATCTTCTGCTATTCCTAAAGTTGTTCTTAACAATCTATATAAGCAGACCCAACTGCAAGATACTTTTGGCGCAAATATGTTGGCACTTGTCGATGGCGTTCCGCGCACGCTTCGCCTTGATGAATTCATTAAGTTCTACATCCAACATCAAGTAGAAGTAATCATTCGCCGCACCAAATATCGTTTGGCTGAAAAAGAAAAGCGCGCTCATATTCTGCAAGGATATTTAAAAGCGCTCGATGCCCTTGATGCTGTAATTGCTTTAATCCGTGCATCTACCACCCCCGAAGAAGCACGCACCGGGTTGATGAAACTTCTCGATGTTGATGAAGTACAAGCAAATGCAATTCTTGATATGCAGTTGCGCCGAATTGCGGCATTGGAACGCCAAAAGATTAACGACGAGTACAACGGCCTGATGGCAGATATCGTCGAACTAAATGAGATTTTGGCCAGTGAAGCAAAGCAGCGCCAGATAATCATTTCCGAGCTCACCGAGCTCACCGCAAAATATGGCGACGAACGTCGTACACAGATCGTTGCTAGCGAGGGCGACTTCTCTGCTGAAGATTTAATTCCAGATCAAGATGCTGTTGTCACAATTACTCGTACTGGTTATGCCAAGCGCACTAACGCTGATTTATATAAATCTCAACGTCGCGGCGGGCGCGGCGTAAAAGGCGCGGCTTTAAAACAAGATGACGTTGTAGATCACTTCTTTGTTGCAAGCACACACGACTGGTTATTGTTCTTTACTAACCAAGGTCGCGTTTACCGAGCAAAAGTTCACGAACTACCCGATGCTGGCCGCGATGCGCGCGGACAACATGTTGCAAACTTAATGGCATTTAAACCAGACGAGACAATTGCACAGGTGTTATCAATTAAGGATTACGCCGCTTCCCCTTATTTAGTCCTTGCTACAAAATCTGGATTGGTAAAGAAAACTCCACTCACAGAATATGACTCACCACGTTCCGGCGGGCTAATTGCTATTTCGCTAAAACCTGGTGATGAAGTTGTTTCCGCAGCGCTAATTAATAAAGGAGATGAAATTCTCCTAGTTTCAAAGAAAGCGATGTCACTGCGATTTGCTGCCGATGAAGAATCTCTTCGTCCAATGGGTCGTTCAACTAGTGGAGTTATCGGAATGAAGTTCCGCGCAGATGATGAACTATTAACAATGGCGCGTATCGATTCACAAACTGCGGATTCATTTGTGTTTACCGCAACCGATGGTGGTTACGGTAAAAAAACTCCAGTAGATGAATATCGTTTACAAGGTCGCGGCGGCATTGGAATTAAAGCAGCCAAGATCGATGAAAACTCACGCGGCTCACTTGTCAGCGCACTTGTACTTTCCGACTCAGATGAAATCCTTGCGATCACATCTGCAGGAACGGTTATGCGCACACCAGCTGCCGAAGTCCGCCAAACTGGCCGCGATTCAATGGGTGTTCGGTTGGTCAACCTCGATGAAGGCGTGGCACTGCTCTCGGTTACACAGAACCGGGAAGATGAGATTTCGGCCAAATAACGCTACGCTCTGCCAACTGCGCTAAGGCGTGCGTTTTGGTCTCTTGAAGAAGTTCAAGTAACCTTGCGCTTCTGCAATAAAGAGCAATCTTTCTTGCGGGCCCATAGCTCAGCCTGGTTAGAGCGCTTCCCTGATAAGGAAGAGGTCGGTGGTTCAAGTCCACCTGGGCCCACCCGTTCTAACACGGGGACCTAGCTCAATTGGTAGAGCACCGCCTTTGCAAGGC
>CANGWK010000046.1 GCA_947457615.1 Flavobacteriaceae bacterium
CTGTATTTTCGTTGTCACGAAATAATTGACAGTGATACATAATTTTATCCACCAAAGTAGTTTTACCGTGATCGACGTGGGCAATAATTGCAATGTTTCTGATAGCTTCCATCTGATTTTTTTAGGAGGTGCAAAGGTACACTTTATTTCGACAAAAAAAACCATCGCGCCAATAGTTTACATTTTAATAACTTTTATTGGGTTAAAAGGGAAGAAATTAACCAATATAACACTATCCAAAATTGTTTTAAACAAAAAAAAGCTTCCAATACTGGAAGCTTTTAATTAGTTTCTATTTAAGAAACTACTATAATTTAGCAACGTGCTTTGTTAATTTAGATTTTAAATTAGAAGCTTTGTTGTCATGTATAATGTTTTTCTTAGCTAAACGGTCAATCATTGAGATTACACTAGCCAATTTAGAAGCTGCATCCGTTTTATCCGTAGCAATTCGTATCGCTTTAATTGCATTACGAGTTGTTTTGTGTTGGTATCTGTTTAATACTCTTTTCTTATCGTTACTTCTAATTCTTTTTAAAGCTGACTTGTGATTTGCCATTTTTTAATGTTTTTTTAATTGATTTTGTAGCCCGTAGGGGAATCGAACCCCTCTTACATGGATGAAAACCATGCGTCCTAACCGATAGACGAACGGGCCAACTTCTTTAATGCGGATGCAAAAATACAACTATTTTTTATTTGTACAATAGCAGTTGTATTTTTTTTTAATTTTTTTTAATATGCCTTTGCAAACAGCACTCTACCAGTAGACTTAGCTCCAGTAAAAATACATTTTCCTTCCTCTTTTTTCCTATTTAAAGGGATACAACGGATAGTTGCCTTGGTTAAATCCTTAATTTTTTCCTCCGTTTCAGCACTTCCGTCCCAATGTGCCGAAATAAACCCACCTTTATTTTCTAAAATAGTTTTAAATTCTTCAAGGGAATCTACTTCTGTAATATGATTGGTTCTAAAATCTAATGCTTTTTGAAATAAATCGGTTTGAATGGTTTCTAATAAATCTTTAATGTAATTTACAATACCATTCTTTGCAATCACTTCTTTAGATAAAGTATCTCTACGAGCAACTTCAAAAGTTCCATTTTCTAGATCTTTTGGTCCTACCGCAACTCGAACTGGAACTCCTTTTAATTCCCATTCTGCAAATTTGAATCCTGGTTTTTGAGTAGTTCTATTATCGTATTTTACTGAAATATTTATTTTTTTGAATTGCTCCACTAATTCATTTACCACCGTTGAAATTGAATTAAACTCTTCATCCGTTTTAAAAATAGGAACAATAACCACCTGAATTGGTGCTAAATTAGGAGGCAAAACCAAACCGTTATCATCGGAATGTGTCATCACCAAAGCTCCCATTAATCGTGTAGAAACCCCCCAAGAGGTGCCCCAAACATATTCTTGTTTTCCTTCTTGATTAGCAAATTTCACATCAAATGCTTTAGCAAAATTTTGTCCTAAAAAATGTGACGTTCCTGCCTGCAGTGCTTTTCCGTCTTGCATTAACGCTTCGATACAATAAGTTTCTTCAGCCCCAGCAAAACGTTCTGTTTCCGTTTTTAATCCTTTTATCACTGGAATTGCCATGAAATTTTGAGCAAAATCAGCATAAACATGCATCATTTTTTCTGATTCTTCAATTGCTTCTGCTTTCGTAGCATGAGCAGTATGACCTTCTTGCCATAAAAATTCGGCAGTACGTAAGAACAAACGGGTACGCATTTCCCATCGAACCACATTTGCCCATTGGTTAATTAGCAACGGTAAATCGCGGTAAGATTGCACCCACCCTTTATAGGTAGACCAAATGATAGCCTCACTCGTAGGACGAACAATTAATTCTTCTTCTAACTTAGCATTAGGATCTACCATTAACTTTCCGGGCTTGTCCGGATCGTTTTTTAATCTATAATGCGTTACTATAGCGCATTCTTTAGCAAAGCCTTCTGCATTTTTCTCTTCGGCTTCAAACATGCTTTTAGGAACAAACAAAGGAAAGTAGGCATTGCTATGTCCAGTTTCTTTAAACATTCGATCTAGTTCGGCTTGCATCTTTTCCCAAATAGCATAACCATAAGGTTTAATTACCATACAGCCTCTAACCCCAGAATTTTCGGCTAAATCGGCTTTTACCACTAACTCATTATACCATTTGGAATAGTCTTCCGTGCGCGTTGTTAAGTTCTTACTCATGAGAAATAATTTGGCATTAAAATTGTTTAACTTATTTTAACTAAATAGTTTCGCAAAACTAACTATTTTTGTATTGTCCAACAATAAAATCGCTATAGATATGAAAACAATTAATTTTTTAAACAAAAAAATCTCCATTTATTTGATACTTGGATTTTTTGCTTTACTTGTAACTTCTTGTGGTTCTTACCAAAACTCGTCTTATTACGACAACGATGGCGTTTATGGATCTAGTGAAGAACCTAGGCAAAGTGAAAATAAAAATAATAACAACAACGGTGGCTATTATAAAGAATACTTCAGTAATCTTAATAAAGATAACGAACAAGTATTTACCGATGTAGAAAAATATTCCTCAATATCAGATACTTTAAAAACACAACCACAACAAGTTGCACCAACTTCAAATTATGCTGGTTGGGGATCTAACAGTTCTGATAATTTTACTGTTAACGTATACAACAATAATATGGGATGGAATAATTGGGGCTATTACAACAGTTGGGCCGGTAACAATTGGGGTTGGAATAATGGTTGGTATGGAAATAATTGGGGATATAATAATTATTATGGACCTAGTTGGGGCATGGGATGGAATTCATGGTACGGACCAAGCTGGAATGGTTACTACGGTGGAGGATATTTCGGCGGTGGCTACTATGGTGGTGGATATTATGGAAATAATTGGGGCTACAATAATGGTAACTCAGGACATATTTATGCCCATTCAGGTGGTAGAAGAAATACAAATTTTGTAGGCGGGAATGCTGGAAACACAACTGGTGGAAGAAGTTCTTCACTAGATGGTGGAAGAAATTCTGGAATTTTTGGTTCTAGAAATTACAACAATCCTTCCCCAAGATCAAGCTATAATAACAATAATAGTATTAGTTCTCCAAGATCTAGCTATAACAATACTAATACACCTAGAAGTTACACTCCAAATAATTCTTCTAGTAGCCCAAGAAGTTATACTCCTTCAACGACTTATTCAAGTCCGAGATCGTATACTCCCTCTACACCTTCTTTTTCAAGTCCGAGATCATCTACTCCTTCTACACCTACTTATTCAAGTCCAAGATCGTCTTCTTCGCCTTCTTATTCTTCTCCTTCTTATTCACCTAGATCTTCTGGAGGTGGAAATTATGGCGGCGGCGGAAGTTACGGCGGCGGCGGTGGAAGATCTGGCGGCGGCGGAAGACGTTAATTTTAAAATTAATTATTAAAATAAATTTATATGAAAAATATATTTGCAATAGCAATAGCAAGTTTAGCAATTTCCTCAATACAAGCACAAGACATTAATGATGCAATGCGTTTTGCCCAAACCGACCTTAACGGAACTGCTCGTTTCAAAGCTATGGGAGGTGCTTTTGGAGCAGTTGGTGGTGATTTTTCAGCTTTAAATATAAATCCTGCAGGTTCGTTAATTTTTGCTAATAATCAAGTTGGTTTAACTTTAACAAATTTCAATGACAGTAACAATTCTAATTATTTTGGAACAAGCACTTCTGCTAGAAAGAACTCCATTGATTTAAATCAAGCGGGTGCAGTATTTGTTTTTAATAACCAAGACACCCGAAGTGATTGGAGAAAATTTGCTTTTACTATAAATTATGAAAATGCAAAAAATCTAGATAATAATATTTTTTCAGAGGGTACAAATCCAAATAATTCGGTAGACAAATATTTCTTGAGTTATGCAAACCAAAAAGGGGGGATTCCAATTGAATTATTACAAACTCAACCTGGCGAAACAATTCAAAGTCTGTATACTTATATAGGGGGATTACCTGACAGCAATTACCCAAATATTAATGGATATCAAGCCCAGCAAGCATTTTTAGGCTACCAATCCTATATTATTGAGGCAGCAACAACTAGCCCTTCAAATACGAGCTACACAACAGGTGTATTGTCTGGTGGGGATTATTACCAACAAAATAGAATTAAATCTACTGGATACAACAGTAAAGTTTCTTTTAACTTTGCAGCACAATATACTGATAAATGGTTATTTGGAATCAACTTAAATTCGCATTTTTTAGATTATAGACAGTCAAGTAGTTTTTATGAATCGAAAAAGAATTCTAATGTTAATGATATTATTTTTAGAAATGATTTATACACTTATGGAAGCGGATTTTCATTACAATTAGGAACTATTTTTAAACCTGTTAAACAAGTTCGTATGGGTATAGCTTATGAATCTCCAACTTGGTATAAATTAACGGATGAACTTAGCCAAAGAATATCAACTTCAGTTTACGGATTAAGTACTTCGCCAAATAGTTATTCCTCAGTGACAACTGATCCAAACACTACCATGATTTTTGCTCCTTATAATTTACAATCCCCTGGAAAATGGACTGGTAGTTTTGCTTACATCTTTGGAAAAAGAGGTTTAATAAGTTTAGATTTATGTTCTAAAAATTACGGTACTACAACCTATCGTCCAAAGGGAGATTTTACTTCGACCAACACTTACATGGCTAATAATTTAACAAATGCTACAGAGGTTCGTATTGGTGGAGAATATAAAATTAAAAAAATAAGCCTTCGTGGTGGCTACCGTTACGAACAAAGCCCCTATAAAAACGGCACAACTATTGGTGCTTTAACAGGCTATTCTACTGGTTTGGGATATAACTTTGGCAGCACTAAATTAGATTTAGCTTATGCAAATGCTAAACGTGATTACGACCAACAATTTTTCTCTCAAGGACTAACTGATGCAGCTCGAATAAAATCAGTAAATAATAACGTAACCATAACTTTATTGTTTGAATTATAAAAAAATAAAATTATTTCTTTCAAAAACCATTCATACTTTCGAATGGTTTTTTTGTGTAATTCGATTAAGAAATAGCCCCGATAGAGCCGATAGCTCTCGTGGAGGTACGGAACGAGACTAAAGGCGAAAGCGGGAAAACAGATGGCTAAAATGCACAAGCCATTCGCTACAAAATAAAAGCATATTGTAACAATTTCTCCAATTATAATACTAACATAAATTATGAATGAAAGTTTGGAACAACTATTTGTGAAGCAACTTAAGGATAATCAAAACATTATCCATAAGATTTGTCGCCTTTACACTTCAGGAGAAGATGCGCACAAGGATTTGTTTCAAGAAATAACTATACAGCTGTGGAAGGCTTTTCCGAAGTTTAGGGGGGAGTCTAAATTTTCTACATGGGCCTATAGGGTAGCATTAAATACGGCAATTACATTGTATAGAAAGAGTACGCGAAGTATTTCAACTATAGACTATGAAAGCAAAAGTTATTTTATTAGTCAGGAGGATTACAATACCGAGGAAGAGGAACAGTTACTATTGATATACAAGGCGATACATTTATTAAATGACATTGAAAAAGCGTTGATATTCATGTATTTAGAAGATAAGAGCTACACAGAAATAGCCGAAACATTAGGTATAACGGAAGTAAATACTAGGGTGAAAATGAATAGAATTAAAGGGAAACTAAAAAAAATATTAAATCCGTAAAACGATGAAAGAATTGGATTTATTGAAAAAAGATTGGCAAAAAGACACTAATTTTTTTGAACAACTATCAGAAAGTGCTATTTATAAAATGATACAAAAAAAATCTTCTTCTTTAGTGAAGTGGATATTGATTATTAGCATAATAGAATTTGTTGTACTAAACGGAATTAGCTTCTTTATTAATGATGAAAATATTGATGCTTTTTTAATAAAACATCCGTATTTAGATCTAATAAATTATGTAAACTATATTGTTGTAATTAGTTTTATTGTTGTTTTTTATAAAAAATATAGAGCGATTTCGGTTTTAGATTCATCTAAGAATTTAATAGAACAAATAAAAGCCACCAGACAAGTAGTTAATTATTATATTCTTTGGAATGTAATAATTGGAGGATTCTTTGGAGTTTTTGGAGCAATTGACGGATTTAATAAAAGCTTTACAAAAGACCATGCTGTAAATACTAATATTAAATACATCCTAATTATTATTTTTGTCCTTCTAATTATGGGGGTTATTTGGGGATTCTATAAACTACTTTATGGAGGACTTTTGAATAAATTAAATAAAAACTATAAAGAACTAATGAAAATTGATTTATAGAATAGTGCTGCAATTTTTATTCGCGCAACTTATTTAGTTTTTCTTGTTCTTCAAGTTCTTCCGCAGAAATTACTTTTAAAAACGATGGATGTTGCTCTATGGCGAATTCTATTTGTTCAACAATTTGATCAATTGTGTCTTTTTCATAATCAATAACCAATGGTTCTTTAATAATGAACGATTGAAGAATGTTTTTCTTTTTCATTCGTAGTCCTTTCTTGTCAAAAGATCTTCTAAATCCGTCAATCACTATAGGAACTACAATTGGCATGTGTTGTTTTATAATATGCGCAGTACCTTTTCTCACTGGCTTAAAGGATTTGGTGGTTCCTTGCGGAAAAGTAATTACCCATCCATCATGAAGAGCAATTTTAATATTTTCGGTATCGTTAGGGTTAACCTCTCTTTTTTCGGTTACATCTTTTCCATCTGCACGCCAGGTTCGTTCAACAGTTATAGCGCCAACATAAGAAAGAATTCTAGGTAATAAACCTGCTTTCATAGTTTCACTTGCGGCTACATAATATATATTCATCTTGGGTTGCCACAAATAACCCACATTCTTAATGCTGTTTTCACGCCCTGATAGACTAGCATTAAACACATGAAACATTGCTACAACATCAGCGAAATAGGTTTGGTGATTGGATATAAAAAGAACATTTTTATCTGGAAGATTTCTTATTATTTGTGAGCCTTCTATCTGTAATTCGTTAAATCCTCTGTACCTTCTGTGGGTAATAGTTCCAAAGATTCGAATTAACCATTTTTTAATAAAAAGTAGATGACCAAAAGGATTTCGTTTAAACAAACCCATAATAATTTATAAAATAATAAAGGCAAACTTACAAAAAGTTATGCTTTATAACACCTTTTTAAGTACATCTTTTAACTCGCTAAGCATCATTGCAGTTGCACCCCAAACAGCATGCTCGTAAATTTGAAAAACAGGAACATTTATTGCTTTAGCATACGAGGTATCCATAGTTTTAGAGGTAATAATAGAATCGTCCAATAACATTTTTAATGGCAATTCAACAATGTCTGAAACCTCTTCTTGTTGTAAAACAAAATCCAATTCGGTAGTACAAATACCCATAAATGGAACAACTAAAAAGTTACTAGGCGGAATATAAATAGAAGAAAAACTTTTTACCACATTAATTTTATCCGAGGAAACTCCTATTTCTTCGAAAGTCTCTCGCAAAGCAGCTTCTTGAAAATTCAAATCCGATTCTTCAACTTTTCCGCCAGGAAAAGCAATTTGCGAAGAATGTACGCCTGGATAGGCGTTTCTAACAATTAATACTAAATGAGTTACTTCTGCTTTGGGATAAAACAACATCATTACAACAGCTTTTCTTGCAGAATCACTATAATCAAGATTCTTCTCCATTGATTCAATTCGTTCTAAAGGCGCCATTTTAATATGAGAAGAAACCGCAGGTAACTCGACCTCCGAAATCTTAGAAATAGCATTTAAAAAGAGATTGAAATTCATAGTAATTCGCTTTTATTATTTATAAATTTACCAAAAATAAATAAGTTACCCAAATTTACAATTCAAGATGTACAGCAAAGAAGAAAGTTTAAAGATTAAGAAAGAATTTTGGGTACAATTTGCAGAAACTTATCCTAGAAAGTGGATTTTATACGACACCAAAATTAAGGATGTTACCTTTAAGTTTTATGTAGATAATAAAAAAGCACTGGTTTTACTAGACATCGAACCCAAAGAAGAAGAAAAGAGAAAAATTTACTTCGAAAAAATACAATCCCTACAAACCCTTCTTCTTGAAGACTACCTACCGGATGCTATTCTAGAAAGAAATCATTATCTAGAAAGTGGAAAAGTCATCAGCAGAATTTGGGTTGAAAAGCTAAACGTAAGTTTAAACAACAAAACTACGTGGCAAGAAATCTTTGATTTCTTTAATGCAACCATGTCACAATTTGAAGTATTTTTCTACGAATATGAAGATTACATCAAAGATCTAGAAACCAATACTTAATATTTATTATTGGGCGTGCCCCTTAGGGTCGAGCTGTACGCTATATCTTTGCTTTTTTGATTGCTTCGTAACCTCGCAAAAAAAAAGCAAAGGATACCGCTACCATCCCTCACGCAATACGTATAGAATTTACAAGAAATTTCTATATAAATCATTCCTGAACTTACAGGTCGCGACCTGTGCGTACATTTTAATGTTTCTGCACAGCGATTCAATCCTATGCACCCTGTAGGCACTATAAAAAAAGTGACAAACCCGATCATGCGAACACACCACTTCGATAAACAAAAAAACCCCAACTTTTTCAAGTTAGGGTTTTATAAAAAAAGGCGGCGACATACTCTCCCACAAATTGCAGTACCATCTGCGCAATCGGGCTTAACTTCTCTGTTCGGAATGGGAAGAGGTGAGCCCCGACGCAATAACCACCTTAAAAGGTTATAATTGC
>CANGWK010000047.1 GCA_947457615.1 Flavobacteriaceae bacterium
GGGAGAAACTGGAACTGAAGGAAAAGAAGGTCCTCAAGGCCCTGAAGGACAACAGGGTATAAGTGGAGAAACCGGTATACAGGGCGCAACAGGAGAACAAGGTGACACAGGGGAACGAGGAGAAAAGGGTGAGGTTGGTCCTCAAGGGCAAGATGGAATTCAGGGACAAACAGGGTATACTGGAATACAAGGAATTCAGGGTGAAACTGGAGCAGATGGAATTCAGGGAGAAACAGGTTATACAGGAGAACAAGGTATAATGGGACCAGAAGGTCCTAAGGGAGAACAAGGACTTCAAGGTTTAACTGGTATATTTGGAAAAGGCACATTTAGCCTTGTAGAAAATATTCTCAATAATTCAAATCGCATAGTATGCCTAGACTCCTCAACAATCACAAAAGATGGTGAATCAGGGTGGAATTCTGGAATATACACGATGGAATCATACAAGCATGTATCATTATCATTTACTCTTGGGTCTCTAGAATCCAATGTATTTGTAGGTCTTTCATCACAGCCTAGTCTTAATACATCACCTTCAATAATACAGCATGGATATCGTATAGCAGATGATAATACAATTAGTATATACGAATCGGATATACTAGTAAAATCTGTAAATGCAGGGTATACATTAGATACTGTATTCAGAATTCAGTCTACAGATTCGTTAGTTGAATATTATATTAATGGAGATTTTATATATAAATCACCCATTCACAGTATATCATCATTACATGGAGTATTTTTACTTCATAATTCAGGGTTTACAATAAAGAATATACATTTCGATCCTCTCATTCAAGGTGTCGAAGGTAAAACCGGCTCAGAAGGCGCTACAGGGGCACAAGGTGAGCAAGGCGCTACAGGGGCACAAGGCGAGCAAGGGTCAACTGGCGCACAAGGCGAGCAAGGGGTAACTGGTTCTGAGGGTAAACAGGGGCTTGTAGGAGAAATGGGTCCTCGTGGTATAGAAGGGTCAACTGGTTATACAGGAACTGAAGGGCCTCAAGGCGCTCAAGGAACTACCGGATTTACTGGTGCCGAAGGTAGTAGAGGACAAGAAGGAGCTACAGGCCAAGAAGGTCAAACTGGTGCTGAAGGTCCCAGAGGACAAGAAGGGTCAACTGGTTATACAGGGTTACAAGGTCAAACTGGTTCTGAAGGTCCTCAAGGTCCTCAAGGGCAAACAGGAGAAATGGGTCCTCGTGGGTATGATGGAATAGAAGGAGCAACTGGATTACAAGGACCTATTGGACCTGAAGGTAAACAAGGTCCCCAAGGACAAACTGGTTTACAAGGTGAGACAGGATTACAAGGTTCTGAGGGTCCCCAGGGACAACAAGGTATTGCTGGTCTAGAAGGAGCAACTGGAACTCAAGGTTCCACCGGCTTTACTGGTAGTGCTGGTCCCCAGGGACAACAAGGTGATACTGGTCTAGAAGGAGCAACTGGATATACAGGGACTGCTGGTCCTGAAGGTCCTAAGGGTCAACAAGGTGAAACAGGGGCAGAAGGTCCTCAAGGTCCTCAAGGACAACAGGGTGTAACAGGGATTGAAGGCCCTAAAGGGCAACAAGGAATAGAAGGGTCAACTGGATATACAGGGAGTGCTGGCGCTGAAGGTCTCAGAGGAGAACAAGGCGCTGAAGGCGCAACTGGTTATACTGGTAGCGAAGGCGCAACTGGAACTAGAGGTGATACTGGATTACAAGGAATTCAAGGTCTTGCTGGAGAAAAAGGTGCTGATGGTGCTACAGGGTCTGAGGGTCTTAAGGGACAACAAGGTGATACTGGTTCTGAAGGTTCCACAGGGTCTGAGGGTCCCCAGGGACAACAAGGTGTTGCTGGAGAACAAGGGGCAACTGGACAACAAGGTGCTACAGGTTCTGAGGGTCCCCAGGGACAACAAGGTGTTGCTGGCACTCAAGGTGAAACAGGTTCTGACGGTAAACAAGGCATGGCAGGCGCCGATGGTATTGCGGGAGCAACTGGGTATACAGGATTACAAGGTCCAGCAGGAGAACAAGGTGTTGCTGGAGAAAAAGGGGATAATGGGCTTGATGGGTCAACTGGAGAACAAGGTCTAGCTGGAAAAGATGGCTCAACAGGTGCGCAAGGTGAGACTGGTATGAGGGGTGAGCAAGGCCTTATGGGCCCTGAAGGCCCTCTAGGAGCTGAAGGTCGTGTAGGGGACACTGGTGTAACTGGAGCTCAAGGAACTACAGGTAAAGAAGGACCTCAAGGGGAACAAGGTCTTATGGGCCCTCAAGGTATTGAAGGTAAAGAGGGTGTAACAGGCTTTACTGGTAGTGCTGGAGCTCAAGGAACTACAGGTAAAGAAGGACCTGAAGGGAAACAAGGTGTTATGGGTGAAACTGGTGTAGATGGTAAAGAAGGACCTCAAGGGGAACAAGGTATTATGGGTGATACTGGCGCACAAGGCGAACAAGGAGCTACAGGGCTAAGAGGTGAACAAGGTGAGCAAGGAGCTACAGGGCTAAGAGGTGAACAAGGTGTTATGGGCAATACTGGCGCAGAAGGTATGACTGGGTATACAGGAGAACAAGGCATCGCAGGCCCTCAAGGTATTGCTGGCACCGAAGGCGAAAGAGGACAGAAAGGTGAAACTGGTGCTGAAGGTGTAACAGGAATACAAGGTGCCATGGGTGAGACGGGTGCAACTGGTTATACTGGTAGCACTGGAGTAGAAGGTCCCCAAGGACCACAAGGCGAAACTGGTGTTGAAGGTATTCAGGGTGAAACAGGAACTGCTGGAGAAACAGGAGCATTTGGTAAGGGGACGTTTAGTTTTAAAGAAAATATACTGAATAATTCAAATCGTATAGTATGTCTAGACTCCTCAACAATAACAAAGAATGGAGAAGCAGGATGGAACTCTGGAATATATACGATGGAATCATACAAACATGTATTATTATCATTTAGTGTTGGGTCTCTAGAATCTAATGTATTTGTAGGGCTTTCTTCAAAACCTACATTTAACACATCATCATCAATAATAGAATATGGATTTTATCTAGGAGGGGATCAATCAATTAGTATATATGAATCAGATATACTAGTAAAATCTGTAACTGGAGCATATACCTTAGATACTATATTTAGAATTCAGTCTACCGAGTCATTAATTGAATATTATATTAATGGTGAAAGTATTTTTAAGACAAACTCTAATATAATAAATCCATTACATGGCGTATTTTTACTTCATAATTCAGGATTTACAGTTAAAAATATACATTTTGATCCTCTCATTCAAGGAAAAGAAGGGTCAATTGGATTAGAAGGGGCTACTGGTGCACAAGGAGCAGAAGGTAAAGAAGGTCTAAGAGGTTCAACTGGTGCACAAGGAATAGAAGGGGCCACAGGTTCTGACGGTAAACAGGGTATCGCGGGAGCAGAAGGAAAAGAAGGAGCGACTGGTATACAAGGAAAAGAAGGGGCAACGGGGGCTATGGGTCAGACTGGAATACAGGGTATTGCCGGCCCTGAAGGTATACAGGGAATAGAAGGGGCAACTGGTTCTGAAGGTCCTCAGGGAGAACAAGGTATTGCTGGTACCGATGGTGCAACAGGGGTTCAAGGTGATACTGGAATTCAAGGTGCTACTGGGGCAGAAGGAGCAGAAGGTCCTCAAGGAGAACAAGGAATAGAAGGAGCAAGAGGAGATAAGGGTGATACTGGTATTGCGGGAGTAGAAGGCAAAGAAGGTACAACGGGAGCTAAAGGTGATACTGGTATTCAGGGGGAAACTGGTGCCAAAGGTGAAAAGGGAGAAATTGGTTTACAAGGACTTCAGGGACTACAAGGTCTAACTGGAATTCAGGGATTAGAAGGCGCACAAGGTGCACATGGTGAGACTGGAGCAGATGGTATTGCTGGTGCAAGTGGAGCAACCGGTTCTGAAGGTCCTACTGGGGCAGAAGGTCCTGCTGGACCAGAGGGTCTTCTAGGGGCAACAGGTTCTGAAGGTCCTGCTGGAGCAGAAGGTCCTGCTGGACCACAGGGCCTTGTAGGGGCAACAGGTTCTGAAGGTCCTACTGGGGCAGAAGGTCCTGCTGGCCAACAGGGTTTTATAGGGGCAACAGGGGCACAAGGTCCTCAAGGTCTTGTAGGGGCAACTGGCGCCGATGGTATTGCTGGAGAAAGAGGGCAACAAGGTGAAAGGGGGATAGAAGGAGCAACTGGTATTCAAGGCAAAGAAGGGGAAACAGGGGCACAAGGTCCTCAAGGTGTTGCTGGCACTGAAGGAGCACAGGGTATTGCTGGTGTTGAAGGCGCAACAGGAGCAGATGGTATTGCTGGTCCACAAGGTCTTGTAGGAGCAACTGGTGCCGAAGGTCCCAAAGGACAAGAAGGAGCAACTGGTGCCGAAGGTAAAAAGGGTGATACTGGTATCGAAGGCGCAACAGGAGCTCAAGGTCTTCAAGGTATTGCTGGTCTAGAAGGTTCAACTGGTTCAGAAGGGCAACAAGGAATACAGGGTATTGCCGGCCCAGCTGGATTAGATGGAGCAACTGGTGCCGAAGGTCCCAAAGGACAAGAAGGCGCAACAGGTTCCGAAGGCAAAGAAGGCGCAACTGGCACTGAGGGTAAAGAAGGCGCAACAGGAGCTCAAGGTATTTCTGGCATCGAAGGCGCAACAGGAGCTCAAGGTATTTCTGGCCCTGAAGGCTCATCTGGTTCTGAAGGTAAACAAGGAATACAGGGTATTGCGGGCCCATCTGGATTAGATGGAGCAACTGGGGTTCAAGGCAAAGAAGGGGCAACAGGTATTCAAGGCAAAGAAGGGGTAACAGGTATCGCTGGCCCTGAGGGTCCACAGGGCCAACAGGGACATGATGGCCCTGAAGGAAAAGCAGGAATTCAGGGTGATACTGGAACAGAAGGCAAAGAAGGTAGACAGGGTATTCAAGGAGAAAAAGGTGAAAGGGGAATAGATGGATTGCAAGGAATCCAGGGGCAACAAGGAGCAACTGGTGCCGAAGGTCCCAAAGGACAAGAAGGAGCAACTGGTGCCGAAGGTCCCAAAGGACAAGAAGGGGCAACAGGTATGGAAGGGGCACAGGGAATAGCTGGCCCTGAAGGTCCAACTGGTTCCGAAGGCAAAGAAGGCCCTCAAGGAATAGCTGGCCCTGAGGGTATTGCTGGTCCACAAGGTATTATAGGAGCAACAGGTTCTGAAGGTCCTGCTGGACCAGAGGGTCCTGAAGGACACACAGGGAAAGATGGTGCTGCTGGTGCACAGGGTCCTGAAGGGCAACAAGGGGAAAGGGGAATCCAGGGCACTACAGGAGTAGATGGTGTTACAGGGGCTCAAGGTGATACTGGTATTGCGGGGGCAGAAGGCAAAGAAGGCTCAACAGGAGCAGATGGTATTGCTGGTCCACAGGGTCTTATAGGAGCAACTGGTGCCGAAGGTCCCAAAGGACAAGAAGGCGCAACAGGTTCCGAAGGAAAAGAAGGCTCAACAGGTTCCGAAGGCAAAGAAGGCGCAACTGGAGCTCAAGGTCCCAAAGGACAAGAAGGCGAAACAGGAGCTCAAGGTATTGCTGGCCCTGAAGGCTCAACTGGTTCTGAAGGTAAACAAGGAATACAGGGTATTGCGGGCCCAGCTGGATTAGATGGAGCAACTGGAGTAGAAGGTCCCAAAGGACAAGAAGGAGCAACTGGTATTCAAGGGAAAGAAGGAGCAACTGGTATCGCTGGCCCTGAGGGTCCACAGGGCCAACAGGGACATGATGGTCCTGAAGGAAAAACAGGAATTCAGGGTGATACTGGAGCAGAAGGCAAAGAACGTAAAGAGGGTATACAAGGAGAAAAAGGTGAAAGGGGAATAGATGGATTACAAGGAATTCAGGGTAAAGAAGGAGCAACTGGTGCCGAAGGTCCCAAAGGACAAGAAGGAGCAACTGGTGCCGAAGGTCCCAGAGGACAAGAAGGCGCAACTGGCGCACAAGGTATCCAAGGTATGGCTGGTTTTGAAGGTCCAACTGGTTCTGAAGGAAAAGAAGGGCCTCAAGGAATAGCCGGCCCTGAGGGTGTCGCTGGTAGCATAGGACCTCAAGGTCTCCAAGGACAAACAGGGGCAGAAGGTCCTGTTGGACCACAGGGCCCTGAAGGACAAATAGGAAAAGAAGGTCCAGCTGGAGCACAGGGTCCTGAAGGACAAAAAGGAGAAAGAGGAATCGAAGGCAGTACAGGAGTAGATGGTATTACAGGGGCACAAGGTCAACAGGGTATTACAGGAGCTCAAGGTGAAACAGGAATACAGGGTATTGCCGGCCCTCAAGGGCAAGAAGGAGCTCAAGGCCTCCAAGGTGAAACAGGCGCTGAAGGTAAAGAAGGGTCTACAGGCGCCAAGGGTGACACTGGTATTGCGGGTCCCCAAGGACAAGAAGGCAAAGAAGGTGCTGAAGGTAAAGAAGGTTCTACAGGAGCCAGGGGTGATACTGGTATTGCGGGTCCCCAAGGACAAGAAGGTAAAGAAGGTCCAAGAGGTATTCAGGGCGTCGCTGGTCCTGAAGGAATACAGGGTCCCATGGGTAATACTGGAGAACAAGGAAAGGAAGGCGTAACTGGTTCCGAAGGTAAAAAAGGAGACACTGGAATAGAAGGCGAGAAAGGAATACAAGGTGAAACTGGGTCTGAAGGTAAAAAAGGAGACACTGGTATTGCGGGAGCAGAAGGCCTCGTAGGTGCTACAGGACAAGAAGGAGCAACAGGTTATACAGGGTTACACGGACCTGAAGGACCCCAGGGGCAACAAGGACCTATTGGTCCTGAAGGAACTACTGGTATTCAAGGGGAAACAGGTGCTCAAGGTATACAAGGGGAAAAGGGAATACAGGGACAAGAAGGGTCAACTGGTATAAAAGGAGAAACAGGGGCTCAAGGAAAACAAGGTGAAACGGGTGCCGAAGGAAAACAAGGTGAAACGGGTGCCGATGGCGCCGAAGGTGCCATAGGAAAACAAGGTATTGAAGGTGCTACAGGACAACAAGGTGTAGAAGGCCATACTGGGAGAGATGGCGCTACAGGTGTCGAGGGTGTAACAGGATATACAGGTATGAAGGGTAAGGATGGTGAAAAAGGTGATACAGGTATAGCTGGAATAGATGGAAAACAAGGTGAAAAGGGAATAGATGGTCAAGAAGGCGCAACTGGAGCAACTGGGATAAGAGGTATAGATGGTCGTGATGGCGCAACTGGACTAGAAGGAAAACAAGGTGATACAGGTATCCAGGGACAACAAGGTATTGCTGGTGCAACTGGTTCTGACGGTATTGCTGGTGAGACAGGGGCAGAAGGCCCTCAGGGACAAGATGGCGCTAGAGGGGAAGATGGAAAACAAGGTGATACAGGTATCCAGGGACAACAAGGTATTGCTGGTGCAACTGGTTCTGACGGTAAAGAAGGTGTAACTGGAGAAAGAGGTGCTACAGGTATCCAGGGACAAGAAGGTATTGCTGGAATGGATGGAAAACAAGGTGTAACTGGGTTTGCTGGCGCAACAGGTGCTACAGGTATAGAAGGTGCTAAGGGTGATACTGGAATTCAGGGTGATACTGGCGCACAGGGTATGGAAGGTCCAGCTGGAAAACAAGGTGTAACAGGCTACACTGGTACTTCTGGATTAGAAGGGGCCACAGGAAAAGAAGGCGCAACTGGCGCCCAGGGGGGGCAAGGTATGACTGGATATACAGGTATACAAGGTCCTACTGGCGAAATAGGTCCTGAGGGTCCTCATGGGGAACAAGGTTTAGAAGGTAAACAAGGTCCTGCTGGTATAAGAGGAGAACAAGGTTTACAGGGAACAACTGGTGCCCAGGGGGTGCAAGGGTCTACAGGAGCAGATGGTATTGCTGGCCCGCAAGGTGTGGAAGGTGGCCAAGGTCCTCAAGGTCTTCAAGGTCGTGAAGGTTCTCAAGGAGAGAAAGGTGACATAGGAGAAACTGGAGCTCAAGGTGTTCATGGAGAAACTGGATTTACTGGAGCACAAGGGATTGCTGGAGCACAAGGGATTGCTGGAGTAAGTGGTATACAAGGTGATACAGGTATTGCTGGTTTGGATGGAGCAACTGGAAAACAAGGTGATACAGGTATTGCTGGTTTGGATGGAGCAACTGGAAAACAAGGTAATACAGGCCTCCAAGGTGAAACAGGATATACAGGTATACAAGGAGTAAAAGGAGATACTGGATTACAAGGACTAGAAGGTAAACAAGGAAGTCAAGGACTTGTAGGGGAACAAGGAATTCAAGGTCCTCAAGGATTAGAAGGTAAAGAAGGTGCTGTAGGAGACACAGGTGTCATGGGTCCCACTGGATTACAGGGTATTGATGGAAAAGAAGGAGAAAGAGGGGCACAAGGTATTGCTGGTCCAGTAGGCGCAACAGGTCTTGAAGGAGTTACAGGTGAAAC
>CANGWK010000048.1 GCA_947457615.1 Flavobacteriaceae bacterium
ACATGAAAAAAGTGGGTAGTTTTTTATTGCCAAATTAACCTCAAAATTAGGTGGTCAATTTGCTCCGGAAAGTGGTGGTCAATTTGCTCCGGAAATGGTGGTCAATTTAGACTGGAAAGTGGTGGTCAATTTGACCGGATTTTCCAGTTGGTAAGCTAATTCTCTTTTTTTACTTTCTAAAAAAGCTTGTTTAATTCCTTCAACTTTGGCTTTTTGCTCTTCCATTGAAGGAACGTTAATTTTAATTTGCATTAAATCGGAAACGCTAACAGATTGAATAGTTGAGCCAATTAACACCGAATTAATTTGTTCTAAAACATTTAGAGAATATAATTCGCTTATTAAATATTCGATATTAAATTTAGTATCGATTAAACTGAAAGCCACAATTTCATCCGTAATGTAAATTGGTGTATCAGAAAATCTAAAATAGGTTGGTTTTAATTTCTTTCCAATTCTAGAAATTAATAAGCAATCGCTTTCTATTTTAAAGCCAGGCCGCGACAGTTGTACCTCTTCAACATTATTACTATCTAAATAAAAATTAAGGTTGTCCTCATTTAGATTTTTGATTCTAACCCATTTTCCGCTTGTATTTACCTCAGCTCTTGTTCCTCTTAATCGAGTTATTACAGTTTTTAGAAAGTCCCCTTCAAATTCTCTTACTAAATATCGCTGCACATTCAAAAAGCATCCAGGATTTAATATTTTATCCAAAGGAACTCTCCTAGAAAAATCAGAATCAATATTCTCTTTATGAAACTCAATTAAAGCATCATAATTTAATGTTTTATCTGAAAATGTAGTTCCACCAACAAAACTACTGGCATCAATAAACTTCACAAATCCTTTGTCTTTTTTGTTTTTATTAATAACTAGAATAGAAGTTTTGATATTGGTATTGTATAAGATACCGCTAGGCATTGAAATTACAGTTTCAATTAAATCTTTTTCAATTAAGTCGCGTCTAAAACTTTCCAGAATACCTCCAGAAGAGAGGAATCCTTCCGAAACTAATACAATTAGTTTTCCGTTTTCATTTAGAGATTGAATTCCTCGCTCAACAGTGAAATATTCAAAACTATTCGTATTACCTAATCTGTTATTTTGATTATTTATTCTGCCAAATGGAGGTGTTGATATAATTAAATCGAACTTTTCATTTTCGGGCCAATTCGCAATGCTGTCTTCCTGTTTATATACAATAGAGTCCTCTTGACCGTATGCCATAAGTCTTAAATAACCTAACGCCCAAACCTTGTTATTTATCTCCTGCCCCAGATATTTTTGATTTGCATTCATCAAAACAGGATAACTTCCTAGACCTGCAAATGGGTTGTAAATTGTAGCTTTTGAATCAATATTGACTAATCCTACAATTAGACGACTTAATTCAATAGGTTGCAAAAAGTCTCCAGATCTTCTTCCTTGAGAAGTGATTATCTTATATAATAGAACATCAAAAATTTCGGAAAAATGCTCGTGTAAAATTTCTCTATTAATTAATGCTATTTCGTTTATAATAGCACTAATACGATCTTTTGGTAATGATTTAATAACTGGCAAATAATTTTTAACAATTATTTCTTCATTACTTTTTTTAATTTTAAATGTATTCAAATAGATCCCATTTTCTTTTTTTAGTCCAAAAAAATCATCTTCCAAAAAATCTCTATATTTTTCGACATCATTTTTTAAACTTATCAAGAATAGTAATAAATCATAATCCTCAGCCATAATACAACCTCTGAACAAATCAGTGATTTTCCATAATTGGTTTATTGTAGCTTCTACAGTTGTATTTGATTCAATCCTATTTTCCATACTTGTTTCTTATTTATTCTGCAAAACTAAATTTGGTGTGTGCAATATTGGTGCACAGTATTTTTTTAATTAATTTATAGCTATAAATAACTCTTTATTCTTTTTTTTGATTAAATATAATTCCAAATAAATCGAGTAGATTCGCTCTTACAGTTTCATAATCTGGTAATTTATCTGGTTGGATTTGATGTCCCAAACTGTTTTTCCAAGCCCCTTTAAGTGCTTTATCGCTTTTAGGGTTTATTAGTTGTTCGATTCCCGTGAATTCTAAATTTTTGAATTTCATTTTTTTATGAAAGGCATCTACAATATTTTTCCAATCTAAATCTGGGAAATTATTTGATAAGTACCAAATGTCATAATAGTCTCTCGGCGCAGTATACGAACGTTGTATTAATGCTCTTAGTTTTTCAGCTAAGACTTCTTCTATTTTATAACATGGTATTGTAGTTTCTAATTTTAATGTGTCGGAATAGGGATGTGTAACTTTTTGTTCTGAAACATCGAAAATCATTTCTTCGTATAGGATGATTTCGATTTTGATTTTAGTTTGCCAGCGGTCCGGTGTTGGAGGCATTATATTTCTTGGATGATCCGCGCCCCAAAACTTAATTATAGCTTCATATCCTGTTAATTTGTCTTGAAATTTTAAAGCTCTTAATGAAACAATGTGTGTTTTTACTTCCGTATTGTCTTCAACGTATTTTGTTATAAATTTTAAATGATCTTGCGTAAGTACAAATTCTTTAGACTTTGAAGTAAAATCTAAATCTTCTGAAAAACGATATTCTTCAAACCAACACTTTTTTAAACAAGTTCCTCCTTTGAAAATTAATGTTTCCTTTAGTTCTGGTTCGTTGAATATTGCTGCAATGAAGTGACCCAACATCCAGTCTTTATCAATTACTGATTTTGACACACCCAGTTGTTCGGAAAGGATTGCTATTTCTTTTTGTAAAATCATTAATATTGTTTGTTACAGATGTCTAAAATTTCGTCGCTGCTTATGTTTAATCTCAAACGCCATTTGTTTATAAATTCGCCTTCTTCAATTCCAAAAGGGTCAAAGAGGTTGTATTTTTCGTTGACTTCTTTTAATGCGAAGTTTATGAATGATTTCATGCCTTTTTTATTTAGCAACTCTGCCAAGTATCCCATTCGTTTTGTAATCGCAATGTTATTAATGGCTTTGCAATACATCATCATTTTTTCACTATTGAGATTTGCTTGATTAAATGCTCGAATTAATTCGGCGTAACCACCAGAATATTGAGGTAAATCAAAACAATCGATAATAGTTTTTTCAATATCGGTCATTTGGTAGCTGTGATTTCCAAATCCTAATTTCTCTATTCCAACTATTTTTGATTTTGAAATTTGAATGAATTTATAAGAAACTCCAAAAACACTTTTGTCTGATTTCCTCTTTGTAGTTTGAATAAAAATAGAATTCGGGAATTGTTCTGTAAGTCCGTGCTTGTTTAAGGCAGACCAATAGGCGATTGCGGAATCTTCTGATAATTTACAGCCAATTACATTTTCATCTCTGAAATTATACCTGCAATATTTACCTCGTTCTATGCGTGATAGTAGTTTTTTTTGAACTAGATTTTCTACTATCTCGTTTATGTTCTCAAATTCGTTAGATGCAATTGCTTTGATTTCCTCTAAAGTGAAGATATCTAACTCATTATCATCAAGCATTAACATGAAATCTATTTGATTTTGTGTTGTGTTCTCCGAAATATAGGTACTTTTTGCCATTACTAATCGTTTAAGGATAAACCCTAAAAATTGGGGTTTATCTTGCGGTTAAAGGTAATAAAAAATATTACTTTTTTACAACAAACAAGAAATAAATAATAATGAGTTATTATTTCACCTCTTATCCGAGCTGCTTGGACTAAAAGTGATGAGGTTAAACATGCTTCTCATTCGAGAACGGAGTCTATTTCCATACACTTTTTCAATTTCGGTAGCAGAAAGATTGGTTGTAATGTGGGTTACTGATTTATTCTCAACAAACTGCTCATAGCGACTAAGGAGTATTTCAGCCATTACGTTGCAATCGTTACCGAAATGTTTGATTTGCTGTTCGGTTCCTAAATCATCAAAACAATAACCGGTTAGTTTAGATTGGAAGTTTTGCTTTAGGGTAAAGTTGTTTATTGCTTCATAACCGTTTTTCGCAAACTCAAAGGAAATCTCTCTGCACGTTTTGATTTTGTAATCGGATGCAGAAAAAGGCTTGATAAGATGCATTAAGGAGGTTTTACCACAACCAATTGGACCCGATAGCAAAATACCTTTAGATAAGTTTATTTGATGTTTTAGAGCTGTTTCTTTATCTTTTATCATATAAATAATTAATTTGTAGATGGTGTGTTTATCTTCCTCACAGATTTTGAAAGCTTGTCCGTAAAGCAGTTTTCCATGGTACTCGATGAAGTCAAGGCATTTGTTGAAATCATATATTTTTTGTTTTTCTTTGATTTCATAAGTGTCCGTAATTATTTTACAAAGGTTCGGCATAGTTTTTAAAATTAGGTGTGTGCAAATGGTTTGGTTGAGGTGTTGCCGTCGTTCCCTGAAATTTGTTAGAGTTTAGAATCCAATTTCTTGCTGCAGCTTTCCAGTCTTTCATTTTTGATTTTCCGCCAACTAGCCAACCATTGCTTTGAAAATGATTGTAGAATTTTTCAGCTTCAACCAACGGAATTTGTTTGTCTTTAAAAAAAGCCATAACCAGTTCCCAATCTGGAGGAATTTGTTCTGTACCTTTTTTTTCGCGCAACTTTTTTTTGGCATTTTTTTCAGCATCTAAAAGCGTTTCAATTTCTAGATTTTTTTGATTATCAACTTCATTTTTTTGATTGTGCTCGTTTACAATGTTTAAATTGTTTGTATTGTTTATATAAGGTACATGTTTAGAGCTTGTTTGATACTTGTTTAAAGCTTGTTCATTATCCTGTTTAATAACTTGTTCAATAACTTGTTCGTTTTTTGATACCCTTTTTAACTTTCGAATTTCCTTTTTTTGGACTGGTTTAGTATAGTAATCCAAGTTGATCACTTCGAGAGTTGATCCTTTGAATGGATTGTAAGAGGGACTGTAAATGACATATCCTTTTGTGGATAGTTCTTTTATGCACTTATGGAAGGTTGCTGTTGAAGAAATCTTACTGATACGCATTAATTCATCTCGTGAAATTCCAATTGGGTTTTGAAATCGATTTTGATTCCATAATTGGAAAACCGCCATGTATAGACTAATGTGTGTTGGATTTAATTCAAAATCTATTGAAACTTTTTCAAAAAATCCAGTTAGGTGTTTTATATAATTCATAATTACTATTGATTTTAATTTTTAAAATAATTAGAGTGATAGCATCATTGATTTAGCATTTTATCAATTTCTTCGTATTTGTAGTAAATCGTACCGCCAATTCGATTGTAGTTAAGCGTTCCATTGATACGGAGGTTTTGAAGTGTTCCTGGAGAGATTTTTAAAAGCTTTCGAACTTCGGAAGATTTAAGCCACTGTGCAGGTTGCCCTGCACTAGTTGCTGTTTTGATTTCATTGAGTAATAAATTGCCAAAATTGAGTAAGTCTCTCTTGGTCACTACTTGGTGGTTTAACAACTCATAGTTGTCGATTTCCGGGAAGAGTTTTTTAGGATGCAAGTTCATAATGCATTGAATTAAATTGTTATGCTGCAAATTTGTATGTTTTGATTTGAATAAAATCACAACATGAACCCCGTTGGGTACGATTTTATTCAAAATAAAAAAAGCAGTATTAAAATGCTTCATCTGTTTCCTCCATTCGTTTCAATAACTCCTCTTCTAAGGCGTTTATGAATTTTGTTTTATCAGACTTGCGGTCACGTATTTCAAGGAAAGTTCTACGGTATTGACCTAAATCTATATTGAAATTTTCTTCAAAAAAACTTGCTATTTCTTTCAAATCAATTGCTCCATTATTGAAAACTCCTTTTGAGTGTAACGCATATAATAATTCCGTTAAAGCCACTTTTGAACCCGTCCAAATCATTTTCCCTTTCGGTTCATGTTGTGATTTTTCTTTGTACACTTTATGCTCCATTTGTAGTAGTCTAGTTTCAATATATACCTGCACTAAATCGTGAGCTAATATTTTAGCTACCTTGAAATCATGGGAGGTTGAGAAGTTTTTATCAACTTCAAAATAGAAACTATCCAGTCTTAATTTAATGTCTAAACTACCTCGAGAGAAATACTTAATATCCAGATAACAACTACCGGTTCTGTAATAATTGTAGAATTCTAAATTATTATCAAAATAGCGCTTCAACTTTTTTAATTCTTTGTTGAGGTATTTTTTAGCAATACGATTTCCACCTCGAGGCATTTTTGTCTCAATCTTGTAAATAGCATTATGATAAATGTATAAGGAGGTAAACTTTGGTTTTACATTTTTAAAGAAATCAATTTGAAACTCATCACTAATTGATTTTTCTTTTAGAAATTGTTTTTTTAGTTTATTGTAGGTTAGTAAAGATACTTGTACTGATTTCTCCGATTTTGCAATTGGATTGTCGATTTCTAAGTTAATAAAGCTTAATTGTTCCGTTAATTCAAATAATAATTGTTTGTAATTGTTGTTCATAATTTAGTGTTTTTTAGGTTAAAAAAATTGTTTTATACAAAAACAATAAACCTAAAATGCTAAACATAAACCTTTACTTACAATGTTTTTTATCTGGAATTTGTGGTGTCAAAGAAAATTTATCTCGAAGAATTTTCATGTCTTCACTCACTTTTTTATCCAACACTTTTGCATAATGTTGGGTTGTACGCAAATTTTTATGACCAAGCATTTTGCTAACGCTTTCAATAGGTACGCCGTTTGTAAGTGTTACCGTAGTAGCAAAAGTATGTCGGGCAATGTGAAAAGTTAATTCTTTTTCAATCTCGCAAACGGCAGCTATTTCTTTTAAATAGGCATTCATTTTCTGATTGCTAAGTATCGGCAATAGTTTATCTTCATTTACACTTTGTGGATGGTCTGCGTATTTGTCAATAATCATTTGTGTAACTGGCAATACAGGAATCTTAGAAGCTGTTTCGGTTTTTTGTCTATGGGTGAAAATCCACTTATCACCATCAATACCGATGCTTATATGCGATTTTGTTAAGTTTTTTACATCAATGTAAGCCAAACCAGTAAAGCAGCTGAAAAGGAAGATATCGCGTACTAGCGATAATCTTTCAGTTTTAAAATCTTTATTTATGATGTTTTGAATTTCGTCTTCAGATAAATAAACTCGTTCTACTTCTTTGACTTTGGATTTATAGTTGGCAAATGGATTTTTATCTAACCAGTCATTGGCCAAGCAAAGCTTGATTATTTTATTGAAGTTCTTGATGTATTTAACAGCTGTATTATTGGCGCATTTCCTCACTGTTCGCAAGTAAAATTCATAATCAGTAATAAAGGCATGGTCTATTTTATCAATATTGATATCTGTTATATTGTACTTCCAAAATAGAAAGTTTGATGTGTGTTTGAGCGATGTTTCATATCGCTCTAATGTACCAGGTGCATATTCAATACCCAGCAATTCTTTTATTTTGCTGTTGTGTTCTTTGAATATTGGGATTAGCATTCGTTCTCTAACTTTTGTTCCAAGTAGTCTGTTTTTGAACTCCTCAATATTCAATGTAATATTGTCTTTTAGAAGTTCAAATTGGATTTCATTTATTTGATTTTTAGTAAAATCAAGTAAGCTGTTTATTGAACGAGCTTCTTCTGAATTACCTTTCATTCGGCATAATTCATTCGACCATTTTGATGGCTCTATGAACTTTTTAGTGCTGTATTCAAATCGTTTCCCTTCGACTGTTAATCGTACATAAATAGGAAATAGCCCTGTTACATTGGCTTTAGTTGATTTTGCATAGAAATGCAGGGTGGTTTTTGCTTTCATTTTGGTAACCTTTAAATTATACATTAATTTAGGATAAGGTTTGCCACAATACAAGATGTTCATTTATTGATTAAGTC
>CANGWK010000049.1 GCA_947457615.1 Flavobacteriaceae bacterium
AGGTTACTCAAGAAACCTTAGCTACACTTTCTGGGGTTGGACTAAGAACCTTAAGACAATTTGAGAGTGGTAAAGGGAATCCTACTTTGTCAACATTGCAAAAACTCACCGATACTTTAGGATTAGATTTAGTTTTAGTAGTTAAAAATAAAAATGAATCGTAATGAGAGAAGCTACTGTTTTATTTAAAGGTGAAAAAGCGGGTATATTGACTCAACATGATGATGCAAGTTTTACATTTGCCTATTTGGATGATTGGGTGCTGAATATTGAAAAGCCTAGTATTAGTTTGATATTACAAAAAAAAAATAAAGTGTTTCATTCTCCTTTTTTGTTTCCTTTTTTTTATAATATGCTTCCAGAAGGAACTAATAAACAGGCAATATGTAAATCAAATAAAATTGACCTAAATGATTATTTTGGGTTACTATTGACCGTTGCAACGGAGGATACTATAGGAGCTGTTACAATTGAAAAACGTTACTAATTATGAGTTTATTAGAAATTATTCACTGTCCTGGTACTTTAGCAGAGGGCTTTTCTACCTATAGTAGAACTTGTTTGAATAAAGTATTTCAAGGAAAAAAGGTAAATCATATTTTACCATACGATTCACCTTCTTCTGGTACTGCAACCGATATTCTTTTTGAAGAAAATAGAAATCGAATTTCAATATCTGGTGTTCAAGAAAAATTTTCAGTGATACTCGAGAAAAATAAATTACGTCTTGTAAATGAAAAAGAGATTGGCCAATATATTTTAAAACCGATACCTTCATTCGGTAAAAAAGCAAATCAAATGCCGGCAAATGAACATTTAACAATGCAAATTGCGAAACAAGTTTATGGAATAGAAACCGCTGAAAACGCATTAATTTTTTTCAATAATAACGAAAAAGCTTACTTAACTAAACGATTTGATTTTAACAAAGAAGGAAATAAACTAGCTCAAGAAGATTTTGCTTCTTTGGCACAAAAGACTCCACAAACTCATGGTGAGCATTATAAATATTTAGGTAATTATTTTGATTTGTTTGAATTAATGAAAGAACATTTGCCTGCCTATCTTTCTGAAGCACCAAAATTGTTGAAGTTGCTAATTTTTAATTATTTGTTCTCTAATGGTGATGCTCATTTAAAAAATTTTTCCTTATTAGAAACCCCGATGGGAGATTATCGTCTTAGCCCAGCATATGATTTGCTTAATAGTAGAATTCATATTGAAGATAAAGATTTTGCATTAGATGATGGATTACTTCCTAGAAAACTTTCAGGGGGCTCTGTTAAAAGTCAATTTGTTTCTCTTGCTCAATTAGCAGGAATTAATGAAAAGATAGTCAAAGAAATACTTCTATTAATGACATCGAAGACAGAGCAAGTAACTAAATTAATTGATTGTTCTTTTCTGGATGACACTACAAAACGTAATTATTTGCAATCTTATCAAGGGTGTTTAAAACGGTTGATGAAAGAATAGTTTTTTTATAAAGTTATAAATCTGTTATTTATTTTAAAGAAAATGCAAATTGACATCTTTTACTCGTTTGTTGTTACAGTATTTTTATTGTTGAATTTTTGTTGGAATTACTATTTTAGAATTTCTAATAATCTGTAATTAATGTATATTTTTTCTTTGCCTACTGTCTCACTTTTAAGAAAGCCTTTTTCTTCTAAAGCTATTAGATAATTTCCAATAGTCTTTAATGATGCTAGTCCTTCTGCTTCTAATTGTTGTCTTTTTGTATAAGGTAATCGGAATAAGGCTTCTAATAAAGCTTTTGAATATACTTTTGGCAATTTGTCTTGAATTTCAGCAGCCATTGTATTCATTAATTCTTCAATTGCTGTTATCTGTTTTCTGCCTTTTAGCGCTGTTTCTTCCACCATATCTAGCATATAGATTATCCAATCTTGCCAGTTGCCCCCTTCTGTTATTTTACGCAAATTGTTGTAATAGGCCGTTTTGTTTTCAATGATGTAATTACTCAAATATAATGCTGGTAAATCTAATAGTCCTGCAAGTTTTAAATACAACAATAAAATGATACGTCCTGTTCTTCCATTTCCGTCAAAAAACGGATGTATGGCTTCAAATTGGTAGTGAATAATTGCCATTTTTACTAATGGGTCTATATCGTATTCTGCGTGAATGAAGTCTTCTAGGTTTTTTAATTTTTCACGTATGATATTTTCTCCTTCTGGCGGTGTATAAATTACTGTTCCTGTAGCTGGATTTTTTAATTGTGTTCCTGGTACGTTTCTTATTGAAGCTTTGTTTTCTTTAATTATTTGTACTATTTTGATAAACAAATTGGTCGTTAAGAAAGGTCGTTTTTCGATTTCTTGAAATCCAAACCATAATGCGTCTTTGTAATGCATTACTTCTTTAGTCGCTGGATTGTCGTATTTTTTTTCGGCTATGAAAGCCATAAACAATTCGTCTTGAGTTGTAATGATGTTTTCTATTGCTGAACTAGCTTGTGCTTCTTGTAAATTGATGGTGTCAATAAACAGTGTTGGGTTTGGTAAATTTGTTATTGCCCCTTTTAGTTCGGATAAAGCTCTACTAGAAGTAATTAGTTTTTTTAAAATTACTTTAGTTTCTAAATCGGTATTGGGTGGTAGTAACGGTAATTCGTCATACGGTTTTTCCGGGTCATAATTTGCTGTCATAGTAGGTGTATTTATGAAAGTCAATTTTAGGATTATTTACCTTCGTTTTGTTTTCGAGAGTAAAAATAGTAAAAAATTACCTTTGAAATGATTTCGAGAGTAAAAATTTTAAAAAATTACCTTCGTATAGAATTTTAAAGTAGAATTTACTGAAATTTACCTTCGTTCTTTTCTAAAAGATGTTACTGTCAATGACTTTGTCTATCTCTTCGATTGCATTTTTTGTAAAAACTGTGCCAGTAATTTTTTTGTAGCGTTGGCAAAGGAGTGGCAATTGGAATGTAAAATGTATGGCTAAAAGTGAACGAAAAGAAATGTCGTTGTATAACATTTAATCGTTTTACCGCTTTATGTTTTTAAAATATCGTTTTTACCAAATGAATATCGTTTTTACTGCAATCTTTCTCAATATATTTATTTTAATAATTGTTTTACAGAAACATTGTGTTTTTTTATTACATTTACTGCTTTAATATCTTTTTTACGGCATTTTATGGCATCACAAAAAGCAGGAAGCCTTTGGTTGGCAGCAAATTTTGAACTTACTAATTATCGCATAACCCATCGATCCTACATCGGTACAAGGGATAAAATAGAACTGGCTCATGACAGCAGTATAGAACAAACCTATGGACCTAAATATGCTCCTAAAACAGATACAGCAATGGGTCATCTCGAATTCATGTTGAAATATGATGATTTAAATCTAGACCTTTTAGCGGCAGTATTCCGTAAATTGGAAGAACAAGAACTTCTAAATTATATTTACGAAAGCCCAAGCGGACGTTATTCAAGAAGGATAGGTTATTTGTATGAATGGTTAACCAATAGAAAATTAAAAATTACACATGAAGTCAGTGGTAATTATACCGACTTACTTGACACAGAGCGATATCTTACTGGAAAAATTATAAAAAATGCCCGTTGGCGTATAAACGATAATTTATTAGGTGTTCCAGCGTTTTGCCCTATAATTCGAAAGACGCAAGCCTTGAAAGTGCTACTTGCCAAAGACATTAGGAATGAAATTCAGGGACTTAAAAATGACTATTCTCCTGAAATATTTCAACGTGCCAGCCAATATTTATATCGAAAGGAAACCCGCTCATCTTACGAAATTGAAAGCGAAAAACCATCGCCTGACCGTGTAGATCGTTTTATTACGATACTCTATCAAGCAGGGAAGCAGCCCTTTTCAGATGTAATGGCTGAACAGAATTTAACCTTTCTGCAAAATGCTATTGTTGACCCACGCTATGCTCAACCTGGTTTTCGTGATTTCCAAAATTACATTGGGCAGACCAATTATCGGGGTGAAGAAATTTATCATTATGTGTGTCCACCACCAAATATGGTTGGTTCTTTGATGACAGGACTTACAGCCACAGAAGAAAAAACATTAGGAACTCCGGAAGTTGCACGTGCTGCAATAATTGCCTTTGGTTTTGTTTTTATACACCCCTTTTTAGATGGAAACGGACGAATCCACCGCTTCTTGATTCATGACATACTCACCCGAGATGGTTTGGCGGAGCAAGGTCTTATAATACCCGTTTCGGCGCACATGCTTCAAAATATGGCAGCGTATGATACTGTACTTGAAGATTATTCGAAACCATTGATGCAACGGGTTCGTTTTAGTATTTCGGCAAATGGTGATTTGAGTATTGACAATCCAGATGATGTTAGCCCGTATTTTAGATACCCCGACCTAACAATGCAAAGTGAATATCTGGCCAAAACTATATTCTCAACCATACAAGAAGACTTATTTGAAGAACTTTTTTTTCTGGAACGCTATGATGAATTAAAAAAGGAACTCCAACAATTGATAGACATGCCAGATAAGAGATTAAGTGATGTTATTATGTACCTTCATCAAAATAAAGGGATTTTCCCTAATCGAAGAAAAAAACAATTTGAGGAAATTACTGAGCCGGAATTTGAAGCGATAGAAAGTATTTATTCAGAAATATTTTCTAGATAATTATTGTTTTTGGAAAATAAAATGTAAATTGATTTTGATTAATCTCTGTCATTAACATCAGCGATTAATTTATAATTACTTAAATCATATTGATTTTATTTTACGAAATAAAGGTCCTTTCCTTTTTCTAAATCTTCGCTGATTATTTTAGCATATATCTGCGTTGTGCTTATGTCCGTGTGGCTCATCAATTTTGAAACATGCTCAATTCTAATTCCATTATTTAATGCATTGGTTTCAAAACTGTGTCGCGATAGATGGAACGAAAGTGGAAATGGTACTTTCAACATTTTCCCATTCGGTTGATTTGGAAATTAGCGGAATGATTTTCTTTCCCTAAAAAGTGACTATAATAAGAATACACATTATCAAATTTGTAATGATTTTTTGAATTAATCACCGCATTATTGCGGTAATAAAATTTAAAATTACCGCAAATTTTTTTTATCGATTATTGTTTTATATTTTATTTTGAAACCATTTTTACTCAATTGAGGTTTTGAATTGTGCATTAGATTTCGTTATCGCTCCTTTTTTTGATGTTAACTCTATGTTTATTTGCGTTGCATTTTTCATTTCTAAAAACTTGCTTCCCTCCAAGTTGAACGCCCTCTATCCTTTCTTTAAAATTAGACTTTTTCAATGGAGTTCCTCCATTTTCAGAAATCCAGCTTTGATAACTTTGGAATAAATCATTAAAAACGAGTCCATTTTCAATATTATTAACTACCTCAAATCCTTCTACAATCAAAAATTCTAGAACATTGTTGCTTTTAATTTTAAACCGTTCTAAGGCTTCCTTATTTGCTTTGCATTCGGTTAATTGTTTGTTCTCAAGCAACCTTGCCAATCCAACTAAAATCCAATTAAACACACCTGCTAATTCTTTCTCAATTATTTTAGTTGCAAGTTGTCGGTCTTTTTTATCTTCGTCTATAGTTACATTGAAATCAATTATTTCAAATCGCCTAAAAAACCCATGGACATTTTCTGGTGTTGTCGGAAGTACATTTATGTTAAAAATGAATTTAGTGTTGTTAATAAACTCAATAGGCCTTCCCGCAGGATGACGGCCTGTAACCCTTTCTCCAGATACTAATTGCTTGAAAACTCCAGTATCATCAAATGCTCCTTTAGTGTCGCTACAATAATTTAAAAGTTTATCTTGGAGATTTACAACATAATATTCCCCTTTATGCTTATCTGTTATTTGTGGTATTGAATAGGATGAAATATTTTCCTTACCTAATATTGCATTAATCACATGATACAATACTGATTTGCCGTTGCTTCCTTCCCCATATAGTAGAAGGCATTTTTCTAGGTTTAGGACTTCATTAGGAGTGAAAATATATCCCATAAATTCTTGTAATACCATTCTCTTTTCTTCATCAGGAAGACAATATTCCAAATAGGAATCGAAGATAGGACAAGTTGCATCTGGTAAATATTCAAAGGGTAAGACATAGTGTAAATTGTCTTTTTTATTGTGTGGATGAAGTTTTCCTATCCCTTTTCTGAATTTGAAAGTCCCGTTCTGTAAATTAATGGCAATTTCATTGCTGTCAACAATGGGCTGTGAGAAATTTTTATGTGTAAATTGTTTAATTAAATCTGCAGCAAAGGTATGATGCTCATAGGCTAGCTCTTTAAGCCCCATTTTATCGGCAACTTTGCTTAAAAAACTAGTGAATCTTTCCTCGGTGATGTGCTGCCAATATTTGCCATTATAGAAGTAAATGACTTTATTGTATACCTTCAAATCCAATTTTTTATCCAGCACAATTTTTTTAAAAACGTTGATAACTAGAACCGAATATTCCTGTTTCTTTAATTTGGTTATATTTATTGCCTTGAGAAGTTTTTGGTATTTAATAAAATCTTTACTTCCTTCATCAATAGGGTTTCCTTCTGTATCAAGAACTTTCTTTTTTAGTCTATTGGCTTGATTTTTCCATTCAATCAGTTTAGGCTCTTTTTCCAAGTTGAAATTGACTAGTTCGATAGAATCTAAAAGTAATGCCAAATTCTTTTCTTGTAATTCTATTTCAGACTCATTACTATCATAAACATCAGTTGGATCTATTTCATTATCGATAGATTCATCGATGAGAGTTGAAAAACCATCCTCTCTATGCTTTAACGATTTTACTTCTTCTAGATTTTTTGGAAGTGGACTTTGCTCTGATAGTTCTATTTTTTCAGAAGCATTTTTTTTAGTCGATGAATCGACCGAAATTGGGTTTGATTGTAAGTTGCTCATAATTAATTTAGGTTTAAGAGAGCAAATAGACAATAATTTCCATAGAGATATTTTTAAGATAAATATCTTGTTGTATCTTAAAAATTATGTTATATATTTTTCATCAATATAAATGCTAATTTCAGGATTATTATGAGATAAATTTTTAACTACTTCTTTCCACCCTTTACCAAATCTTTTATCTAGTAATTTATGATTATCAATATCTATATCAATAAAAGATTTATAAAAACTTTGTCCGGTAGTATTGCATTTTATTCTGCCAATTTCTTCAATTTTTGATTTAATAAAATTTCCTTCGGGGTCTTTATGGGGTTGTTCTGCAGAAATCATTAATTCAAACCAATGTAACAGGGCATACCACTTCTCTGGAATTTTTTTTGGTGTTTTATTTTTTGAATTTAATGTGGGTTTAATATCATCTACTTTATCTTGAATGGAACGTTCCAATTTATATATAAGATTGTCAAAATCGAACTTTAGTGGACATTTTTCAATATCAATATAAAACTTATTGTTAAGCAAATAAAACGATTCTTTTATGACCTTCAAACAATACTCTTTCATTGCAATTGAAGACTTTTTTTTCGAAAAATAATCTTTAATCTTCAAGTCAAATTGCCCAAGATTTTTAAACCCATCATCTAAATTGGTTTTGGATAAAATAATATCATC
>CANGWK010000050.1 GCA_947457615.1 Flavobacteriaceae bacterium
ATTACTCAACAAGGTGCTTTTGAGTTAGATAAATTAGTTCAGGTAATGAAAAGCAACGATAAACTAGTTATTTTTGCTAAATCACATACCGATAGTAGAGGTAGCGACACCTATAACTTATCTTTATCGGATAGAAGAGCACAAGCAACTGTTCAATATGTAATTTCTAAAGGAATAGCTGCTGATCGTATAACAGGAAAAGGATTTGGCGAAAGTGAGCCTATAGTTCCTTGTGATCCATGCAATGAAGAAGAATATGCTAAAAACAGAAGATCTGAATTCTTGATTGTTAAATAAAGAATTTCTTATATAAAATAAACGCCTTGTTAGAAATAGCAAGGCGTTTTTGGTTTAAGTGAATTAAGAAGAAGTTAATTAACGTGTTTTGTCATTAATAACAACAACTTGAATTAACAAAAAAATTATAAAACATTAACTAAGCTTTAAATTTGATGGTTAAAAAAACGGCTTATTTTTTTTATGTATCAAAAAGAAACGTATTTTTACCAGTTAGATATACTAAAATAGGCTTTTTTAAGTTTATTATTAAAACGCTTTACAATTGAAAACAAGTACTCATAACTATAGCATTCTAATTACAATAGTTCTATTTTTTGTAGCATGTTCTACAAAAAAAAACACTTTTATTTCTAGAAATTATAATGCCTTAACCACTAAAGATAATATTCTTTATAATGGGAATCTTGCATTAGACAAAGGAATTTTAGACTTAAAATCCCAATATAAAGACAATTTCTGGCAAATCCTTCCCGTTGAGCGTATGCAAATCTCGGAAGAAGAAATGCAACCAGGGGAATCCAAAAACCCTAATTTTGAAAAAGCTGAAACCAAAGCAACTAAGGCAATACAAAAGCATTCTATGAATATTGATGGGTCAGAAAAAAACCCTCAGATGGATGAAGCTCATTTATTGTTAGGAAAAACAAGATATTACGATCAACGATTTGTCCCAGCATTAGAAGCATTCAATTATGTTTTATATAAATATCCAACAAGTGATAAAATACATGAAGTAAAAATTTGGAGAGAAAAAACTAACATGCGAATGGATAATGATGCTACAGCAGTCGTTAATCTAAAAAAATTACTAGCAGAAATAAAATTTAAAGATCAAATTTTCGCAGACGCTAATGCCACCATCGCGCAAGCATATATAAATTTAGATGAGAAAAAAAATGCTATTGCAAAATTGAAAATTGCTACAGAATTTACAAAATCTAAAGAAGAAAAAGCACGTTACCGATTTATTGAAGCCCAAATATATGAGCAGTTAGGATATAAAGATAGTGCTTACGCTAAATATCAAGAAGTAATTGATATGAAAAGAAAATCGGCTAGGCAGTATATAATTCAAGCAAATGCGCATTTAGCATCTCAATTTGATTTCAAAATAGGAGACACATTAGCCTTTATTGAAAAATATAAACTTTTATTGAAGGACAGAGAAAATAGACCTTTTCTTGATGTTTTGAATCACCAAATGGCATTGTTTTATGACAAACAAAACAAAACTAAAGCTGCAATCGGTTTTTACAACCAATCAATACGTGATAGATCTTCTGATAAATATTTATTAGCTTCAAATTATAGAAACCTTGCTGATATTTATTTTAACAGAGCAAAATATGTTTTAGCAGGTAAATATTTTGACAGTACCTTAACTGCATTAAATTCTAAATCTAGAGAGTTTAAATTAATTACCAAAAAGAGAGAAAATCTAGATGATGTAATAAAATTTGAAGGTATTGCACTACGAAACGACAGCATCTTGAAAATTTCAAATTTATCTAAAGAAGGAAAAGAAAAATACTTTAAAGACTATATTGCCATCCTAAAAAAGGAAGAAACCAAAAAATTTGAACTTGCTAAAAAAGAGGCAAATGAAAAGGCAACTGCTGCAGCAAATAAAGCTTCTAACGGCAAAGATTCAGAAGCAGAAAATGCTATGGCATCTAAAACTACAATTACTAAACCAATAACACCAGTTTCTTTAAATCCCGACTCAGGGAGTACTTTTTATTTTTATAATCCATCAACTGTTGCTTTTGGCGTTGTTGAGTTTAAGAAAAAATGGGGAGATCGTGCTCACGTTTTAAATTGGAGATTGGCTAAAGAAACGGTTAAAGATGACAAAACTACTGAGGAAGTCAAAAATTCTGAGATGGAAGGGCAGCAACCAAAGGAAGTTAATGAAAAATATTCTACTGATTTTTATTTGAAGCAAGTCCCATCTTCTACTAAAATTCTAGATAGTATTGCCAAAGAACGAAATTTTGCTTACTATCAATTAGGAGTTATTTATAAAGAAAAGTTTAAAGAATATAAGAGAGCTGCTGATAAATTAGAAAAATTATTAGAAAATAAGCCGGAAGAACGACTTGTTTTACCTTCAATGTATAATTTGTATAAAATTTATGAAATTATAGATAAGGATAAAGCGCTTGCTATGAAATCTAGAATAATAGCAGAATATCCAGATTCACGTTACGCAGAAATTCTAAGTAATTCGGGGGGAGGGAGTTTAGCAATTTCTACTCCAGAAATTGCTTACAATGCCTTATACAAAGAATACGAAAATGAGAAATACCGGGAAGTACTCCCTAAAGCAGAAGCGGCAATTGAGGAATTTACAGGTGAAGAAATGTTGCCAAAATTTGAACTTTTAAAAGCTAATGTAGTTGGAAAACTAAAAGGGGTAGCCGAATTAAAAAAAGCATTAAATTATGTTGCATTGACCTATCCCAATAGTGAAGAAGGTAAATCAACAGAAGTCTATATTGCAACTAAAATTCCGTATTTAGAATCACTGTCTTTTAATTCAGAATTTCCATTATCATGGAATATTTTATTCAAAGCAGACGATTTAAATGATAAAAACACTAAGGTAATTTTAGAAAAAATCACCAAATTCGCCAAAGAAAGAACTATTGAAAGGTTAACCGTTTCCACGGATCTTTATACTATTGATAAAAACTTTTTGGTAATTCATGGTATTAAAACTGCTGAAAGCGCAAAAGGGATTGAGCAGGTATTGAAAGAATATAAAGATTACAAAATTTCTGAACTAGGAATTATTATCTCAAGCGAAAATTATAAAGTGGTTCAGGTTAAAAAAAACATTAATGATTATGTAACAGGCGATTGGCTGAACAAACCAATAGTGCCTATTCAGCGTGATATTGCTGTTCCAGAAACGAAATCGGCAAACAATAAAGAAGGAAATGGAGTACCTAATGAAGAAGGTCAGGAAAATCAACCGCCAGCATTTAAGGGCAAACAAAATATGGATACCCAAAAAACGGATTTTAATCCATCCGAAAATAATTTAGACAATGTAACTCCAAATTCAGAAAGCCCCGGTTTTCCAAAAAAACCTTAATATACTCTAATTATGTTCGATAAAAAACCAAAATCTTATACTGACCTTTTGGGAAAAACAAACCGTATTGTAGAAGGAACTACAATTAAAGGCGACATTTTTTCTCCTGCCGATTTTAGATTGGATGGACATTTAATTGGAAATTTCGAATCAAAAGGAAAATTGGTTATAGGCCCTGCAGGAAGTGTTACGGGAGATGTAGTCTGTAAAAACTGTGATATTGAAGGTAAATATAATGGAAAAATACAAGTTACCGAGTTGTTAAATTTAAAATTAAAAGCCAGCGTTCACGGTGAAGTAGTTTGCGGAAAATTATCTGTGGAGCCTGGTGCCGACTTCAGCGCCAGTTGTATAATGCTACCGCATACTAAAAACAACCAAACTAATGAAATCCCAGTTGCCGAAAAAAAAGCCTAACAAATGGCTTGCACTAATCAATATTCCTATCCAAATGGGAGTGGTTATTTTTCTTTTTTCATATCTAGGAAATTGGTTAGATCAAAAATACCCCAATCCAAATGCCTTGTTTGTAAAAGTATTAACTCTTGTAGGAGTGGCTCTTGCTTTTTATAATATTAATCGACAATTAAAAGAAATCAACGAAGCGGATGATTAAAAATTCCAAAATAAAAGAATTCCAACCAATTTTAGAAATTCTTCTCTCTTCCTTAGGCGCTTTCTTAATCCATAATTTAGCTTTTTTTTTCTTGGGCTACACTACTATAGAAAATACGTTTCAATATTCTCTCTTTCAAGTTTATTTGTTTTTTTTGATTAGCTCAATTAGTATCGTTTTAATATTAATTCAAGTCAGAAAAAGAGATCTAAACAGTGTAGGTAACGGATTTCTATTATTAACACTCATTAAAATAGGAATTGCTTTTCTGTTTGCAAGTCCAATTGTTTCGTCTAACAATAAGTTTAAAGAAATAGAGCGAATGGACTTTTTTATAGTGTTTGCTATCTTTTTAATAATAGAAACAATAGTAACTATTAGGATATTAAATATTAAGCAAGGAAACTGAATAAAATCAACAAATATGTCAAAAAATTCTGATTTATATTTTTGCATATTAATAAAAAATGTACCTTTGCACCAAATTTCAAAGTAGAATTTAAGATAATATTCAGTTATGGTGTTTTCCAAAAAATCGATTCCGTTTTTTATAGCAATTCTTATAGCATTTTTACCTTTAAATGGTAAAGCAACTACACAAGATACTATTGCATTAAAAAAAGAGGTTATTGCTATTGAAAAGAAAGAGGTTAAAAGTGAAGCCGATGAAAAGCAAGAAAAAATTGATGAGGTAATAGGTCACCACGTTTTAGATGGCCATAGCTTTTCACTTTTTGAGGATGAAGCTGAAAAAGCACATTATGGTTTTTCTTTACCAATTATTCTTTGGGATAATGGAATTCATTTATTTTCATCTTCTAAATTCCATCATGGAGAATCAGTAGCTGAATCAAACGGAAATTACTACTTTTTACATCATGAGAAAATATATAAAACTGATTCTGCAGGAAAACTATACACTGAACTAGTTGATGGAGAAGAGCATGTTACTAACGCACAACCATTAGATTTTTCAATAACCAAAGGAGTGTTAACTATTATTGTGGTGGCATTTTTAATGTTATTATTGTTTATAAGTTTAGCTAAATCTTATGCTAAAAACGGAGGAATCTCTTCTGGAGCTGGACGCTTCTTTGAACCAATTGTATTGTACGTTCGTGATGAAATTGCAATACCGAATATTGGTGAAAAACACTACAAAAAATACATGAGTTTTTTATTAACCATCTTCTTTTTTATATGGTTTTTAAATATTTTCGGATTAACACCACTAGGAATTAACGTCACCGGAAACATTGCTGTAACAGCAGGATTGGCAATTATTACTTATTTAATAACCACTTTTACTGCTAAGAAGGATTATTGGATGCATATTTTTTGGATGCCTGGAGTACCAGTTCTAATGAAACTTATTTTAGCACCAATTGAATTATTAGGAACAATCATCAAACCATTTTCTTTAATGATACGTTTGTATGCCAACATTTTTGCTGGACATATTGTATTAATGAGTTTAGTTGCATTGATGTTTATTTTCCACAATTGGGTAGGAAGTAGCATGTCATTCTTATTGTCATTTGCAATTTCATTAATTGAAATTCTAGTGGCATTATTACAAGCTTACATATTTACCATGTTATCTGCTTTATATTTTGGAGCTGCTTCAGAAGAGCACCACCACGAAGAAGCACATTAGAATGCGGATTTTAGAATTTCTGAATAATAATTCTCAATTCTTCAATCGTTAAAAAATTTGAATGTTTAATTAAATATATATACATTATGGAAGGAAATCTTCACCTTATTGGAGCTGGATTAGTAGTAATCGGAGCTGGTTTAGGAATCGGTAGAATCGGTGGATCTGCAATGGATGCTATTGCTCGTCAACCAGAAGCTACTGGAAAAATTCAAACAGCTATGCTTATTGCAGCAGCTCTTATTGAAGGAATTGGTTTTGCTGCATTATTCGCAGTAAAATAAAAAAAAATTAAAAGCCATAACGGTTGGTTATGGCTTTTATTTAAATTTTTAAATTAAAGAATAATTATATACTATGGATAAGTTAATAAATGATTTTTCGTTTGGATTGTTTATCTGGCAAACAGTAATCTTTTTAGGTTTGATTTTCCTTTTGAAAAAATTTGCATGGAAACCAATTTTGGATGCAGTTAACGAAAGAGAAGAAGGAATCAAAAATGCTTTGCTATCTGCAGAAAGCGCTAAAAAAGAAATGCAAAATCTTAAATCGGATAATGAAAAATTATTAGCCGAAGCAAGAGCTGAGCGTGATTCATTGATGAAAGAAGCTCGTGAAATCAAAGACAAAATGATCAACGATGCTAAAACTGAGGCGCAAGCAGCAGGTGAAAAAATGATTGCTCAAGCAAAAGCAGCTATTGAAAGCGAAAAAAATGCAGCAATGACCGACTTAAAAAATCAAGTTTCTTCATTGTCTTTGGAAATTGCAGAGAAAGTATTAAGAGACGAATTATCTAACAAAGATTCTCAAACTAAATTAGTAGAGAAAATGTTGGGTGACGCTAAATTAAACTAATCATTATGTCTAGAGCTGCGATTAGATACGCCAAAGCAATATTAGACATTGCTCAAACTTCTGGAAAAGCAGAGGCTGTAAATAACGATATGAAATCTATCATTAACGCGGTTTCCGAAAGTGCAGATTTAAAAGATTTTCTAACCAGTCCTATTATTAAACTGGAGGTTAAAAAATCAGCTTTGTCTGAAATATTTTCAAATGTTGAGAAAGAAACCAATAGTTTGTTTCATTTATTATTTGAAAACAAAAGATTTGAAATATTAGAAGCAATAGCAATTCAATATAATAAATTGTTTGACGAAAGTAACGGAATAGAAGTTGCCAAAGTAACTACTGCGTTCCCAATAACTGCCGAATTAGAAACTAAAGTATTGGCTAAAATTGCAGAGTTTTCTAACAAGAAAATTACAATCCAAAACATAGTAGATCCCTCAATCATTGGTGGATTTATATTAAGAGTTGGTGACCAACAATATAATGCTTCTGTAGCAAGTAAATTAAGTGAATTAAAAAGAGAGTTTAGTAATTAGAATTCCATTAAAGATATATCAAAATGGCAGAAATTAAACCAGCTGAAATTACAGCAATATTAAAAAAACAATTATCTGGTTTTGAATCAGGTGCAAGTTTAGAAGAAGTAGGAACTGTACTTCAAGTGGGTGATGGAATCGCTCGTGTTTACGGTTTATCCAATGCTCAATATGGTGAGTTAGTTCAATTCGACAACGGATTGGAAGCTATCGTATTGAACTTAGAAGAAGACAACGTTGGGGTGGTACTTTTAGGGCCATCTACTGGAATTCGTGAGGGTTCAAC
>CANGWK010000051.1 GCA_947457615.1 Flavobacteriaceae bacterium
TCAACGGGACTTCCGTCAGGAGTATCGGCGACTTGGTCAGCAAATACCATTACAATTAGTGGTACACCTACTGTTTCAGGTACATTTAATTATAGTATTCCTTTAACTGGAGGTTGTGGAACCGTAAATGCAACTGGAACGATTATAGTAAAACCAAATAATACAGCAGGAGCAGCTTCTTTATCAACTGTTTGTATAAATACACTTTTAATAATATCTAATATAACACATGCCACTACAGGAGCTACTGGTATAGGAACTTCAACGGGACTTCCGTCGGGAGTATCAGCGACTTGGTCAGCAAACACTATTACAATTAGTGGTACACCAACAGTTGCAGGCACTTATAACTATAATATTCCATTATCTGGAGGCTGTGGAGCTGTAAATGCCATAGGGACAATTAAAGTAAAACCAAATAATACAGCAGGAGTTGCATCATCAATACCAACTTTGTGTATTAACTCTATATTACCAAATATAACACATGCCACTACAGGAGCTACTGCTATAGGAACTTCAACGGGACTTCCGTCAGGAGTATCAGCGACTTGGTCAGCAAATACCATTACAATCAGTGGTACACCTACTGTTTCAGGTACATTTAATTATAGTATTCCTTTAGCTGGAGGTTGTGGAATCGTAAATGCAACTGGAACGATTAATGTCTATTCTACCCCCGCAGCCAGCATCTCTGCAGATGGTGTAGTAGCCACTTCTACTACAATAACCAATGGTAGTGCGGTTCAACTTCAACTCAATGGAACGTTAAATGCTCAGCCTAATATCCAATGGACACCAGCCACAGCTATAAGTTCGGCTACTGTTGCCAATCCTGTGGTGTATCCAAGTGCCACAACCACATATACTGCTAGTTTTATAAATAGTATTGGTTGTACACAAACCACTTCGTTTACTGTAAATGTTACACCACAACCCAATATCGGTAATTTAAGTATTTCCTCTTCTAATGCTACTATTGGATTGTTTGATACGGTTACTGTAAATGTACAGCTTACCAATGCAACTGATCTATATAGTTTGTATATGAAGCTTAAGGGTAATGCTGCTGTGAGTCAATATTTAGATTATACCGGTTATACTGCAGGAACTTTACTAGGGGTAAGTAATGTAATCTCTACCCCACCAACAATTACTAATGGGATACCTGATTTTGGTATGACCAAAGTGGGTGCTGTTCCAGGTTATTCCGGTAGCGGGTTGTTTTATACTTTCACTTTTGTTCCTAAAAATATTGTTATTCCAGCTGGAACAACATTCTGTTTTTATCTAGACGATGTTAGTGCTTATAACACCTCTGGGGTAGCTTGTGGATTAACTAATCAAGGACAATATTGTTACACCTTTACCAATCAGTTAGCTGTTTGGCCTGGAGATTTAAATAAATCCAATACGGTTACCACTGCCGATTTATTACCGATTGGGTATTTCTATAATTCAACCGGACCAACACGACCTAATGCTAGCATACAATGGACGGCGCAACCAGCAACTCTATGGGGATATAACCATAGTTCAACCAATGGCGACGCTTACAAAGTGTTTGCTGACTCAAATGGCGACGGAGTAATCAATAATGCAGACCAAGCGGCTATAGGTTTTAACATGAATAGAATACATACTAAGATGGCCTCGCCTTCTACTATTCAGCCTACTACTCAGTCACAGCTTACTTTAGCCGGAGGAAATCTTATTATTACTCCTAATGCTACAGTGGTAGATTCATTACTGCCTCAAAATATCACTTTTACTGTGAGTTTGAGTAATAGTGGAGGATTGAGTGGTCTTTATGGTATATCCGTAAACCTACTTTTTGATGATAACATATTTGATTTAAATACGGCAACAGTAGATTATGCAGGTTCTATATTTGGAAATCCAAGTACAGATTGTTTGATAATGAACTTTGCATCTACAAACACGGTAAGTGTAGCCCTAACACGATTTGCTAATGCTCCAATAAACGGACAAGGATTACTTTTTAAAGTAACCCTACAAACTAAATCACCGGTAACCTCTTCGTTATCTCAAACACCGGTAACTGGTTATGTAGACTCTGCAAATACCCAAACGGGAGACCCAATAGTAGTTCAAGAAGCACCTGCTATGAATTTTACAGTTATCAATAACCTAGCAATAAGCACCATAAAAGCAGAAGATTTTGTACTTTATCCAAACCCAGCCAATGAAGTGGTATATCTAGTTATGGGTTCCAATACTAATCAAAACAATGACTTGAAAGTAAAAGTATTTAACATGCTAGGCCAAAAAATAGAAGAAACAGCAATTCAAAACACCACCACAGAACTTTCCACTAAAAACTGGGGAACAGCAGGAGTGTATTTTGTAGAAGTAACCAACACAAACAATACCGTTTTAATAACTAAAAAAGTGATTGTTAATAGAAAATAGAAAGTATGAAAACAGCAAAATCAATTTTAGCTTTATTACTTGTTTTTACATTACTTAATTGTAGTAAAAGTGAAGATAATAGTAATGTTCCAAATGGAAATTTTACCGAAAACTTCGGAACTATGGTCAGTAGAGATTTTATTGGACAGGTACTCAATGAAAATCTACAACCAGTAGAGGGGGTTGAAATTAAAGTAGGTTCCATAATTCAGAATACAGATTCGAAAGGAGTTTTTGTAATAAAAAATGCTCAAGTATTTGAAAAACATGCTTACATAACAGCAAAAAAAGCAGGTTTTATTAATGGGTCTCGATCAATTGTTCCAAACTCAGGAACAAATTCTGTAAAAATAATTTTACTTACAGCAGTTCCAGAGGCTATTATTACTAGTGGCACTTCAAGTTCTGTAACATTAACTAATGGTGCAAAAGTAACTTTTAACGGGAATTTTAAAACCGAATTAGGAGTTCCATATTCAGGTGTCGTTAAAGTGATGATGCATCACTTAGATCCGGTAGATAAAACTACTTCAGATAAAATGCCTGGAAGTTTAATGGCAGAAAATAGTAATGGTTCTCAAAAAATATTAGAAACCTATGGTATGATGAATGTAGAATTGCAGGATGACAGTGGAAATAAATTACAAATTGTTAATCCTACAAGTATAGAAATGCCAATAAGTTCTACTCAATTAGCTTCTGCTCCAACAACTATTCCATTGTGGTATTTTGATGAATCAGCCGGATATTGGAAAGAAGAAGGAAGCGCTACAAAAGTTGGAAACAAATACGTTGGAACTGTGAACCATTTTACTTGGTGGAATTGCGATGCACAGTTTCCAACTGTTAATTTAGAAATAACGGTTTTAAATTCTAATCAGTTACCTATGGCTGGAGTTCAAGTTCAATTAGTAAGAAGCAGTTCAAATGGCGGTTGGAATGTTCCAGGATATACTAATAATTCTGGACAAGTTTCAGGGTTTGTTCCTGCTAATGAAATATTAACTATGAATATTTATTATTCTAATTTAGCATGTGGAAATCAATTAGTTTATACTCAGCAGATTGGGCCTTTTTCAAGTAATTCAGTATTGCCAACGGTTATTGTTCCTGCTTCTGCATCTCAAACTACTATCGTCCAAGGAAGCTTAGTTAATTGTAGTAATTCCGCAGTAACGAATGGTTATGTATGGTTGCAATATTCAGGACAGTTCTTATATACAGCCGTTATAAACGGTTCCTTTAGTTTTTTAGCATTAAATTGTTCTTCAGCATTCGCTAACTTCACTTTACAAGGTTATGATTTTGATACTTTAAAAGCAACTGAACAACAATCAGGTATTTTGAATAATCAAACGGTTTCTTTAGGGACACTTCAAACATGTTCCTCAAGTAACACTTCTTTACAAGTTTATGATATAGATCAAAATAGTTATAATTATTTACCGATAGGTTCCCAAATATGGATTCAACAAAATCTTAATGTTTCTCATTATAAAAACGGGGATATAATACCTCAAGTTACAGACCCTACACAGTGGGCTAACTTAACTACTGGTGCTTGGTGCTATTACAACAATGATTCAGCTACAGGAGCTATTTATGGTAAATTATACAATTGGTATGCCGTAAATGATTCTAGAGGATTAGCTCCACAGGGAACACATATCCCTAGTGATTATGAGTCGATTACATTATCAAATTATTTAGGAGGCGATTCAGTAGCAGGAGGTAAATTAAAAGAACTAGGAACAACTCATTGGTTGAGTCCTAATACTAGTGGAGACAATACATCAGGATTTGCAGGACTCCCAGGAGGCTATCGCACTGACATTGGTACATTTCTAAATATGAATACCTATGCTTATTGGTGGAGTGCAACAGAAAGTAATTCATCAACGTCATGGTATCGTTTTCTTTATTACAATAATGGAAATTTCATTAGAGATAACGGCTTTAATAAATCTTATGGCTTTTCCATTCGATTGATTAAGGATTAGTTAATTTATTGAAATTATTGGCTTTATAAAATCTAATCTTTATTTGTATCATCAAAAAAGAGCTTTTTCATACGAGTCAGGTTAAACCTGACATTTCAACTATAAAATATAAATACAAAAAGAATACAACATATTATTATATTTCGTATCATTGTAGTCAGGTTAAACCTGACAATATTACTATGAAGAATAAATATATATCAACCAAATCAAATGAAATCCTTTCCTACTTCAATATTAAAGGATTAGTATGTTTTAATTCCAAAGCTGCTATTAAAGCATTACCAGAATCAAAAGAAAATACAATTAGAGAGTTGTTGAGTGACATGACTAAAAGAGGACTTCTGATGAGGTTAAAGGAAGGCGTTTATTATATCATACCTTATGAAGAAAATGCCGAAACTTTTATGCCCGATTGGCATTTAATAGCAAAACATTTAGTCAAAGATGCTCAACATTATATAGGATACTATTCTGCTCTACAAATTCACAACCTCATCACACAGCCATCGCTTAAAGAGCAAATTGTGGTGTCTAAACAAATGAGACCATCTGAAATTAAAATAAAAAACATAACCTTTCAATTCATATACCACAATGAAAACCATTTCTTCGGAGAAAAGAAAATATGGATTGATGATTTCAATAAGGTACAATGTTCCGATTTAGAAAAAACAATAGTAGACTGTCTATTCAAACCAGACTATGCAGGTGGAATTGTAGAAATTGCAAAAGCAATTCACGAAACACGCAATCAAATTAATTATAAAAAACTCTTGGAATACATTATAAAATTCAAATCCCAAGCAGTCATCAAACGATTGGGATTTCTATTAGAAATGCTGGAAATAGAAAATGAAATCGTTCAAGAATTATGGAGTTTAAAAACAGCCTCTTATGTACTACTTGATACGGAACTTCCTAAATCGGGTAAAATGATAAGCCGTTGGAGCATTCAACAAAATTTAGAAACAGAAACAATTAAGTCTGCCATTTACTCATGATTAAACCAGGAGAAATACAAAATAAAGCGCGAGAAGTTGAAGTTCGTGACCAACAAATCGAAAAGGATTACATACTTTCATGGATATTAAAAGGCGTTGCACAACACGAACAACTTTCAAAAATAATTGTCTTTAAAGGCGGTACCGTTCTCAAGAAAGTATATTTCGATGACTATCGATTTTCAGAAGATTTAGATTTTACATTGATAGATAATACGATCACTAATGAACAAATTTTTAAATGTTTCAAAGAAACTTTTGAATATGTAAAAGAAGAAGCAAATATTCCCTTAGCAATAATTGATGATAATGAGCATGAAGATGGCGGAATCAATTTCTACATCAGTTATGTTGGTTCACTTGGTGGTTTTGGAAATAATAAAAAAGTAAAAATTGATATTTCAAGAAGCGAAAAATTAGAATTTGAACCAATTATAAAAGCAGCAATAATTGACTATTCTGACGAAGAAGAATTTAACTTATTATGTTACCCATTAGAAGAGTTACTAGTCGAAAAATTACGTTGTGTGATGCAAAGAATGCAACCACGAGACTATTATGACATTTGGTATCTACTCGAAGTACATGGAATGGATATTGATTTTTACATGAATGAATTCCGAAATAAATGCATCAGCAAACAACAAAATCCAGAAGACTTTCACAAAAAATTAGAACAAAAGCTACCTCAATACAAAGCAAGATGGGAAAAATCAATGAGAGACCAAATTAAAGATTTACCTGATTTTGAACAAGTAGAAAGAGAAGTAGGTAGAAAGATTAAAACTTTCATGATATAAACTTTGCTACAGTTTTGCTACAGAAATGAAAAAACCCAGCAATTGCTGGGTTTCTAGTAGCCTATCTTGATGAAATCTCGAACCGTTTACTGAAAGATTATGAGCAGTTTTTAGAATTTTTTTGGAAATAAATAACCTCTAAATTTCTTTAGAGGTTATTGGTACAACTTAGTAGACTGTTCAGACGAAATCTCGAACAATTTGCTTTCAGATTTCGATAAATTTTTAGGATTTTTTTGGAAATAAATAACCTCTAAAGAAATTTAGAGGTTATTGGAACGACTGTTGGCGATATAGATTTATCTTCAAACCAAATTTTATATTTTATTGAGGAAATGTCATAAAAAAAAACTCCAACATTTCTTATAATTTTTTTTATGCCTTACTGATTTTCTTAAATATAGATTTTAGAACACAATGAAGAGTTAATTGAAAACCTAAACTTCCTGTAGCTTAATTGCAAATTCCAGTGATATTGACCACCCAATTCCAATTTAAAGTGACCACCTGATTCCAATTCAAAATGACCACCTAATTCCGGAGTAAAATGACCACCCCAATTTTTCATAAAAAACTACTTTTTTTCATCTGTTAATTAATCAAA
>CANGWK010000052.1 GCA_947457615.1 Flavobacteriaceae bacterium
ACTCGGGTAGATAGTGCAGTTCATTTTTGCTTTGCGTTCGTTTGCTTTCGGGTTTGAAAGGCTTGTTGCGTTCGTTTGCTTTGCGTTCGTTTGCGGTTTGCTTTGCGTTCGTTTGCTGTTTGCGTTTGTGTTTGTCTCTGCTACAATATTATAAAAATCGTAATCATTTTTCATAATCTAAAAAGTATAATAGGGCATATTTATCTCATATACACGAAGACTCGAAGGCACGAAGCACGTAAGAAAAAAGGTATTTTAATTAAACCATATCTATATATCTTTTTATTTTTCCATAATATGTTCTATTATATTGATATTTTGTATAAAAATTACATATAGATTTAGATATTACATAAAACACAAGATGAGTCGCAAAAAGCCGATTATCAACAAAGGAACAGGAGCAGGTGGTTCGAACACGACCTTTTATGGGAAAAAGTTTGAAGACAAGACGGATAATCAATCGAGATTATTAGAGATGGGATACATTAAGAACGGCACTAAGAAAAACGAAACCTATTTGTCGAAAACCTTCGAAGACAAAACAGTAGTCTTCGTATTACAAAATGGACTGAAAACCTATATGAAAAAGAAATACAATATAGGCTCATTATTTAGATGTCCTGACGAAGCCTATATCATAGAATATACAAGCGGACGAAAGGTAATAAAAATCTTGGAGAAAAAGGAGCAGAATGTCGAGGGTTCAGTAGAAACTAAGTTATGGGCGGGACATTCGCTTAAAAGAGAGTATGAGATGGTATTGGAAGGCTTTGCTTTTGAGGTAGAATATGGGTTTTGCGTGAATGAGTTTTTGAAAAAGAAACTGACTTCGGATAATCTAAAATATACAATACTAAATCGAATATTCCAAGAGGATAATATTGCGGTATTGTTTGGCGATGACGAGAATTACTTTGACACGCTTGATGTATGGATGGATAAATAGATAGATGACGGGGGGAGAATTGGGAATCAATAATTCCGTATAATAACCTCTTTCGCTTTTGCGTCGGGGTTTTTAGAATTGATAGACCTTTTACATACGATAGATGTCGTATTATATTTTTCATTTGCAAAATTATCACGCACCAACCTTACATCGGCATTACTTAGCATTATTTTGTGTTTTGCCTCTGTTAAATTGTGTATTACCTGAAATAAACGGGCGTGATTCTCGGCGTTAAATCCATTCTCTGTATATCCAACAAAGGACGTTTCTGTTTCAGGAGCATACGGCGGGTCGAGATATAGGAAGTCGCCTTCTTCTATATTTGTCGGCAGTAGCGATGTAGTGAAATCACAGCATTCGAAGCGAACGTCTTTTATCAGGTGATGTATTTCTTCTAAATGCTCCTTGTTTATAATTTCGGGGTTGGCATAGTGTCCGTATGGAACATTAAATCCGTTCGGACCCACCCGAAATACTCCTCGAAAACAAGTTTTATTCAAAAATATAAACATCGCCGACCCGAACACGCTTCTTTTATCCGTGGCGGATAACTTGTTATATTTGCTTCTCGTCCAGTAATAGTAGTTTTCTTTCGCTATTTTTGCCTCCTCTATATTGATAGGATTCCTATTTATTCCCCCATCACCGCATTCATTAAACTCGGTAATAATCGTTTTTATTGCGTCATATAATTCGCTGGGTTGCGTTTGAATATTCTTATATATATAAATCAATGGTTCATTCAAATCATACGCATATATATTTCCGCTTACCTTTATAATCCCGCTTTTTACATACGATAGTAAGGTTAGTAAAACACTACCGCCTCCTAAAAATGCTTCGTGATAATTATTTATTTCTCTTGGAAAATCAACGATAAGCGAGTCTATTATTTGGGTCTTTCCGCCAACCCATTTCAAAATTGGCTTTGGGATACGGATTTTCTCTTTCGCAAGGTTCATTTATAATTTATAAATTATAATTTATAAAAATATAAAAGAATATGTCAGTTTTTATATCTATATTCATATATACGCCCCTACCGTCCTCGCTTACACACATAATATTCGCATCATAGCCTCTGTGCTTTTCATCTCTGTATTACAGAGTTCATCTATATGCTTGTCATATTTGCTTTTGTCGCTTATAAGACTAATGTAAATCATCCTTAGCACGTCGCCATCCATTCCCTTCATTTCATTTAGTGCGACGAGATTCGCCATATTCTTCTTATCCTCAAAGAATGCCGAGAGTTCGTCGAGTTCCTCTTTCATTTGATGAAAGTAATAGTCAAACACAAACGTATAGTAATAGACGCTCTTTTTCTCAAAGGTTTTGCTATTGATTTCGTATCTCTTCATATACATTTTTGTAAAGATATTCAACCCATCTTGCGAAGCACATTCCATTTTCTCCACATCGAATGGGTTTATCTTATAATAGCAGTTATACTCGTTCTCTACGACCTTCTTGGTTTTGGCATCATAACTGCCTTCAATATACGCAGTATCGATAGACCATACCCTAGGCTCTTTGTATATCGGGTATTCGCCATATCCATAATGACTGCTATATTCGAGGTCTTTGATAACCAAATGCGGGTTGTTCGTTAGCATAAGCGACAAGTCGTAATAATGCCGCCAATGCTCGTTTTTTTGTAGTTCGCTGAACGACATTACGATATCTCCGACACCATTCGCATCCATATAGACTTTGTCGCCGTATCGAATAAAGAGGTGATAATCATATATATAGATTATTCGATTATAATACATTACATTATACTTGTCTATAACGCCTGAAAACTCTGCGTTTGTGATAGTGTAATAAGTGTATAAATCGTTGCCCCTTGAAGTTGCGTTCATAGCGTCTTGCTGCTTTGCGGCTGTCTTGTTGCTGTCTTGTTGCTGTCTTGTTGCTGTCTTGTTGCTTCTTGGTTTTCTTGTTCTATAATAGGACAAGGACAAATCATTTTTTATACATAAAATAAAAAACATAAAATAAATAACATACCTTCGCATCGCTTCGCCTTACATATCTAATATTTTGGCGACTGCGTCAGGAGCATCCATAGCATCCGCAAACTTGTTTTTTATGCCGCTTACGCAGCTTATGCCGCTGCCGATGCTTACGAGGCTGCCGATGCTTACGAGGCTATCATAAATCATCATAATCACGTCGCAATTTATTCCTTTTATTTCATTCAATGCTATAAGTTTTAGAAGATTCTTTTTATCTTCGACAAATGCCGAGAGTTCGTTGAGTTCATTCTCCATCGAGCGAACGCAATAGTCTAATATAAATGTATAGTAATACACGCTCCTTTTTTCAAACATTCCGCTTCTAACTTCGAATCTCGCCATATAAGCCCTTGTATAGGCGTCCAAGTCTTGTGGTAATGTGTATTCCATATTCTCCACATCATTTGGGTTTATCTTGTAATAGCAGGTATAGCCGTCGCTGTTGCTGCCGTTTCTAACCTTTTTTGTTTTCAATGTATAACAACCTTCAATATACGCAGTATTAATCGCCCAAAACCTCTGTTCTGGGTATTGGATGTTGGTATTTTTGGCATCGACAACTGAATGCTTGTCGTTCGTTAGCATAAGCGATACGTCGTAGTAATACTTCCAGAACTTGTTTTTTTGAAGTTCGTCAAAGGAAATCACGACATCGCCGACTCCCTTCACCTCCATATAGACCTTGTCTCCGCAACGAATGAAGAGATGATAGTCCAAAATATGATTGATGCCATTCACTTTATGAATATCCATAAAGCCTGTAAGTTCGGCGTTCATCTTCGTTTGTTGCTTGTTCGTTTGCTTTGCTTGTTGCTGTGTTTGTTTGGTTGCTTCGTTCGTTTGTTTGGTTGCTTGTTTATATATTTAGAGACTTCTAAGTCAATTTTTTAGCCAATGGAGATATTTTAGAACATATTAAGTATAAAAATATAAAATAAGATAGATATATATATCCGACTACGTCGGACTACGTCTTTACATATCGACTGCGTTAAGAGAATACCAGAGCATCCGCATACTCCGTAAACTTGTTTTTTCCGTTGTTGCTTACGATATTATCATATAAAATCCTTAGCAGGTCGGCATTTATCCATTCCTTCTCATAAAATACCTGAAGTTTAACAATGCTATTTATGTCTTCGATTTCTTCCAACTCTTTTTCCATCAAACTAACACAGTAGTCAAACGCCAAGTCGTATAAATAACGACTATTGTTATTAAACGTTCCGTTGCGGATTTCGCTTCTACATCTATAAATCTTCTTAAAGGTTTCCAATTCTTGCGGGGACGAGTATTCCATATTCTCCACGTCAAACGGGTTTATCCTATAATAGCAGTTATTCTCTCGTTTTGCTATCTCTTTTTCTGCGCTATCCTGAGTGCCGTAGATGGTTGCGGTATCAATTCCCCAGTATCTCTTATACTCATACGCCGAATTATCATTGAACCCTCCTGTTTCCTTTGTGTTTTGAACAGAATGCGTGTCGCTTGTTAGCATAAGCGACACATCGTAATAATGTTTCCAGTGCTTGTTTTTTTGTAATTCGTCAAATGACATTACGATATCCCCGACCTTCTTTACATCCATATAGACCTTGTCGCCACATCGAATGAAGAGGTGATAGTCGCAGACATAGTCGGTGCGATACACCATCGTTTCAGGTTTATTGTAGATATAACTACACGCCACATAGGAGTTTTTGCCAAACACACCCGAACACTCCGCATTTGCGATAGTAGTGGCGGTTGCTGCGTTCATCTTCGTTTGCTTCGTTCGTTTGCTTCGTTTGCTTCGTTTGCTTCGTTTGCTTCGTTTGCTTCGTTTGCTTCGTTCGTGTTCGCTTGTCTATACATTTACATCCATCCGAATCATTTTTTATAGCAAATAAAACGCATTTAGAACATATTTAGAAAATGACTTAGGACTTTCGGTATATTTATAATTATTTCATACATTACATTTATTATGATGCGTGGATATATCTATTGTATATCTTATACGATACCCTCAGAGTCTCCTCGATATTATATAGGTATGAGTAATTCACTTCCATTCTATATATTGATAAAACGAAATTATGACTTATCGCAATATCGATACAAATGTGTCTTTGCTAAGTATGTGAAGGATTTAGCGATTGAAAAAGCGAAAATCGACACCTTATTACATAATCGATGCTGTGTTATAATGGATGCCGAACAGCAAAAAGCACTTCGCACAGAACACAAGAAAGGCGACTTTGTAGAGATGGAGAATACAGAAGAGTATAATTGGCGAGATAATGGGTTTCTTCCATCCATAATTTCACTCGAATACATTCGGTCAATCTTTGACCTGTCTCTTGGCGATTACATTGATGACGTAGATGTCGAAAGCAGTATGCTAAGCGAATATACAGATTATGTCATTTGTGAAAGAATCGAACGTGCTTTTATCAAGTTAGAAAAGGAAAAAGAAATATTAGAAAGTTTCAAGCGTCTAAAAGATGCCTTCAACGCAATAAACGTGGATTTTGCGAAAACGTTAAAGACCTACGAGGCACTTAGCGATTCCACAAAAGATAAAGTTATGCGGACGATACAATCATTGTAGTCATCGCAGGTTCGGTAGCAGCGGTAGCGTCTGGATAATATACAGAACATATATTATTCTCATCACAATAGATGGTTGTAGCACCGAAATGGATATATCTGCCTTTGTCTGTTGTGGTAGCTGCGGGAACAGGAGCAGAAAGCATAGTGTAGAGTTTCGTAATCGTATGGAACATATTGTAAATACTCTATGTGTTTTATTTTTATATATTTTATATAAAATTGATAAAGTAATATATAGAATGAAAGCAATGGAATCGCTTTTCAAGAAGAATTATCTCTATGAGTTGCCAGATGATATACACGTTATCATCTATAAAAAGGTATATCAAGATACACTCGCCAACATACGAGAAAAGAAAGAGGGAATCAACAAGTTCAACAAATTACAAGCGTATATCAAGGACAATCATTTTAACAAACGCCAAGCGGTATGGAGCATATTTTTATGTAATCGTCGAGATGTCGGAGACCCATATTACAAATACTTTACGTATTATGCCGATAACGAAACAGACTTCTTACATCTCAACAAATCAAAGTTGATACGATATAACGAAGCGTATTCGAAGATTCGATATATCGACTTTTCGATATACCCGATACAAGATAGGATACCTTCGGATAATTTTAACTATATAAAGAATACATTCGAGCAATACATTCATATTTTCATAAGTCTCAAACATTACAAAGCGATTACGAGCGGGACGAGCAATAAATATAGAAATTTCAATGATGTCAAACTATTACGAGACAAAATAAGGATAGAGTTTGCGGATACCTATGTGTTTAGGTGTCCTATTGATATTTATAGTAATATCTTGGAAACATATAATTTCATTCTATGTATATTGGACGTATTGTCGGTTCTTCCAGAATATAACTTAGATTACATTGGCGACATTGGAGACTTGCGAGATTGGTTTGCGAATAACGCATTTTTTAGAGGGTTTCGTGTAAATAACAAAGGCGATACGATAGTCCCCTCATTTTCTGATTAGTAAATAAAAAATAAAATATCTCGGGATGCTCGACGCTGCTACTTCGTAGCGTATCTGCCAACTTTAAGAGAAACTAAGTATAATTCTCTTATTATTCTGATAACAATAATATACCCTGTATAACCTAATAATCGGCAGAAGCGAAGCGGCGGTTAGCATCCCAAGTATTACTAAGCATATACTAAGGGTTATAAAGAATCCTTTATTTTCTTTTCACAAAACTTTTAGACTTTCACAAAACTTTTAGA
>CANGWK010000053.1 GCA_947457615.1 Flavobacteriaceae bacterium
AGGCGGACGGACGGCACCTGAACGCGTGCGCGGCGCAAAATGGGGGGGAGCGGATTTTGCGTCGCTGGAAGGACGCCGACGGCCACCAACACATCGGAGGAGCGCGCGTGCGCCAGTACGAGGTGGCTCAGGATGGCACCCTCACAGGCGCATATTTTGACGTCGCTGTGGACGCACGAGAGCCTGCGCGCGGCCCGCAGGCGTCGCGCAGCCGCTCGTCGCTGCCGAAAACCGCCGAATTTGCGCGCGAACGCCGGGAAACCACCGACTCGGACTCGGACTCGGAAGAAGATTTTCTCGGCGAAAGCGCGGAGCAGCATGAGCAGCGCGTCTCGGCGAATACCCGCAGCCGTGCACGTGCGCAAAATAAGCGCATCACTGCCATCATTGACGCTATCCACTCTTTCGCCACCGCTCTCTCTACGGTCCATGACCACATGCTCGCAAATGCCGATCTCGCTCCGAATGACGTTCTCCCGCTCCCTGCCGCCCTCGCAAAGGCTGCGCTCGATGCCTACGCTGCAATCGGCACTGTCGCCAGCCGCCCCCTCCACTCGAATGCAGTCACGCACACTGAGAGCCTCACCCGCACCCCCGACATTGCCCACCGCGAGCGCGCACTGCTCCGTTTCGATGCAGAGAACCGCACGGGCGAGCTGACGAAGCGCCTCCAGAACTCGGGCCTCGCTGACGTCACCCGCCCAGACGTTCAGCAAGCGCTCACTGCCTGCTATCCCTCGCACGACCTCGATGCCCGCGACGAGCGCATCGCCGAGGCCTACCAGACCCTCCTCCCCACTCCAGAGAGCAGGAAGATAGCGCTCGTCTCCGAGGGGCTCTTCAACATGGCCGTGGCGAAGCTGAAGAGCGACAAGGCGGCGGGCCCTCACGACAACCTCTACTCGAACGATGTCATCGAGATCCTGCGGAACAAGGAGTGCAGGACCGACATGCTCAAGATCACCAACTACATCCTTCAGGGCGTCCCGCACTATGTGCCGCAGCTGTGGAAGCGCATGGCTGCAGTCAAGCTCTTTGCGCTCCTCAAGGACAACACGCCGACCAACGTCCGCGGCATCGCCGTGAGCTCGATGCTCCTCAAGCTCCCCTCTCTCTGCATGCTCATCCGCCACTCTGAAGCGATGCAGGCCGCGACGCCATTCAACTTTGGCAACGGCCAGGCGGGCGGCACGGAGGCATATGCGCATGCAGCGCGCACCTTTGCCGCCAACCAGGCGACGTGCACTCTCAGCGCGGATGTCTGCAAGGCCTTCGACCAGTGCGACGTCTCCAAGATCATGAACGCGATTGCAAAGCTCGGCCTCTCCAATGAGCTCATCCAGTTCACGAACCTGTGGTACAATATCCCGATGCACGCGCTCGTCTACGACGCGTCGCGCAAGCTCTGCCTCGAGCTCGACATCGAGGATGGAGTGCGCCAGGGCGACGTCATGTCCATGCCGCTCTACGGCATCGGCATCCAGCCTGTCCTCGCCGAGGCAGCGCGCTCGGCGCCGGGCACGACCCTCTGCAATTTCGCAGACGATGTCGAGGGCAACGCCATCCCTCGCTCCCTCGCAGCCTCTGTCTACACCCTCGCAGAGGCGCTCCCCGAGCTCCTCGGCAACAAGCTGGGCACTGACAAGACCTTCATCTACGCGCCATCCGACGACATGCGCGACCAGATGATGGCAGCCCTCGCCGAGCAGCACACGATCATGCTCGCACGCCCGCAGGGATACGAGGGCCCCGACCTGCGCAACCTCGCCATCCGCCGCGACGGCTTCCTCGCATGCGGTGCTCCCATCGGCACCGATGACTACGTCACGGCCGAGCTCGACAAGATCGTCGTCGCTGCGAAGACCACCGTCGAGCACGTCTTCGACTGCCTCGACCCTAGCAAGATTGGCCGCGCCAAGCCGCTGCGCGTGCAGGCAGCAGTCGAGATCCTGCGCACCAGCATCCTGCCGCGCTACAATCACATTGCTCGCGCCCTCCCGCCCACCGCCGCAGTGCGCCGAGCCGCCGGCCGCATCGACACCATCATCGACACGGCGCTCCGTGTCCTGCATGGAATGGAGATCCCCGCCATCATCTCATCGACCAGCGCGGCAGCGCAGGCGGAGCGCTCGGGCGGCGACGCCGCCGCTATCGAGTTCGCCGGTGGCGCGAACTACCTGGCCCACACCAGCATGGAGGCGTCATGGCAGCGCTGGTACCTCGGCCGCAACAAGGGCATGGGCTTCTACCGCATTGAGCAGACCTGCGCAGCAGCATTCTTCGGCGCCACCGCTCTCGTCGCTCCCACGCTCCACATGCTCTTCGGCACCCGCTCGCGCCTCACCACCACCGACATTACCGTCACAGATATGAACTCGCTCGCACTCACGCCCATCCACCCCAACTACACTCAGCTCCTGCAGACTCACTTCACCAAGGCCATCAAGAACATGGCGCCAAAGGAGAGCAAGGCGCACCGCGACGCGGTCAAGCTGAGCAAGGAGCTGAACCGCGCCGCGCTCAACAAGGCCTGCATCGACTATAAGAATGCGAACGGGAAGCTGCTCGACAAGAAGCAGCACGCCTTCACGCGCGCATACAGAATCGCCATCGCCGACGAGGCGCTCGACGCGATCGAGAGGGCATCCAGCGGCGGCGCGCAGCCATCCGAGGGCCCCGGCTCCATTCGCCTCGTCCATCCCATCGACGCCGCCAACGAGGATGGCACGTACAAGCACGAGGCGCTGGAGGTGCTCGGCACTGCCTACTACAAGTTCGATGACAAGGAGGACGAGGCGCGCAACCGCAGCCTCTCCAGCCTCGGCGCCTTCACGCTCTCCGGCCGCGACCGGCGCAACCGCATGACGGACCGCGAGTGGGTCTACAGCATCCGCCTCGCACTCGGCATCGAAATCCTCGCGAGCGGCGAGGAGCACAAGTGCCCCTTCTGCCGCAAGGACATGAGCGCGACGGCGACGCACGCCATCGCGTGCTACCGCTCCAAGGGCTGGCGGACGGTCTCGCACGACATCGTCGTCTCCGCCATCGCGACGACGCTCGCGGAAGGCAAGCCGCTCAAGGATGGCATCTTCTCGTCGGAGGACTGCGATGTCATCACCGACAAGTCCGCTCAGAAGCTCGCGCTGCGCAGCGACCCCGACTGGATGCACAGCCCGTGCGCGCTCGCGGCGCTCGGCAACAACCAGTTCGCACCGCTGGCAGAGGAGGACAGCGACGACGACGACGACGACGATGGCGCCACGGCCAGTGGCAGCCAGGGCACAGCCGCCACTGGCCGCAGCGCTGCGAAGGGCAAGCACCGCCGCGGCCCGCGCGGAGGCCGCAAGCACAAGAAGCTGCGCGACATCGACATCCGAGCTGACCTGCGCTACATCCGCCACACCGACTCTCCCGAGCTCAACCCCGTGCAGGCGCGCAACATGATGGAGACCGTCGACCTCAGGATCGCCACCCCGCTGACCGAGACGCTCGTGCAGGTCGCGGCGCGCATCCTCGGGCATGCAGCCAAGCAGGCCGAGGCGCAGAAGGACGCGCACTACAGCGCGTACTTCCCCGAGGACCGCGCCTTCGTCGCGCCCCTCGTCATCGAGACATTCGGCCACATCGACACCAAGTCCGAGAGCACGCTCAAGCGCCTGGCGCTCCTCTCGGTCGGATACACGGACAAGAACGCGGACCCCGAGGAGCTGCGCAAGCAGGGTAAGGAGGGTAGCGAGAGCGCGATGCAGTTCTACCGCGCCTACAGCGTGCGGATGAAGGAGCTGCGCACCGCCATCAGCAAGGCGCTCTGGGTGACCAACGCTCGCACGATGGACCGCTGGCTCCGTGCGGCGAATGCGCGCAGCCCCCTCTCGCTCTCTTCCCCGCTCGCCTGGGAGGGCGCGACCTTCCCCGTCGGCCTCACTCAGACCTTCCGCGCCGCACTGCGGATGCATGGCCGCAGCCGATTGGCCGGCAACAGCATCAACCACCCGCTCCCAGATGAGCCTCACAGCACTGACTCCAGCATCCGCACCGCACCTCGCTAAATTGAAGTTCTCACGCAATATCTAAGTGGATGATACCTTATAGTGATTGACCCTGTATTAAATTGACACAATAGACACCGATTTGATCAACAATAGACCTGCAATAGACACCGATTTCCGCGCCTCTGCGCGTGTGCACGTCTGCGCGTGCGTGCGTTGTGCGCGGCGCGTGCGCGCATCTGCACGTGCGCGCGTCTGCGCGTGCGCGAGTCTGACGGTCTGAGCGTGTATGCTTTACGCTCCCCTGACGGGTACGCTGCCAATAAGCAGCGCGCGTATAAAAACTCTGCGCGTGCGCTCTGCGCATGCGTGGCGAGGCTCGCTGGAAAATTGGGGATGCGGATGCGCCCTTTCTTTCCGGACGGGACGGCGTCCTGGGAGAGACGAAACTCTGCGTACGGGGCGTGCACTGTTTGCTGAGGCTGATGCAAGGCCTCCTTAACTGCGCTCGGGCTTTGCGCGCCACGCATGTAGAGGGCCGCCTCGTCTGAATAATAGGGGGGATGCAGAAGCGCCTCTCTTGAAGGGCGGGTGCGCTACCCTGGCTGGAGGAGCATAGGGATGCCTCGGCGCCCTACTTCTGGCAGGCGTCTTCTCGCTGGACGACACTTTTGCGCCACGACGTGCATTGTTTGCCGAGGCTGATGCAAGGCCTCCTTAGCCGCGCTCGGGCCTTGCACGGAGTGTGCGCAGGGGACACCTCGCTATCCGAGGACAGGATGCCTCGGCGCCTCGAATCTGGTCGGAGCGCATAGCGCGTTTCTTTGCGCGAGCGCGTCGCGTCAGCGCGGTGCCGCGGCAAAGGCATGCCAGATGCTATCGCACACGCGCAACGCGCGACGCGGGCTTTATGCGCGCACATGCACGGTGCGTATAAGGGAGCCGCGCACGCCCCAGCATAGGCGGGACGCGCAGCGCGCGCGCAGCCGGACACGCCTATCCCCGCTGCCCCATTTAGCGTGAGCGATGGAAAAGCAGAGCGCTGGTTGGCGTGTCTGGCGTTCCTGCTGTTGCATTCGTGGGGGCTGGCGCGGCCCCGTCCCACTGCTCACTGTCCCTCTATCCGTGCAGCTGCAGATCCGCGACCGGTTTGCGGCACCGGAAGCGGAATCTGGGCCCAAATAAAACTGGTGGTCGGGGCGCCCCCGCGTTCGTCAAAGTGGGCCCCTGCAACCTGTAGACTGCGGTTGCAGCTTGGGTAAGGCCATGATTCTCGGACCCGGGGAGGCGCTGGACACCTGTTAGCGCGTAAAAGGCGGCGGGGGAGCGATAAAGGCGGCACATTCGCGCTGCCGCAAGGCAGTGCGCCCGTGCCGCCAAAGGCTCCGGACGTACCATGAATCGACATGGTCCCGTAATACCGTCTAGCCGGCGCGCTGCGCGGTCTACCTCTGCTGCGCGGCTCTGTCTTGTCGGTGACCCTACATCGGAGGTGGTGAGCAAATAAGGCGCACGCATCGTGAGATGTGTGGCGCATGAGCCCGACACCGGCCTCGCGATCGTCAGTGGAGCCCCAATGCATCCGTCGCTCAGGGTCAGAGCGCAGCGTGTGCTACGGGGTCGAGTAGGCCCCAGCTCCTAGCAATCCCGACGAGGCGCTTGATGCATGTGGCAGATGGCAAACACCTCGAATGACGGAGCGATGGACAGGCGAGTATAGGAGGCTAAGGTTTAAAGCTGCGTCGCTCGGGCACGAGGGGCGTGAGCTGAGACCTTCCGAAAGCCTGGGCGACTCTATCGCGTGATAGAGGTGCTGCGCTTTACGCTCCCCTCACGGGTACGCTGCCAATAAGCAGCGCGCGTATCACGCAGCGTGGGAAACCTGCCCAGGACCGGCTACAGACTGGCTCCCTAGCCGTCACCTAAGGCACTGATCGTGGTGGTCAACTGCTATGGTGGCGAAATGTACAGTCGGACCACACTCGAGTCTGGACGGCGACAACCTCGTGTTCGATGGGGAGGGGACCGATGTGAAGGGCCCCAGTACACCCTAGAGGACGGCACGCGGCCGCTGAACGCCAGGCGAGGTGTGCATGCCTATGATCTGAGGCGCGTTTAAAAGCGTGAAGTGTCAGACCTAGGGTGGCGTACCGATGCGCCGGCAATCTCAACCGCACTAGGCAAGTTATCGGATGACGGTCGCGCTCACGCAGCACCTACGATCCCCGATGTGCGGTGCGAGCTCTTGTCGGATGACAGATGACAGTACGTGGAATGATCGCCCAGGGCCTGCGCCCGATCCGGTAGCTAACACGGAACGGGAGGGCCAAAGATCGAATCGAACCGCAGCCTCTCCAGCCTCGGCGCCTTCACACTCTCCGGCCGCGACCGGCGCAACCGCATGACGGACCGCGAGTGGGTCTACAGCA
>CANGWK010000054.1 GCA_947457615.1 Flavobacteriaceae bacterium
CCTGGCGGGGGCCGGTACCGCCGGCAGCGCGGACGGCACAGGCGCGGCGGCCCGCTTCAACCTTCCCATCGGCGTCGCGGTGGGCCTCGACGGGACGGTCTACGTCGGGGATCGCGGCAACCACAAAGTTCGCACGATCACTTCGGCCGACGCGCGTCCGTTGCTGACCAGCTCGGCGGTGACCGCGATCGCCGCGACGGGCGCGACCATCAACGGCACGGTCAACCCGAACGGCTTCCTCACGGCGGCCCGGGTCGAATACGGCCTCACGGCCGCCCTCGGCTCGACCGCCCCGATCACCCTCTCGCCCAGCAACGGCACCGCGGCCCAAACCGTGGCCGTCACCCTCGCAGGGCTCACGACGGGCCTCACTTACTCTTACCGCCTGACCGCGACCAATGTGGACGGCACCGCCGTCACGACTGCCGGGACCTTCATCCCCCTGGCGCCGGTCAAGCCGACCTTGCCCACCCTGAGCAGCACCAGCGTCACGCCCACCACCGCGACCTGGGGCGGCGACGTGACCGCGGACGGCGGCGCTGCCATCACCGAGCGCGGCATCAAGTACCGCGTCGCGGGTTCGACGGGCGCCTACACGGCGCTGACGGCCAGCGGCACCACGGGCGCCTTTACGGTCAGCGTGACCGGCCTCAGCGGCAGCACGACCTATCAGTTCTATGCCTACGCGGTGAACAGCGTCGGCGAGGGCCGCACCTCCGAGGAAAAATCGGTCACGACACCGGCGGCCACGACTGTGCCCGCCGCCCCGACGGCCCTCAGCGCCACGGTGGGCGGGACCTCGGCGGAACTGGCCTTCACGCCGGGCTACAACGGCGGAGCTGCGATCACGAACTACGAGGTGAGTTTCACCAACGGCTCGACGTGGGTGGCGATGAGCCCCGCCACGGTCACGCCGCCGCTCACGCTGACGGGCCTGACGCCCGGCGCGACGTACCAGGTCAAGGTCCGGGCGGTCAACGCGGTCGGCTCCGGCGACGCCTCGGCGGCGGTAGGAGTGACGGCCCCGGTGACGTTGGCGATTACGAGCGCGGCGAGTGCCGGCGGCACCTTCGGCACGCCCTTCAGCTACCAGATCACCGGCAACGGTGGGCCGACCTCGTTTGGCGCCACCGGCCTGCCCTCCGGCCTCAGTCTCAACCCGGGCACCGGGGCCATCAGCGGGACCCCGACGCAGACCGGCACCTTCGTGGCCGATCTGACGATTGCGACCACGGCGGGCTCGGCGCAGCGCGCCCTGGAGATCGTCATCGCGAAGAAAGCCCTGACCGTGACAGCCGAGGCGAAGAGCCGGGGCTATGGCCAGGCCGATCCCGCGTTTACGGCGATCCTGAGCGGCTTTGTCGGCAGCGACACGGCCGCCGTCGTTACGGGTGCCCCGAAGTTGACGGTGGCCGCAACCGCGGCCAGCCCGGTGGGCACGTACGCGATCACGCCGGCCGCGGGCAGCCTCACGGCGACGAACTACAGTTTCGGGACCTTCGTGCCCGCGAATCTGACGGTGACCGCGCAGCCGGCGACCGTGGTCCTCGGGGACCTCGCGCAGACCTTCACCGGCGCGCCGCGGCCGGTCCAAGCGACCACGGCTCCGGCCAGCCTGGCCGTGAGCCTCTCCTACGAGGGCACGGGGGCGACGACCTACGCCGCCAGCGCGACCGCCCCCACGGCGGCGGGCAGCTATACCGTGACGGCGACGATCACGGCGGCGAACTACTCCGGGACGGCGACGCAGACCCTCGTGGTCGCGCAGGCCAGCCAGACGATCACGATCGCACCGCTGCCCACGAGTGTGGCCCTGAATACGCTCTCGGCCGTGAATATCGCGGCGACCGCGAGCTCGGGTTTGCCGGTGACCTTCCGTTTGGATACGGGCAGCGCGGCAGGCGTGGGCCTGAGCGGCGCGACCAGCCCCGCCTCGCTCACGAGCCTGAACGGCCGTTCGGGCACCGTGCAGCTGATCGCGAACCAAGCGGGCAATGCGAACTACGCCGCCGCCCCGGCGGCGACCGCGAACTTTGAGGTTACGAAGGTCAATCAGAAGATTACCTTCGCGGCGCCGGCGGATCAGACCTTTGCGCCCGCCCGCACGGTGGCGCTCGCGGCGACGACCGACGCGGCCGACCCAAGCCTGACGGTGAGCTTCACCGTCGTGAGCGGCCCGGCCACCGTCTCCGGCAGCACGCTGACCCTGACCGGCACCGGCCAAGTGGTGGTGCGCGCGAGCCAGGCGGGCGACGCCACCTATAACGCCGCCCCGAGTGTCGACCAAGCGTTCGCCGTCGGCCGCTCGGCCCAGACGGTGAGCTTTGCTGCGCTCAGCAACGCCACCTACGGCGATCCAGCCATCACCCTCGCCGCCACCACCACCCCGGCCGGCCGCCCGGTGACCTATGAACGGATCAGTGGCCCCGCGACCCTCGTGGGCACCACCCTGACGCTGACCGGCGCCGGCGAGGTGACGGTCCGGGCGAGCGTGGCGGGCGACGCCGATTACGAAGCGGCGACCCCGGTTACGCGCACCTTCACGGTGGCTGCGAAAGCGCTGACCGTCTCCGGGGCTGTGGCCCAAAACAAAACGTACGACGGCACGGCGGCGGCCGCCGTCACCGGCGCGACCTTGGTCGGCGTGGTGACCGGCGACACCGTGAGCCTCGGCAGCACGGGCGAAGGCACCTTCGCGCAAACGGGCGCGGGTAACAGCCTGGCGGTGACCACTGCGATGACCCTCGTCGGCTCGTCCGCCGCGAACTACACCCTCACGCAGCCCTCCGGCCTGAACGCCACCATCACCCCGAAGACCCTCAACGTGGGCGGGGTGACCGTGGCGGACAAAGTTTACGACGGCCTTCTGACGGCGAGCGCGAATTACAGCGCGGCGACCTTCGTCGGTCTCGTCGGCAGCGATACGGTGAGCCTCAACACCGCCTCGGCGGCGGCGAGCTTTGGCGACAAGGCGGCCGGTGCGGGCAAGCTCGTGACCTTCGCGGGGCTCGCGCTCGCGTCCGGCGGCGCCGCCGCCAACTACACCCTCGTCCAACCGACGGCGACGGCGCAGATCCTGCGCAAAACGCTCACCGTCACCGGCGCCGTGGCCGCCAGCCGCGACTACAACGGCACGCGCACCGCCGCGGTGAGCTACGCCTCCGCCGCCCTGTCGGGGAAGATCTCCGGGGATGTGGTGGAGCTGGGCCACGGGAGCGCGACGGCGTCCTTCGATGACCGCTCCGTCGGGGTCGCGCGTCCGGTCCAGGTCGCGGGGCTCACCCTCACCGGGGCCGCCAGCGCCAATTACAACCTCGGCCAGCCGACCCTCAGCGCCTCGATCACCCCGAAGGCCATCACGGTCACCGGCGTCACCGCGTTGAACAAGGCCTTCGACAAGCTCACGAACGCCACCGTTGTCACGACCGGGGCCGCTCTGGTCGATGTCGAGACGGCCGACAGTGCGGCGGTCCAGCTCGTCTCGACCTTCGTGGCGGGCGCATTCGCCACCGCCGATGTCGGCACGGGCAAGACGGTGGCCATCGTCGGCCTGACCCTCTCCGGCGCGGAAGCCGCGAACTACACCGTGGTGCAACCCTCCGCGACGGCGGCGATCACGGTCGCGGCCCTCACGGTGGCGGGCATCGTCGGCGCCGACAAACCCTACGACGGCACCAACTCCGCCCGGGTGAACACGACCCTGGCCGCCCTCGTCGGCCTGAGCGCCGGCAGTGGGGTCACGCTGGATACCTCCCTGGCCACTGCCGCCTTCACCACGGCCGCCGTGGGCGCGAGCAAGCCCGTGCAGGTCGCGGGCCTCGCCCTGGCGGGACCGAACGCCGCCAATTACGTTTTGACGCAGCCGACCACCACGGCGGCGATCACCCCAGCGGTGCTCACCGTCAGTGGCGTCACGATCGCGAACAAGCCTTACGACGGTACGCTCACCGCCACCGCGGTGCTGGCCGGGCTGCAGCTCACCGGCATCGTGGCCGGCGAATCCGTCAACCCGGTGACCACGGGGGCCAGCGCCACCTTTGCCGACCCCGCTGCGGCGAACGGCAAAGCCGTGACCCTCGCCGGGATCACGCTCGATGGCACCCATGCCGCAAACTACACCCTCAGCCTGCCGACCTCCTTGTCGGCCAACATCACGCGGAAGGTCGTGACGGTCTCGGGGATCACCGTGGCGAGCCGCGTCTATGACGGGACCGCGCTGGTGACTCCCTCGTACGTCGGCGCATCCCTCGGGGACGTCGTGGCGGGCGAAAACGTCACCCTCGATACCGCGGGCGCCGTGGCTGCCCTCGCCAATGGCGACGTCGGAGTGAACAAGCCGGTGACCTTCTCCGGCCTCGGCCTTAGTGGTCCGGCCGCCGCCAACTACAGCCTCACGCAACCCACCGCAACCGTCACCATCACCCCCAAACTCCTGACGGTCTCGGGCGTGGTGGCCGCCGGCAAGACCTACGACGGCACCACCGCCGCGGTCGCGAATTTCGCGAATGCCGCGCTGGACGGCCTCCTGCCGGGTGACGTGGGCGCAGTGGCCCCCGTCAGCGCCTCGGCCACGGCGGCTTTCGCGTCCAAAAACGCGGGAGAGAGTCTGACCGTCGCCATCACCGGCCTCACCCTCGGCGGCGCCAAGGCGGCGAACTACACCGTCACCCAACCCGAAACCACGGCCGACATCGCGCCCAAGGACCTGACGACGACGGGCATCACGGCTGACACTCGCCAGTACGATGGGACGAGCCGGGCCACGCTCTCGACCACCGCCGCGACCCTCGTGGGCGTGATCGGGCCCGACGCGGTCACGCTGGTGAAGACCGACGTGAGCGGGGAATTTGTCGACGGCGCGGTGGGCTCCAACAAGCCGGTGCAAGTCGTCGGCCTGACTCTCGCTGGCGCCGATGGGGCGAACTACACCGTCACCCCGCCGGCGGCGACCGCCGGCATCACCGTGAGGAGCCTGACGGTCACCCAGATCGAGGCCCAGAGTCGGCTGTACGACGGGACCACCGTGGCCACCCTGGACACGGACTCGGCGCTCCTAGAGGGCGTGATCGTCGGCGATGTCGTCACGCTCGATCGGACCGGCGCGACCGGAGCCTTCGCCACGAAGACGGTCGGCCTCGGCAAGGCGGTGCAGGTCTCCGGGCTCACCCTCTCCGGGCCCAATGCGGCCAACTACATCCTCACGCAGCCGACCGCGACCGCCGACATCGCGGCCAAGGACCTCACGGTGATCGGTGTCACGGCGTCGAGTAAAGTCTACTCGGGCACGACCGCCGCGACGGCGGACTTCACGAATGCGGCCCTGGTCGGCATCGTCAGCGGCGACTCGGTGACCCCGGTCACCGCCGCCGCCACGGCCAGCTTTGCCACGAAGGAGGTCGCGACCGGCAAGACCGTCACGATCGCCGGTCTCACGCTCGCCGGTGGCGACGCCGCGAACTACACCGTCACGCAACCGACCACGACCGCCGATATTACCGCGAAGGCCCTCACGGTGACCGGCGTCACGGCGGCCAACAAAGTCTACGACCGCACTCTCACCGCGACCCCGAACTTCTCGGGCCTCGCCCTGGTGGGTATCGTCGGCGGCGACGCGGTGACCCCGGTCACCGCTGGCGCCACGGCCAGCTTTGCGACGAAGACAGCGGAGACCGGGAAGACGGTCACGCTCGCCGGCCTCACTCTGGCGGGCGGCGACGCAGGCAATTACACGGTGACGCAACCGACGACCACGGCGGACATCACGGCAAAAGCCCTCACGGTTGCAGGGATCACGGCGGTGAGCCGGATCTACGATGCGACGACCGTCGCCGCACTCACGACGGGCTCCGCGGCACTCGTGGGCGTGGTCGGCGCTGACGCCGTCACCCTGGTGACGACCAGTGCGGCCGGGGCCTTTGCCTCGAAGACGATCGGCACCGCCAAGGTCGTGCAAGTATCCGGCCTCACGCTCACTAGCGCCGATGCCGGCAACTACACGGTGACGCAACCGACGACGACGGCGGACGTCACGGCGAAGAACCTCACGGTCGCGGGCGTCACCGCTTCCGGCAAGATCTACGACGGCAACACGACTGCGCTCGCGAACTTCGCGACAGCTGGCCTCGTGGGTATTGTCCCGGGTGATACCGTGCTCGCGGACAGCTCTGCGACCACG
>CANGWK010000055.1 GCA_947457615.1 Flavobacteriaceae bacterium
GTTTCTTTTCAAAAGTGGTTTTAGATATTGGTTCGACCAGGAAGAAATCAAAAACATCACCGAAAATAACGAACAATACCAACTCCACAGTCCAGAAGAAGAATTGCTTTTAACGTGGTTTGAACCTTGCGAAAGAGAAAAGGCTAATGTTTTCCTCAATGCTTCGCAAATAGCAGCCAAACTGGCTGAAAAAGCTAAAATAAACATCACTGATGGCACAATAAACAAATTAGGCAAAGCACTTAAAAAACACAACTTCATTCGATTAAAAAAGAACGGAATAGCAGTGTACGCTTTAATAGAAAATACTTGGGAAGACGTTGATAACAGAAACAAAGTGGTTGAAGAATAAACAACAAAAAATCATCATTTTTAAAGTGGAAAACTAGCGTTTCCACTTTTTTTGTATTTTCTTCTTTGCATTACTTCACTTTACATCATTTTCACAGGGCAGGCAGGGTAACCAAAAAACACAACAAACAGTTGCCGTTTTTTTTCTTCTCAAACAATCGGGTAACATAAGATAATATCAAAGCAAATTAATAAAGTATTCGTTCCACTTTGCACTCAAACAGCCACTTAAATCCGTTTTTTATTTTATAAAAAAATTAAATATCTTTTATCCCAAATTACCTTACCCTCCTTGCCCTAAATTTATTTTCACTTTTTTTCACTTATTTTCATCCGTTTACGGTTTCCCTCAATTTACATTCCATTGCTTTTTCGTATTATTGTATTCAATTATCCGATATTTTTTTTTCAGTTTTCAAATACTACTAAAACTGACACAATTACAACAAATTGAAATAATATTTCATTAGAAAAACTAAAAATGTCTCTTAATTGAGACTGCCATATTAAAAATGATTTTAAAACTTGAAAACTTAGCATACCAGGAAACAGCAATACAGACTATTGTAAAAATTTTTGAGGGAACAGAAAGAAATTCTTTTGACAATGCTTGTTTTGAAGGAATTCGTTCTAATACTACTAAAATGTCTTTCGATGAAGTTCAAAGTAATTTTAAAAGTATCATAAATGATAATGGTATTCCTGAAGAAGTTGCCAAACTTTCAGCTGATAATGATATTTGCATTGAAATGGAAACTGGGACAGGAAAAACACTTGTTTACGTAAAAACTATTTATGAATTATACAAGCATTACGGTTTTACAAAATTCATTATACTTGTTCCATCGGTTGCTATTCGTCAAAACATCATCGGAACATTCAAGGCATTCAATAAGCAATTAGAAAGTATTTATGGTTTTAGTCCTAATGCTTTTGAATACGACAGTAAAAAATTGCAAAAAGCAACTCAATTTATTGAAGACCAACATCCACAAGTGATGATAATGACTTTGGCTTCTTTCAATTCAGAGGATAAAATTTTAAATCAGGCACAGAGAGAAGATTTATTCAACAATATTCCTTTCATCGAAGCTATTGGAAAAACAAATCCATTTATTATTATGGATGAACCGCAAGAAGGAATGGATACGGAGAATTCCATCAAGCAAATTGCAAAACTGAACCCAATATATAAAATTCGATATTCCGCAACCCACAAAGTGATTAAGAATTTATTATATAGGTTAACGCCTTATGATAGTTATAAAGATGGATTAGTGAAGAAGATTGAAGTCCTTACCGTTACCGAAAAAAATGATGAAGCAACCCTCAAAATTGAATTATCAGACATACAATTCGGAAAAGGTGATCCAAAAGTAAAGCTCAAAGCTTGGCATCTAAACAAATCGACCAACAAGATAGATTTTAAAGATACGGCTTGGCTCAATCAAAATGATAATTTAGGAGACAAAACAAACAATCCTAGTTATTTGAATTATACCATTTCCAATATCAATAAGAGTTTGAAAACTGGTAAATGGACAGTTACGTTTTCAAATGGTGCTGAAATTCTTGAAAAACAAATTTCCGGAGGTTTAGAGAACATTTGGGCGTTACAATTAGAATGGTTAATTCACAGACATTTTACAAAATCTCAAAAATTAGTATCGAAAGGAATTAAATGTTTATCCCTTGTCTTTATCGATAGAGTAGCGAATTATATGGGAGAAACTCCAATAATTAAAAACCTGTTTATAGAAAAATACAAAGCTATTTATCCAGAATATAATGATGGAAAAATACCAACAAGTGAACACATTCAAAGCCTTCAAGGATATTATTTTGCTCAAAAAGCAAGTGGTGAATATGCCGATAATGAAGGTGGCGTAAAGGAACAGAGCAAAATTTATGAGTTGATTTTAAAAGGGAAAGAAGAATTACTGACATTATCAAATCCAGTTCAATTTGTTTTTTCTCATTCTGCTTTAGGTGTCGGTTGGGACAATCCAAATGTGTTTAATATTGCTACACTAAACAATTCCTATTCCGAAATCAAAAAGCGACAAGAAATAGGTCGTGGTTTGCGTATATGTGTGAACCAAGACGGTCAAAGAATCTATGATGCCTTAGATGTTGATGATAGTGAACGAATCAACCAACTTACTGTTATTCCTAATGAAACTTACGAAACATTTGTCACGCAGTACCAGGAAGAAATTAAATCGGTTTACGGCACAACAAATGCAGGTGCAGGAATGACACATTCTCACAAAGGCGTTGATGCTGACAAAGTGAATTTCAAACGTAATCCTTCGGCAGAAATAGACAAAGCTTTTCGAAAATATTGGACAGCATTGGCAAAGAAAACCGAATACACAATGGCTTTTGAAGAAGAAAGATTAATTACCGAATCGGCTACCCTAATCAGTAAAATTACTATTCCGGATTTTATTATTGAAGCTTCAAGTTTTGTAATTGATGCCATAACTGAAGAAGGTAAACAAGATACGTTCAAGGGTTCAGAAAAAGTAAGGCAAAAATCTATTTTCACGCCTTTAGATTTAATCGAAGAATTGAGCGAAAATACAGGCTTGAGTTACACCACTTTATTCAGAATTGTAGAAAGTCTAACCAACTTATCACAAGTAGTTAAAAACCCACCTCGTTTTATTCACGAAGCAGCTGCAATAATTCGCAATGTAGAATTGGACGAAATGATACGTGGTTTGAATTATCATACTACCGGGGAAAGTTACCCTTTTGAATTCGAGGATTTCGTAAAAAATATAGGAGCAAATGGTTATGTTAACACGCCTATAAAAGGGGTGTTTGACAAAATGCTAATTGATAGTGATGTGGAACGCAAATTCTCTTTAGAAGCCGACAAAGATACCGAAGTAGTATGTTTTCTAAAACTGCCAAGTTGGTACAAAATAAAAACTCCTATTGGTCCTTATGAACCTGATTTTGGGTTGATAATGAAACGCAAAAGTCTAAAAGATGGCGCCGAAAGTGAATTCTATTTTGTAATAGAAACCAAGGGAACAAATGACATCAATGATAAAAAAGCACTGAAGGAAAGCGAAAAATATAAAATAGAATGTGCAATGGTACACTTCAAATCATTGGGATTAGAAGTACAGTACAAAGCACCGGTCAAAGAATACAATTATTTTAAAACAGAAGCAGACAAAGATATTGCTGCTTTTATAAATACATAAAACCATATTGCTGACATCGGCAAAATGGTTTTGATTTATCAACTTCCTGACATCAGGAAAGTGATAACAGCAGTATGAATTTTCTAAAAATACAAGTTGTCCGAAAATAGCGGACATCTAAAAAATAAAACAATTATGGATAAAGAAACAAGCATCAAGCTATTCGAAACGAAACAAGTTCGTTCTATTTGGGACACCGAACAAGAAAAATGGTTTTTCTCGATCGTTGATGTTATTGGAGTACTTTCCGAGAGCCAAAACCCTAACAATTACTGGAAAGTATTGAAAAACCGTCTGAAAAAAGAGGGAAGTCAGTTGGTTACAGATTGTAACCAACTGAAAATGCAATCGGCAGATGGTAAGTTTTACAAAACTGATGTTGCTGATACAGAGCAACTTTTTCGTTTAATTCAATCTGTTCCTTCTCCAAAAGCAGAACCTTTTAAATTATGGTTGGCGAAAATGGGTAGCGAAAGAATTGACGAAATTGAAGATCCCGAAATAGGATTTGACCGTTTAATGGAAACCTATCTCAAAAAAGGATATTCTGAAAAATGGATCAATCAGCGTTTAAAAAGCATTGAAGTACGTAAAGAGTTAACTGACGAATGGGAAAAGCGAGGAGTCAAAAAAGGGCAAGAATATGCCATACTTACCGATGAGATTACTAGAGCGTGGACAGGAATTACAACCAAACAGTACAAGCAACTAAAAGCCCTCAAAAAAGAAAATCTTCGTGACCATATGACTAATCTTGAATTAGTGCTTAATATGCTGGCAGAAGCGACCACAACAGAAATTTCCAAAAAGAAAGAACCTAAAACTTTTGCAGCTAGTAAAAAAATTGCCAAACAAGGAGGAACTATCGCCGGAAACACAAGAAAACAAATTGAAGCCAAAACAGGCGATAAAATTGTAACGGGCAAGAATGCCAAAAGTTTAGAAAATAAGAAAAATAAAGAGTTAGAATAATGGAAACCATCAACGATTATATGCCATTGAGCAACGACTGGAACAACGACCGTTTGCAAATCTTAAAGCAACAATTTCCAGATTGGTTTACAAGCGAAGGCAATCTTAATATTGACGAAGTAAAAAAAGCCGTAAACCCGGACACGGTTAACGAAACCGAACGCTATGAATTTCGTTGGTTTGGCAAAAGCCAAGCCAAGCGCAATGCTTTTACCCCAAGCAATGCAACATTAGTCTATGATGATGCTAGAAGCGTAAACCCAAACGATAGCGAAAACCTCATTATTGAAGGCGAAAATCTTGAAGTATTAAAGTTATTAAGCGGCAGTTACCGGGAGAAAGTAAAATGTATTTATATAGATCCGCCATACAATACAGGAAAAGACTTTGTGTACAGCGATAATTTTACCCAAGACAAACGCGGCTATTGGGAAGATGCAGAAGTATTGGAAAACGGATTAAAAATCGATACTAATACAGACACTGATGGACGTTATCACTCAAACTGGCTCAATATGATGTATAGCCGCTTGATAATGTCTAGGCAATTATTAAAAGAAGATGGAATTATTTTTATTTCAATAGATGATAATGAGGTACATCATTTACGAAAAATATGTGATGAAATTTTTGGAGAAGAAAATTTTGTTGGTTGTATTGTAAGAACAACAGGACAAACAACAGGACAGGATAGCGAAGGACTTGGAAGTTCATTTGATTATCTTTTGGTTTATTCTAAAAATACAGAAAGAGCCCTTAACGGTCTGCCACTTACTGAACACGATTTAAAAAGATTTGAGAATGAGGATAAAAAAGGGAAATATGCTTATGATCAAATGCGCAAAACTGGAAGTAATGATAAGAGAGAGGATAGACCAAATATGTATTATTCTATTTTAAATCCTGATAATGAAGAATTATTTCCAATTGGACCAGGAGGATATGAAAGTAGATGGAGATTTGAGAAAAAAACATATGATAAATTAGTTGAAGATGGTTTTATTTTATGGAAAAAAACAAAAAAAGAAGATGCTGAAATTTGGTGGCCATATGTTAAATATTACCTTGAAGGCAGAACTAAAAGACCTTCTCCATTATGGGATGACTTAGATGGAAATAAAAAGGCAGCTCGCGATTTAAGAAGTTTATTTGATGGAAAAAAAATATTTGATTTTCCAAAACCAGTTCAATTATTAGAAAGGATTATATCTATTTCTTGTGACTCAAATGATAACGATATTATTTTAGATTTCTTTGGTGGTTCAGGTTCAACAGGTGAAGCAGTCTTTTCTTTAAATAAAAAAGACCAAGGAAATCGTAAATATATTATAGTTCAAGTTCCAGAAATAATTGATGAAAAAAGCGAGGCATTCAACGAAGGGTTTAAAAAAATAAGCGATATTACTATTGAAAGAAACAAAAGAGTTATAGCCAAAATAGAAAAAGAGTTAGCTGAAAAAGTCAAGAAAAAAGAGGGAGAATTACAA
>CANGWK010000056.1 GCA_947457615.1 Flavobacteriaceae bacterium
CTTGGATAAAATCAATATTGCTATAAGAAGTAATAATCATGTTATAATATATATTTACATTATTATTATAAAAATTAAAATGTGTGTTGTTTTTCTTAGTTTGATAGATTGCTTGTTGTTGTATCAAGTATTATATTACTATTTGAGGAATCTAATATTATATTACTATTCGAAGTATCAAGAGTTATATTACTATTTGAGATATCAAGAGTTATATTACTATTTGAGGTATCAAGAGTTATATTAATATTTGAAGTATCAAGAGCTATATTACTATTTAAGGTATCGAGAGTTATATTACTATTTGAAGTATCAAGAGCTATATTACTATTTAAGGTATCGAGAGTTATATTACTATTTGAGGTATCTAATATAATATTACTATTTGAGATATCTAATGTTAGATTGCTTGTTATTGATGAAGTATCTATCGGAATATTTAATATTGTATTATCTATATTTAGTATATTCTCTATTATACTTATTTGTTTTTCTATATCATTATACATTTCTATAAGTTTTTTAACAGCACCATATAATGAATAGTTTATTTGAGTTACATCTATTGATAACATATCAGATATAGTTAAATTATTATTATGGAACTCTTGTGTTGATACAGCTTTTGGAAATATACCTTGAACTTCCTGTGCTATATACCCTAATTGCTTAAGATCTTTATTAATATTATTTAATTCCTTAATATAACTAAATCTATACAATTCTAATTTATCTATACTTTCATAACACTTATCATATGATGCTTTCTCTATGTTCTCTTTGATACGTCTATCAGATACTGTAGACCATAAAGGAGACCCTGTAGAGTTATATATAGAAGCTCCATCTCTTGTTATTCTCATAAAGTCTGTATTTGTTGAAATAGTTGATAAAGGTGATGATGTTGTCGATATAATTTTGAAATCGCCATTATAGTTTCCTATATTGTATCCTTGATTTCCTATTATTTTACTTCTATATCGAATAATAACTACACCTGAACCTCCATCACCGCCAGCAGGTTGATTATCTCCACCACCACCACCACCACCACCAGTACCATTTATTCCAGGATAACCTTTACCATTAAGTGGAGCAGTCACGCCACCTGATGTTCCCCATCCTCCTTTACCTCCACCTCCTAAACCTCCATTGCCTCCTTCATTATTATTTAAATAATTCCATCTTCCGTTTCCTCCTCCTCCACCAAAATATAAAAATCCATCTGCTTCTAATACACCAGCTCCAGTATTAGTTCCAAATAAAGTTTTGAAATCATAATTAACAGAATTAATTGTTGCTGATTTTATTCCTACTCCTCCATGTGCTCTTTCAGCTTCAGTATTACCACTATTATATCCTGCTAAAGCATTTTCTCCAGCACCTCCTGCACCTCCGCCACCTCCTCCATGTCCAGGATTGCCAAACGCATTCCCACCATTATTACCATATTTAACACCTATAACACCATCTAATACAGGTGTATAAGCAGTAGCAGCACCTCCAACGCCAACACCAATATTGTAAGCGTCTCCGCCTCCACCTGACCCCCCGCTACCACCATTAGCATTTGATAATTGCCCACCACCACCTCCACCTTCTGCTACAATTTTATTATTGACATTATTTGTTTTAAATATTTCACTATCATTACCCTTTCTACCTAATCCATTAACACCACCTGTAACTTCACATACACCACCTTTACCAACCCTAATAGTATAACCACCATTCATAGTAACATTAGTCATAAATATAACTGCCCCTGCACCTCCGCCTCCTCCATGCGCTTCTGAACCAGAACCACCACCAGCAACTACTAATATATCACATACAGTATTCTCTGGAAAGTTAACAGTATATGATGTTTGTGTTTCCGTACCACCACTATGTGTGAATAACATATATTTATAATTATAGTTGGTTAATTCTCTCGATATAGTTATTGGTATATCTTCTGTATATTTAACATATACATTAACTTCTGCTGGTGGAGCTCCATTCCAATTTGGTGTAGAGTTTTCAAGATACAACGCATATCCATATTTATATGGTCCTAATCCAGAAACTGTCCCATCTTTTTTTAAATGCTCAATATTTATATTAGGATCAGCATTTTCTACATTATTAATCCTATTATATTGAAGTCCCTCTGTCTTTCCTGTAGGATAATTTAATGCTTTATAAAAAGGTTTAAAATTTGGATAACCAACTTCTACCATATCTGATTTTCTCATAACAATCCAACGATCATTCCATTCACCATTAAAATCACTTGTATTCTCATAAAATAAATAATATTTAACATTAGCAGTATCAAATGGTATAGACCATTCTGCGTCATTATTACTCGGACTACCAACAGTATAACTATTAACCGTACTGCCGTTAAAAGTATTCCCTGAAAACCATGTTCTATTTGCACTTACTTCAGCCGCTTTTGGTAAATGTTTTATTTGAACCCAACCCGTCATCCCGGTATTTTTGTTAATTCTATCAAATGATGTTGTCGGCTCTGAAATATTAATAGATGATGAAGTAATTAATTCAAGAGAAGCTGATTGTGTAATAATTTTTCGATATCTTATGATAACAAACCCTGAGCCTCCTTTTCCGCCAGCACTTGATATTGTATAATTATTATGATTACCTCCACCGCCACCTCCTCCTGTATTTATTAAACCATTATCAGCAAAATATGGTAGTGTTCCATCATAACCACTATTACCACCCCCCCCATATAATCCTAATCCTCCATTTCCATATCCTCTGTTTCCAAAATCAAAATAAACATTACCACCACCACCACCAGCAAACCATCCCATATGTCCTACATTTGTTCCAAAATATGATATAAAGTCTTTTCCTCTTCCTCCATTACCACCCCCTGTCGTATAAGAAGCATTACTTCCAATACTTCCAGCGCCACCACCTCCTCCAGATATCCATGGTGATGTGGTAACTCCATTCCCGCCATTATTGCCGAATGATTGAAAATTAGCATAATTATTTTTATTACTAATACCAGCAAATCCTGCTGATCCATCTCCGGTAGATCCACCACCTCCACTTCCTCCATCATTACCATTTTTACCAGTATAAGGATTATTATTTCTTGTCCCACCACCTCCTCCTCCTTTTGCGATATATTCAATCGAATTTATTATGATGGAACTATTATATCCATTAACCCCATTAACTCCTGTATTAACACTTGTAGCGCCTGTTCCTCCATCTCCTACCTTCACTATAACGCTTATTCCTCCACTTAATTTTAAGTTAGTTGCTAATAAAACTCCTCCGCCACCTCCTCCTCCTCCAAATCTTCCACCGCCACCTCCGCCTCCTACAACTAATATATCACACCAGATATCTTCTGTAGGCGTAAAAGTATATTGTGTTTGCCCTGTTAATCCTAATGTATCGCTTGTATATGTGAAAGATATAGCTCTTTCTGTAGTTCCTATGATTGAAGAAGTTGCACCTGATACTGTTATGAGTGCTGGTAATGAATAAGCCGTATTACTATATTCATATTTTATTGGTAGTGATGTTAAAGCAGTCGATGCTAAAGGGATATCTGTTTGTCCTCCTGCTGGAAGCATAGATGAGTTAATATTCCCCATAGATACCAGGTAAGCACCATTAACGGTTTTAGATACATTATTAACTAATAACGTTGTAGAACTTTTAAAATTAACTGCGTAATTATCTGTAATTACAAGATTTGTGTAGGAATTATATAAAGTAGCTACTTCGGTTGCTGATAACCCTGTAGAATATATACGAAGGTCGCTTATGTCTATATTCATATTTCCACCAGAACTATAAGAAGCACCAATCCTTAAATCTCCAGTTCCTGAAAATGCTGTAGTATTACTATCTGTTGATATTATAGCTCCGTTTCTATATACTCTTCTATTAAAATTTGGTAAAACAACAAAAACTAAATGAACCCAAACATTAATATCAGCAGGATATGATGAAGCACTATTAAGATCATTTCCATAATATGCTAAATTATATGTATTATTTGCTCCGCAATATAAAATTAATGATGTATTTAACCCTATTGATGATGATTGAACTACTATATCTCCTCCATTAACAGTTTTTGTCCTTACCCATACAGCAACACTAAATGCTCTTGAACTTAAAGACAAGCTTGTATTTCTTAATGAACCTGTTGATGTATTAATATACCTTCTACCTTGAAAGAAACTATCAGCAGTTGTTCCCGACGAATATGTAGGTGTTCCCACATTAGCAACTAAATTATACTTAGTAGCATAAGGATTATAATCTAAACCATCACCATTTAACCTATACCAAGCAAGTAAAGAAGTATTAGGAGGGTCTTCCGGATAATTTGGGAAATAGTTAAATGTTAAAGTTCTATAAAATTTACTGCTCTCTACTGTTTCCGATACTGTATAACCTATTGTGTTAGGTGATATAATTACAGGATCAATATAACTATTCTGAACAGTTAGCTTGGTATTGTTTGTAGTATCATCATATACATGTAGTTCGCTTGTAGGATATGTGGTACCAATACCTACATTCCTTGTCGATGTTAGGAATCTTATGATTATAATTCCTGAACCGCCGTTGCCACCATTAGCATTATTATTACCACCTCCAGCACCGCCACCACTTCCTGTATTAGCAGCACCATTACCACCTAAATTACCAGGAACAACATTACCTATTCCACCTGCTCCTCCACCTCCTTTACTCCTATTTGATACTGTAGTATTTCCACCACCACCACCTCCTGCAAAATAATATTTACCATCTCCTTCTAAACTACCAAAATTACCAAAGTTTGTTTGGAAATCATAATTAATAGCAGTTATTCCTGAAAGTCCATCTCCGCCTTTGCCTGGAATAGTAAATGAACCCGATTGTCCTTGTTCTCCGGCACCTCCACCACCCCCACCTATATCAGCTCCACCTTGACTTCCTCCATTATTACCTCTTGTATAAACAGTAGCACCAGGAAATGTATCTATTGTTGTAATTGAGTTTCCTGCTCCTGATGTTCCACCAGTTCCTGTATAAGCATCTCCTCCTGCACCACTACCTCCATTCTTATCACTACTTGTACTACTATTAGCACCCCCCCCCTCCGCAATTACAATTGTTGAAGAATTACCAAATTCACTATTATTACCCTTTGTAGCAGCAGGAGAAGTAAAAGCAATTCCTCCTGTTCCACCTTTACCGACTTTAATAGTATATGTTCCATTTAAAGTAGCATCTTTAATTAAAACCAATTGACCTGCTCCGCCACCTCCACCGTGAGGGTCACCACCACCACCACCTCCACCAATCATCAATATATCACATACTACACCTCCTGTAGGAACATTAATAGTATACAAGGTTTGTCCCGTTCCAGCTCCTGCGGTTTCTGTTGTATATGTAAAACTCATATATGTGTAATCTCCTGTTGTTCCTATGGTTGTCGCTACTGGTGTCGATGTTATAGCAAGAGATGTAGTTGTAGGAGTAAAATGTATCCCTGAAGATACATTAGTCCACTGGCTACTTACATTATTAGCCAAAAAAACGCTCGTTCTTGCTACATAATTACTTGTATCATCAATACGTGTATTTATTTGGGTAGCTATTCTACTAACATAATTGCTACCATGTCCTACCTCTGTAATTATTCGAGGAACTAATGTATTGCTTGTTGTTAGCACATAATTACTTGTATCATTTATAACATCTCTGTTATTTAGCCTGTAATTACCAGTAATATTAATATCTCCAAATATCTCTAATTTAGATGACGAAGTAATAGGCGTAGTGCTAATCCCAACATTTCCATTATCTATTATAGAAATATTTGCTGTAGCTGAGCTACTATTTAAAATATTAAAAACACCGGCTCCTGTATTTTCTAAACGCCAATCAGTTATACCTTCAGTAGCATTACCATA
>CANGWK010000057.1 GCA_947457615.1 Flavobacteriaceae bacterium
GATTTCATTATCTTAAACTTAACACCTAACCAAGTAGTTAATGCAGGGACTTATCCAACAATTTGTGAGGGAGCAGTTGTAAATCTTACAGGAAGTGTTACAAATACAAGTAGTTATTATTGGACTACTTCTGGAACGGGAACTTTTGGTTCTAGTACTTCATTAATTACAACTTACACTCCAAGTGCTGCGGATATCCTAGCAACTAATGTAACTATAACTTTAAACGCAGTTAGTAATTCTAATTGTCCATTAGTATCTGATTCGACTTTAATTACTATTGTTAAAAAGCCAACTGCAAATGCGGGTGTTAATGCATCCGTTTGTCAAGGTTCAAACTATACACTTACTTCAGGAGAAGCAACAGCTCAAAATTACACGTCTTTATCATGGACAGCAACGGGTCCAGGAGCATTGAGTTTAGGAACAATTAACAGTTTAACTCCAACTTATGTTCCTGCACCTGGTCAAACAGGGCCTGTTACGTTAACATTAACAGTTGTTGGAAATTCAGCTTGTGGAAGCCCAGTTGTTTCTACAAAAACATTAACGATCGTAGCTCAACCAACAGTTACAGTTACTGGTACCAAAACCATTTGTGAAGGCAGTACATTAGTAATTTCATCTACAGACGCTTCTGCATCTGATTACAACACATTGCTTTGGACTTCATCAAGTGGATTGGGTACATTTAGCTCCACATCTACTGCTGCAACAATTTATACACCAGCAACTGGTCAAACGGGTTCAGTTAGACTAACTTTAACTGCAACATCGACTAATGGAGTTTGTTCTCCAGCTGTAGGGCAATTGTTATTAAATATTATACCTAAACCAATTGTTCAAGCTGGAAATGGAGGTACAATATGTCAAACAGGAACTTTTACAGTTTCAGGTGCGAGTGTTCAAAATGCATCTTTATATTCATGGAGTGTTAGTGGAAATGCAACTATTCAAGCGGGTACCGAAAATACCTTAACGCCTGTTATTGTTCCTAATGTAGGTGCTTCAGGATCAATAACGGCTACTTTATCAGCAACTGGAATAGGAATCTGTCCAATAGTAATCACTGATTATATTACTATACTTATTAATCCAGCCCCAATTGTAAATGCAGGGTTAGATGCGTCTATTTGTGAAGGTACTTCATCGTTTCAATTAAATGGAACAGGTTCTAATGCTTCAAATTATTCATGGACAACAGATGGAGGTGGTACAATTCAATCAACTACAAATCCATTAGCACCAATATATATTCCTAGTGCAAGTGATTATAATACCTCTACAGGAATTAAAGTAATAACATTTAATTTGTTAGCCACCAGTACTAACGGGTGTGTTAGTGCAACATCATCAATGCGATTAACTTTGAATGCAAAACCAAAGGTTAATGCAGGACCAGATATATTAGCATGTCAGGATAATATTTCAGTTTTATTGAATGGTGCAATAATTAGTAACTATAATCCTGGTTATACTGTTTCTTGGTCAACTTCAGGTAATGGTACTTGGAATTATACAGGTTCAAATTCAGGAATTAATCCGGTATATTTCTTTGGTTCAAACGATTCTCCAAGCGTAACTTTGACAATGTCAGCGTTACCAGTTGCTTCTTGTCCGCAAGTACAAGTTCCGGATACAATGAAAATTACAATAAATCAAAATCCTACTATTACAGCAAGTTCCAGCACAATATCAATGTGTGGAGGAACATTCACTTTACCAAATATAGTTACAGTTACCAATGGAAATGCTCTTTTGTGGACCAATACTACAGGTGCTTCGGGAGTTCCGGGTGTATTAACTAATGCCTCAACATTAACTCCAACATTTACTCCTTCAGCAAATGAAATTGCTAATGGATTTGCGTTATTAACTTTAACAGCAACTCCACTAGCTGGATGTTCTGTTCCAGCAGTTAAGGTAATTAGAATTAATTTACAACCTATAGCTATAGTAAATGCAGGTACAAATGTTACTGCTTGTCAAGGTCAAACAGTTACTTTAAATAATGGAGCTTCTGTTCAATTCTCTTCTACTTATTCTTGGTCAGAAAACGGAACAGGATCAATTGATCCAGCTACAATAAACACTCTTAATCCTAAGTATATACCAGGTGTTAATGAAACTGGTATAATTACTTTAACATTACAAGCTAATAATATTGCTCCTTGTATTGGCAGTGTTTCAAAAACTATGACAATAACTATTTTGCCACAACCAACTGCTTCAGCTGGTCAGGATGCGGTAATATGTCAAAATTCAAATTATAGTTTATCAAACGCAACAGCAACAAATTACACAACAATTCTTTGGACAAGTTCTCAAAACAGTGACGGAAGCTCAAATCCTTCCTATCTAGGTGGTATTTTTACAAATCCATCTTTAATTAATCCAAGCTATACACCAAGTCAAGATGATATCAATTTAGGATATGTGTTTTTAACTGTAAAAGCTAGTAACGTACCATGTAATTCAATGGTTACCGATGTAATTAAATTAACCATTACTAAAGGACCTATTGTTGCTGCAGGTTCAGATGCTACAATTTGTGAAGGATCTACTTTTACTTTAGCTACAGCAACTTCAGCAAATACACTATCTCTAGCTTGGACAAGTTCTCAAAATAGTAATTTGACTTCGGCTTCTACATATGTTCCTGGTTCATTTAGTAGTTCAACTATAATAAATCCAGTATATACGCCAAGTATTGATGATATCAATTTAGGTCATGTATATTTGAATTTATCTGGTGCTGGAAGCACGAATTGCCCAAATTCGGATAGTCAAATTTTATTGAATATTGTTAAGAAACCAACAGTTTCTACTACAAATGTTCAAATGTGTATGAATACACCGAGTATTCCAATAGTTGGAAATGCTTCAAATTATTCTTCATTGAACTGGAGTGTATATAGTGGTCCTGGAACCATTTCTCCTAATTCATTGAATCAATTAAATCCGACATTTACGTCAGGTATTTCAGGTATAAATACTGTAACAACATCTGTGGTACGTTTATTAGTAACTCCGAATCCTGGTTGTCCATCATCAACGGCAGTTTATAGTGATTTAATAATTACTATTCAACCTATACCAACTGTTGTTGCCGGAGTGAGTGGTGCTGTTTGTTATACTGCAGGAACACCAATAGCTCCTTTTACAATAAATGGCACCTCTGTATTGAATGGAAGTTCTCCAAGTTGGACTTCTAACGGAGCTGGGACTTTCTCTTTGGGAACAAATACCATTTACCAATCTTTAGCTAGTATTTGTAGAACAGATATTTTAACATTGTCTGTTAATGGAGTAGGTGCTTGTAGCACAATGACACCTGTTCGAGATAATGTTACTCTTTCGATTAATTGTTCAGTTGCCTCTTTAGGTTCTATTTCACCTAATACTTCTTCTATATGTCAAGGAGCAACAGCTACTTTTAGTGTTCCTTTAAATTCAAATATTCTAACTTATAATTGGGTTGGTCCATTCGGTTCTTCAATAGTTTCAGGGCAAGGAACTAATACTGTTCAAATTTTATTTTCTGGAACAACATCTGGAAACATTACAGTTAATGGAATTAATGGATGTGGAAGCGCTCAAGCATTCATGCCTATAAATATTAACATTTTACCTTCAGGAACTTCAATTGTTGGTCCTTCAACAGTTTGTGCAGGAACTAACAGTAATGTTTATACAGCTACTGTTATTCCTAATGCAACTAGTTATATATGGACATTGCCAAATGGAACTGTTATTACAACTGCTACAAATACTATAACAATTCCATTTTCAAATGTTGCTGTTTCAGGTGATTTAATAGTTAGAGGTAGCAATGGATGTGGATCAGGAACGGCTTCAAATCCATTCCCAATAACTGTAATTCCTGTACCAACATTGTCTAATACATCTTCTCCTTCGCCAATTTGTTCTGGGTCAATATTTAATTATACCCCAACTTCAGCAGTTACAGGAACAATAACTTGGACTAGAGCAATACAAACTGGTATTTCAAATCCGGCGGTAGGACCTTCAAGTGGAACTATAAATGAGGTATTGGTTAATACAACTTCAAATCCTATTTCGGTAGTATATCAAGTTACTATAACTACACCACAAGGATGTACTAATACTCAAAATGTTAATGTAATAGTAAATCCTTCACCAACACTTACCTCTTCAACAACAACAAGTTCAATTTGTACTGGAACACCATTTAATTATACACCAACTTCAGCATCAATAGGAACAATTACTTGGACTAGAACTTTACAAACAGGTATTTCAAATCCAGCAGTTGGTCCTATAAGCGGTCCAATTAATGAGGTTTTAACCAATACCACTAATTTGCCTATTACGGTAGTTTATAATCTTACTATTCCAGCTACTGCTAATGGATGTACTAATTCTTCTCCTGTTGCATTAAATGTAACTGTAAATCCTGATAATACTGTTTCAGTAGCATCAAGTTCGTCACCAACATGTATTTTTACTCCTTTAACAGCGATTACACATACAACCACTGGAGCTACAGGAATTGGAACAGCAACAGGTTTACCAGCAGGGGTTTCAGCTTCTTGGGCTGCGAACATAATAACAATAAGCGGTACTCCATCAGTTTCAGGAACATTTAATTATAGCATCCCATTAACTGGAGGTTGTAATACAGTAAATGCAACAGGAACTATTATTGTAAATCCAAACAATACAGTATCAACAGCCTCTAGTTCGTTACCAGTATGTATCAATACAGCCATAACAGCAATTACTCATACTACTTCTGGAGCAACAGGAATTGGGCTAGCAACTGGTTTACCAACAGGTGTATCAGCTTCATGGTTAGGAAGTACAATTACCATTAGTGGAACTCCAACAGTTTCCGGAACATTTAATTATAACATTCCATTATCTGGAGGTTGTGGTTTAGTAAACGCTACAGGAACTATTATTGTAAATCCGAATAATACTGTAACGCTAGCTCCAAGTTCGTTACCGACATGTATTAATACAGCTTTAACAGCAATTACACACACTACTACTGGAGCTACAGGAATTGGAACAATAACAGGTTTGCCTGCAGGAGTAAACGCTTCATGGGCAGCCAATACTATAACTATAAGTGGCGCTCCATCGGTATCAGGAACATTCAATTATAGTATTCAATTAACGGGAGGATGTGGAACAGTAAATGCAACTGGAACTATTGTTGTAAACCCAAATAATACAGTATCCTCAGCATCAAGTTCGACTCCTACATGTATAAATACAGCTTTACAAGCAATTACACATACAACTACTGGAGCCACGGGAATTGGAGTAGCAGTAGGTTTACCATCAGGCGTTGCAGCTACATGGTCTGCAAATACAATTACAATTAGTGGAACTCCATCAGTTTCAGGAACTTTTAATTACTCTATTCCATTAACCGGAGGATGTGGTATAGTAAATGCTACTGGAAGCATTATTGTAAATGCTAATAATACTGTTACTGCAGCATCAAGCTCAACACCTATATGTATTAATACCTCTTTAACAGCTATTACTCATACTACCACTGGAGCTTCAGGAATTGGAGCACCAACTGGTTTACCATTAGGTTTAAATGCTTCGTGGTCAGCAAATACTATTACCATTAGTGGTACCCCAACGGTTTCAGGAACATTTAATTATAGTATTCCATTAACTGGAGGATGTAGTACAGTAAATGCTATAGGAAGTATTATAGTAAATCC
>CANGWK010000058.1 GCA_947457615.1 Flavobacteriaceae bacterium
TTCAAACATTAATTCCCCTAATGTTTTAATATCTCCTTTGTCAAGGGCTGCACAAGCTTGAATGACACGTTTTATTTCTTTTACGGCATATAAACTTCTTCTAAAGACATTATCCGTCATTTTAGATTTCAAACTAATTAATAATTCTTCATTACAGTCTCTGAAGCTATTAATTTCAGGATAATTGTCATTTATAATGCTTAATCCTTCTTCGCATTCTATTCGTCGATTATTGTATTCGGATGTAAATAAGGAATGTTGTACGTTACTATCAAATAAAATTAAAGAATAATCAACAAAATCAGCATCGTGGTAGGTATAATCTAAAGTACGACAATCAATTTTTATTACTTTGTTTTCTAATCCCATTACACTAGAAAACTGATCCATGATACCACAATTAATTCCAACCCAGTGTTCTGCACTTTGTCCCATTAAAGCCATATCGATTGATTTTATTCCCAAATTAAACAATTCATTAATTCCGAATAAGAATCCACATTCTAAGGCTGCCGAAGAAGACAAACCAGAGCCAATTGGAATATTACTACTAAAGGCGCAGTTAAAACCACCTATTTTATGTCCTTTTAATTTCAATTGAAACAAAATACCCCGTAAATAATTAGTCCAAACGACATCGCTTACTATTTCTTCTTTTGTAATATCGATTAATACTGATTCCTTCAAATCAATTGCCTTTATGTTTGCGGTATTAGAATTGTTTATTTCAAATGCAAAACAAACTATTTTATCAATAGCTGCTGGCAAAACATAGCCATCATTATAATCGATATGTTCACCAATAACATTTATTCTCCCGGGGGAAAGAACTATTTTATCGGGTACATTTCCAAATTTATCTTTAAAAAAATCAGTTGTGTTTTGTATTAAAATCTCATTCATTATTTACAATTTGATTGTTTATATTTAAATTTCTTGTAATTAGACTATACCTAATTTTGAAATTTATATATAGTCTTATGATGATATACTTCGTCTTTACTTAAAATAGCATTAGGGAAATGATCGTGATTAGGTGCGTCAGGAAAATTTTGAGTTTCAAAACAAATCCCACTCAAATTGTGATAATCTGTATTTTCCTTTCCTTTTATTTCATTATTACAATTTCCTCCCACATATATATGGATAGCCGGCTGATTTGTATAAACCAACATTTTTAAGTTATTATTAGAACTGTAAAGTGAGGCCGAGAATTTCTCAACATCATTCAAAACAAAAGTGGTATCTATTTTTTGAGGGCATTTTTTAGCTTGATTAAAATTAAAAGGGTTGTTTTCTAAATTCAAAAATTGCCCCGTTGGAATAGAGTGTTCATTGGTTTCCAATATTTCATTCGAATTAATTGACAAATCCTGTTCAAGAATAGTGGAATTATGACCATCAAGATTAAAATAACTATGATGTGTCAGGTTTATTACTGTATCCTGTGAAGTAGTAGCAACGTACTCAATAATCAATTCATTTTCTTCGGATAAAGTATAGGTCAAATCAACCGATACATCTCCAGGGTAATTTTCTTCCCCATCAGGACTGAAATAGCTTAAAGTTATGGATGGGTTTTCTCCTTCTTTCACGTTTTTTATCATCCATTGTTTTTGGCTAAAGCCACTATTTCCTCCATGTAAGGAGTGCCCATTATTATTGCTATTCAAATCAATCCATTTTCCATTCAAACAAAAAGCACTATTATTAATTCTGCCCGCATAACGCCCTACTGTTGATCCAAAATACGGTGCGTTCTTTAACTGAAAAGAATTTAAATAGGCTTCCAATGTATCGAAACCCAAGACCACGTCAATAAAATTGCCATTTTTCAATGGTATTTTTAATGAGGTTATTGTGGCTCCATAAGTGATAACCTTCAATTTCATTCCATTTTTATTGGTCATTTCACAAGAATCAATAGCTTCTCCATCAGGCAAATTTCCAAAGAATTTGATTATAGAATACTCATTTAAAAATGAATTCATTATTATTTTTATATTTTTTTTATCAAAAGTGAAATTCAAAATTAAATTAATTATGATTATTTTACATACTAGTACCTACCAGTTTTTATGTATTTTTGTGAAAAAAAATATGCGTGTCATAACTATTCAAAATAATCAAGGGATACCAAAGTACAAACAAATCATTTCCTCAATTGAAAAAATAATTGAGAAAGGTCATTTGAAAAAGGATGAAAAACTACCCTCCATAAACAAAGTATGCCTTGAGTTCTCTATATCTCGGGACACCGTTTTGCAGGCCTATGAAGATTTAAAAAAGCGAGGTATTATATACGCTATTTTAGGCAAAGGCTACTATGTCAAAAGTATTGAAGTCAAAATAAAACAACGCATTTTTTTACTTTTTGATGAACTGAATATTTTCAAGGAAGACCTATACAATTCTTTTATTGAAAACATTGGAAAAGGCGTACAGGTTGATATTTTCTTCCATCATTTTAATCTTCAGGTTTTTCAAAAAATAATCAATGACAGCAATGGGAACTATACCAAATATATTATTATGCCCACTAATTTAGTTGGAGCATCGGCAATCATAAAAACCCTACCAGTTGATGATATTTATATTTTAGACCAAACAACTACGGAATTAAAATCCTTTCCAGCGGTATATCAAAATCACCAGAAAGATATTTGTAATGGTTTAGAAAAAGGTAAAACTAAATTAAACAAGTACGAAAAACTAATCTTGATTTTTCCAGGATTTAGGGAGCCTTTGGGGATGAAAATAGGGTTCAAAAAATTCTGTAAATACTACGAGTTTAGCTCTATGGTTATTACTGATTTTAAAGACAGGGAAATAAAAAAAGGCGAAGTATATATTATTCCTGACGATAGAGATTTAGTAAAAGTTATTGAAAAATCAAAGCTACAAAATTTACAACTTGGTGTAGATTTCGGAATCATATCTTATAACGAAACTCCTTTGAAAAAAGTGGTAGAAAACGGCATCACTACAATATCTAGTGATTTTGTTGCGATGGGAAAAATTCTAGCTCAAATGATTTTAAAAGGGAAAAAGGAACAAATAGAAAATAAAAGCACCTTGATTATTCGACAGTCTTTATAAAAACTAGAACTCTAGATATGTAAATTAAAACCTAAAATATTAGTTTATAATTATTTTTCTGTTTCCAGAATTCTTTATAAATTCATTTTTGTAGTAAAATAGATTTTAAATCTAAAATTCCTTACTCCATTTCCTTACTCCGTAAAACACTGACAGGAGTGACTACCAATAAAAAAACCCCTTAACAACTGATTATTTAGGGGTTGTAGAGTAGCGAGAGGGAGATTTGAACTCCCGACCTCAGGGTTATGAATCCTGCGCTCTAACCGACTGAGCTACCTCGCCATTTTCGGTTATTTGCATCAATCAATGCGGGTGCAAATATAAAATTAATTATTATTGAGGGCAAACTAATAGTAGTTATTTTTTTATTTTTTAAAAACGCTTTTTTTTTGATTTTATATTCTATATATTTCCGAAAAAATTTATACAGGCCATGGATACTAAAATACGTTATGAACTTGAGTTTCCTTTAAACTCATCACCACAGTTGTTATATCAATATATTTCAACACCATCTGGTTTACAGGAATGGTTTGCCGATGATGTGAATTCGAGAGGTGAATTTTTTACTTTTATTTGGGATGGGAATGAAGAATATGCAAGGCTTGCTTCAAAGAAAACTGGCGAAAAAGTAAAATTTAAATGGGTCGATGATGCTAAGAAAGACACTGAATACTATTTTGAACTTAGAATTTTAGAAGATGAAATAACGAAAGACGTGTCATTAATGGTAGTAGATTTTGCTATAGAAGATGAGCTTGACGAGTCTAGATTATTATGGGAAAATCAAATTTCAGATTTAAAACATGTTATAGGTTCCACATAAATCATTTTATTTAAAGTTATATTTGTCCCGTTTTTAAACGGGATTTTTTATGATTAATTTTAATGGTGTGCTTCAAGATTCAGAATTGCAATTGTCAGTAAACAATCGTTCGTTCCTTTATGGTGATGGAGTTTTCGAGACTTTAAAAATAGTAAATAACAAAATTTTATTTTTTGAAGAGCATTATTTTAGGTTAATGGCTTCAATGAGAATTGTAAGGATGCAAATTCCTATGAATTTTACTTTGGAATATCTTGAAGAGCAAATTTTACAATTAGTTAAGGCAAAAAATATTCAAAATTCAGCTAGAGTAAGGCTAACTGTGTATAGAAATGAAGGTGGTTTTTATTTGCCTGCAAACAATTCGGTTTCTTTTATCATTACTGCTTTTGAATTACAAAGTAAAACCTATCAATATGAAGTAAAACCGTTTGAAGTTGACCTTTATAAAGATTTTGTTGTTACAAAACAATTACTTTCTACGTTGAAGACTACTAATAAATTAATTCAAATTACAGCTAGCATTTTTGCAAATGAAAATAAATTACAGGGTTGTTTGCTTATCAATGAAGAAAAAAATGTTGTTGAAGCTACTAATGGAAATGTTTTTATGCTTGTAGCAAACCAATTAATTACACCACCAATTTCTGAAGGGTGCTTGAATGGAATTATGAGAAAACAAATAATACATTTGGCTAAACAACTTGGAACAGTTGAAGTAATCGAAAAAGAAATTTCACCATTTGATCTTCAAAAAGCGGATGAATTATTTATAACCAATGTTATTATAGGTATTCAACCCATTACAAAATACCGTAAAAAAGAATTTAAAGTTCATCTTTCAGTTGAACTGTTAAAAAAATTAAATGATTTAATTGATGTTTAATTCAATATTGGGTTTTCTGGTGCATTAGACCAAATCAAATATTCGCCACCTATATCCATAATTCTTTCTTTCCAAAATTGGGATGAGGTCTTATTTAAAATTTTATTTTCGTAACTATTTTTAGTTAGTATCCATGCATTGGCCTTTATTTCAGTTTCAAGTTGGTTGGAGTCCCAACCCGTATAGCCTAAAAAAAATCGTATATTTTTCTTTTTAATTAAACCATTATTAATTAATTCTTTAGTAAGTTCAAAATCACCACCCCAAAAAATACCATTAGAAATTTCAATACTATTTTTAATTAAATCGGGTATGTTATGGATAAAATAAAGATTATCTTGTTCTACGGGCCCACCATTATATATTTTAAATTCAGAATTAATTTCAGGAAGTAAATCTTTTAATTTGAATTTAAGAGGTTTATTAAAAATAAATCCAACGGAACCTTCTTTATTATGATCAGCTAATAAAATTACAGCTCTATTAAAAGTAAGGTCTCCAATAATAGATGGTTCCGCTATTAGTAATTGACCTTTATTTAATTTATCAGTAATCATCTCAATCTAATTTTTATTAAAATTAAGAAAAAGGAATTTAATTAGCTATTTTTTTAAACAAAAAAGCTACATCATTTGATGTAGCTTTTGTATTTAAGAAGAACTAAATTATTAGTTTACTGCTCCGTCCAATTCAGCACCCGCTTTGAATTTAACTACATTTTTAGCAGCAA
>CANGWK010000059.1 GCA_947457615.1 Flavobacteriaceae bacterium
AAAAATCACCTAATTTTTTTATTTTTGTCAACTATTACGTTTTCGTCTAAAAATCTAAACAAAAAACAAAAGTATTATGAAATTAAATCTACTATCAAAACAAAAATTTTCAAATTGGAATGGCACTTTTTATTCCTTTATTTGTGTCGCTTTATTGCTGTTTAACAATAATGCCAATGCCCAAATTGTTGAAACTTTTACTAATCCCACAGCGAATAGTTTAAATGCGGTCGCTTGGTCGGCAGGGACTTATTACCCAGTTAATCAGTATGTCTACGCCGTAGATATGGCGACAGTTCCATCTGTAAATCGTCTTTATAAAGTTCTAATTGCTGGGACTTCTACTACCATGCCTGTAAGTACAGCATCTGCTGATTTATCCCTTGGGGCAACCTATGTCTATATGGGTTTAGTTGCATCGTTTAGTTCCTCTTGGAAGTGCCCCACTGGCATTACCTCCATTCAGGTGGAATGTTGGGGTGCTGGTGGTGCTGGCGGATCCGCTTCAACAGCTACTGCAGCTGAAAAAAATCGTTCTGGAGGCGGCGGGGGTGCAGGTTCTTATGTTAAGAAAACCATCACAGTCGTTCCCGGAACCACTTACAATATTATAGTAGGGCAAGGAGGATACAAAGGAAGTACACTTTCTGCCAATGGATATTATGGAAATCTAGGTGGAAGATCTGAGTTTTCGGGAGGAGCTATTGCTGCATTGGTAGCTAGTGGCGGGACTGGAGGTTCAGGAGCTGGAAGTGGAAATTTAAATGCTAATCCAGGAGGCGTTTTAGGTGGGGTTTATGGGTTTAATGTGACTGGAACTGGAACTGGTTATACTTCCTCATCAGTGGTTACTTTGACTGGAGGAGGAGGTTCTGGAGCAACAGCAGTTTCAGCTAGATCATCTGGATCAACTATTTATGTAGCAACAACCAATCAAGGAGCAGGCTATACCTCTGCCCCAACGGTATCGGTTTCTATTGGTACTGGGCAAACTTTTTTAGCCTATGCTAATCCGAACATTAATTCTACGGGGGCTGGAATTACAACTATTCTAGGTTCAAATGGTAGTGGTAGTTCGGCATCATCTGGCGGAGCTGGTGGAATAAGTCCAGACGGACTTGCTGGAGGAGAAGGGGGAACTGGTTCTGCTATAGGCGGATATGTTGGAACGAGTGCTACAAATGTTGGAGCTGGCGGCGGTGGTGGTTTTTCTTTTAATGGAGCTGTAGGAACAAATGCATCAGCAGCTGGAGGAGCAGGAGCAAATGGTAAAATAGTAATTACCTATACCGCAACACTAATTAATAATTATACTTATACTGGGTCAGGAGATTTACATGATGTTTCCAATTGGAAAGATGGAAGCAATAAAGCTCCAGTAGATTTCACATCAGATTTTCAAATATTCAAAATCAATTCTAATGCCAATACGACTGAGGCTTGGACCGTTTCGGGTACTGGATCAAAAATAGTTGTGGGTGATGAGATGCACACAGGCGTTTCCTTAACCATAGCAAATGGCTATGGAATCACTGGAACATTGGATGTTACTAATGGAAACAAAGTATATGTGCAAGGGGTTTCAATTTTAACCCCTGAAGTTTTAGATACTAATGGAGTTGTTACTACTGCAGCTACTTACACTATGGATTATCCAATTTTTGGTACTTTGGGAGATACCTCAGAGGTTCATTATCAAAACAGTGGTATCTATAATGCTTTGGTTAAAACGGCTTTCACCTATGGTAAATTATATGTTGATGGAACCGGAACTGGTACAGTCTATTTTAGTGGAGCCACAAATACAACCAATCATATTGTTAAAACCCTTTTTGAAGTAGCTGAAAATTCTAAAGCGCTCTTTTCTGAAATAAGTTATTATTATATGACCTTAAATTCAGGGGCTTCAGCTGTTATTAATGGAACATTAAAATTGGGTAAAATAGCGGGATTAGTTTCTAGTAATGTAGCATCACCTAGCGGATCGTTTGGTACCTTACAATTTCTTGGAGCTGAAGCGCTATCCCTTGGAGCTAATAGTACAATAGAATATAGTAGAGGGAGTAGTGCATCAACACAAAATATTACTCCAAGAACCGATTATAAAAACCTTACTTTAAGTGGCTTGGATAATAACAAATCATTTACTGGAGCCACAACGGTTAGTGGTATTTTAACCCTTACTATTACAGGTACAAGTACATTAGCGGGAGCGGCTAACTTGACCTTAGGGAATGGTACAACAATCGTTATGACAGCAGGAAGTTTAAATGCAGCGCCAACTTTTGGTGCAACCACAAATGTTACTTATGACGGGACAACGGCGACAATTTCTTCATTTGAATTGCCAACTTCAGGTATAAACAACTTGACTATAAATAATGCCGCAGGGGTAACATTAGGAACTAATACAACAGTAAATGGAGCGATTATTTTTACCGCAGGTAAAATCACCACAGCAAGCAATACCTTAACAATAGGAACTTCCGGAAGTATTACCGGAGCTGGAACTGGAACAGGATGGGTTGTGGGGAATTTGAAAAAATTAACCGCTTCAGGGTATAGTCCTTCCTTTACCTATGCCCTAGGAGATGCCACTAATTATAGGCCTTTAGCGTTGACTTTCTCAGGAAATACTTCAGCTGCGGGTGGATTAACCGCTAAAACGACTTCAGGGGATCACGCCAGTATTGCTGGATCAGGTCTTGATAGTACTAAAAGCGTGAACAGAACTTGGACTTTGACTAATGATGCATTAGCTGATTTTGGTACTTATGATGCTGCTTTTACCTATGCTACTGCAGACAATGATGCCGGTACAACCCCTGCTAATTATGCAGTTCGTTTGTATAATGGTTCGACTTGGTCTATTCTAACAACTTCAGGAACGACTACTGATGCCGCAACAACAACTGGCATTACTGGTTTTGGTGATTTTGTAATTGGCGAACATTTGTGTGTGTCAACTACAACAACAGGAAGTGTTACCACTTCAATTTGTGCAGGAGATTCTTATACTTGGCCTGCAAATGGGGTAACTTATACTATGGCTCATACGGGGATAACTTATGTTTCAGGGTGTAATACAGCTACGTTGAATTTATCAATAACCCCATTAACCACAACAGGAAGTGTTACCACCTCAATTTGTGTAGGAGATTCTTATACTTGGCCTGCAAATGGGGTAACTTATAATACGGCTCAAACGGGGATAACTTATGTTTCTGTGTGTAATACGGCAACTTTGAACTTGACTATTGCACCAACACCTAATGCAGGAAATAACGGAACACTTTCGGTTTGTGCAGGAACAACACCAGGTGAAACAAGATTATTTGCTCAATTGGGTGGAACACCGGATACAGATGGATCCTGGAGTGGACCTACCGATGGAGTCTATACTTATACGGTAGCCGCTACTTCACCTTGTACTATAGCCGCTTCAGCTACTGTAACTGTAACATTTGAGCCTTTACCATCATCACCAGTTTCAAATTCTGTGACTTATTGCCAAAATCAAACAGCAACTGCTTTAACGGCATCGGGTATAACCACAGCAACTACTAATTGGTATGATAATCTCTCAGCTATAAGTCCTCTTCAAAACCCGCCTACTCCTAGCACCACTACAGTGGGTACTTTTAATTATTATGTGAGTCAAACAGGTGATAATGGTTGTGAAAGCGATAAAACACTAACAGAAGTAATTGTTTATCCTATATATAACGCAACTATTTGTTATGTTTCTAGTGACGAAACCGAGACGATACGAAATAGAATTTATATTAATAACAATGGGAATTATAATGTCGACAAATATCAAATTTTCAGAGAAGGGGATGCTGCAGGAATTTATGATTTAATTGGGGAAATGGATCCCAATCAAAATTCCTTTTTAGATCTAGGGGCTGATAATTCGGCTTCTAGTAATAAATACAAGGTAAAAACCAAAGATATAAGTGGTCTGGTGTCGAATGACAGTTCGATTCATAAAACTATTCTCTTACAATCGAGTCTTGCCACAAACAACAATGTCAACTTATCTTGGACTACTTATGATGGAATTAGTTACGGGACTTACACGATCTACAGAAAAGTCAATGACGGGGTGTTTGAATTTTTAAAATCGACTTCTGCTTCAAACTTAAGCTATACCGATGTCACGGCTAATACCAGTGAAAATAAGTATTCCTATTATGTATCTATAGCGGTAAATCCTTGCTCTACTTCTTTGAGTACAAAGTGGACCAATAGAAACGCGGCAGTAACTACCCAAATAAGGTCGAATTATAAAACAATATTAAAGCAAGGAGGTCTAGGCATCAAGGATAATACGATTGACTTAAATATCAAGGTATATCCAAATCCTACTTCGAAACTGTTGTACGTGTCACATCCGGAACAAAAAAACTTTTCGGTACGTATTTCGGATTTAACAGGTAAACAAATGTATTCGGGTGCGATGACTACAGCAACCCCTTTAGATATTGCTAAATATCCTCAGGGGATGTACTTGGTCACGGTGACTAGCAAAGAAACGAACCAAAAGAATTCCTATAAAATCCTCAAAAAATAAAATGGATTGAATAAGAAGTAAAATAGACCCGATAGGTATTTTTAACCTGTCGGGTTTTGTTTTAAGGCTATTACTGATTTAGCATCCATACCTTAGATTTTAGAAGTAATTTCAAGTATGAAAAAACCATAAAAAAATAGGGGTCAACTTCTATTTTCATTTTTTCAATTTGTATTTTTGAAACTTTCAATAAAGAGAACCACTAATCATGAAAATTGTTATTTCACCCGCCAAATCGCTAAACTTTGAAAAAGTCATGCCAACTGAAAAATATTCGGAAGCGCTGTTTTTAAAGGAATCTCTTCAAGTTAATCAAGTTTTAAAACAAAAATCACCTGCGGCACTTTCAGAATTAATGGCTATTTCGGATAAATTGGCTGATTTGAATTGGCAACGCAATCAAGATTGGAAAACCCCTTTCAATGCCGAAAATGCACGTCCTGCTATTTTTGCTTTCGATGGTGATGTTTATACGGGATTGGATGCGTATTCGATTCCAATAGAAAAACTAGACGTTTTACAAGAAAGTGTGAGGATTTTGTCGGGTTTATATGGTCTCTTGAAACCACTAGATTTGATGCAGGCGTACCGACTGGAAATGGGAACCAAATTGCCCATTGGGGAAAGCAAGAATCTATACGAATTTTGGAAACCCATTATTGCCAAATCCTTAAACAAAGAACTCCAAGAAGGGGAGTTGTTTGTCAATTTGGCGAGCAACGAATATTTTTCGGCAGTGGATGTCAAAGCATTGAAAGTACCTGTAGTCACCCCGGAATTCAAGGATTATAAAGACGGAAAATTGAAGATAATCAGTTTTTTTGCCAAGAAAG
>CANGWK010000060.1 GCA_947457615.1 Flavobacteriaceae bacterium
AACGATTTAGAAATTTGTAAAAAAATTATAAGTTCTCTAAAAGAAAAAGATTTTGAACATATTTATAAAATTAGTAATTGTACTGACTTAATTTTGGTTGAAGATTATGAAGGAAGTGCTGATTATATTTTTATTAAAGGAAATGACGCCATTGCAAGTATTCGAAATAATTAATCCGCAATAATGCGAGTAGGTTAACGAATAGTCAGAGGAAAATTACCTTGAGCTCGATTTAAAAACAGTATTTCAAAATTTGTAACAAATTAAAAAATTCTAGAATTCGTCAAGAATTTTTATCTCAAACATATTTTAATCAAGTTGAATTTATAAAAGTAAAATGTAAATATCAAATATGAAAATACTATACATTAAAATTAAATTTCTGCTTAAAGAATACTTATGGATTATTTATATTTTGATAATTTCAGAATTCTTTTTTATTAATAAATTCATGGTTTCAGGCTTCTGGTCAAGTCCAGTTGCACAATTCGTGATGAATATTAGCGCCAATTTATGCATTCTTCTTTTTATAAATATTTTTTTTAATAAAAAGATAACCTTGATTTTATTCACCATATTAATTTTAATTCCCAATTTTTTTGAGCAGATGACATTAATCTCGATTGGAGGTTTTATCACTCAATCGGCAATTGCTGCTATGCTTAATAGTAATTCAAATGAAATAAAGGAATTTGTTTTAAAGTTTTACATTGGAATACCACTTTTTTTAGTGTATTTATTTTTTATAGTATTGGCTTATAAGCAAATAGAAAATAAAATAAAACTTATCAATAAGATTAAAATCATAATTAGTTGTGTGTTTGTCTTCTTGTTATTTAATATTGTAATTGCAATCCCCATGTATAAGGAAGTGCGCACACATTACAATAAATATTTTTTCGTTTTTCAAAACAGTGATTTAACTTTTAATTACACCAAAAATGTACCTCCTTTAAATTTTTATCATCAGTTGATTTTGCAATATGAATTTCTTACTGAAATTTCGCCACTAATAAAAAAGCAAAAGGCATTTAAATTTAATACTAAACAACAAAAAAAAAATAACCCAGAGATTGTGATTTTAGTTATTGGGGAAAGAATGCGTTATAAAAATTGGGAAATTAATCGATATGAAAGAGCCAACAATCCCTTTTTAACAAATGAAACTAATCTGATTTCATTTAATAAACATTTTTCAAATGGTAATTCTACAATAGCTTCAATTCCCTTCTTATTAACCGATGCCACTCCGAAAAATCCAATGAAACCTTATGAAGAGAAGACTATAATAAGTTTATTCAAAGAATGTGGTTATAAAACCTATTGGATTTCTAATCAAGGAATATTTTTCCTTTACAATGATAAAGAACCCGATTTTTTAAATAATAATTCTAATGATAATACTGTAGATGATGTAGTTATTAATCAAGCTAATAAAATAATAGATAATGGAGATTCTAGTCCAAAATTCATATTGATAAATTTACTTGGAGGTCATGGTGAAATTCCTAAACCTTCAAAACGAATCATTACAAAAAGATTAGTTATTTAAATTCGATACAACAGGAAGAGTTAGATCATTATGATAATTTAATCTTGTATCATGATTTTATTCTTTCTCAGCTTTTTAATCAAATAAAGATAACTAATAAATCAGCAGTGCTATATTTTACAGCTGATCATGGAACCCTACTTTACGATAATGATTCTTCAAAAAATAAATTTGGATACGGTTCTGAACACGTATATTTAGGGGAAGTTAATATCCCTATGTTTGTTATGTATACTGATAAATATGGTAAGGAAAATCCATATTTAATAGAAAGTCTAAAGAAAAATAAAGATAAACTTACCACAAATGACAATTTATTTAATACAATATCAAACATGGCATCAATTAGCTATAATCATTATGATGAATCAAAAAGTTTTAGCAATTTAAAGTTTATAGAAGATGACACATTATTGGTTTATAATCGAATATCTACAAAAAAGTTTGCTAAAAAAGAAGTTTATAAATATGCGAAATGTAATAAATAAATTAATAATCCCTATACTAAAATTGTAAATCGGAAAGGAAGATTTAATAATTTGTTATTGTTTATTTCAGAATAATGAGTTAATCACGAACAAAAATGGAATTGTTTTTTGTTGATCCCTAAAAAAGTAATAAAATTGTGTATTATCAAAAGAATATCATTGCAAATCTTTAAAAGTAATATTGTCTAAATATTTTTTTATAATTGATTACATTGTATAGATTTTTACAAATTAAGGGTAGTTTTTAACTAAATAAAATATAATATTAAATAGTATAATTGCAAAAAAAATAACAGTGAATTTACACAGATTTACTTTAGATGTTTAGTGGCTATGGTGTTAATGTTTATATTGTGAGATTTGCTTTTTTTTTAATTAATTAGATATGAGAGTTGGAATGAACCCGCAAAAGAAGGAAAATAAAATCGATTTAAAATCAAATCATCGAATTATCATAGTTGCATTTATTCCCAAACTAGAGGGGTATTATGCTGATATTTTTGATATATTAAAGCTTTCAGTCAATTCTGCTTTTACAACCAAAAACAATGATTGTGAAATTACACTTGTTAATAATGGGAGTTGTAAAATAGTTACCGATTATTTAAATCAATTATTTGAAGATGGCATTATTAATTGTGTAGTTCATCATAAAGAAAATATTGGAAAAATTGATGCGTTAATTGGAGCTGCTCGAATGGCAAGAGAAGAGTTTATTACAATTTCTGATATTGATATTTTATTTGTTAATGGATGGCAAGAAAATATAGAAAAATTATTTAATTCAATACCCAATGTAGGCTCTGTTTCCCCTATTTCAGTAAGAACACTACATAGTTATGCAACATTTTCAACTATGCAAAAAATTCTTTTAAAAAAGGTGAATTTTAAACTAGAAACTATTGAAGAAAACTTTAATAATTATAACAGGTTTCTAGAAAGTATTAATTGGAAAAAAGAGCAAAATTCTAAATTAAAATGGCCTGTTATTGAGTATAATAATATTAAAGCAATTATGGGAAGTTCGCATCAAATTTTGACTATAAAAAGAGATTTGTTATTCACAACGATACCAAAAGAACCTTCATTAACATTGGTTGGTTATAATTCTGAATACGAATATGTTGATTTACCAATAGATTTATCTGGTAAAATGAGATTGGCAACTTACAATAATTACGCTTTTCACATGGGAAACAAAGTTGAAAGTTGGATGATAGAGCTTCAAAAGGTTAACCTTTCTCAACCAAAACAAATAAACAAATCAATAATTAGTTCCGAATGTCGAAAAAGAAACCAAAAATATTTTGGCTATAGACTTAAAAAGAAGATTGTTAAAATAATATTTAAATTATTTTATAAATTTTAGATTAAAATAACAAATGGTAAGAAACACAAATTTTAAGTTAAAAATTAAGCTAAAGTGTTAAAGATTTAGACTAAAAGATTGAGAAATTAAATTAGCATTTAGAAGTATAGATTATAATTACCCATCTCCACAAAATCAGTTCTGATCAACTACTTTTATAGTGAAAAAAATAAGTCATTTGCTAAATGATGATGTGAAATATTTTGAGTACAATCATCGTTCAACAGATGGTACTTTTCAAGCTGTAAATACTAACTTTTCCAATTTGCAATGAAATTTCAGAAGGGTATCTATATTGTAGAAACATAATACTCAATGAAACACAGGCCGATTTTGCTATTTCTTTGGGCTATCTTACTCATTTATAACTTAAAATCCAATTTAAATTTTACCCTATTATTTTGAGTAAAATTCAAGATATGCTGTTAAATATTATAAAATTAATAAAGAATCGAAAAGTATTCACTAAGGAGGAATATAACAATACCTTAAATTAAACGAAGCTAAAATTTATTGGAAACCAGAAAATTACTTATTTTTACTTCCATTTCAATATATTCTGATGCACACAAAACCTTATTTAATAGCAGAAATTGCACAAGCTCACGATGGGAGTATAGGAATATTGCATTCCTATATTGAAGCTGTATCCAAAACAGGTGTTCAAGCTATTAAATTTCAAATGCATATAGCCGAAGCGGAAAGTAGTATTCATGAGCCTTTTCGTGTGCAATTTTCTAAAGAAGACGCTACCCGTTATGATTATTGGAAAAGGATTGAATTCAGTTTGGAGCAATGGAAAGCCATTAAAAAGCATTGCGATGGGGTAGGTTTAGATTTCATCTGTTCTCCTTTCAGTAATTTGGCAGTTGATTGGTTGGAAGCAATAGGGATTCAAAAATATAAAATTGGTTCAGGGGAAGTAACTAACTTTCTTTTATTAGAAAAAATTGCTCAAACAGGTAAGCCATTATTACTTTCATCAGGAATGAGCAGTTTTGAAGAGTTGGATAAAACAGTTGAATTTTTGAAGAAAAGAAAAGTAGATTTTTCTATTTTACAATGCACTACTGATTATCCAACAAAACCTGAACAATATGGTTTTAATGTTATTTCCAAATTAAAAGAGAGATATAAAGTTCCTGTTGGTTTTTCAGACCATTCTGCAAAAATTGCAACTGGTATAGCATCAGTTGCTTTTGGTGCCGAAATTTTAGAGTTTCATGTGGTTTTTCATCGGGATTTATTTGGTCCAGATGCTATTGCTTCTCTGACAATGGAAGAAACTAAACAATTAGTAGAAGCAGTAAATGCTATTTATATCGCTACAACTAATCCGATAGATAAAAATACCAATGAAAGTTATTTAGAATTAAAAGCTATCTTCGAAAAATCATTAGCAATTAATAAAAATTTACCAAAAGGACATAGTATTGCCTTTAATGATTTGGAAAGCAAAAAACCAAAAGGATTTGGAATTTCTGCTGCTGATTTTGAAAAAGTACTTGGAAAAAAGTTAAGAACTAATAAGTCTCAATGGGATTTTTTGAATGAAGAAGATTTAGAATGAGTACCAAAAGAAAAATAGCTGTAGTGATCACAGCAAGACCCTCTTATAGCCGAGTTAAAACTGTTCTAACTGCCATAAAAAATCATGCTGAATTGGAGTTGCAACTCATTGTTTCTTCTTCGGCTTTGCTAGATAGATATGGAAGTGCTGTGAATTATATTGAAAAAGATGGTTTTGAAATTGTTGCCAAAGTGTTTAATGTTTTAGAAGGAGAAAATCTTACTGCGGCTGCAAAAACTACTGGTATTGGTATACTAGAATTGTCAACTGTTTTTGATAATCTT
>CANGWK010000061.1 GCA_947457615.1 Flavobacteriaceae bacterium
GGCAGTAGGATTCCGTTGTAAGTTCCGTCCCATCCTAGCCCTTGCGGACTGATTTGTTTTACTAATTTTCCGTAGCGGTCAAATATATAAATTTTTGCGCTAAAATCATTTTGTAATCCACTAATATTCCATGTATCATGAATTCCATCGCCATTTGGAGTAAAATAATGTGGATAATCTATTGTTTCTATATGGCTTATTACTAACGGATCACAACTTATTGCGATTCCTCCTTTAGTATCCCAAACTGTTACAAAGTGCTCCCCTAATCCTACGTTTTCAAATACATTACTTGCTTGTCGTGGACCATCATCTAAACTAAATTCGTAATCTCCATATCCGTCAACGGTAACTGTTATAATTTGGTTTTCTGAAAAAGCATTGGTAATTGTATACCCCTGACTTCCCCCTGGCAGTGTTACTGCTTGACCCGATTGTAGCACCGTGAATGGTGTCGAGGTGTCTTTACACCCTTGTGCGCTTGTGCTTGTCATTACCACACTAAAATCGGAACTTGTATGGTTTGCAAATGAATTAGCTACTACATAGGTTGAATTAGTTGCCCCTAGTATTGCTGCTCCTGTAGCATCCAACCATTGGTAGGTGTATGTTGGAACAACTCCTAAGTAAGATGTCGTATTTGTTGCCGTTAACATTAAACTTCTTACTACTTGTTGGTTGTTAAAATCCACACAAATAACATTGGTATCGGCCACAATTTTAGGTTGTGGTTTTTGCTCTACCGTTACATTAAACGATGCTATGCGTTCGCATCCTGTTACTTTGTTTTTTACTACTACCCAAATAGTGTGGGTATAGGCTTGGTATGTAGCCAAGTTAGTAATTGCTGTTGGCAGCAGTGGTGGGTTTGCAGAAGGGTTGTATTGGGTATCGTAGAAATTCACATCATAATCGGTTAAGGTTTGTGATGTTCCTAAGATATCTGGCACCAAAGCATCTAGCGGATATAAATAATACCCATCGTTATCGTTTAACTCATCGTCACAAGTAGCAAAATCTGCTGGTACTGCAAGAGTTGGTTTTGGATTCACCATTATAGTAAATTGCGATACTGGGCTTTTACATCCGGTAACGGTATTGGTAGCAACCACATAAATAGTTTGTGTATTTCCTGTGGTATTGGTGTTGGTAAAGGTACTCGGTATTGGAGTAGTAAGTAACGCATCTAAATAGAATGACAAGCTGTAATTGGTTAATGGTAATGCATTACCAGCTAATAAAACACCAGCTTGGGAGTTTAAATTAAATGCGGTAAAACCATCGGTATCGTCATCACATTCTTGGTACACAATTCCTGGAACAATTAACGGTGCCGGATTAACAACAATAGGTTGTTCTACTAGCACATAACAATGTTGTGGTGGTGATTGCGTGTCTATATTATACAAACTCTCTACTCGTATCCACACATTTTGGTTTACGTTAGCGGTTGTTGGTGTAAGAATTTCAGATGTGTTGTTCACCGCATCATCATGAGTTGGAAAGTAATGCAGGCTTACATTAATATCCCCATTGATAACATAAGTTGCATTAGTAGTCAGGTTAAATATCTCATACCCATCGTTTGGATTTACATCATCACACTTAATTAATGGAAGTGCGGATAAATCGGTTCTTGGGGTTGGTATTGGTAATACTTGTATGGTTAGTGTAGTATAACTCTTACAACCCGTTGTAGTGTCGGTTTCCACAATATGCACTGTTTGTGCTGCTGCAATAGTATTTTGAAATGCCGATGGATTGCTTATTAGTTGGGTGTGTGCCGCATCTAAGAAGAATTCTAAGGTGTGTCCTGGAACGGCCCCTACAAATCCAAGCATGTCAAAAACAGAATATTGGTTATTCACAATGGCATCACTATCACACAAACTATATAATGTTGGCGTGGTTAGAACTAACGGGGTGTTTACTTGCAATTGGAACGATCCAACAGTGAAACAATGGGTAGCTTTATTTTCTATTCTAACCCAAATAGTATTGTTGATGCTATTACAGTAGTTAAAACTAGTAGTATCAAATATAGACAAGCCTGCAGGGGTAGACGATGCTGCTGGCTGGGTGGTGTAATAGGTTACTGCATAACTGCTGGCTGGCAAGGCTTGTACTGCGGTGATTATTGGAGTTTGAACCTCTAAATTAAATGTAGTACAACCGTCTTGTGCATTGCTATCGGTATCGCAATTGGCAAGTGCTACAAGGTTAGTTGGCATTACAGGAGCTGGGTCTACATTGAGTTCAATTTGCATAATTTCAAAACAATGCGTGATTGGATTCTCTGCTCTAACCCATAAAAATTGTGAAAATGGGTTAATGGTACAATAGTGATTTGCATCTACTGCATTAAGATTATTAGTAGCATCGCTAGGAGTTAAATGGTAGGTAATGGTGTACACTCCTGGGCTTTGAAACAAGATTCCTGGGGTAACATTAGTGGTTAAATCTACGCAAGATAATCCTGTTTGGTCTGTGCCACAAACTGTATAAGCGCCTACTATCGGAATTGGAACTGGTTTTGGATTTACCACAATATCCATCGTAGAGGTAACATAACATAAGGTAGTTGCATTGGTTATTCGAACTCCTAAAGTTTGCGCACAAGGGATAATATTATCATAAGCAGATGGATTGGTTATCGCATTGGTATTATTATTAGCATCGGTCAATGTTGGATAAAAAGTCACTTGCATGCCGGTTTGTCCATTAACAATGGAGGCTATTCTTGTAGTTAAATCGAAAGTTTCAATACATACCGGAGCAACGGTCTCACAAAGTTCATATTGTGGAAAGTAGTTTAAAACTGGTAATACTGGTAATGGATCTACTACTAAAGATTCGGTGATAATATCAAAACATCCCGAGTTGTTGTTTTCTACTCGTATCCACACGGTGGTGCTTGAAGTTATAAATGCAGTTGCAGGAGTAATAAATGGAGTTCCTGCCTGTGCATTTGCTAAAGAAGTAAAATAGGTTACTGTATAATCAGCTGCTGGCAAAGTAGTTCCTAATACTTGTGGGGTAACTACAGAGGTTAAATTAAATGTTTGTAATCCATCGGTATTATCATCACAAATATGGTATGCTAAAGGTGTATTAATAACTGGTTTTAAGTTTACTATCAACTGAAATAAAGTAGTAGTAGGACATGCTGTTGCCGACAAAGGATTATAAACTCTTGGGTAAATCGTTTGTGGGTTGGTGATATTACAATATGGCGTGTTTTTTGGTATCGGATTAGCTCCTGTTAGCGCATCCGTTGGTGTTAAATGGTAGGTTATTGTAAGTCCGGCCTGTGTGGTTATCTCTGTATCTTTAGTGTTTAAAACAAATGCACAAGAAACGCCATCGTTATTATCATCACACACTTGGTAGGATGTTGGAATGTTGATTGTTGGAGCGGTTAATAGAGTTACTGTACCCGAAGCGCTTGCTCCTACACAACTAGTAACGGTATTGGTTACAATCACACTATAAACCCCTGCTAGTGCCGTTGTAAATGAAGACACATTGCCAGGATTTGCAACGCCTACTGGTACACTCCACACATAGGAATAAACTCCTGATGTTGCTGCTGTTGCGGTAACTGTCGCCAATTGTCCTTGGCAAACTATTGGGCTATTTACACTTATTAATGGTAATGGATTTACAACTAATTTAAATGATCCCACAGAACTACAACCTGTAACGGTATTTTTTAGGTTAAACCAAATAACTTGAAGATTTGGAACCACATTAGTATACAAACTAGCTAAAGGATTTGTTAAGGTAGTTGCATCGGATTGGGTTAAATAATAAGTAACCGCCATAGAAGATTGACCATTTATAATCTCAGTGCTCTTTGTTGGCAAATTAAATTCTTCAAAACCATCAGGTGAGGTAGTAACATCACACAATTGGTAATCGCTTATAGAAGGATTTGGAACTGGTTTTGGATTTACTATTAATTGAAAAGAATTTGTAGATACACATGCAGGAGCAGCAGCATCATAAACACGTGGGTAAATCGTTTGTGGATTAGTGATATTACAATAAGGCGTGTTTTTTGGTATCGGATTGGCTCCCGTTAGAGCATCCGTTGGTGTTAAATGGTACGTGATAGTAAGACCTGATTGCGTAGTTATCTCGGTATCTTTAGTATTTAAAACAAATAAACAAGATACACCATCCGTATTGTCATCGCATACTTGATACGATGTTGGTACAGAAATCGTTGGGGCGGTAATAGTAGTTACTGTAATAGAAGCTCTTGGACCTTCACATCCTAAAATAGTTTGAGAAACATAATAATCTGTAGTTCCTGCTGCTAAAGTACTCGGAATTGGAGTAGTTGCTGAACCAACACCTCCTGTTGAATTTGTGTACCAAAGTAAATTTGAACCCGTAGCTGTTAAAGCAGGTGCATTAGCATTTTGACAATAAGTAAGTGGTGCTACTGTTGGCGCTACCGGAGTAGCATTTACAGTCACTAATATAGAAGCTCTAGGGCTTTCACATCCTAAAATAGTTTGTGTTACATAATAATTTGTATTTACAGCAGTGGCAGTACTCGGAGTTGGAGCGGTTACTGAACCAACACCGCCTGTTGAATTTGTATACCAAAGTAAATTAGATCCTGTTGCTGCTAAAATAGAGGATAAATCATTTTGGCAATAAGTAACCGGAGCTACTGTTGGCGCTACTGGAGTTGCATTAACAGTTACCGTTATTGCTGCTCTAGGACTTTCACATCCTGAGATAGTTTGGGTAACAAAATAATCTGTATTCCCTGCAGTGGTAGTACTCGGAGTTGGAGCAGTTGCTGAACCAACACCTCCTGTGGCAGAAGTATACCAAAGTAAATTAGAGCCCGTAGCTGTTAAAGCAGGTGCAATAGCATTTTGGCAATAAGTAAGTGATGCTACTGTTGGCGCTACTGGAATTGCATTTACAGTTACAGTAATTGTAGCTCTTGGACCTTCACATCCTAAAATAGTTTGAGAAACAAAATAATCAGTAGTTCCTGCTGCTAAAGTACTAGGAGTTGGAGCAGTTGCTGAACCAACATCTCCTGTTGCAGCAGTGTACCAAAGTAAATTTGAACCCGTAGCAGTTAAAGCTGGTGCAATAGCATTTTGGCAATAAGTAAGTGGAGCTACTGTTGGAGCTACTGGAATAGAATTAACAGTTAAAGTTATTGTTGTTCTA
>CANGWK010000062.1 GCA_947457615.1 Flavobacteriaceae bacterium
TAGTTAAAATCAACGCAACTGGTACTATACAATGGCAAAAATGTTTGGGGGGTAGTAATAGTGATTGGTTTAATTCAATATTATCAACTTCAGATGGAGGTTATATTCTTTCAGGTATAACTTATTCAAATGATGGGGATGTTTCGGGAAGTCATGGTGATCAAGATATTTGGATTGTAAAATTAAACGCAACTGGTACTATACAATGGCAAAAATGTTTTGGGGGTAGTAAAGATGATTGGTATAATTCAATATTATCAACTTCAGATGGAGGTTATATTCTTTCAAGTATAACTCAATCAAATGATGGTGATGTTACTGGAAATCATGGATATGAAGATGTATGGGTAGTAAAATTAAACGCAACTGGTACTATACAATGGCAAAAATGTTTTGGGGGTAGTAAAGATGATTGGTTTCGTTCAATATTATCAACTTCAGATGGAGGTTATATTCTTTATGGTTCTACTTCATCAAATGATGGGGATGTTGCGGGAAATCATGGAAAATATGATGTTACAAATCCATCGAATGTATTTGATGCATGTGTAATGAAAATCAACTCAACTGGAACTATACAATGGCAAAAATGTTTTGGGGGTAGTGGATCTGATTTCGGAACTTCAATGCAACAAACTAATGATGTGGGTTATATTCTTTCAGGTGCTACTAGTTCAAATGATGGAGATGTATCTGGAAATCATGGTGGAACTGATATTTGGGTTGTAAAATTAGCAGATGCTACAAATAATTTACAGTCAATAGATAATGTAAAAAATAGTTTTGCAATCTATCCAAACCCTGCTAATACTCTTATTAAGTTTGATTATGATGGTCAGATTCAAAAAGTAGAAATTTTAGATTTAAAAGGAGTAATTGTTTATTCATCAATTGAACCTCAAAATGAATTGAATTTGTCGCAAAATATTCAATCGGGTTATTATACTGTTGTAATTAAAACAGCTGAAGGTGTTGTTAGAAAAGAGTTGTTGATTAATTAATTAACATAGTGTTTATTTATAAAATCTGCCATATCACGATTAAATCCATATCCTAACTACAATTGATTCCATACTCGATAATTATAACTTAAAGAATTAAAATTATTGATCTGTTTGATTAAATATCCAGAAAAAGTAATTAGATCACTTCTTAATGTAATATCTTCTATAAACAAGAAATCTTTCCATTTGACTATGAAGTTTTTTATCTGCAGATATTTTTTATAATTTACAGTTTTCAATTCATTGTTATAAAATGTATTAAAAAATATCTTGTGAAGATGATAGATACTTAATTTTGATTTAAGTAAAATATGACAATGCAAATCAATACTTATATTGATTTCAGGTGTTTCAAAAACATAAAGAAAAGAATAATGTTGTTTATATTTTTCTTTTAAAATATCATTTAAGATATGATATAAAGAGTAATTATATGATCTTTTATTCTGCTTATTGATTTTAGGATTTGATATAACTATATGATATATTTTTTCTTTATCATTGTTCTTCTTTATTAATATATTATAATTTTTAATTATATCATTTTTAATGTCTTGTGTTGCTGTGTATTTAATATTTTTAGTTAATATCATTATTATTTAATATAATTCAACCAATAGCAAATACTAATAAAAGTATATACTTGTTGATACTAATTTTTACTTTTTATGAGAAGTAATAAAACTCCGTTTTAATGACAAGTAAAACGAACTTGTTTTCTTATAAATATTTTACTTTCCTATTAATTAGTGTCTTTAAGACAAAGTAGTAATGACTTTATTATTTTTTATTTCTTTCGATTTTTATTTGAAGTTCGTCTAACTTTATTTGCAATAGTAATTTTTCTTTTTCAAGGCCGGTTTTAAACTTTAATTTCTCTCTTTTCGTCTTTATTCTATTATTCAATTCAATTATGTGCTTATAATCCATATTATCTTTTATATATACTTTTTAATTTTTCAAAATATTTTTGATATTCTTCAATCAAATCATCATTTAGATCTAAATCGTTTTCTTCATCATCAACTTTTATATCACTTTCTTTTTCTGTGTTTTTTGAATTTCTTGTATTGTATTTTTGATTATCAATATTGTCTTCAATATTCTCATCTGTTTCATTAGTTTCTTCTTTAGAAAATTCTTGATTTCGTTCTGAAATAAAAGAGTTAAAATTTGTTGCTAAGTATTTTTTTTTCATTTTCATTTATTTTTTTTTACATTATATTATATATTCAAAAACAATTATGTTTTTATTAAATACAATAAAAAATATACTTAATTGAATATTAAAATTATAAGACAAAAAAAAAGCCTCATAATTTTAATATGAGGCAAGAAAATAAAAAGTTTAAAATACTATTCTCTTCTATCGTTAATAAAATCAGACATTTTTTTGTTTAAATCATCTACTCTTTTATTATTGAATTGCTGAATATATTTCTGTGTAGTAGATAAATTCTTATGACCTAATGAATTCATAACATCATATAAGTTTAATGACTCACCATTTTCAATCATAAATGAAGCGAAAGAATGTCGAGAAGTATGCGGTTTTACATTTTTTGAAATGCCACATTGCTTTATTAAATATTTTAAGAGAGTTGTATAATACGTTCTTTGACCTATGAATTTTAGATATTGATACGAGTTTATATTACCGAAATTATTTTTATCGTCTATATCTTTAAAATCATCATCTCTCAACATCGGAAAACAGAAGCTTAATTTACACTCACTATCAATAAGATAAGCAATTATTTCTTGATAAATTTTATAATTTTCAATTTGAATACTCTCGTTTATATGAGAAATAGTGTTGTTTTGAATTGTGTATATATTCTCTGCAATTATTAAAAGTTCTTGTAAATATTTTAGAACCTCATCTTGTTTTAAAATATTATTAATTTCTACTAAATCTTTTTTGAACTCAATTTTTGATTTTAAACTTTGATCTAATTTGTTATAAAACACACCAATATTATCATCTTCTTTGAAACCATAACTTTGTTTTAATTCATTAAAACGATTTGTAATTTTATTTTTTATATCATTAATTGAGACCCAAAATATTCCATCAGATTCTTCAAATTTTAGTTTGTATTTTTTATTAATCTCTTTATCAATGTATAATTTCAACTTATAATCTTCATCTACTTTTCGTTCTTTTTCTGCATCAGTTTTAAGACTTTCTATTTTATTGATAAGATCATTCGGTAATAAATGAACTGGTATATAGTTTTTAAGATAATTAAGCGTATTATAATTAATAAGTATATCAATGTATGATTTTGTCTTAATCATTCGTTTTTTTATTCTTATTTCATCTTTTGTTATATAAAAATCATTCCATCTCAATGTTAAAATATCAGAGACTCTTATACCTTGGCAAAAAAGTTGAAATAAAAAATAATTTCTAACATCATCTAATGTATTTGCCCTTCTATATCTTATATCGTTTAATATTTTCTCATCAGTTATAATTTCACCTTTATGTGCGCCACCTCTATAAACTTCTTTTAATTCTGTATTGATGATACTTTTAATCTCTTTCAGTGTTAAAATTGTAATCTCTTGATCTTCTAACTTGTTATTTAACAAGTGAAAAGGATCAAAATCAAATTTAAAAATTCTTTCTTTTATTGCTTTATTATATAATGCATGAAATGATTTGAATTTATATGTAATTGTATTATTTTGATTTCCTTTTTTAATCAACCAGAGTTTAAAATTTTCAAGAAAATCAAGATTTATATCTATAAATTTTATATCAGAATCATTATATTTTTCAGTATTAAACTGAACTAATAAATTTTTAATGTTAGTGTATTTTTGTTTAGTTCCTATATTAACTACTCGATCAATAATTTTATTTACAAATTCAATAAATGATTTCTTGTCATCATTTATATAAAGCATAGAATTGCCTTTACTTTTTATCGTAGAAATATGTTTTTCAATGTAGTTATTGTACTCTTCGTGTTTTGAAAAACTTGCTCGAATTCTTTCTGTTTTAACATTGAAATATTTCTTTTCTATTGGTGGCAATTTTAATGATCTTAATACAGTTTTATTGCCTATTCGTGTTGATATTCTCAAATAGCCTTTTGAGTCAGTAGGTTTTTTAAATTTTAAAATAATTCGAACTGAATTCATAAAAGTTTCTTATTAGTGTCTAACTATTTTACTAAAATATACATTGTTTAACAAATATAAAATAAATAAATCATTATATATCAGCAATATGAATATTTCTTATATAATATTTTAAAGACGTAAAGGGTCAATTGAACATCAAACGGTCGTTTGAAATTGCGGCAGCTGGCGGACATAATGTAATTCTCATAGGCCCTCCTGGCGCTGGGAAGTCGATGTTAGCCAAACGATTACCAACTATCCTCCCGCCAATGAGTATGGAAGAAGCATTGGAAACCACCAAAATTCATAGTGTAGCTGGAAAAATGGGAAAGAAAATTGGATTGGTTACAGAACGTCCATTCCGAAAACCGCACCACACAATTTCAAATGTTGCACTTGTCGGAGGCGGAGGCTACCCGCAACCTGGAGAAATTTCCTTGGCACATAATGGCGTATTATTTTTAGATGAATTACCGGAATATCAACGCACCGTACTGGAAGTTATGCGTCAACCACTCGAAGACCGGAGCGTATCTATTTCGCGTGCAAAATTTACAGTAGATTATCCCGCAAGTTTCATGCTAATCGCAGCAATGAACCCCTGCCCGTGTGGCTTTTTTAACCACCCAGAAAAGAAATGTGTCTGTGGAAATGGCGTGGTACAAAAATACCTGAATCGCATTTCTGGACCACTCTTAGACCGAATCGATCTACATGTGGAGGTAACTCCAATATCTTATGATGAATTAACAGTTTCATCCCCACAAGAAGGAAGTAAAGCAATTCGCACGCGTGTTATTAAAGCGCGCTTAATTCAAAAAATACGGTTTGAAAAAAGCGAAGGTGTACATTGCAATGCGCAAATGACTACGAGAGATTTAGAAAAATTCTGCAAGTTAGAGTCTACAGTGAATGAAATTCTAAAAAATGCGATGGATAGACTGGGGCTTTCAGCGCGCGCCTACGACCGAATACTAAAAGTAGCTCGTACGATTGCAGACTTAGAAAACGAAGAAGCAATTAATGCTATCCATATTTCGGAGGCTATACAA
>CANGWK010000063.1 GCA_947457615.1 Flavobacteriaceae bacterium
TCAGCACGGTACGTTTGAATTTGAGTTCTTAATGCTGCATCAACATTTCTTTCATCTAATTTAGCATTTGTAGTTTCTCTCAAAAATTCATTACAAAGTCCTATTTGAAAAAATATTCTAGCAAAAAAAGCTTCGGTAAAAACATTATCTGCATTCCATGTATTAAGATTAAGATCTTTCAATGTTGGATCTCCCCATGCAATTATTGCCTCATCTGTAGGCAATTCTTGCAATTGCCAATACCCTCTTAAATATTGAGAAAAACCTTCGTCGACTGTTCCTGGTCCTGAACCTAAATCCGAACTACCTGCAGGGCCAGATTGACCTGTTAAAGCCAATCCGCCGTATATTTTGGCTAATAATTGTTTGTAAGAATCCGGATTGCTGTAAAAATCTTCCGATGTAAAATCGTCATCATCCTTTGGACTGATATCTAAACTACAAGAGCTTAAAACCAATAGTAATAAACTTACTATAAAAAATCTAGTATTAATATTTATTTTTTTCATCTTTTAGTTTTATAAAAAATTTACATTTGCTCCTAACATATACATTCTAGCTCTAGGAAATATAGACCCATCGATTCCATTATTAAATACCTCAGGATCAATTCCTTTATACTTTGTAATTGTAAGCACATTTTGTACACCGATATAAAATCTTAAATTTGTTTTTTCGCCAAACAGTTGATTAAATTTATACCCAATGGTAACATTATTAAGTTTTAAGAAAGACGCATTTTTAATGTAATAATCCGATTCTTTACTTGAATTAATTTTGGCAAAATTAGAATCGCTATAGCTAATTGGCGAGTTATTTAATGTTCCCGATTGTGTATTATTGATAACATCCGAAGCGGAACTTCCGGCAGAAACTTGATCGTATACATAATTCCCAAAACTGGCTTTCCATGCCATTGAAAAATCCCAATTATTATATATAGTTGCATTAATCATCATGCCCATAGTATAATCTGCTTGCGGTTTTTTGTAATTGTATTTATCTTTACTGTCAATTAATCCATCTTGATTTCGATCTGCAAATACCCCTTCGATTGGCTTTCCATTTATATCATAAACCTGTTGATATACCCAGAATGAATAGGGCGCTAAACCAACTTTGTGAATTTGAGTAAATTGTTGTAAGCCAATTCCACCAACTAATAATCCATCCGAAAACAAATCTGTTAGAGTTAATTTATTATAGGTTAAATTATAATTAAGATTCAAGTCTAAATTTTTCTTTTTAATTACATTATAGTTCATTGAAAAATCAATCCCTTTTGATTCTAAGGAACCGATATTTCTATACCCATAAATTCTTAAATTTTGAAGTGCTCCTTCTGCAACTTGAGAAAACAAGTCGGTGGTTTTAGCAAGATATAAATCTATTGAACCTTTTAATCTATTGTTCAATACCCCAAAATCTAAACCTATATTATATTTCTTGCTGTTTTCCCATTTAAGGTTTTGATTATATCCTTCTGGTTTTGATATTACAATAAAATCACTTCCAAATTGATAGTAGTTGTTATTCGCAGTATTATAACGTTTAAACCAATCATAGGGAACAGGTAGGTCCTGTTGACCAACTTCTCCATACCCTAATCTCAATTTTAAATCAGAAAAAAGATTCGAATTTTTAAGGAAATTTTCTTGTTTGATTTTCCAAGCGAAAGCATAACCCATAAAGTTTTGATATTTATTTACATTGGATATTTTAGAAGAACCATCGCGTCTAAAATTTGCAGTAAACAAATACTTATCATTAAATCCCAAATTCAAACGGCCAAAAACGGCGCTAAGTTTGTTTCCTGGGTCAGTATAAACATCAGAAACTTTAGTTTCTTCATAACCAGCATAGGAATAGGCATTTTTATTTCCTGAGTAATAACTTTGATATTGAAACTCTTGATAATTGTATCCAACTATTGCATCAACATCTAATTTGTTGATTTTTTTGTTATAGTTTAATTGGTAACTTACATTTTTATTTTTATTCTGCCACCAATTGGTTTGATAATATCCTATTGGCAAATTAACAGAAGATCCATTTACAGATAAACTTTGCAATCCAATTCTTGCGTTAGGATTTGTAGAAGTCATTCCGTCACCATCTTGAAGTTCAATACCCGCATTTACAATTGCTTTAATTGCCGGGAAGAAATGTAGCTTATACTCCATATTTACATTTCCAAAAAAACGATTATTATTGGATATATCTCTTCTTTCAAGCAGTAAAGCAACTGGGTTAGCTGTTCCGTTTGGATTTGAACCATTTGTCCATTCCGTATAACCCGCAAAAGATGAATTGGGGTCGTAAACAGATTGTGTAGGGTCATAAGAAATAGCACTTCCTATAGCGCCCTCGTCAGCATTTCTTCTGAAAGTATACGAATAGTTTCCGGTAATATTAAATTTCAAGTGATCATCAAAAAAACTTGGATTAATAGAGGTGGAAACAGTGGTTCTTTTAAAATTAGAGGTTAGCAATAACCCGCTATTATCGGTATTACCAATTGTTAATCTAGATGGTATTTTTTCAAATAAATTACCCGTTATAGACAAACTAAGATCCGATGTATAATTTGATTTGAATATTTCTTTTTGCCAATCGGTATTAGAATTTCCTAATAAATTTATTTTAGTTGGATCAATTGTGGTAATTAAATTTCTAAATTCATTAGCAGAATATACGTCAATTCCTCTATCAAGTGTGTTGAAGGTAGTAAAGGTATTTAAGGATAGTTGAACGCCATTTTTAGAACCTCTTTTGGTGGTAATAATTATAACTCCATTTGAACCTCTATTACCATATATAGCGGTTGCAGAAGCGTCTTTTAAAATAGAAAATGTGTCAATATCATTAGGGTTTATTGAAGAAAGCCCGCCTGTTATTGGCAATCCATCTACAACAATTAAGGGGTCGTTGCTTGCTGCTAAAGAAGATCCTCCACGAATACGAATTACTGCATCGTTTCCGGGTGTACCAGAAGAAGTAATGACTACTCCTGATGCTCTTCCGTTCAACAAACCATCTACGCTAGTAATAGCTCCTCTATTAAAGTCTTTCGATGTAATTAATTCCACCGAACCAGTAGCGTCCTTTTTCTTTACTGAGCCATAACCTACCTGAATTTTAACTTCTTCTAGTTGATTCGCTTCTGAAACCATGCTGATATTCAAAATTAACTGATTGGTATACACTACAGTTTCATTTTGATAGCCAACAAATGAAAATAAAATTTTATCTCCTTTTTTTAAATTTTTTAATTGGAAATTTCCTTCGAAATCCGTTGAAGTGCTTTTTCCAGCGCCTTGTACAACAACATTTACCCCTGAAAATGGCTGATTTGTTTTTGAGTCCAAAACAACTCCTTTTAATACGGTCTGAGCGAACATACTAAACGGCAACAGTAACATAAAAAATAACAACTTATTGTAACTTTTTTTCATACTTTATAGTATTAAATTTTGTTTTTAAAAGCCTAAACTTTTACTTCGAATAGTAAATTTATACAAAAAACCCATTATAAAAAATCGGAGCCGTTTTATACCCAAGCGAAAACGTTTGCGTGTTGAAAACTTTGTCTAATTTAGCTATTTTCAGTGGTATAAAATCCGATAAATAAAAAAAAAGTATATCTTTATTGTGAAAACAATAATGTCCAATACATATCATGAGAAAAAAGGTTACCCTAAAGCAAATTGCGAAAGAATTGGACGTGTCTATTTCAACGGTTTCGAAATCCTTAAAAAATAGTATCGAAATCAGTGAAGAAACCCGTCAAAAAGTGCAAGCTTTTGCCAAATTCTATAACTACAAACCCAATAATATTGCTTTAAGTTTAAAAAATAGAAAAACAAAGACCATTTGCATCATTATTCCTGAAATTATTCATCATTTTTTTACCACAATTATTAGCGGCGTTGAACATGTTGCCAATGAAAATGGCTATAATGTATTGGTTTGTCTGTCGGATGAATCCTTCGATAAAGAAGTTTTAAATATGGAAATGCTAGCCAATGGAAGCATCGATGGTTTTATTATTTCGTTATCCAAAGAAACCCAACAAAAAAAAGATTTTCATCATATTGCCGAAGTCATCAATCAAGGAATGCCGGTAGTTATGTTTGACCGAATTACAAATGAAATTTTGTGCGACAAAGTTATTATTGACGATAGTTTGGCCGCTTTTAATGCCACACAATTTTTAATTGATAAAGGATTTAAAAACATCGCTTTGCTTTCGACAATAGACTATGTCAGTGTCGGAAAATTACGAACCAAAGGATATTTAAAAGCATTAAAAACAAACGATTTAGAAGTAAATGAATCCTTGATATTGAAAATTGAAGATACCGAAAATTTCGAAAAATCGGTAGAAGAATTACTTACAAACAATACAATTGATGCCATTTTTGCCGTAAACGAACTATTTGCCGTAACCGCAATAAAAGTGGCTTCAAAACTGGGGAAAAAAGTTCCGGAAGACATTTCGGTAATCGGTTTTACAGATGGAATCATTTCAAAATATTCAACTCCAAGTATTACAACTGTTAGTCAAAACGGAATCAAAATGGGCGCAAAAGCAGCAAAAATGCTAATCGAACGCCTTGAAATGGAGGAAATTGAAAATGAAGATGGCGAAATTGAAGAACATTACCGAACAGAAGTTATTGAAACCGAACTCGTCGAAAGAGAATCAACTAAAAAAATATAAAAAATCCGTAAAATTATTTTTGATTAGAAATAATTTATATATTTACTCCCGATTATCAAGCTTAGACTTTTACTTCGAAAACAAAATTAAGTCTTGATAAGCAACGCGCTTATCGTTTTAAAATTATAAAATACGATAATGGAAAAGCGTAAATTAAGTTTCTGGCAAATCTGGAACATGAGTTTTGGATTTCTAGGAATACAAATGGGTTTTGCCCTGCAAAACTCAAACGTTAGTAGAATATTCCAAACTTTAGGAGCAAATATTGATGACATCCCGATTCTTTGGGTTGCCGCTCCGTTAACTGGGTTAATTGTCCAGCCA
>CANGWK010000064.1 GCA_947457615.1 Flavobacteriaceae bacterium
ACCCCGGAAATCGCCCCGGTTCGAATGAACGCATTCCCTTTGTATATATTAAGACGGGTGGGGCGGGAGCGGTGGTTTCGTCATTACAAGGCGACCGCATCGAGCATCCAGATTATATCGAGCAGAATAACTTAATCCCTGACTATCTACATTATATTACCAATCAAATTATGAAACCGATATTGCAACTTTACGCATTGTGTTTGAATCGGTTGCCCGGATATGTGAAGAACGAGACCTATTGGAGCGAGGTTGAAAAGGTGCTGTTAGAAAAGCCGATGTATCAAAGTGAGATACGTAGAGCGAATCGAATCGCAAATCTAAAATTGGCGATGGTGAAGGAGTTGTTGTTTGACAAGTTCATTAATATACTACGAGAACCGAAAGCCCCGACGGTTCGCAAGAGCAAGGCGGTGGGCGGGGCTGGGAAGACTATAAAAAACGGTAATGCGACGGATGCGAAGGATGCGAATGCCGCTACCGCTACGACGACAGACGATGCCGTTCAGAAGTTGGATGCGACTATTAAAATCACAAAGAAACTCAAAACAAAAACCATCGAAGCGGTTGCGTTTATCAAGAATAGTAAAAATAAAAAAATATGGGAGAAGACGACGCTCAATTGTAAAAGCAAAGACCACGAAATAATCTCGTTAATCAAGCAGATAATCGCCTATAATAGCAATAATATATACTTTATCACTCTAAATCACAAGGAGTTTATCGAAGAATATACACGGTCTCACTATGTATATAATGAGTTGATAAAAAGCGATGAAATATATACAGAGGATACGGTGGATAGTATAATGCGAAAGGTAATGAATACGCACGATACAGGGAAACTCAAAGATATCAATAATATCCATAAATACTATGAACTGATACAACTGAACAGCAAGTTTATGTTTATGTAGAATGGAGGACGGATACTGAAATATAATATATAGATAATAGTATAATGAGTGCTATAAAAAAATGTTTATCAGAAATTGAAACAATGATACCTTCGCGATTTAATTTTGATTTCGGTAAGAAGGAAAATATAGGCTCAATATTTTCAAAAATTAACGAGGGACAAGACGAGGGATATTATGAAGAGATTAAGAGAAGTGTGTATGAAATTTATGATACGACAAGTGATTTTAAACTTCGTATATCTCATACATTAGAATTAACCTATAATACGATAAGTGGCAAGTATTATAGGTGGCGTATATCTCCTACATTAGAACTAATTATAAAATACAGAGATATCGTCTTCCAAAACGGGAGAACATATGTGGTGGGTAAAACAAAAGTGAGGATAACTGACATAATATCCTTATTTGAATATTTACAAACCACGAGGAATTATGCGATTTTTAACAATCTGTTAAATGTAATGTTGAGTTTTATTATTAAAGATGATAAATTTACAAATGAAATATCGAAATTATATACATTGAAGGAATATAACATTGTTCAACAAGAAGAAGTTAAATTAGTTAATGCTTTTATATACGGAGTAGATGATGCGTTGGATGTAAATGTAGAAACCGAGTTTGAATGGAATTTTCCTTTTTTAAACCTTGTAGAACTTCTTAAAAAAAAAGAATCTAAGAGTTTAAGTTCTTTGCCTTTTGAAACACAAAAATCAACGAGTCCCAGTTCTCCTCCCGATAAAGAGAAGGATAAAAATAAATTAATTGAAGAATTGAAATATAATATGGCTATTGGGGTTAAATTAATAACAAGTTGTCAATATAAATATATAATGAAACACATTCGTGAATATGCCACAACTGCTGATACGTATGTTGTCGATATTATTGATAAACATCCTACTGCTCCACTTGGTTATCTTGGTTATCGTAAATTAAAATTAATATATACCCACGATAAATATATGACACTAACATCTGATGGTTTTGTGGATTTAAAAGATGATAGAGTATCACCTTCTGTTTTAAATGATGAAGAAATGGATGATGAAATACATAAGGTTGTAAAAGATTGGAAGACTCTACCTGCGTTTATAAGTTCAACTACAAAACGTGAACAAATTGACGCAGAAAACGCATATTCGGAATTTCTTGAAGCATGTAAAAAAAAGACAAAATATATCGAAGCGACATATAATAGGTATGCTGAGACTGTTTCAAAAGGGATTCCAGAACTTCCTCTTAGAAAAGTTATTGGACTTACATTACCAAGACCTTTTTTAACGAGTTACGATAGGTATATAGTTATGTCAAAAGTAGAAGAAGAAAAAATAGCAAATGATAGAATCACAACTCCTCTACTTCCAGTAGAGTATTCTAAAATTACCCCATTCAGTTATTCAATGGAAAGTATGAAAGTAATTCAAGCAAAAATACAAACAAAAGGTAAAGTATATATCTATCCTACGCTATCCGCCATAAAAGCCGATATCAACAAAAAACGGCTTGATAAAGATGAACGATTAAAGAAACTTTCTGTAAAAATTATATATTCATCTGATAATAAAATATACGTATATTTTACAAACGACATTTTAGATACATATAATAATGTTGTCGTTACAACTGATAGCACTTGGACTAAGGAAAGCACAAGAAATAACAACATAGTTATGAGAGATAAAACTGATTTAAGGTATGAATTCTCGGGTCCGCTATTATATAAGAATAAGCAGTTAGTGAAAGAACTATACAATACTATTAAACGGTATAAGGAAGCACAAAAAAAATCAGATTCATCTTCATCTGGTGGAGGGAAAAAGAAGAGTAAGGCGAAGAATATAACTAAGCAAAGATAATAAAAATATTATATATTACTCATTTAGGATTAGGATATGGAAGCAATAAAGGAGGGGTTAAAAGACATCGAAGATATGATACCTTATAGATTTAATTTTGATTTCGGTAAGAAAGAATATACTGGTAGTGAAGCATTGGTAGCACGACCTGTATATGAAATAAGCGATATGTTAGGAAAAAAAGATATTCGATGGCGTATATTTCCTACATTAGAATTAATCGTTAGATATAGACACGTTTTATTTCAAGACGGGAGAACATACGTGGTAGGAAAAGAGAAAACAGAAATAACTGATATAATATCCTTATTTGAATATTTACAAACCACGAGGAATTATGCGATTTTTAACAACCTATTAAATGTAATGTTAATTTTTATTATTGATTACGTTCTCGATATAGTAAAAAGCGACGGTAGAACATCCACAAAATTGATAGATAACTATATAAACGAGCATTATCGGATGTTATATCGAGTTATCGACGACCGAGTTATATTAGTAAATAGTTTTATATACGGAATAGAAAAGAAGGAGGTTGTTTATCCAGACGTGAAATATGATTGGGATACCTGTTTTTATACACTTTTAGAAAATCTTAGAAAACGAAGACAAACAAGAACACAACAAGAATTATCGAGTTCCAGTTCTCCCGAGAAGGATGTTAAAACTTTATTAAATAATCTTAAAAAACACATTGACGAATTAGAATATAATATGGCGGTCGGACATAAATTAATTTTGAGTTTGCAATATCAATTCATCATAGATAATATACACGAATACGCATCTACAATTGAGGAATCACAATCTATGTTGCATCCTTCTACAATGAAAGTAATATATGAAAAGGATGTAGATATATTAAGGGATAGAGACGGATTAGTCGAAGACGTATCGGACGATGTAATTAACAATGAAATACGGAAGGAATTAAAGTCGTGGATGAGTCCAAAATATCGATTTATAAGGGAAGCAACAGAGAAAGACAAGGAAGTCGCATTAGAAGCATACGCTTTATATGTTCGTGAAAATGAAAAAAGACGACATACAGGACAACAAAGGGTGTCAAAAGAAGAGGAAGAAGCGTATTGTAAGTATGCCGAGGCGGTTTCAATTAATTCTACAATGATATATAGTCCTCTTTTTACTTCAAGCAGACTTCATAGGCTTAGATTAGCAGTGCCAATATGGATGAACTACGATAAATATATGTCAAGACTCAAAGAGGGAGAAGAAGCAAAGGCAAATGAAATTGCTATCGCAAAACAACAAGAATCTCTACGTGCGAGACTGAATAGTATAGAAGGACAGTATAAGAGAAAACCTAAAAGTACGCAACAATTTGGAGGCATTGACCCAGGTTCATTATCATTATCAATATCATTATTCCTAATGAGCGGTAGTATATACGCACTTCGTTCTGTTCTAAGAAGAAACATAAGAGCCAACCCATATTACAACGGTAGTGATAGAGTATATATGTATCCTACGCTATCTACTGTTATAGAAGGTGTATCAACAAAACTATTTAAAAAAAAATTAAATATACAAATCATATATTCGTCTCTAACAAAAAAATTGCATATCTCTTACAATCAGGACTTGCCAGAAGCATATAATGCGATTTCGATAGTTACAGGAAGCACACGAAATACTAATAAGGTTATGAGAAATGCAAAAGGCAAAAAGAATGACATAGATGTTCTATCAAGAACACTATTATTTAAGAATAAGCATATATTAAAAGAACTTTATACTAATATCAAAAAATATATAGATGGGCGTGTAAGATAGTTTCTCCACATCCAAAGAGTTCTTAAAGTAGTAGTTTTGGTTCAATTGGTTATCCTCCAAAGAGTTAATCCAAACAAAATATCTACGTAGGTAATATGTTATATTATTTCTTAGATATAATAAAAATTGATATTCTATAATCTTTATTATTTTTCAAAATGTCTTCTTACATTGAAGGTGTTGCTGCGTTAGCAGAAAAGGGATTTTGCGTCATCGAAAATGTGCTTACGGATGAAGAAGTCGCAACGGCTGTTGGCTATTTCAGGGA
>CANGWK010000065.1 GCA_947457615.1 Flavobacteriaceae bacterium
AATAAAATTATTAATGTCAATCTTTTTTTTCGTGACCATAGCGGTGGCGCAGGAAAAAGGAAAATTGACAGGTATTGTTACCGATTTGAATGCCAATAACGCTCCTTTGCCATTTGCAAATGTGGTTGTTAAAGAAACAAAAAACCGAGTAACAACAGATGAAAAAGGCCAATTCTTATTAGAGTTAGCATCCGGAAACTACAAAGTTGAGTTTAGTTCCGTGGGATATGAAAGTGTAGTGAAATCTGTAGTGATTAAAGAGGGGGAAGCAACTACATTAAACTCTTCGATTGGTGCTGGTACTTACACATTAAAAGATGTATTTATTTCATCTACCAAAAGAAGAAATACTGAAAGTGCTGTAGTAATGGAAATGAAAGAGGCAAAACAAGTAATCAGTGCTATTTCTGCAGAACAAATGAGTAAAGGTACCGACGGAAATGCTGCAGAAGCAATAATGCGTGTCCCGGGTATATCTCTTGTAGATGGGAAATTTATAATTGTAAGGGGACTTCCAGAAAGATACAACCAAGTAACAATTAATAATGCAATAGCACCAAGTACAGAAGTTGATAAAAGAACATTTGCTTTTGATTTAATCCCTACGGACGTTTTAGATAAAATCGTAGTTTACAAAACTGCAAGTGCTGACAAACCTGCCGATTTTGCAGGCGGTTTAGTAAGTTTATCTACATCAGAAAACAAAACTGAGTTTACTAAAGTTAGTGTTGGTTTTGGATACAGAGATGGAACTTCACTTGAAGATCAATGGCAAACTCAAACTTCTGGTACAGATTGGCTAGGATATGATGGTGGTTTAAGAAACCTACCGAATGGTTTTAAATCAAAATCAGAATTTGAATCTATCGGTGCAGAAGATAGACAAACTGCAGGAAGAAGCTTAAGTAACAATTGGAATCCTACACCTACTAACACGTTTCTGAATACAAGTATGGGATTATCATTTGGAAGAAAATTTAACTTAGGTCGTGTTAAGGGATATACTACAAATGTTTTTACATCAAGTCAATCGAATCAATCTTATGCTAGATTTTTTTCAGAAGCAGATGGTGCTTTAAATTTAAATGGCACTTTACCTAATTCTAAATCACTGTATAGCGACGAGACTTATAAAAATAATATTGAACATAATTTTATGTCTAACTGGCAATTTGATTTTAATCCAAATACAAAAATCAAATTTAAAAACTTTTTTAGTCAAGCAGCTGATAATGAAACTATCATAAGAGATGGTAATAACATACAAAGATCTAATGGGAATTTCAACAACTATTCATTTGGTTATAAAAGTAGAACCCTATATTCAACTCAGCTGGAAGGAATTCATAAAAGAAATAGTGGAAATCAATTAGACTGGGTAGTAGGTTATAATTATATTTCTGAAAATCAGCCAGATTTAAGAAGATTTAGATTTTTTGATGATTATTCAGATGGTAAAGGATATTTTAACATTGCTCCACCATCTTCTAATTTATTTGACAATAGTAGATTCTATGGAAGACTGAAGGAATTTAACGCTACAAATGCTGTTAATTACACTTACGTGTTAAATAGAGATACAAAAGATGAAGAGTTTGAACCATTTAAAATAAAAGCAGGTTATTTGGTAGATTATAAATATAGAATCTTTCAATCAAGATACTTTTCTTATACGTTGCCAGGAGGGTTGAATTTGGCAAGACAAAATGAATTAACAACTTTACCATTAGATCAAATTTTTGCGCCAGAAAATATTAGTGTCAATAATGGATGGCAGTTATTAGAAGGAACAAGACAAGACAATTCATACTTATCTGATAACTTTTTAACTGCAGGTTATGTTATGGGAGATTTTTCTTTTGGGAAATTAGATGTTAACGTAGGCTTAAGAGCAGAAAATAACATTTTGAGATTACGATATTTTGATGTTACAAATGAATATAATAAAGTAGATAATAATCTATTAAGTATACTACCATCTGCAAACTTAGGGTATGGTATCACCGAAAAATCACAAGTAAGATTAGGGTATGGTAGAACTGTAAATAGACCTGAGTTTAGAGAAATTGCACCATTCTTAGTTTACGAATTTGAATTTAATGTTTCAAAAGAAGGTAATACTTCATTAACTACAGCAACTATAGACAATTTTGATGTAAGATACGAATGGTATCCTAGAAAAGGAGAAGTACTATCATTAGGAGGATTTTACAAAAAATTTAAAAACCCTATAGAAAACAGCCAATTAAATGCTACAGAACAACGCACATTTACTGTTACAAATGCAAATAAAGCTACAAATTATGGTGTAGAATTAGAAGTTAAAAAATCATTTAAAGATGTTTTTGGAGTTTCATTTTTAGATAATCTTTCTGTAAATCTTAATGGTTCTTATGTTTTCTCTGAAGTTGATTTAGGAACAGAAAATGATTCTCAAGATAGATTTAGACCATTACAAGGACAATCTCCTTATATCATTAATGCTGGATTAGAATATGCAGATCAAAAAGGATTTGGAGTTTACCTTACATACAACGAGTTTGGTGATAGAATATTTTCTGTAGGAAATACTAATTTTGCAACCATTATGGAAAAATCAAGAGGTCAATTTGACATTAGTGTTTCTAAAAAATTCAAAAATTGGACTATAAAAGCAACTGCGGAAAATGTTTTAAATGCAAGAAATAGATTTTATGAAGATACAAGTAACAATTATAAAATTGATTCCAAAGAAGACTTTCTTAATACAAATTTTAGAAGAGGAGCTTTGTATGGGTTAAACTTTTCTTTCAACTTTTAATAACTTTTTAATTTAATAAAACACATAATAATGAAAAATATAATATTAATATTCAGCTCACTTTTTTTATTCAATTCATGTATCAACGATGAATTAGATTTTGGAACTACTAATACCGATGAAAATTACATCGTTTTAACTGGCAATTTAAAAACACAAACGTTAAGTAAAGATTTTCGTTATCTTATTAAAGGCCAAACTTTTGTAAGAGATGGAGCAGTATTAACTTTAGAGCCAGGAACTGTAGTATTTGGAGATAAAGCTTCAAAAGGAACATTAGTTGTAGATTTAGGAGGTAAAATAATAGCTGAAGGAACAGCTGCTGAACCTATTGTATTTACATCTTCACAAAAATCTGAATCAAGAGATAGAGGTGACTGGGGAGGTATTGTTATTTTAGGAAAAGCAAGAGTAAACCAACCAAATGCAGTAATTGAAGGAATAAGTCCAGCAATTATTTACGGTGGTGCTGATGATAATGATAATTCTGGAATTCTTAAGTACGTACGTGTAGAATATGCAGGAATAGAATTAACCCCTAATAATGAAACTAATTCTATTACAATGGGTGGTGTAGGAAAAGGAACTACAATGGAATACTGTCAAGTATCTTATGGTGGAGATGATGGTTTTGAGTGGTTTGGTGGCACAGTAAATGGTAAATATTTTATTTCATTAGGTATGTGGGATGATTGTTATGATATTGATTATGGATGGAGTGGTCATTTACAGTTTGCATTGTCTGTTAGATATCCTTCATTTGCAGACCAATCAGGTTCTAATATTATTGAGACTGATAGTGCTCCATCTGATACAAATCCTGCTGGTAACTTTTATACAACTGGTGTGGTTTCTAATTTAACAGGTATTGGACCTATTTATCAAAGAGTTAATAATGCTTATAATTCAGTTAGTGGTAATTATCAACATTGTATTGATATGAGAAGATATACTTCTTTAACTATTGCAAACTCAGTATTTGTAGGAATGCCAAGAGGAATAAGATTTAATCAATACTCTGCTTATGAGAGATATGTAGGTGCTAATGCTACAGGTTTTTTACTTAAAAATATAATGTCTGCTCCTACTACTAGATATGCTATTGGAACTGCAAATGCTGGTTATTCAGATGCAGCTGTAACTACCCTTTGGACTGCAACAAATACAACAGATATTAATACTACTGTTCAAGATTATTACGCAACATTAGGAATTAATCCAAATACTTTTTATGGTGCAAATACAACTAATTTCTATCCTTTAAATCCAAACTTTGAAGTAACTAGTGGATTGTTAACATCTGGTGCTGAATTTACAAATGCAAAATTAACCAATGCTTATTTAACACCTACTAGTTATAGAGGTGCTTTTGGAACAACAGATTGGACAAATGGATGGGCAGAATTTGTGCCAAACTTGAAACAATATTAAGAACTGTTTTTTTTAATTTCTTAAACCCCAAAAATTTCTTTGGGGTTTTTAAATTATAACCATTATGAAAAAATTAATTTATATTTCCTTTATTCTAGTTTTTTTTGGCTGTCAAAAAGAAATTGCTTCTAATCCATCCAATTATCTATCCAAAGAAGAGATTTTAACTTTTAAAAATAAAATTATAAGGAACGTTGAAGCTTTGTCTAATAATGCCCCCCAAAAAACAAAATGGAAGACTATTCACAATGATTATTACGTTAAAAAAGCAGAAAGTTTAGATTTAATGCACTACTATAAAGATGCAGATGGTTTTATTTACTTTGCAGTTGCCAAAATTGCTCCAAGCCTTAAATTAAAAAAAATAGCCACCATAGGCAAACTAAAAATAGAAAAAGATTCTATAATTTATTACGAAGAGATTGCAAGAACATGGAAAATGGAAGTTCCTGAACTAAAAGAAAAAACCAAAATACTATTTGACAAAATAGCTAACGAAAAAGACATTTCTA
>CANGWK010000066.1 GCA_947457615.1 Flavobacteriaceae bacterium
AATTTTAATCTTTGCAGGAAAAAACGAACAAACTAAAGGAATAATCAATAAATTAATTCAGAACAAATTGATGGTTGGAATAGGATTGATTTCCTATTCTCTATACTTATGGCATTGGCCTATTTTTGTTTTAATTAAATACGTAGGGATAAATCTTGAAGGTCCAATCAGACTTATGGCAATAATAATAATTTTTGTACTCTCCTATATTTCATGGAGGTTTATAGAGCAACCATTTAGAACTACATTAAAATTTAATTTCAAAAAAACTTTGTTAGTAATCTTTTTACCGTCATTAGTTGTCATCTCTATAATTTATGGAATTTTAGATGCAAAAGATGGTTTTCCTGAAAGACATCCTGAATTAGCAGAATTCATACCAAAAAACAATTACCCTAATAAACTGAGAAAACAATGTTTTGACAAATTTAAAATTGGAAATTGCAAAGATTGCTTTATAGGAATCAGAAAAGACACCTTAGACGGTTTGCTGATTGGAGATTCATTTGCAAATCACACAGCAGCCTTTCTTGACGTATTAGCAAAAGATGCCGGATTATACATTCACGATAGTGCTGCAGGCGGCTATCCTTTAATGAATAATGTAAATGAGGATGGCTCTGCAAGATATCCTGAAAAATATGCGATTGACCGATTAAACTATGCTAAAAAATTTAAAAACATCTTTATTGCAGCAAATTGGGAAGGGATGACTGAAAACAAAGATCGTACTTTAACTCTAAAAACTTTGGGTGAATTAATACGAATTGGAAAAAAAATAATTATTTTTGATGCTTTGAGATCAACTTCGGATATAAATATTCATAGAGCTAAATTAGCAAAAGCAAAAATACCAGTTTATTTATCCGAGAGGGATTTCTCTACCACAGAATACAAAAGACCAAACAATTACATTGTTTATGAAATGAAAAGAAAATTTCCCTCGATTATTGTAATCAATTTAAATGATGTAATGTGTAAAAACGGGACATGCAAAATTGAATTAAACAACACAATTGTTTATAGAAATTCAAATCATCTAAACACCAGCGGAGCTATTTTATTAGGCAAAGCATATTTAAAAATCCATAATAATCCATTAAAAGAATTAAATTTTAAACAACATAATTAAATGAACGAATTACAATCCATTATAGAACAAGCTTGGGAAAACAGAGCTTTGTTACAAGAAACCAAAACTACTGATGCCATTAGAGCCGTTATCGAATTATTAGATTCTGGAAAATTACGTGTTGCCGAGCCAATTGGCGAAGGATGGCAAGTAAACGAATGGGTAAAGAAAGCCGTTGTTCTGTATTTCCCTATTCAAAAAATGGAAACCTTAGAAGCTGGAATTTTTGAATACAATGACAAAATGTTGCTAAAAAGAGATTATGCTGAAAAAGGGGTTCGTGTGGTTCCTGGAGCTTCTGCCCGTTACGGCGCTTTTCTTGCAAGTGGGGTAATTATGATGCCAAGTTACGTAAACATTGGCGCTTATGTCGATTCTGGAACAATGGTTGATACTTGGGCAACCGTTGGAAGTTGTGCACAAATTGGAAAAGATGTTCACCTTTCTGGCGGTGTTGGAATTGGTGGTGTTTTAGAACCTTTGCAAGCGGCACCTGTAATTATTGAAGACGGTGCTTTTATAGGTTCCCGTTGTATTATTGTTGAAGGAGTACACGTTGGAAAAGAAGCTGTACTTGGTGCGAATGTATGTTTGACTGCTTCCACTAAAATTATTGACGTTACCGGAGAAATTCCTTTGGAAAGAAAAGGATTTGTTCCGGCTCGTTCGGTAGTGATTCCGGGAAGTTATACCAAAACCTTTGCGGCTGGGGATTATCAAGTACCTTGCGCTTTAATTATTGGAACCCGTAAACCATCAACTGATTTAAAGACGTCATTGAATAACGCGTTAAGAGAATATGATGTAGCGGTTTAATTTATATTTCAATATTTCTAATTCCAAATTCCAATTAATTTATCAATTGGAATTTGGAATTTTATCTTCTACCTATTTTTCTTTTTAGATACTTCTTCTTGGTGATTTTACGTTTAAATTGGGTAGTTTTTTCTAAAAGAATCTTGTATAATTTTTCTTCCGACAGATTACTCAACTCGGCATATTTTTTAGCAACTACTTTGACCATTTGTTTCGAAAGCCACATTTTTTTAAAATTATCCATTCGCATTTCTATGGATAAATCTTCAAATTTCATACGGTTTAAGTCTATTAGAAAGAAATCATATCTACCATTTCCGTTTTTTATAATTAAAGTATTTCCGGGTGAATGGTCTAAAAAATTAACCTTAGCCTCGTGCATTTTAAAAGTAAATTCTGTGAATTCTTCCAATATTTCATTTCTGTTTAGAAACAATGGGTCATGAATAAGTTCTCGAATCGTAAAATCATAGTCAATTTGTTGACAGATGTAAAAACTATCTCCCAAAAAACCTAGACTATTTCTTTCTTCAACATAAGCAATTGGTATTGGAGTTTCAATAAGGTGGTCTATCAAATAATTAGCATAGTCAAAAGATCGTTTGGCTTTTGTACTTCTAAAAAATGAATAAATAATAGATTTAATAAAACCCGGTTTTTTAAAAAACTTAATATTTATGGTTTCATTTTCTAAAAAATTAGATTTAATAGTATTTCTAGAACCTTGAACGATTAGGTTGCCTTGATCAAAAAAGCTTTTAACTAATTGAAGAATAGATTTTTCACTCTTAATATAATTTGGATTCAGGATAATCTTCACAGTGTTCAATACTTTTTTGGTTTAAAAGTATAAAAAATAGTACTTTGCAACAAGAATTAGTTTTAGTATGAAATGAGATTAACATTTTTATTTTACTAAAAAATCAAATTTTATTCTTTAAAAAAATAGTAATATTCAAATGAAAATTTTAATCATACAAAATAAGCGAATTGGCGATGTACTTATAGCTTCTGTCATCGCTAATAATTTCAAGCGAAAATATCCTGATAGCGAAGTTCATTTTATGGCTTATGAATTTGCTATAGGCGTTTTAGAAGAAAATCCTAATATTGATAAAGTTATTCCATTAAATGAGAAAAAGCTAAAAAAAATCGGCAATCTATTTTCGCTTATCTGTCAAGTTAGAAAAGAAAAATATGACATAATATTTGATCCCTATTCTAAAACACAAAGCCGATTAATTTGCAAGTTTGGTGGTGCTCTAAAGACCATTGGACATAAAAGCAGAAAGAAATTTGGAAATTGGAACTTTTATACTCACCCTACTGAAGGGTTAAAAACTTCCAGTAAATTTTGTGGAAAAGCTATTGAAGACCGAGTGCATTTGATTGAATATGCTGGTGATTTTCAACCTATTAATTATAGACCGAAACTATTCTTATCAGAAACCGAAAAAAAGGAAGATTGGTTGAAAAAATATTCTGATAAAAAAGTAATTATGCTTGGAGTTCTTGGAAGTACGCCTCAAAAATCAATGCCTTTTGAATATGTAGCAAAAATGATAGATTTTATTGCCAAAAATTATGATGCTTACCTCCTATTTAACTATTCGCCACACCAGAAAAAAGAGGCTTTAGCAATATATGAATTGTGTCATTTTAAACAAAATATCATATTAGATATTTACGCCCCAAGTATTAGAGATTTTATAAAATTAATGAATCAATGTGATGTATTGATTGCGAATGAAGGTGGAACAGTTCATATTGCAAAAGCACTACAAAAACCAACGTTCACAATATTTTCTCCATATGTAAACAAAGAACACTGGGCTAGCTTTGAAGACGGTAAATTTCATGACTCGATACATTTACTAGAAATAAAACCTGACTTATATAGCAATTTTAAACCTAAAGAAAGAAAAAAAATAGAAAAAAATCCAGAAGAGCTATACTTACAACTCACCCCTGATATTATTATACCTCAATTAAATATTTTCTTAAAAAACAATCTATAAAATATAATCTGTCTAGTACTTTTTTTATGTGAACTTCTCTAAGTACCAATCTACCTGCTTTTTGAGCCCTTGTTTTAAATTAGTTTTGGGTTTATAACCTAATAAAAAATTAGCTTTATCTATAACAGCAGCTGTTCGTAACTGATCCCCTTTTCTAGCTGGTTTATTATCAATTATAAGTTCTTTGTGCATTATGGCTTCAACTACTTGAATACCTTCTTGAGTAGTATTTACTTCATCCGTACCAAGATTGATGATTTCTCCATTAATTTTATCTTCTTTTCCAATAATTGCAGTAAGTCCATCTACAATATCTCCTACATACGTAAAACTTCTCTCATGTTTTATACTTCCTTCAAAGAGTGGAAATGGTTTATCATAATATAGGTTTTCAATTAGCTTTGTATATAATTTTTCTGGTCGTTCACGCGGACCATATACCGAAAACAATCGAATAGAACATGCTTTTAGTTTTCCCGTTCGCTGAAGTCCTAAAACCAATTGTTCACTAGCTAATTTAGTCACTCCATAAAAAGAAACTGGTTTTGTAGTTTCAGTTTCATCAACAGTTGCTTCTATTCCATAAACAGAGGAAGTAGCAATATTTACAAATGATTTAAGACCTAAATTAAACTTTAATGTTGCTTCCAACAGGTTTTGGGTAGCATAAATATTATTTTCAACATATTCTTTTAAAGT
>CANGWK010000067.1 GCA_947457615.1 Flavobacteriaceae bacterium
ACCGGCGACGCTGGCGTGCGTCAGTTTACGTTTCGGGCGGATATTTCACACGCAACTTGACCAAACCGATTTCACAGAGGACACGGAGCCCAGGCCACAGAGCTCACAGAGCGGACAAGGTGTTTGGCTCGAATGGCGCTTAGATAAGCCACGAGTGAAAAGGAAAGGGGCGATCATCGCAGTCGCCTAGAAGCGGATACGCGCATCCGTCGGCGGGGCCGGGTGAGGAACTGGTGGTTTTTGGGTCGTCGTTTGCGGGCGCGCGGCTCGCTGCGGCCGGGGCGGTGGGGCACGAGATCGTCCGCGAGCCGGGCGAGGAGAGTGCGGCGGGCCAGGCGGCGATAGCGGCGGGAGCGGAAGGCGAGATCCGCCCACGCCTGCAGGGCATCCAGCGCGCCCTTAAAGCTCAGGCGTTCGAGGGGCACGTGATGGGCGAGACTGGCCTCCAGCAGCAATGCCCGGACGAGATTATAGGCGATGGCATGCATCCAGATTTCGCGTTCGATCATCGCGGGCGAGACGCCGCGCAGGACATCGAGCGCGAGGTTCGTCTTGATCTGGCGAAAGTGAAGTTCGACCTGCCAGCGGCGGGCGTAGAGTTCGGCGATGGCGGAGTCGGGGAAGGCTTTTTCGTCGAGCAACGAGGTGACCACGATCACGCTTTGGGTGCGAAACCCCCTCGTCTCCACGCGAAAGCGCACCAGGCGCACGGTCACGCTGTCCGGCCGTTTGGCCCAGTCACGTTTCGAGTGCCCGCGCGGACGCTGCGGCTTTTTCCAGACTTCCTGCCACGAACGAGAGCGACGGGAGCGCACCTTGCGCGTTTGGTGCAGCCGTAGAACGAAATCGACTTCGCGGTTTAGCAATTGGGTGAGAAAAAACCAGCCGCAAAAAGCGCGGTCGGCCACCAGCACCTCGCCGGCCTTTAACCAACCCAGCAGTTTGCGCATGAGCGTCAGGTCGTGCCGTTTCCAAGTGTCCTCGACAAAGCAGATCAACCGGCCGGTGTGCAGACAGAACAGACACAGCAGTTTGCCGGTGGGAAAACCGCAGCCCTGTTTTTGCCCGGCGGCATAGGGCCAGCGGCGGCGGTTTTCGGCGGTGTCCGCCATGGAGAAACCCGTGCCATCGACGAGCCGCACGGTGCGACCCAACCACTGAGCAGTGCCGCGGGGCTCGAACCAACGGGCCAACGCGGCGAACAACGCCTGCAACCACGACAACGGCAGGGCGCTGCGGGCCGAGCAATAGGCGCCGGTGGAATTGCCCGGCGGCTGGCGGCCCCGGGAGAGCGCATCGGCCTGCAAGCGCGTCAACGCCCAGCGGCAACTCGCGCCGCGCTGCAGCACCTGACCGAGGAAGGCCCAGAACACCGCGACACGGGGCAACGCGCGCTGGCGGCAGCCGGCCCCCCTTTTAGCCGGCACGAGCAACCCGGCAAAATAGCCGCCGAACAGCGCGGCGAGGCCGACGAGCGAGTCCGTCGCGGCGCCCGCGCGTTGGAGTTGCACGCCCAACGGAGCGCACTGGGCCCGCAGTTCGGGAAAATAGGGAGTGGCTTCGTTCATAGGCCGTATTGTAACCGCCTTAGCTTGACGAAGCCAGCCTTTGCACGCATCAAATCATCCCATGCGACCACCGCGCCTCGCCCAATTGGAAGCCCGTTACACCGCCCTACGCCAGGAAATGGCAGGCATCGGTTATCTCAGCGACGGTTCGGTTTATCGCCGACCGGCCGGACAACCAGGCACTCGTTTCACCTGGTCAACCAAGGTTATGGCCAAGACCGTCAGTCTCGCCCTCTCCGCCGATCAGGCCGACTGGCTGGAGCAAGCCATTGCCGAGCATCGCCGCGTCAAAAAAATCCTCGCCAATATGCGTCGCCTCTCCCGCCAAATCATGCGCGCCAAGTTTCCTGATACGGAACGACGCAGCCCTCTGAATAAGAAAGTTTTGCGCCTTATTTAAGCGCCATTCGTGTTTGACTCCGTGTCCTCGGTTTGGACCTCTGTGCGCTTGTATGTTCAATCCAATGGTAAAACCGAATGAGGACAAAGCCAACGGCGGCTTCCGAGAATGGGCCGAAGAGCTCGTCGGAGGAAGCCGCCGTTGGCGGGATTGCATGCCAGGGCCGCGAGGTCTTGGCTGTAACCACCGGGACGTCGCGCCGACTGGCCGTCGGGGCGACGCTGGGACCGGCAGGCCGATCAGTGCCCCGAGGCTTGACCTCCGCACAGAGCCATGGGCCCCGGTCCCAGACCTGGTTAAACTCGAACCGCTGAATGAGCCTTGAGCTCGCATTGCAAGATGGAGACAACCACCCCCACCACTGAAGTCACCTACGTCGGCCTGGATATTGCCAAGGACCGACTCGATTACACCGTGGACGGCATCCGCTGTGACCACGTTCCCAACACTCCGAGCGGCCATGAAAAGCTGCTGAGCGTGCTCGCGAAGCTGCGCGGCGTGCGCGTCATCTGCGAAGCGACCGGCGGCTACGAACGCGCCGTCGTCGCGGCGCTCCTGCTGGCCAAGCACGAAGTCTGCGTCACCAATCCCGGCCGCGTGCGCGCCTTCGCCCACGCCGAAGGCTTGCTGGCCAAGACCGACCGGCTCGACGCTCTCCTGCTCCGCCGCTTCGGCGAAAAAATCCAACCCCGCCTGCACGCCCCGATGGATCAAGCCGCGATCACCCTGCGCGAACTGCTCGATTACCGCCGGCAAGTCAGCGAGCAGCTTGTCGCCGTGCGAAACCGCCTGGAGCTGGCCGGCCCGGTCTTGCGTGCCCGCCTGGACGGACAAGTCACGTTTCTGGAAAAGGAACTGACCGCCACCGACCGGCTCATCCAGGACCACATCGACCACGACGACACCCTGAGCCGCAAAGCCGCCCGCCTGCGCGAACTCAAAGGTGCCGGCCCCGTGCTTGCCGCCACCATGCTCGCTTACCTCCCCGAACTCGGCGAGATCGAGTCCCCTCAGCTGTCGGCTTTGGTCGGCGTCGCGCCCTTTGCGCGCGACAGTGGCCGCAGCCATCAGGCTCGCCACGTCCGCGGTGGACGCGGCCTCGTGCGCCGCGTCCTCTACATGGCGGCCGTCGCCGCCACCCGACACAACCACGTGCTGCGCGCCTACTACACGCGCCTCGTCGCAGCCGGAAAACCTAAGATGGTCGCTGTCGTCGCCGTCATGCGCAAGATGCTCCACGTCCTCAACCGGCTCCTCGCCGACCCCAACTTTGTCCTTGTTCAGTAACACCGCTGCTCTGTGACACGAAATTTATTGAGGAAAGTGTGATGGATGGGGGCTAGCGCGGGCTCGCAACTCGTGCCGCATTCCTCGGGTCGTCTCTTGTGGATTGGTAAGATCGTGCCGGTGAATCCGACCGGCAACCCGCCGTGCACACCGCTGGTGATCGGCGAGTTCGACGCGAAGTCGGGACGGTTGCAGCGCGACGCCGTGCGTGTGATCGACGAGCGGAACGACGTCGACAGTTCGTTGCCCGCGCGCGCTAATTCCTCGGCGCGTGAAGATCGCGAGACCGGCGAGATCGTCGTAAATCTGCGCCGCCGGTGCGAACGTTCGCCGCCGGAGCGGGCGCGCGATTGGACGTCCCACGCGTCTTTGTCTCGGGTGCGGGTGATGTAGGGCGCGTGGTTGCGGCGGTGGCGGATCCGGCGAGAAATTCTTCAAACGTGGATGGTTCGGATTCCTTTTCCTCGGGCGGGCTGGCTGGGCTGGCGGCGATGACCCGGCGGGGTGGCCGGCCGTTAATGGGCGGTGCCGTTCCCCCAATATCCGCGCGAGCTTCGCCAAACCATGCGCAGACGCGGGCGACGATCAGGCGCACAGTGGGACGTTGGCTCGCGCCACGGCGGCGATCCATCAATTGATCTTTTCATCGCTCCCCGTTTCTCTTTGCTTCCACCGGCAGCGGTTGGTCGGTTGCTGAGCCGCTCATTCTTCACCCCTTTACCCTGCAGCTTGGATCCTCTTTTCCTCCTATGAAATTCACACGACGGCAGTTTTTGAAAACGACGGCGGTGGCGTTCGGGATGCCCACGATCATTCCCGCGGCTGTGCTCGGAAAGAACGGCGCAGTGGCGCCCAGCAACCGGATCGTGGTCGGCGGCATCGGGATCGGTCCCCGCGGGCGCGAGGTGCTCAAACACTTCCTCAGCCAGACCGACGTGCAGTTTGTCATGATCGCCGATGTGCAGGAGACCCGGCGCGAAGTCGTGCGCGTGATGGCGAACCGGCAATACAACAACCAGGACTGCGTGAAGACCCGTGACATGTATGAGGTCCTCGCCCGTCCCGATATTGATGCCGTGCTCATCGCGACGGGCGACCGCTGGCATGCGCTGCTGAGCATGCTCGCCGCGAAGGCGGGCAAGGACATCTATTGCGAAAAGCCGTGCAGCATGACCGTCCGCGAGAGTCAGGAGTTGGCGGATACGACGAACCGCTACGGGCGGGTGTTTCAATCGGGCACGCAGCGCCGCAATGTCGACAATTTCCAATTCGCCGCGGAACTGGCCCGCAGCGGCA
>CANGWK010000068.1 GCA_947457615.1 Flavobacteriaceae bacterium
AATGCCGTCGCATTGTTATTAGCATTGCACTGGTTTGCCTTGGTTTGATGAGGTAAATATCCAACGTGCAGTTCTGCTAATATATGAGACATATAGGATTCGTGCTCGGACATAGTATAATATACATAAAGGGACATAAAATCTTTAACTTATTTACACAACACTTTCTTCGTCCTCCCAATTATCTAATACCTCGTGTTGAAGCAGGATGGTTGGGTGCGCGTGTTTCGGAAAATGCACTTGTTTTGATACAATTGTGTTCTCCAAATCTGCTTCTTTGGTTTGAACGGTAAATAACTCTGTGCGATTACTGAAATTCAGATAGGCATTGATAGAATTGTACTTATTGCGAGAAATGGTATCCATTATGATTTCAAATTCGGTGGTTAACGATTGTTTCGTTTCAATGATATTCCTATATTGTTCGTGCATATCAGCCAACACCTCTCTCCATTCTGCCAATTTATCGGTCGCATTTTTATATTCCCATAGATGTTTATTATTCCAAGGACCGAGAACATCCATTCTATGTTCTATTTTATTGTGCAATAACGAGTACTTTTCACGTAAATTCTGAATTTGCTCCTTCAATTCGTCCAGTTTATAATACTTGGAAATAGACAAAATGAGCGCAATGTACGTAGATATGGTAATAGATATCACCTCAATGTAATCCGACGGAATGCCGAACTGCAATTTAGTCGCCTGCAAAAAACCAGAAAGCGTTGACACGAAAATAACGGACGTTTGAATATTATTCACGGTTTTGGTCAGATCATCGCATTTTAAATCCAGCAAGCGCTTGTTGTCCTTGCACTCTTTCAATATAAAGTTATTGATTTTGCGCTGTGATGTTAATTCGTGTTTAAACATTATGTATTCACGCTGTGAAAACCAATCAATATCCTCTTTGCTGTCGGCAATAGTCATTCTGCGTGCCATAACCATTGCGCGTTGCGGCGAAGCGTCAGACAATGCACTTGCCTTAGATGTTCGGCGAGAATTAGGGGGAGATGCTGGATATATTGGCGATGATAGGCGAAGTGGGTCAGTTGGTTGACTGGAACCACCTAGATCTGGTATGCTATTATTATTATTATTATTATTTCCATTATATATGGGGAGAATACCATCATTTGGGTTGACCACCATAGTGTTCTCTATGATTGGATCAACGTTATTTTGTTCGGAACTCATTTACATACTATTTAGATTTTTACTTTACAATAGTGACTAAATACTGACGGTTGCGCTATCGCTCGGTGGGATAACCGCATCTGTATCAGCGGCAATTGTAGTAGGTTCAATCGGTATAGTCTTCGCAATGCGCGTTTTGGTATTGTGTTGCTGCAAGTAATATAATGCCCAATTGGGAATGTTTGTAATACAATTCATCATAGTATTATAGGTAAACCCTGATACGATGGTATCTTGTCCATCCGAGAACTTAATGCTATACCACCAATATGGCGGAATATACAACATAAATCCAGGCATTACATCAAATTCTAGGAATTTCAATTTGCTGACATCGGCTTTGTATTTCTTCTGAGGCGCCCAGACATTCACCTGTGACCGAAACTCATAATTCTCATAATCGTTGACGGGAGATAAGTATTTGCTGCTTTTATATGGCGTCATCTTAATCGTGATTTTTCCAGAAAGCGTAGAAATAAATCGGCGGCAATCCTTGTGGAATCGCAGAGGCGTATATGCGCCAGACGAGCCCATCATAATATCGTATTTGGTGATGACAGTAGTCGGCGGTTTGATAAATTCGTCATTTGCGTGAAAAAATTGATATAAATTCGCGTCTTCTACAAAATCGTGGTTGTTCTCGGTGAAATAACTAGAATGTGTATCGCTCTTTAATAAGTTGTTGGCACTTTGCAGCGGAAGAACCACATAGTCAGGGGAGCTGCTGTCAGTTTCTAAGTAGTAATCCTTAATATCTTTAACTTTGACTTCATATATGCCGCATGTATCTAGTTTTTCGGCAGTAATTTCGCTGTATAATTCGGGAGAAACGGCGTTGTATTCAAACATAACGGGCTGTTTCACGTCGCATACTTCTTGCAAATGGGCATTTGTAGTATAATCCATTTCATATATTTCTAAATCCTCGCTTGTTTTTAATTGTTGGACAATATGGAGATATAGGACGAGAACAATGACAAATAATATAATGTTAACTATCGACGACATATTATAGTATATGATAATATGTTGTTTTTTGTGTTGTTTACAAACGAATACATATTTTAGTTATATGAGAGTATAACGAAATGAATTATTGACCGAGTTCCTCGCGCATATCAACGCTAGTAGTAGGCGATTCACGTTGAATGCCTACGTTTGCTGTATCTGATGCCAGACTGAATACGCTATTGATGTCTGCCTCGTCATTGGACATTTGGAGATTGGGACCCAAATCGGATAGAACTCGGACACGCTCATTCAATAGCATCTTATTCACGTCCATAGTGAACGTTTGTAGACGCAAAATGGTATCCTTTAAGGTTGAAATTTCGTCGGCGAGAACTTCAAACCGCATATTGAATTCGCCCAATATTTCATTGAGGTTGCTAGGGGTATCCGACGAAGCTTGCATAACGTTTGACGTTTGATTGGATGCGGATTTGACGTTTTCCTCCAACTTGCTAATGCGCTTGTCAAAAACCGAAATTACCTCGGGGAGGGTTAGCTTGCGTGGGGCGTCCTGCGCCTGTGTGGACGATGCGGTAGACGACGGTTGTCTTTGGTTTGCGGTTGGGGCAGGAGTCGGGGCGGGCGGGTTTATGCCCGCACGACGACGAATGGCAGCAGCATTTGAACTACTCATTTCTATGTAAAATATACAGTATAATTATGATTTTTCTCTATGTTGTTATTGCAATAAACATATTTAAATGTGGTAGCAAATAAAAATAATAGTTGGTGAAATTTCGCAATTATATTTGATATGCATGTCTTAATTTTTCGAAATTGCGTAGAATATCGTCGGCTGATAATATGCTTGCATATCCTAAAATAGCACCAATGTTTCCTGCAAATGAATAGCCAGGAGAATAAGTTGTAGTACCTATTAACATGTAATCGGTCGCGGTTAAGGTGCCTGTGTTGCACGTACCAGTTGTATCCGCTATGCCGTTAATATATAAGACAACTTGACCCGTTATTTTATTGCGCGTCACTGCGACAAATGTCCATTTCCCATTATTTACAGATTGTGTGGAATTTAAAGTCATATTAGTTCCAGTAGGTGAACTGTCGAGATATGATAGTTTATTGTTATTATTTATACCAATCCCGAAATATTTGTTTGCACTATTTGTGTATGATGAAATTATATACATTACATTCGAATTGACTAATACGTCGCTGATGCCACTAAATGTATTTATCCAAGCGCAATAAGTGAAATCGTCATACATGGCGCTCGGACGTAAAAATTGCATATAGTTATGTTTATCAAAATAGCTGCTTATTTCTAGAAAATAACCAAAAAAACGAAATGATTTTATTTTCCAACCTTCATTTATTGCTGGATTAACATTGCCCGATAGATCTGCATCATACATTGCGCCCCCAGTGCCAATATTAAGCCATTTCGGATCAGCATATTTATAACCCGAATAGCTAGTAATATCATTTGCATCAAAATTTATTAATAAGTTGTTTGTAACCAGTTGCACGTAAGGCGTATAAACGAAGCTTTTACGTCCTCGTCTATATTTGGCTAATCCAGTCTGATTTCTGCTCATATGTCAATATATAGTATATATAGAAATATAGGATACATTATGCCCGCATCGCCGCCTTTATTTGTGGATGATGTTGATAATTGCTAATTTTGAAATCATCGACTACGTAATCATTGATGTTTTCCCTTTTATTCAATATTTCTAGAGTTGGGAACTCATATGGCGTTCTCGTCAGTTGTTCCTTTACTTGGTCAAAGTGGTCATCGTATATGTGACAATTTCCACCATTTAAAATAAATTCATAAGGTTCTAACTCACAATGTTTTGCAATTAAGTGTGTAAGGAAAGCATATGAGGCGATATTGAACGGTTCGCCTAATAGGACATCTTGGCTTCTGGCCGTAAGAGAGCAGCTTAATTTATTTCCATCAACAACATTGAATTGAAACAAAACGTGACATGGGGGGAGAACGCCTTCGTCTAATTGTTCGGGGTTCCACGCGCTGATTACCATTCTGCGAGAGGTTCTCAATTCAGGATTTTTCAAAGTATCAATAACTTGTTGAAGTTGGTCAATGCCCTTGCCAGCATAATCCGCATCGGGGTCATTTTCATATTTCGCATTCCAGTAGCGCCATTGATGCGAGTAAAGTGGTCCAATTTGTCGCCCAGGCGTATAATGTGATAATCCTCGTGATTCAAGAAACTC
>CANGWK010000069.1 GCA_947457615.1 Flavobacteriaceae bacterium
AACCAGCCGACGGAGACGTAGCCGGCGGGCTTGAAGTAGTAGTCAAGATTGGCGTCCCAGTTCCGACTGTCCTGCGGGAGCAGCCCCGGATTGTTTACCGTTACGAAGGACTGGACTTCGTTGGGTGATTCGGTCGGAAACATGTTGCTCATGTTGGGTCGACCGAAACTGGTGGACCAACTCACGCGGCCTTTCCAGTTGGCTGTGAAATCATGCGCCAGATGCGCGCTCGGAAAATACTTGGTGTAGTCCGCTGTATTGCTGCGGGCGTTGCCCGCGTAGTCGCGGGCGGCGGCACCGGCCGGGTCGGCGATTTGCGCGGCGCCATTGCTGAGTATCCGGGCTCGCGCAAAACCACGGCCTTCAGTCTCGGTTTTCTCCATTCGGACGCCGGCGATATAATTCGTGCGGCCCAACCAACCGGCCGAGCCCAACCGGCCATCGGCCATCGCATAGGCAGCGGTCACGGTCTCCTTCGCCGAGCGGGTTCCGGTGTAGCGCAGTTGCTCATGAAAATACGCATCTTGGCTCCAAAGTTCCGGGGAAACGAGTTTGTGATCGCGCACGAACTGGCCGGGGTGCCAGTGGGGAATATTGAGGCCTTCCCGCAGCTTCGCCGAGGTATCGTGCTGCAAAGGCGCCGTCCCAATGTAACTGAAGCGCCGGTCGCGGTTGATTTGATCCACATTAACCTCCCGCCAGTCGAATCCGCCCTTCACGAAGAGTAGTCCTTCCGGTGTCACTTGCAGGCGCGCACTCCCTCTGAGGCCTTTGACTTGTTCGTAGTCATCCTGATTTCGTATCGTCAGGCCGTTCGTAATCGGACGGTAGTTCACAGGATTCGTGACATCGGGCCCGCCTGTTTGAACAAACCGCGGAGACAACTCCGACTGCGTGCGATCTATCATCCAGCCGATGTTGGATAGGCCCGAAACGAGAATACCCCCCGCCTTTCCACTGTCGCGATTGAAGCGATTCCAGCTGTAGCTTGCGGTGTAGTCGATGGTCAATCGGTCAAACTTGTGGTCGGCGCCGAGACTCAGGTCGCCAAATGTGCGATAGGTTCCGAATGCCAGATCGGTGTTTTGAATCTGGGTTGCAGGGCTCACCCGAGCCTCTGTAACCCGATCCGTGTAACCCGGCAGGATGCCGGCGTTACCCGTAGTTCCCACCGATTGGGCGGTAAAGATACGTGCCGTGTATTGTTGGACGTGCGGCTCGTTGTTGTGCACGTAGCCAACAATCAGCCGATAAGTGGTGGCTGGAGACAGCCGATAGTCGGCCAAGAAGCGGCCACTGAAAATCTTCCGATTGTTATATTTGTCCTGCACCCGGTAATCGTAGAGGTAGGCCGGCTCCGCCGTGGTGTTCTGGAAAAATCGATCCGAAACAAAGAGTCCGTTGGCGTTTTCGCTGTAAAATGTGTTGAACGAAATTCCGAGATTCCTCGCTCCGCCTGCGACATCAAACACCTCTTGATATCCAAGATTGAGCATGGGATGGATCCGATGTTCTTGCCGCCACGTCACCTGCTCCGTGAAAGGCGGTGCATAGCGAACCGAGGCGGTATAGTCGACGCGCCGGCGCTCCATCATACTAAGTGGCGAACGGCTCTTGAGATTAACCGTGCCTCCGAGCGAGTCAGCGCCGGTGTCCGGACGGTGCCCTTTAGTGAGTTCCACCTCGGCGAACCCGGCGCCGGTGAACTGCGCCGAGGGAAACTGACGGTTCACGCCAGCCCCGGCCGTCAGTCCCCCGTCGATCGTGACGCGGTTGAGGGTTGCGGGCGCGCCGCGGACTTGAATTCCGTTGGCTACTCCGTCGTCGGAGAAATTGACGGCCACGCCAGGCATCAAACCTGCCAACTCGGCGACGCTGAGGTTCGGCAGGTCGCCATACGAATCGAGTGAAATCACATTTTTGACGTTGTTGGCGTTTTTTTGTGCGGTGAGCGAAGCCGCCGCACCCTCTAGGGTGGTGCTCACTTTAAATTCACCCATGCGATAAATGGTGCTCTTGAGTTCGAAATTAAGGGTGCCGATCACTCCGGCCCGAATCGTAACGGTAGCTTTCACCGGATCCAGGCCAGCATAGGAGGCGACGACTTCGTGCTCGCCCGCAGCGAGCCCGCGGACGACGAAACGACCGGTGTCGTCGGAGCGCACCGACCGACCCACATGCCGGAATTCCACGTTCGCTCCGCGCAGCAAGTCGCCCGTGCCCTGGTTGCTCACATAGCCGGCAAGCGCACCGGTTTCGGGTTCCTGCGCAAAGGATGCCAGCGAGAGCCAGACGCCCATGACCAGAAGCGTCGCCGCGTGATACAAAGACCGGCAAGATAGTAACGAGGGTGAAGTTAGGTTCATTTGATTTTGGGGTTTTGTTAGGGGTAATCGGAAATTCCCGGGCTTCTTCGTCACGGTGCGGCGTAGACGTCGAATTCGGCGTAAAACGTATTGTTGCGAAAACGAGGATCGATCGCTTCGGTGGGCTCCACGACCCAGAGCAGGAAGCGGTAGCGGCCGATGGCACCCTGCGCGCCGGTAATCGAGCAGACCTGCTGGGCCGGTCGGTCGGCCGGCTGCATCACACGGAAAAAACTATCCGAATTGACGCGGGCCACTTGGACCCAGCCGGCTACGTCGAGATTGCCAGCGACACTCGGGGGCGTTTCGCCATCGTAGCCGTAGAGGGTGAATTTTTGCACGGCGCGCACGCGGTCTTCCACGATCCGACTCTGATGCCAAGAGTAGGTATTGACCTTTGAGATTGAGACCGACTGGCCTAAGTCCAGCAGGAGTGCGCCCGATGCATCGTTATCGAAGAAGACCGACTCCGCCGGCGAGTCCTGCACGGTTTGTCCGCGGCCGTCCAACAACCGCTCCGCCGGACCGCTCGGAATTGCCACTGCGGTGCGCAGGGCGCCGTCCACGACGCGGATGGCCGCGCGCCCGAAGGCACGATCCGCGTAGTCGCGATCCGACGGCGGCTCGATCGTGGGAAAACGAAACGCCGCCGTGCCGTCGCCGCGCTCGATCCGCACCATCACCTGCGCCCGCCCGGCTTCGACTGAAAACGCTTCGCCCTCCCTTAGCCGATGACGGGACTTCATCCCGTCGAGCAGTACGTAGACTTCGCCGGACGTGACATCGACCCGGCTCTGCCCGTCAGGCGCGACGGCCGTGACAAACTCGGTCCCCACGTCGACCACCTGCGCCGTGCGCGTGTTGACCGTGAAGCCCTTCGAGGCCGGCGTGTCGGCCCGCGCCTTGATCTGGCCCAGCGTGAGATACGCACCATTGCCCGACGTCGCTTCAAAAATGCACGGCCCCAGCAACGTGACCACGGCACCGCTGCTGAAGCGGAGCACCGCGGAACCGGATGAAAGCTGTAAACGTTGCCCGCGGGTGACGGCGTCGCCGGGGCGCGCATTCTCACCGGCCGAGACCCAGCGGCAGTCGCGCATCTCCCCGAAGCTCGCGACAATTTCCGGCGCGTCCGGTCGCGCAGGCGGTCCGCGCAAAGGGAACAGAAACGCGATGGCGGCGACTGCGGCCATCGCGCCTATCGCCCACACCCACCTCTTGAAACCTGCAGGAACGGGATGAGCGGTGGAAATCGGCACGATGTCAGCGAGTTGATCTTCCTCGGTGGCAAGCGCCGCATGCAGTCGCGCGAGCCGGAGATAGGATCGCCGCGACTCCGCGTTGGCGGCGAGTTCGAGCGAGAGCGCCGTGGCTTCCTCGTCGGTGGCACGGCCGTCGATGAAACGCATCACAAGGTCGGTCAGTTTGTCGCGATTCATTTCCCTGCCTCCGCGGTCTTGCGCTCCATGCAATCCACCAAAGCCTGCCGCGTCCGCTGCAAGAGTTTGTAGATTCCCTGGGTGCTCCGGCCGTGTCGCTCGGCGAGAACGCCCACGCTACTTTCGTCGACATAATAGCCATCGAGGATGCGCCGATGCTCGGACGGCAGTTGTTCGCGGCATTCCGGGAGATGGTGTTCGCGCTCAGCCAACCAACCCGCCTCGGCCTGCTCGGTGGCCAGCAGCGCGACAACGGCCTGCTCGGAAAGAACCGCGCGCCGTTGGGACCGTCGCAAAAACCGCCGTACTTCCATGCGCGCGAAACCGCAGGCCCAGTTGACGAACGGTCTCCCAGTGTCGAACTCGCCAAAATTCCGCCACAGCGCCACCGCCGTCTCCTGGACGATATCGCGCGCATCGTGCCGTTGCGGGACAAACACGAGCACCGAACGCAGAATCGCGGGCTCATGCGCCAAAAACAGGCGCATGAATCGCTCGTGTTGCTCATCCGGGGT
>CANGWK010000070.1 GCA_947457615.1 Flavobacteriaceae bacterium
AACCGTGGTTTTTTCACCGCGCACGCCGGCGACAATCTTCAGGCGTTGGTCGAGGAAGTCGAAATCCGAGCGCAGGTAAGGGGCCACCACTTGCTCGCGGGCAAACTTCGAAGTCGCCACGCGGTTGCGCGCGATCGTGTTCGCATTGGACGTAAAATAGGTCGGCTGCGCCTTGTAGTGCTCCCACACCTTGCGGTCGCTGGGCGCCTCGGAGGCGGAAAAGCCGTAGGGCATCACGCGCTGCGAAAACACCGGATCGAAAAACGGCGCGAGTGAATCGTCACCAGTAACCGGAGACGTGCTGGCGACGCGGTCCGCGCCGACGTAGGTGTAGGTCGCAGAGTCGTCGGTGATGTCACGCACGCCCTCTTGGAGATTGAATCCGGCCTTCAACGTCACCGGGATTTTCGTCGGAAGCTTCCGACTCACACTGCCGTAGGCGGTCTTCTGCGTGTCGTGGGTGGCGTTCTGCTGACTCGTCGCCGAAGTGAGGGCATAGTTGGCGATGAGGTAGGGATTCACGTCGGCCCCGGTCGAATTCTTCACCGTGATCGCGCTGGGACGCAGGTAGGTGACATCGTCAAACGACACGGTCAGTCCGCTGCGAATCGCATTCACGGCGCGGAAATACCCTTGGTCGGTGTCGTGGTTGTCGTCCGTCGCCGAGGAGTAGCCCGCGCCGAGGTCGGCCTTCCACTCGGGCCCCTGGTGTTTCCACACGATGCTCGGCATATACGTGCGATTGAAACGATTTCGCTCGTTGTGAATCATCGAGACGTTGCCCGCCCCCGTGTTCCCGCGGACAGAGGTCGACGAGAGGCCGGCAGCCTGCACCCCGCCGGGGTTGAACGTCAGCGAGTGCAACGCGAACTGCACATCGAAGGAGGAATACAGAAACCCCACGGAGACGCGGTCGTTGTCCGACAACTTCAAGTCCACCGATCCGGCGAGGGATTTACGCGCCGTGATCTTGGGCTGATCCTCCACCCGGTAGGCCGACAAATAGGGCTGCGAAAACGCCGTGGCCGGGAACGCGGTGCCAGCGGTGGCAACGCCCGTGCCGCGCCAGGTCGCCTGCACGCGATCCTGAGCGGAATAGCTCGTGGAGTCGCCGGCCGAAATCGAGAACCCGAACTTTTTATTGACGGGTGCCGAGTAGGAAAAATCGAAACCCGGATACACGTTGCTCGTTGGGCTCGGCTTGGCCCCCGGAGCCCTGCTGAAGCTCTTCGCGTTATCGCGCATGCTGAAATAGACGTTGGACTGGAACAGGGGTTTGGCGCGCTCGAAAGAACTGCGCGTCACCATGTTCACTGTGCCCGCGAGCGCGGAGGCCGGAGACTCGGGCGTGGGCGTGTTGAGAACCTCGATACGCGAGAGGTTGTTGATCGAAACCATGTCTGCCATGACCGTGCGGTTGGTTTTACCACCGTCGGCGGAGGCGAGATTGAAGCTGTCGATCGTGACCGGTACATAGTCGGACGGCACGCCATCGATCGAGATGCCCCGGGCATTTCCGCCGGTATAGCTGATCGTGATACCGGGCAGAAACTTTAGGAACTCGGCGGTGTTGCCCTCGGCCACATTGCCAAACTGCTCCGTCGACACGACCTGTTTGATGTTGGGCGCGAACCGCTGCTCGTTGATCGCGAGCGCCGAGGCGTCCATCTCGCGTGAGGAGGAGACCTGGAATTGGGCCAACTGCACGACGTCGCCGCTCTTAGGTGACCCGCCCAGCGCAATCGTGAGTTCGGTGGCCTTGCCCGCCAAAATTTCGGCGGCGCGCACGTCGCGCGACAGACCCGTGTAGAACGTCTGCACCTTGACGGCCCCCGGCGGCACCTGCGTCAGGCGGAAATTGCCCGCGGCGTCGGTGAGCGTGACGAGTCCGGTGCCTTCGATCGAAATACGGGCCCCCTCGACATACTGGGCATTGCGCTCGTTGAGCACGCGACCCTGCAGCGTACCGGTGTTTTCCGGGATGGCCGGCCCTTGGGCTTGGGTCGAGGATACGGCGAGCGCGAGCCAGGCTCCGAGCACGCTGAAGATATTTGGTTTTTTCATGGGGGATTCGGGGAAAGTTTTCTGGGGGTTCGGGGCCTGACTGGATTTTGCGGCGGGCGATTCCTCGTGGCCCGCCCGGTTTACCATCAACGCCCCCGACTTGGCGTCCTCGGCGACGACCAGTCCGGTGTTGGCGACGAGGCGCGCGAGCGCCTCCCGCACGGTGTACTCGCCCCGGACCGGATTGGTCGTCACGCCGCGGACGGCATCGACCAGAAACAAGACCTGCCGGCCCGATTCCTCGGCGAAGCGCTTCAGGTTACTCACGGCATCGCCCGCGGCGATATCGTAGCTCTGGCGCGAGGCCTCGCCGGCCTGGACGGGCGCGATCGCGCACGTCAGAGCACACACGGCGAAAGCCGCGGCCGAGCCGGGGGGAAGCAGGGGTTTCATCAACAGGAACAGTGGGAACGCCCCTGAGACGCAGCTCTGGACGAAACGGGTTATCCGTATTCGCATGATTTTTTCGCCGCAGCTGGCGAACGCCCTAACGCGCCGCGCGCAACACCACCGTGGTTTCGTCCCGCCGTTCGACCGTGATCGAGCCGCTGCCCGCCAGCAGGCGAACAAAACCCTCGACGTTCTCGGCCGCAAACGTCCCCCCCACCGGGCGCTCGGCGAGCGCGGCATCCCCGAGGAGGAGTTGGAGCCGATTGCGACGGTTGAACTGCGCGACGACCTCGCGCAGCGGTGTCTCGGAAAACACGAGTTTGCGCTCCTGCCAGGAGAGGGCGGCGCGGAGGGCGTCGGGCGCGATGGGTTCGACGACGGGTGCGCTGGTCGGCAGAACGGCGAGATATTTCGGTGGAGCGAACGGAATGACGGTGCGTTCGTTCGCGGCGAGCAGTATGTCCGAAGGTGGAACGCGTTGACCCCAACGCGTTGGTTTGGGTGGAGCGCGTTGACCCCAACGCGTTGGTTTGGGATCGGCACTCGTAGCCAGCACGTTGAGGTCAACGCGCTCCACCTCAGAAACAGACACCTTGCCCTCCGTCACGAGCACTTCAACCGAGCTCGACGCCAGCCGCACGTTGAACGCCGTGCCGACCGCCCGCGCGGCGACACCGTGAGCAGAGACGATGAAGGGCCGCGCAGTATCGTGCGCGACGGTGAAATGCGCCTCGCCCTGCACGAGCGCGACGCGACGCTCGCCGGGCAACAGGTCGACGCGCACCTCGGAGTTCGCGTTGAGTTCGACGACGGAGCCGTCGGCGAGCACCACGCGTTCGTAGCCCCCGGTCGAGGTCGCGTAGAGCTGCGCAGAGGTTGACGGGCGGGCCCATTGCCACCCGCCGAAAGCCGCGAGGGCTAGGGCCGCGGCCATCGCGCCAACCACCCGCAGGACGGGAAATTTCTTCACCGGCGCCGTCGCGCGCAGCTTCACCGGAAACTCCACCACGGGCTGCAACTCCGCGCGCACGAGCGGCATCTTTTCGAGCAGGGCACACGCGGCTTCGAGGCGCGCGACCGCGGCGGCGTGGCGCGGATCAGCGCGGCACCAGCGCTCGAACTCGCGCTTCTGGGCGGCCGAAAAACCCTCCGCGCGCTCGGTCAACCAGTTCGAGGCAACTTCCTCGATCGGATCGTCGTGTTCCGGTGATTCGCTCATGAGGAAGCCTCCGCAGACGGCGACGGCGGCGGCGGTTCCAGCAGCCCGCGCTCCGCGAAAAACGCGGCGCAGCGTCGCATGCCTTTTGCCATGTGCACCTTCACGGTCTCGGCCGAGATGCCGAGTTGCACCGCGATTTCCTTGTAGGCGAGACCGTCGAGATAGCGCAGCATGATGACTTGGCGGCAACGGTCGGGCAGCGCGCGCACGGCGTCGGCGAGCACTTCGAGCTCGTAGCTTTGATCGATCAGCTCCCCCACCCCCGGCCGGTCCTCCAAGAC
>CANGWK010000071.1 GCA_947457615.1 Flavobacteriaceae bacterium
ACCAAACAAAAAACAGCACTAATTACCGGAATCACGGGTCAAGATGGATCTTATTTAGCGGAATTATTATTAGAAAAAGGATATCAAGTTCATGGCGTAAAAAGGCGGGCCTCCTCCTTTAACACCCAGCGTATCGATCATATCTACCAAGACCAACACGAGAATCATGTTGATTTCAAATTGCATTATGGTGATTTGACCGATTCCACCAACATCATCAGAATCATTCAGGAAGTACAGCCCGACGAAATTTATAATCTTGGGGCTATGTCCCATGTGAAAGTTTCTTTTGATTCCCCCGAATATGTGGCCAATGTGGATGGAATAGGCACTTTACGAATATTAGAAGCCGTACGGATTCTGGGTTTGGAAAAGAAAACTAGAATCTATCAAGCCTCTACTTCTGAATTGTATGGTGGTTTGGCCGAAAATAAAAATGCGGCAGGATTTTACGACGAACATTCTCCATTCTATCCACGTTCTCCTTATGGGGTTGCCAAAATATACGGCTTTTGGATCACCAAAAACTACCGTGAAGCATACAATATTTACGCTTGTAATGGAATCTTGTTCAACCACGAATCGCCACGAAGAGGAGAAACCTTTGTTACAAGAAAAATTACCATGGCCACCGCCGCTATTGCTTTGGGGAAACAAGATTGTTTGTATTTAGGAAACTTAAATTCCCAAAGAGACTGGGGGCATGCCAAAGATTATGTGGAAGCTATGTGGAGAATCCTGCAACAAGACGTAGCCGAAGACTATGTAATTGCCACGGGAGTGACTACTTATATTCGTGATTTCGTGCGTTTTTCTTTTGCTGAAGTGGGTATAGAGTTGGCCTTCGAAGGAGAAAATGAAAATGAAGTTGCAAAAATAGCGGCTTGCAACAACCCAGAATACCAATTACCCGTAGGAACAGTAGTAGTGCGAGTAGACCCACAATACTATCGACCAACCGAAGTCGATTTGTTGATAGGCGACCCAAGTAAATCCAAAAAATTGGGTTGGAAACCGCAATACGACCTGGCTGGTTTGGTCAAAGAAATGGTGGCTAGCGATTTGGCAATCTTGAAAAGACGTTAGGAAAAGGTTTAATCGTTTAACTGTTTGGGAAAAGGTTAACCGGTTAGGAAAAGTTTAACTGTTTAGGAAAGGTTTAATCGGTTAATTAAAATATAAATGTTACAACCGATTAACCTTTTAACCTTTTAACCTTTTAACCAATTAAAGGCGTAAAGTATCTTTAATGAATAAAATAAGAGTATTTATTAGTAGTGTGCAATCTGAATTTGCTGAACATCGGCGTATTCTGTGTGATTACATCATTTCTGATGCGCTGCTAGGAAAGTTTTTCGAGCCCTTTATTTTCGAAAATGTGCCTGCGGTAAATTATTCTGCTACTTCGGTTTACAGCAATGAGGTGGAACATTGCGATATTTATCTGGGAATCTTTGGTAAACAATACGGATTTGAAGATGCTGAAGGAGTTTCGCCAACCGAAAGAGAATTTGATCTTGCAGGGCTTTATTCTAAGACACGCTTGGTTTTTTTGAGCAATGATGACGATAGAGACAGGGATTTAAAAGAACGTATCTTGATTGAAAAAGCACAACATTTGGTGGTTCGAAAACAATTTGCGTCTACTCTCGAATTGAAAACAGCTGTTTATGTTTCCTTGATTCGGTATCTTGAAGAAAAGGAATATATTAGAACAACACCTTTTGATGCCACGCTCCATCCACGTGCCACTTTAGAGGATTTAGACAATCAAAAAATAAAGGTATTTGTGAGTATTGCCCGAGCCAAAAGAGGATTTCCTTTTTCGGCTGACGCCCCTTCTGAAACGATTCTTACCCATCTCAATTTAATAGCGCAGCAGCGTATAACGAATGCGGCTATTTTATTGTTTGCCCATAAACCGCAGCATTTTTTTATTAGTTCAGAGATTAAATGCGCTCATTTTCATGGAACGACAATTACCAAACCAATTCCTTCCTATCAGGTTTATAAAGGAGATGTGTTTCAATTAGTGAATCAGGCAGTGGATTTTGTGTTGTCTAGAATAGACGTTTCGGTAGGAACTCGTGAGCAAAGTATTCAAGTACCCATAAAGTATGAGTTGCCTCCTGCAGCGGTTACGGAAGCCATCGTCAATGCTGTGGCACATCGTGATTATAACAGTAATGGAAGTATTCAGGTTATGCTTTTTAAAGACCGGCTCGAAATATGGAATCCGGGTAGTTTACCTTATGGATTGACCACCGCCAAACTCAGAAAACCCCACAGTTCTATTCCTGCCAACCCCTTATTGGCAGAGCCTATGTATCTAGCAGGTTTTATTGAAAGGATGGGGACAGGAACCGGTGATATTATTCGACTTTGTGAGGAAGCTGGTTTGAAAAAGGCTCCCGAGTTTGTCCAAGAAGAAATTTTCAAGACGATACTTTGGCGAAAAAATGCCGAAGAATCAGTTAGTCAACAATCTAATGTCGTAGACAATGTCGTAGACAATGTCGTAGACAATGTCGTAGATGCTAACGCTGAGAAAGAAAAAAAAATCCTAAAGTTTATATCAGAAAATAAAAAAATAACTGCAAAAGAAATTGCTTTGAAATTAGAATTGACACAACGAACGGTGCAACGCTATTTAAAAAGCATGCAACAAAAGGAATTGATTCAACGGATAGGGACAGATAATAGCGGCTATTGGGAACTTATTTCTAAAGATAAATGATAGGGGAAGGTTTAAATCGGTTAGGAAAAGTTTAATCGGTTAGGAAAAGTTTAATCGTTTGGAAAAAGGTTAATCGGTTAGGAAAGGTTTAATCGTTTAACTGTTTGGAAAAAGATTAATCGGTTAAACAAAATATAATTGCCACAACGATTAAACGATTAACCAAATTGTCAATTGTACACTCGATTAAGAAATTAGATGTAAAAAAATACAATTATTTATGGATTTAATTACATTTCAATCTAAAATTTATGAGATTCGTGGAGTAAAAGTGATGCTTGATTTTGATTTAGCATCTCTTTATGAAGTGGAAACAAGAACTTTGAAGCAATCAGTGCGTAGAAATGATTATCGATTCCCGGATGATTTTATGTTTCAGCTTACCAAGTTAGAATGGCAGGAGCTTATCACAAATTGTGATAAGCTACCAGAATCAATAAAATTTAGTCCGCAACCTCCATTTGCTTTTACTGAACAAGGAGTTGCAATGCTTAGTACCGTTTTAAAATCGAAAAAAGCAGTAGAAACTAATATTGCCATAATGCGTGCTTTTGTAGAAATTAGAAAAACAATTTCCTTGCAAAGTAATTTTTCTAAACAAATTATGGAATTGAAAAATGACCTGGAACAACGACTTGGGGAGCATGATGTGCAATTGATGGAAATATATACTGTAATGGAACAATTTCTTGATGAAAAAACAGAACAAAAAAACTGGGAAAACAGAAAAAGATTGGGTTATAAATAAGGGGTATATCTTTAGAGAAAAGTTTAACTGTTTAGGGAAAGTTTAATCGTTTCACTGTTTGGGAAAAGTTTAATCGGTTAGGGAAAGTTTAATGGGTTGACTGTTTGAGAAAAGATTAACCGGTTTATCAAAATATATATGTGACAACCAATTAACCAATTAAACCATTCACCATTTAACCGATTTACCGAACAACAAAACAAAAACAAACAAATGCAAGTAGCCCATCGTGTAGTTTAAAGTTTAGGATATAAAAATAACAAACAAAAACTGCTTAGTCTATTAAGCAAAAACAACAAAAATTGCTAGCTGGAGTAAGCAATAATAAAAATCCTTCAAATATAAGTTTGCAAATTGAAAACTTTTTGGTATATTTGCTAAATGAAAATTCTTGTTAAGAAGACTATTTTACATTATATTCATAAATATCCTGCTGCCCAAACGCCATTAT
>CANGWK010000072.1 GCA_947457615.1 Flavobacteriaceae bacterium
AGCTTTGCTGATTGCCAACAAGCTCGACAAAGTGCACCGCCGCGAAGACATCGCCCCTTGGTTGCAAGAGATGCAAACACGCCACCCGTTTGCGCAGTTCATGCCGATGTCGGCGAAGAACCCCAAGGACATCGAGCGCCTGTTGACCCAGTGCCAAGCCTATTTACCCGAGCAAGCTTGGTGGTACAGCGAAGACGAACTCACCGACCGCAGTGAAAAGTTTTTGGCCAGCGAAATCATCCGTGAAAAATTGTTTCGTTTCACCGGCGACGAACTGCCCTACACCTCTACGGTCATCATCGATAAATTCACAGAAGAGCCGGGCAAAACCGTGTCGCGGATGGTGCGCATTGCCGCCACCATCGTGGTTGAGCGCGATGGCCACAAAGCCATGGTGATCGGTGAGGGCGGTGAGCGCTTGAAGCAAATCGGCACATTGGCACGTCAAGAATTAGAAAAACTGATGGACGCCAAAGTCTTCATCGAGTTGTGGGTGAAAGTGCGCTCGGGCTGGGCCGATGACGAAGCGCGGGTGCGCAGCTTTGGCTACGAGTAAAGCGGCGGCGCTCAGGGTTTTGGATGAACCCGCTTTTGTGCTTCACCACTACGACTGGAGCGAATCCAGCCGTATTGTGGAAGTTCTGACCCGCCATCAAGGCCGCGTGGCTTTGGTCGCCAAAGGCGCGAAGCGGCCGACGTCCAATTTGCGTGCCGTGCTGTTGCCTTTGCAACCCTTGTCGCTTTGCTATGGCGGCGACGCTGAAATTCGCACCTTGAAGAGCGCCGAATGGGCAGGTGGCCATGTCATGCCCAGTGGCGAGGCCTTGCTGTCGGGCTATTACCTCAATGAATTGCTGCTTCGCTTGCTGGCACGTGACGACCCCCATCCCGCTTTATTTGACACCTACCGCCAAACCGTCAAGGTCTTGGCCAGTGGCTTGGACAACACCATCGCGCCTTTGTTGCGTGCCTTTGAGTTACTGCTGCTGCGCGACATTGGTTTTTTGCCTGATTTGTCAGTGCAAACCTTAACCCTGCAAGCGCTGCAAGCTGATGCCCACTATGCTTTGTTTGCAGAAGGTGGGCTCAGAGCCGTGGAAGAGGGCGTGGCGTTAAGCGGCAGCCATTGGCTGCAGTTGCATGGGGCGCTTGACAGCGATGTGCCCTTGACTGCGTTGCTGCGCTGTTGCGCCGAGTTCGCACCCGAGTTGCGCAGTACGCTGCAAACCCAGCTGCGCAATCTCTTGCACTACCATTGCGGCGTCAACAGCTTGCGCACCCGCCAAGTGATGATGGAATTGCAAGCTTTATGAACACCCATTTATCTGTCAATCTGAACAAAGTTGCGCTGGTGCGCAACACCCGCCATTTGGGCATCCCCAGCGTCACACGTGCGGCCACCCTGTGTTTGCAAGCGGGTGCGCATGGCATCACAGTGCATCCCCGACCAGACCAACGCCATATCCGCGACAGCGATGTCTTTGATTTGGCCGAGTTGCTCAAAGCCTGGCCAGACCGCGAATACAACATCGAGGGCAACCCGTTTCACAACCTCATGGTCTTGGTGGAAAAAGTGCGCCCTCAGCAAGTGACCTTCGTGCCGGACGCCGAAGGGCAGTTCACCTCCGACCACGGCTGGCGCTTTCCTGAGGATGCCCAACGCTTGCGACCCCTCATCGCCCAAGCCCAAGCTTGGGGCGCACGGGTCAGCCTGTTCATGGATGCAGACCCTGCAGCTATGGTGTTTGCAAAGGAAGTGGGCGCTGACCGCGTCGAGCTTTATACCGAGCCTTATGCAGCCAGCCATGGTGCTCCCCAAAGTGCGGCGGTGCTGGCGCAGTTTGTGGCGGCGGCCAAGGCCGCCCAAGCGGTGGGTCTGGAAGTCAACGCCGGCCACGACCTGAACCTGCTCAATTTGCGCGACTTTGTGCAAGCTGTGCCGGATGTGAAAGAGGTGTCGATTGGCCACGCCTTGATGGCCGACGCCTTAGAGATAGGCTACAGCGCCACCGTGCAAGCCTATTTAGCCTGCCTCAAGCCATGAGCCAAATTTACGGCATTGGCACCGACATTTGCGACATCCGCCGCATCCGTGCCGCCTATGAACGCCACGGCGAGCGCTTCGCTTTAAAAGTCTTGAGCGACGCTGAAATGCAAACCTTTCGGGCTCGTAGCGTGCGCTGGCCTGATCGTGGTGTGCGGTTTTTGGCGACGCGGTTTTCGGTGAAAGAGGCCTTCAGCAAAGCCATCGGATTGGGGATGCGCATGCCCATGACGTGGCGGCATTGCGAGGTGGGGCGTTTGCCCAGCGGCCAACCCACCATCGTGCTGCATGGTGCTTTGCACGACTGGTTTGCCAAGCGCCATTTACGCGCCCATGTCACCTTGAGTGACGAAACCGACTACGCCACCAGCCAGGTGATTGTTGAACAAACCGCTGCTTGAACCATGACAACTGTGAAACATGCCCCCCTGATTTTGGACATTGCTGGCAGCACGCTCAGCGACACCGACCGCCGCCGTTTGGCGCACCCGCTGTGTGGCGGCATGATTTTGTTTTCCCGCAACTGGGTAGACCGCCAGCAACTCAGCGCCTTGTGCGCCGACATCAAGCGTGTGCGACCAGATACTTTGATTTGTGTAGACCACGAGGGTGGGCGGGTACAACGTTTTCGCACAGACGGCTTCACGCATTTGCCGGCCATGGCGGCTTTAGGCGAGCTTTGGTTTGAAGACGACAAAGATTTACCCGGCAGTGGCGCATTGAACGCCACCAACGCAGCCACCGCTTGCGGGTACGTCCTTGCATCTGAGTTGCGTGCTTGCGGTGTGGATTTCAGCTTCACGCCCGTGCTGGACTTGGACTTTGGCACCAGTGGCGTGATTGGAGACCGCGCTTTTTCGCGCGACCCGCGCCTGGTGGGGATGCTCGCCAAAAGCCTGATGCACGGCTTGTTGCAAGCCGGTATGGCCAATTGCGGCAAGCATTTCCCTGGTCATGGCTTTGTGAAGGCGGATTCGCATACCGACATTCCCGTCGACAAGCGCAGCTTGAAAGCCATCTTGCATGACGATGCTTTGCCCTATGCCTGGCTCACCACCAGCATGACCAGCGTCATGCCGGCCCACGTGATTTATCCCAAGGTGGATGCGCGGCCAGCGGGTTTTTCTAAGCGTTGGCTCAAAGACATTTTGCGCAGCCAACTGGGTTTTCAGGGCGCTGTGTTCAGCGACGATTTGTCCATGGCGGGTGCGCGGCTGATCGATGGCAAAGAGGTTGGCTACACCGAGGCCGCTGTGACAGCATTGCAAGCGGGTTGTGATTTGGTCTTGTTGTGCAACCAAAGTACCCCAGACAGCCCCCAAGGCGGGCTGGCGGTGGACGAGTTGCTAGACGGTTTGGCCCATGCCCAAAAGCATGGCCATTGGCAAGCCAGCGCCGTCAGCGAACAACGCCGTTTAGCCCTTTTGCCCTCCTCCGAGGCCTTGAATTGGGACACTTTGATGCAAAACCCCAATTATTTGCAGGCTTTGAGCTTATTGCCCTGACAAGATTTGCCGCTTCACTGCTCACCTGAGCGCAGCCAAACCGGTTAAAATAGACCCTCTTCACCCTGGCCATCAGGGCACAAGGCTACGCAAAAGGAATTTCATGGCTACCAAATCTGGCAAAACCTCTGTTGACGAGAGTGGTCTTCGTTTTACCAGTCGTGAGAATGGCTCCCCCTTCGCTGGCATGGGCAAAATGGGCGAAACCATGTCGTGTATCAAGTGCGGCATGCACAAACCCCGTCGTCAAGGCAGTCAACAGCGCTTTGCCGGCAGCTTGGCTTTCTTTTGCCACGATTGCAAGCCCCCTAAGCCCGCAACGCCTGCTGCGCCTAAAGCGGCTTGATTGCTTCGGGGCTACTACGCCCCTCGCAATG
>CANGWK010000073.1 GCA_947457615.1 Flavobacteriaceae bacterium
AGGTAAGCCTGCTGGAGGGCGGCCTCAATATGGGGCGAAAAGTCACTGATGGCAGTCGCCCCCCGCGGGAGCCGATCTAATGTAGCGATGAGATCCGCGGCCAAGCGCGAAGCGTCGAGCCCAAAGTGCTGGGTAATCCTCAGAACGTCCGAATCCGGCTGTTGCAGGAGCTGATGCAACCAGTGAGCCGTTTCCACATATGCATTACCACGCATTTTGCAGAAAATCGTGGCGGCCTCAATCGACTTGTAGCCGAGTGGATTGAGTTTTCCGAACAAAGTAGAGCGTTTGATTTCAGCCATAGAATTAAGAGGTAGAATTGGGTAGAGGAAAATAAATAGCCGCTGGATGACAGTATATCGGCGATTGATTCGAGGATAGGACAGTCCTTAATTATTTTTTTCGGATATTTTTTCCAAATCGAGTTACAACCGTCTGGTCAGTTACCTGACAGGCATGGAGCAACGAATAAGGTCCTGAATGCAGCATAGCTTTGGAGAAGCCTCCGCGAAACAGCCAACGCCATGACACTTCCTAAAGAGCAAATTGACGCACACATTTTAGCATGCAAATCAAAGTCGTGGGTTACACTATTAGTTGAATTGTCACGATTCATCTTTAGTTCTCCCCAGCGCCAGTGAAACAAATTATTGCATCGTCAGCAAAAGGCTGTGTGGACACCCACGTATTCCAGCCCAACGCCATATTACCGCCTAATTTCAGAGCTGGAACTTCGGTGCGAACCAGCACAAGCTGCACGTCCCACGAATACTCCTCACCGGTGTAAAGCCGGATCCAATCCCGCAAGCGCGAAAACGCCTGCCCATTGGGCAACAGGCGCTGGAAATCATTGCGTTTCAACGGTCCGAACCGGACACGAATGTGATGCTGGCAGGTCCAGATACGATTGCCCGCGATGGCCGTGGACCCCAATCTCCCGGTCGCCAGTGAGTCACCCAACTTGCAGGTCGAGCCCGGAGGTAGCGTCATCCAACGACCGACAAATGTCTGTAACTCAGTGGCCACTCCAAAAAATACCTGTAGAATCGCCTCAAGCCCCTCTGCGTTGCGTGAATGGGGCGCCATTCTCCCCGCAAAAAAGAGTTTAGCACTATCCGGCACGCTGTCTCGATTCCTCATGCTATCCATCCCCAAACCAACCAATGCGCCGATATAGTGCGACCAATTTGAATCCTCCGGCCGATCGGAGTCAACTGTCTTTCGGGCGTCGGCCCACGCCCGAAACAGAAATGAAATCAGCCGGTGGTGAAAGACATTGGAGAACGCCGTAAACGTTGCATCTCCATGGTGCAAGATGCGCTGGCGGGCGAACTCGGTGAGACATAGGGGTAAGGGACCATTGGGTCCGAATAGCCCGAAATGCCGGGAGTACAAAACGGGCGCCCGCGCCGGCTCTTCTTGACGCAATGCCTCCAACGTGGATGGCGCAAATTCCATGGCCGGGTTCTGGGCAAACCGAACGGGGTCCTGCGCAGGCGTCCATGAATATCCAATGCGCGGCTGATCCCGGGCCTCATGCTGCAAAAGCCGAACCGCCGCGAAAAAATCAAACGCGAAGGGATCCGTACGGAGCTTTGCGATCAAAGAATCTGTTTTTTGCCCATTTGTGGGGGCCATCGCATGATCTCCTTCCGTTGAATAGTGGTGATAACCGTTTCAGTGAACGAATTTATGGAAACGTGCCGGGTGAAGAATTGCTCAAGCACCGCGCCCAAAATGAATACGCCTTGTCCCTCAAAGGAAGACTCGTCGAAGTTTAAGGTAATTTCCAACCCCCTGGCGAAGGTAATGGGACCCGGAGTTTCCACTCGCCGAATAACCGAGCGATGCTTCACCCCTCGCAAACCGTCGATTTGACGGATCGTCTGCCGATCATTCGGATCCGTATAAAGCTTGAGCATTTCTCGGAGACTATCGGCCCCCGTTTCGGAGCCATCGAGCAACGAGAGGTAGTTCAGTGAAAGGTGGCTAATGACCCGCCAGGCAAACCTCCCTGAAGCAACGCGGGGGGTCTCCGGATTCTGACCAGCGAGAACCAGACTTGGGCGCGGAACAGTCGGTCCATGGAGAATCCGAACCGCATTGATCGGGGCACTAATATCCATCGTGAAATCCGTGCGACCACCTCCTTTAAACATCTGAATCGGCAAATGCCGGTTAGTGCACATCGCCCTGATTCCGAGTTGGCGCAGGTCCGGGCTAAACGGAGCCATATCACTATCAACGATCGAGAGGAACAGATCCGTTCCGGCATAAGAAGACCGGCGCCCGGTCAAACGTTCCCGGTCGCTAAAGAGCCGGGGCACGCGATGAGCGGTGAAAAATGCACACGCTTCCAGATCCATATCGCGTGCCTTGTAAAACGGCAGGAACTCCCTCTCTTGATCTGAAGTTTCGCCGTAACCAGTGACCGAACCAATTTTGTAAATCTCATAATCGAGCGGCCGATTCCGGTCCGGGACGACATGGGATTCAGAAACTCGAGCAGACACCATGATTCGATCCAACGTTTTCTCAAAAAGGTTGATCACGGGAGCGCAGAACAGCTCGAAACATGTCCGGTCGACGCGACCCTCCAATTTCGGGTCAAGTTCATCGAGGGCGATCACCAGATCAAACTCTTCCCCGGTAATCTGCTGGAGGACGTCGCCAAAGCCCGAAAACTCGCAAAAAAGAAACCGCTCAGGAAAGGCAAAATACTCCCTCAGCAGACGGTATCCTTCAAACCCCTGCGGGGCCACCGGCAGCAGAGCCTGCTCAGACGAGTAGCCCACTCGGCGTATGCAGTCGGCCGACAAAACCGCTAGCGTGCGTCCCCGTTGCGCCGGCGATTGAATGATCAGCCGCGCCTTGTGCGCAAAAATCTGTTCGTAGATCTCGCTTGGCAGCTGGTCTGCACCTCGGAAATGGAGCACGAGCGGATCAGCGCGAATCTCGGCAAAAGAAAGCGCAATCGTTTTGCGCAGTCGTAAGCGAAACGCCGCTTTCGCTCCGGTTCCAGAAGGCAGATTTAGCTCCGCCAGGTCGCGCGTAAAATACCGGCCCTCGCTGATCGACAACGGGAGCAAACGCACGTCGTGCGCCGAACTGAAGGTACAGGACGTGCGTTTGCCCTTACCGAGCTGGCTACGCAGCAACGTGCCGCGCTTAATCAGAAATCCTGAAGCCAGCGAAGCATCCTGTTCCTCCGGCTCAAACTTTACTATTGCCATCGATGGCACGGGGCAAAGGTAGTCCGGATAGACGGTCTCAAGAATTCCTTGAGTAAAGCGCGGAAACTCAGCGTCTAGCTTAAGGTGGACGCGGGCCGCTAAGAAGGCGAACCCCTCCAACAAGCGCTCTACATAAGGATCCGGACAGATGTCTTTTGCGTCACGATCCAAAGAAAGCCTTCCGGCGATCTTTGGATAATCACGACCAAATTCCGCCGCTGTTTCCCGAAGATGGCGCAACTCGGTATTGTAGAGATCAAGCAACCGTTCATCCATGTGCGGAGGAGTCCCCTAGGAGGCACTGGTCAGTTTCCAAATCAACGGTCGTTTTCAGGTCTAATTGCTCGGGGGACGGATTGGCCCACAACACACCTTTAATCACTAAAGTAACGATGTTCCGCTCGAGATTTGTTTGGACCTCCAAGGTCTGCGGCCCAATTCGCGGTTCAAAAGTCTTCAGCGCCTCCTCCAGATCGCGCTGCAACCGATCCATATCAGGTGCGGTTAAGCCGCATAACTGTCGGGCGCCAAAATTTAGAACCGAGTGGAACGCGTGTGGAAAATCTGACAACCGG
>CANGWK010000074.1 GCA_947457615.1 Flavobacteriaceae bacterium
AGAATGTGCCCGCTCGTGGGCGCGGTGATGCGCAGCCCTTCGATCACGACGCCATCGCAGCGGTAAAGATGTAGGTTCCAAAACCCCGAGTCCTGCAACGCGAGCCCCTCGACGCGCACGTCTTTGCAGCGGTCGATAAACATCAACCGCGGACGCTCCACCTCCAGGTTGGTGCAACGCGGGTTTTCTTTGCGCCGCTGCCAAAACGCCGCCCAAAACAGAATGCCGTTGCCGTCGATCTTGCCTTTACCGCCGATGCGCACGCGATCCATCTGCTGGGCATTAACGAGCGCCAGGCGCCAAGGCTCGAAGTGGCCCTCGATGCGCGTCTCGCGTTTTGGGTAATCTTCAATCCGATTCGACCCGAGCAAAACCGCACCTTCGTCGAGCGTGAGCGCGACGCCGTTTTTTAAGAAAATCGAACCGCTGCGAAACGTCCCTTTTGGAATCACCACCACGCCGCCACCCACCGCCGCCGCGTCGATCGCCTGCTGGATCGCCGCCGTGTTGATCGTCTTCGCATCCGCCACCGCGCCAAAATCGGAAATCACGAAACGTTTCGCCGCCACCTCGTCGGCGGCGCGCAAACTAAAGAACGTCACCATGAAAAGCATGAGCGACGCGCGGAAAAAGGGAGAATGCATGAGACCAAGGTTCGCGCAGCACACCGCCGAGTTCAAATCCCGACACTCACGTTCCGCACGCCTTTCACGGGACAGTCTGAATTTCTGCCCTTCATCTTTCGCGCCTGCTACAACCTTCACGCCTCAAAAGAGGCCGCAGTTCAAATCGCCTCCGATTCCACCACGCGCACGCCCGACTGAGCCGCCCGCACCGCCGCCAACAAACGCGCCGCGATCCGCTCCGCCGGCGCGATCCGATACCGCCGCGGCAGCACCGGCGCCAACAACGCAACGACCTTCAACCCGAACGCCTCCGCTCTCCGTTGCTCCTCGCGTAGGCCGCCGATCAACGCAGGCCGCACGCACGTCAGCGACGCAAAACCCTCCGCCGCCAAGTCGCGCTCGGTTTCACCCTTCGTCCGCAGATAAAAATTCCCCGAGCTCGCCTTCGCTCCGAGCGAAGACGTGAGCGCAAATACCTCCGCCCCGTGCGCCCGCGCCCGCCGCGCCACCGCCAGCACATAATCATGATCGACTTTGCGAAACGCCGCCCGCGAACCGGCTTGGCGCATCGTCGTCCCGAGCGCGCAGATCACCGCATCGACGTTCCACCACGAAGCATCCGTCGGCAGCGCGGCGAAATCTACCACGTGATTTTCCAAGCGCAGATGCCGCAGCTCCAACGGCCGGCGCGTCAAAGCGACCACCCGCTCGATCGTCTGATCCGCGAGCGCTTGCCGCACCACTTCGCGCCCCACCAAACCCGTAGCCCCGACGAGCAAAAGTGTCTTCATGAACCCCACCCGAACACAAATCCGCGCCCCCGCCAACTCCCGCAAACTCAGCTCAGTCAATATGCTCAATAAATCCGACCGACCTAGGGAACCACCCGCAGCTTATCGCCGTCTCAATGAGCGCGATGAAACCCTCACTTCCTCTTTTCGGCGTACTTTGTGTCGCCACGTTTCTCACCGGCTGCGTCGGGGTCGGACCCAACACCCAACAAGGCGCCGTCGGCGGTGCGGCCGTGGGCGCCCTAGCCGGCGCCATCATCGGCAACAACAGCGGCCACCGTAACGCCGCGAGCGGAGCGGTCATCGGCGGTATCGCGGGCGCCGCTCTCGGCGGTACGATTGGTAACAGCCTCGATCACCAACGCGGCACGCTTTACACCTCGGAAAAACAAGCGACTACCCAAGTCGTCGTCGCACAACCGCCGACGACGCCACCGCCACCCGCCCGCGTAAACATGCCCCGGCCGACCAGCCGCAATGCCATTTGGGTCGAGGGCCATTGGCTCTACGATGGCCGCGGCGCCTATGTCTGGATTCCGGGCTCTTGGGTCACACCGCCACCGCGTTATCGTTACTACGTCGCCCCGCATTGGAGCCGGCATGATCGCGGCTACGTTTACGTGCAGGGTTATTGGCGTTGAGCGCGGTGGAGCGGCTGAAATTGAAGCTGTTTCAACCTCGCCGCATTCGGTCGCGGCAACATTGGCTATTCGTTACGGTCTAGGTTAGCTTTCACCCTTACTCTTAATGAACCCCTGCTCTGCCTTTTGGCCGCTCTGTCTCACGTTGGCCGCGCTCTCACTTCCCGCCGTCACGCGCGCGCAAATCGGTAACTCCGCGCTGGCGCCTGCCTCCGCCGCTACCGGCAACCCCACCGCGCCGCAACTCGAGCCCGCCCAACTCGAGACGTTGCTCGGGCCGGTCGCCCTTTATCCCGACGCCCTCATCGCGCTCATTTTACCCGCCACCACGGAACCCTCCGATATCGTCCTCGCGGCCCGTTTCCTGGCAACAAACTCCCCTTCGCTACCAATCGAGAGTCAGCCCTGGGATGAGAGCGTGCGCAGCCTCGCGCGTTATCCCGACATCATTAAGTGGCTCGACGAAAACCTCGCGTGGACCAAGCAGCTCGGTGAGGCCTTCCTCGCCCAACCTGCCGAGGTCATGCAAACCATCCAGCGTCTTCGCACCCGCGCCCGCGCCGCCGGCACGCTCGTCGATACGCCCGAACAGAAAATCGTGACCGAGGGAGAAATCATCCTCATCGAGCCCGCGCAACCCACCGTCATCTACGTACCCCGCTACGATCCCGAGATCGTCTACATCTCACGCTCGCCCGGTTGGAACACGCCCTACCTGTATTTCGGCCTCGGCTTCGCGACCGGCGCGTGGCTCAGCTATGATTGCGACTGGTCCGGCCGCACCATTTGGATCGGCAACTGGCGGCAACGCCCCCACTCCACTTGGGTCCGCCCCGCCTTCCCCAACCGCCCGCTCCATCCCGGCGCCACGCTCGTCATCGCCCAACCTTGGCGCGCACCCGCGCATCGCTACAATTCCCCGCGCCTCATCTCCGGACCGCGCCCTCAACCCGTCGTGATCTACCCGCGCCCTATGCGGGGTGCCCCCGAGCGCCCGTCCAGCAACACCCGCCCGCATCAAAACGAATCTGAGCCCCAGCCCCGCCCGCGCCTCCGCACCGACAACTCTGCGCCACGTTCTTCGTCCACGCCCACGACCACGACCACCACCCAACCCACCACGCAGCCCACCACCGCGACGCCACCTGCCACTCAACCTCCGCCCACCCGCGGCGGGACCAACCCCAACGAAACCCGCCGCGAACGGCCCACCTCCACGCCGACAACGTCGCGACCCGAAACCCCGCGCTCCGACACCCCGCGCAACGACTCAACTCGCCCCACGCGAACACCGGAAACTCCACGCGCGACGCGCCCCGCCGACGAACGCCGCGACTCTCGCCCACGCGAGCGCGACGCCCGCCCCACCACTACCCCCGCGACCCCCGCCGGCACCGTCAAACCCGCCGTCGAACCCACGACTGAAACGACGCCGCGTTAAAAAGACCCGCGCGCGCCACGTCGGCCCAACTCCGACGTTGCCACCCGCGCCCCACTCGCGCGCATCCTCTCAGCGCGATGTTGCGCCACCACATTCATCCCGGACTCGAGCTGCGTCTGCTTCAACTCACCGATGCCCCCGCGCTCTTCGCCCTCGTCGACGCGCATCGCTCAACGCTCCGCACGTGGCTGCCTTGGGTCGACGCGACCACGCAGCTCGCCCACTCGCAGAAATTCATCGCTGAGGCGCTGCGCGACCGCGAAAAAACTCGCGCCTACGCCGC
>CANGWK010000075.1 GCA_947457615.1 Flavobacteriaceae bacterium
CACCCGCCGTGCTTCGCGCCCTAGCCGACGCAGCCGTCGAGGCCACCGTCGCGCTCGCCAACGACGACTTCGCCTCGTACCAAAAACGCTTTCCCACCGTCATCGCCGCGGCGCAATTTTTCCCAGCGCTCCCCCGTATAGAACTCGGCTCTGATCTCAAAACCGCCCGGCGCTCCTTCGAGCCGTGGAGCACCGCCGTCGCCGATCTACTCCGCCCGCAGCGCGCAACGCTTGGGCTGAAAATCTTCCAATGCTCCATGTCGCCCGTGCTCGGTAAAGGCCGGTGGATCCAACGCGCGGCACCGTTAAAAAATCCTTTCTTCGGCGACGAGATGAGTGATTGCGGCGAAGAAGTCCCTTGAGCGCCTGCGTCATCGTCGCCCCATGATCAACGCGCTCATCAAGTGGTCGCTGCAAAATCGTTTCCTCGTCCTCGGGGCGACGTTGCTGCTTTTTGGCTGGGGGATTTTCGCCATTCGTCGCGTCCCCATCGACGCGATTCCCGACCTCAGCGAAAACCAAGTCATCGTCTTCGCTGACTGGGAAGGTCGCAGCCCAAGCGAGGTTGAGGACCAAATCACCTATCCGCTTTCGGTAAATCTTCAGGGCCTGGCCGGCGTACGCACAGTGCGCGCGACTTCGATGTTCGGGTTCTCCCTCATCACCGTGATTTTCGAGGATAAACTCGATAACTACTTCGCCCGGACGCGCGTGCTCGAGCGGCTAAATTACCTCGGTAATCTTCTACCCGCCGGCGTCACCCCACGCCTCGGGCCCGACGCCACCGGTCTGGGTTGGGTCTTTCAATATTACCTCAAAGACACCTCCGGCAAACAAGACCTCGGCTCCCTCCGCGCGCTGCAAGATTACTTCGTCCGCTATCAACTCGCCGCCGTGCCCGGTGTCGCGGAGGTCGCCAGTATCGGCGGCTTTGTACGCCAGTGGCAGGTTGAAGTTTCCTCTCTGCGCATGAAAGCGCTCGGCATCCCGCTCCAACTCGTGATGGAGGCCATCGGAAAAAATAATCTCAACGTGGGCGGCCGCACCCTCGAAGAAAACGGCATGGAATTCATCGTCCGTGGTCGCGGCCTCATTACCTCGGCTGCCGACCTCGAGACCATCGCGCTCACGTCACGCGACGGCACGCCCGTTTATCTGCGCGATGTCGCTACGGTTCAGATCGGCGGCGATTACCGCCGCGGGGTCCTTGATGTTGACGGCCACGAAGTCGTGGGCGGCACCGTCGTCATGCGCACCGGCGAAAACGCCTACCAGATCATCCAAGACGTAAAGACCAAGATCGCCCAGATCTCAAACGGACTTCCGCCAGGCATCACGATCGTACCGTTCTACGACCGCAGCGATCTCATCGACCGCGCCATCGCAACGCTCAAGCACACGCTCTGGGAAGCCGTCATTCTTGTGACGTTAATGCACGTCATCTTTCTGTTCCATTTTCGCAGCATCCTCATCGTCACCCTCCCGCTGCCCGCTTCGATTCTCGTCGCCTTCATTCTCATGAAGGAATTCGGCATCCAGTCGCACATCATGTCGCTCACCGGCATCGCCATCGCGATCGGCGTGCTCGTCGACGCCGCCATCGTGATGACGGAAAACGTCATCCGCCATTGCGAGCTCGAGGAAAAGAATCTCGGCCGCGCGCTCACCCGCGCCGAGACGTGGTCCGTCACCCTGACCGCCTCGCAACAAGTCGGCCGGCCGATATTTTTTGCGATGGGCATCATCATTTTAGCCTTCATCCCCATTTTCCAACTCACCGGCCAAGAGGGAAAATTATTTCACCCGCTCGCTTGGACGAAGACGTTCGCGATGATCGGAGCGACCGTGCTCGCCGTCACTCTCGTGCCTGTCTTGTGCACGTATCTCGTCCGCGGCCCGTTTCACGCAGAGGACCGCAACGCCGTCATGCGCGTGCTGCTCGCGCTCTACAATCCCGTCCTCGATTGGGCCCTGCGTTGCCGCAAAACCGTCCTCGCCCTCGCTGCGACGCTCCTCGCTTTCTGCATCATTCTCGCCTTCGGGTTGCCCGCGAGCTTCTCCGCCAAACTGCCAGCGCGCCTGGCGCATCTCACCGCCGGCTTCGGCAGCGAATTCATGCCCACGCTGCAAGAAGGCTCGTTACTCTTCATGCCCGTGCTGCTCCCGAGCACGTCGCTCACCGAGATCAAGCGCATCATGGCCTGGCAAGACCGCGTCATCCGCGACACGCCCGAGGTCGCCAGCGTCGCGGGTAAACTCGGCCGCTTCGATTCCGCCACCGATCCCGCGCCCGCGGAGATGATCGAGACGACCATCATGTTGAAACCCGCCGCCGAGTGGCGCCCTGGCCTGACGCAGGAAAAACTCATCGCCGAACTCACCGCCAAACTTACCCAAATCCCCGGCTACGTCCCCGGTTTTCTCCAGCCGATCGAGAACCGCATCCTCATGCTCGCCACCGGCATTCGCGCCCAACTCGGCATCAAAATTTTCGGCGACGATCTCGACGCGCTCCAACAAAAAGCCTTCGAGGTCGAACGGATCGTCAATAAAATCCCCGGCGCCACGGGCGTCGCCCCATCTCGCGTCCAGGGTAAACCTTATCTCGAAATTTCCCCCGACCGCGCCGCCCTCGCCCGCTATGGCCTCAGCCTCGCTGATGTGCTCGCCATCGTCGAAACCGGCATCGGCGGTAAAAATATTACCACCGCCATTCAGGGTCGCGAGCGCTGGCCCGTCCAAGTCCGCTTCGAGCGCGCCGATCGCGAAGACCTCGACCGACTCGGCGCCTTACCCGTGGCCATTCCCGGTAGCGAACCGACTCGCTTTGTCCCGCTTGGCCAAATCGCCACGATCGAGCGCCGCCTCGGTCCCAACGAAATCGCCTCCGAAAACGGCCGCCTGCGCGTTTTCGTCCAAGCCAACGTCACCGGCCGCGATCTTGGCTCCTTCGTCGACGACACCAAAGCCGCCCTCGCGCGCGACGTCACGCTCGCGCCCGGCATGACTCTCGAATGGAGCGGCCAATACGAAAACCAACTCCGCGCCCGCCAGACGCTTCGCCTTATCATGCCAGTCGTGCTCGCGATTATTTTTGTCTTACTCGCGCTCACGTTTCACTCCGCCGCCGAAGCGGCGCACGTGATCCTCGCTGTGCCCTTCGCGCTCACGGGCGGCGTGCTGCTGCAAGCGTTCATGGGGTTTAATTTCAGCGTCGCAGTCTGGGTCGGCTACATCGCGCTCTTCGGCACGGCGATCCAGACGGGCGTCATCATGGTCGTTTATCTCGACGCTGCCGTCGCAAAAAAACGCACCGAACGTGGCGCCTTCTTTTCCCGCGACGATCTCATCTTTGCAGTCAAAGAAGGGGCGCGTCTTCGCCTGCGGCCGAAGGTCATGACGGTCGCCACCGCCATCGCCGGCCTGTTACCGATTTTTTGGAGCACGCGCACGGGCGTCGAAGTCATGCAACCCTTGGCCGCACCTGTGGTCGGCGGCATGATCTCGTCTTTGGTCCATATCCTCATTGTCACGCCTGTGATTTTCACGTGGCTGCGCGAGCGAGAATTTAAATTGCAGACCGTTTCTACCCAAGACTCGCTCGGAGAACCATGATCCGCATCCACCGCTTCACCTTGATAGCTGGGTTAGTCGCGGTGTTACTGGGTTCGGGTTGTACGGTGGTACGCGTGCTTACGCATTACGACTCCTTCTCGAAGCTCGATCCACAAGTCCGCAAACAGATCCTGCGTGG
>CANGWK010000076.1 GCA_947457615.1 Flavobacteriaceae bacterium
ACGATGTGACGGCCCTCAAAGGGCTCGCCGATAGCGCCGATCTCAAGAAGAGTGCGTGGAATACGGCCATCGATGGCCTCAAGACGAAGGTGGAAACCTTTATGGAAGATCCGAGCAAACGCGGGACCTATATCGTCGATGTGGGCTCGACAACGGCGCCCACGCGGGCCGACCCCACAAAGTTCGTGCTCGGCACCGAATTAGCCACCGTGATCGATGACGACACGGCGGTGGATTCCTACGCGCTGAACGCCTCGGGCGGCGGGTCCGGCTACGTCGTCATGAGCTTCGGCAACGGCCAAGCCTTCACGCCGGTGGACGAGCCGGTGTCGCTGAATGTGTTTAAGGTGGTCGCGCCGCTGTACCGCGGTGAGCTCAAGGTGATCGCCCCGACGAACCCGCTGGACGAAAAGATCACGTTGCAGCACTCCCTCGATTTCGCCGGCAAACCGCAGGACTACGAATTTCAGTGGAAGTATGCGCCGCCGGTCAACGGAGCCCCGCCCGTACTCTACACCTTTACCGCCAGCGTCCTCCTCGGCAATGCGTCGGGCTGGAACACGTATAACCAGCCGCCGGCTGATTTCGCCCTCCTGCGCCTGCCGAATGCGACGCTGACCGGCGTCGCGGCGAGCACGCCCGCGCCGGTGACGATTCGCGACAGCCTCGACACCGCCGTCCACGGCACGACCCGGCCGCAGGCGGTGTTGCGCAAACAATTCGATATCACGACCGTCCCGCTCAAGGCCTACCTCAGTGTGCAGTTACACGCGCGTGATGGCGCGGAGATCTATTTGAACGAGTCGCTCGTGGCGGTCGTCAACCGCGACCCGGCCCGCAATTCCACGCCCACGCCCGCGCCGACTGGATTCAGTCCCCTGCCGTTCCTCGTCGAAGTGCCGGCCGCGCTCCTGCGGACGACTGGCAACGTGCTCGCCCTCGAACTTTACACGGATTCCGATGTGGGGGTTGGCTCGGTCGTCAACGCCAAGCTCGAAGGCCTCGTCGCGACGTTTGATACCAGCCAGTGGCTGGCGATCTCGGCTTCCGATACGGAAACGGCCTCCACCCTCACGACGGGGTCCATCGTGGGCAAAGTGCGCCACGTCATCCAAGGCACCAGTGTGCTGACGCTGACGGACAACTACCTGACGATGCGCTACCGCGCGCGCCTCACCACGAACGCGGCTTATATTGCCCCGACGGCGACGACCAATCCCGGCGGGTGGTCGCAATGGACGGAGCCCGCGCTGGCGGAAGGCTGGATCAAACGGGCGCTGGCGGGGATTAATCCCTTCGGGCAACGCGTGACGGATTTGTTTAATAATGCGATCAACACCGATGTGAGTTTGGTGCAGCAGGCCGGGAAGCGGTGGGAGGGCGATATCGCCCTGAGTCTCTCCAACATCAATGGTTTCGGGTTGATCGAGATTTACGAAACGATTTTGCGCCGCGGCAAGCAGCTGTCGATCGAAGGCACGCCGGCGATTAACTACGGGGCGGCCAACGACGCCCTGCTGCTGGCCGCCGGGTATCTCTCGGACCTCTATGTGATCCACGGCAACGAGGCCTTTGCGGATGCGGCCAACCCGACCATTGCCTTCGGCACGGACAACGGCAGCACCTATGGCGACGTCTCCACCTCGCTCTTCGCCTTCAAGGGGCAATTGCCCGGCGTGCTCGACGAGGAGTTGGCGCTGCTGCGCGGCCGCAACAACGGGCTCCAACCCGGCACCCAAGTGGCGCCCGTTTATAACCGACTCGTGTGGAATTACACGCGCGGCATTTCCTCCGGCGAGGCGATCTACGCGCTGAACTATAATATGAAGGATATGAACGGCGATGGGGTGATCAATGCCGCGGATGCCGCCATCCTTTATCCCCAAGGCCACGGCGATGCCTACGGCCACTATCTGACGGCCCTTACCGGCTATTACGGGCTTCTGGCCAATAGTAACTTCTCGTGGCAGCCCCGCATTGAGGCCGTGACCGTGCTGGGCAAACCGGTGGCGGTCGATTATCTGGATGAGCGGAAGTTTGCGACGGCCGCCGTCGCTCTGGCCCGGGCCGCTGCCCTGACCGTGGACCTGACGTATCGCCAAGCCTATACGGCCTCCGCGGTCACGACCTGGGCCAATCTCAAAGATCCGTACACGAACGGTGGGGTGAGCCGGCGCTGGGGCGTGGACGACTGGAGCACCCGCGGTGGGCAGGGCGCCTTATTCCACTGGCTGACCGGCAACTCGATGCTGCCGGCTTTCGATCCCGACCCCACGCACCAAGGCATTCAGATCATCGACCGCACGACGGTGCCGGAGTTGAAGGAATTGGTCGCGCAGTCGACGGCCATTCAGCAGTCGCTGACCAATGCGGACGCGCGCCTCAATCCCCTTGGGCTGGCGGAAGGCGCCTTGGCCTTCGACGTGTCGCCGGCCGGCGTCGATGCCGGCTCCACGCATTTCGAGCAGATTTACGACCGCGCCACCAAGGCGCTGCAAAACACCGTGACGGCCTTTAGCAATGCCAAGGGTTCCACTCAATTACTGCGCCAGCAGGGCGACAGTCTGAGCGCAGCGCTCGAGGTGATTACGCAGCAGGAGCAGGCTTACACGAACCAGTTAATCGAGCTGTACGGCACGCCCTACCCCGACGATATCGGCCCGGGCAAGACCTACGTGCAAGATTACGCCGGTCCCGATTTGCTGCATTACGGCTATCTCGACATCAAAGAGCAGTTCATCACCGCCGGGCAGAAGGACTATGAATTTGTGGTCGCTCCGGCTTTCCAAGCGGCGAACCCGTCCATCGTTAATTTTAACGACGGCGGCAAGGTAACCTATCACTTGGATTCCGAGGGGGCCTTTCGCAAACCGGCCACGTGGACCGGCCGCCGGCGAAGTCCGGGGAACCTCCAAACGGCGGCCTCGAATGTGCTCCAGCAGCGGACTTCACTTTGGGAAGTGCTGGAGAATATGACCGGCGCGACGGAAGATCTGGCGGCCAACGCCGTGGTGTTTCAGGCGGCGGTGAGTCGGTTTAGGTCCGAGCGAGACGCCCTCAATCGCTACCAGGCTGCGTTCACCACGATTGAGACGATCCAGCAGGCGCTGCACACGTCCGAGTTGATCGCGGAGACCATCAACGCGGTAAACAAGGAGTTGAAAGAGGCCGCCAAAGAGGCGATGCCAACCGTGATGGGTGTGATCGCTGGCGTGGCCGCCGGCGTGATCGCCGATCCGCTGTCCGGTGGCCGGGCCGCGATCAAGGCGGCCGGTGCGGCGACCGGTTTCATCGGCGACCAAGTCGTCATGACGCTGAAAATTTCCCAGCAGCTCACCGAACAGACCAAATCGTCCCTGGAGCGTCTGCAGGAACTCCAAGAGCTCGACACCGCGTGGGCGTACGAAAACCAGCAGTTGATCGCTGAGCTGAAATTACAGATTGGCGCCGTGGCTGGTCTTCAGCCGGCGGTCGAAATGGCGCTGCGGGCCTACGACCAAGCGCAGCGGGATTATTATTCGCAGGTGGCGCTGGGCGAACGCCTCCAGGTGGAGCGCGAGACCTTCCGCCAACGCTCCGCTGCGCTGGTGCAAGGCTACCGGACGAAGGATCTGGCCTTCCGGGCCTTCCGCGACGAGGCGCTGGAAAAATACAAACAGCTCTTCGATCTCTCCTCCCGCTACGCCTACCTCGCGGCCAATGCCTATGATTTTGAGACCGGCCTGCTCAACAC
>CANGWK010000077.1 GCA_947457615.1 Flavobacteriaceae bacterium
ACATCTTCCAATTGTGCTTGCCAGGCGTTCAAAGTAGCTTGGACCGTGTTTTCAGTAGTCATAGTTGGCTCTTCATGTTAGTTTGGATTTTGTGAAGCTGCCAGGCTGGCTGGCAAGCGTGATCAAAGTGAACGGATTAATGCATTAATACCTACTCATGGCTGTGTAGTCTGAGGCTTGGTATTGACCGGCAGGCAAAGGAGACCCGTGAGCAACGCCAGTGCGCCATGCAAAAGGTACATGGCATTGAAGTCTGAGCGCTGTAGGGTTGCATGCCCCAGGAGTGCCACTGTGAGTGCCACGCCGAGCACCGAGCCAATTTGCCGTGTGGCCTGGTTGACCGCACTGCCCACCGCGTAGTGGGCCATGGGCAGGCGACTCACGGCCGCAGCGGACAAGGACGGCAGCACCAAGCCCACAGCAATTCCGCTCATCATGAGGCCGGGCAGCCAGTGCTGAAGGTAGTTCGGCTCGTTGCCAGGCACCAGAAAGAACCACAAGCTGCTGAGAGCGTACAGCAGCGATCCACCCACCAGGAAGCGTCGATGACCCAAGCGCGAGGCCAGTCGCCCGGTGACGATGGCTGTTGGCATGACCAGCAAAGGGCCGGGTGTCACGGCAAGTCCAGCCTGTGGCAGGGTGTAATGCCAGACACCAAGCATGAAGAAAAAGAACCCTAAAAACATCATCGAAAAAGCCGTCCCGAACACCAGCGTGGCAGCGTTCACAAACCGATAGGTGCGATGTTGAAACAGGGATAAATCGATCAATGCGTGGGGACGAATTCGAGCCCAAAACACAAAGCAGGCCACCGCCATCAGACCACCCGTACCTACAAGCACAATCTGTTGCGTGGGCCACCTAGACTCACCACTTTCCACAATGGCCAGAGCGATCGCGCCTACGGCAAACATCAGTAACAGCAGACCGATGACATCCACGCTTCTGCGTTGCTCAGGCTTGACGGCTTCTTCCACGTGGGAGGCGCTACGCCATAGTGCCCAAAGACCGACAGGCAGGTTGATGTAAAAGGCCCAGGGCCAGCCTGCGCTGGCAGTCACCCAACTGCCTAAGCTCGGCCCAACGGCTGCGGCCAGTCCACCCACTGCACCCCACAAACTTATAGCCACGGCGCGCTTTTCAGTGGGAAATGCAGCTAACACAATGGACATGGAAGCTGGTGTCAACAATGCAGCCCCAAGGGCTTGCAAGACCCGTGCGGCGATGAGCCATTCGACTGAGTTTGCCGCACCGCAAGCCACCGATGCGACAAGGAACAGGGTCAGACCAAAGCGGAATATGCGGCGACGTCCGTAGGCATCGGCCAAACCGCCTGCAGGAATCAACATGGCAGCGTACACGACGGTGTAGCCATTGATCACCCAAGACAGCTCGGCGGCCGATGTGCCCGCAAAGCTCTGTCTCAGCGCATCGAAGGCTGCAAACAACATGGTGGTGTCAAGCGACACCAAAAAGGTAGCACTGCACGCGATCCAAAAAGCAGGCCAAGGGGATTTGACAGGCATCGATGCAGACGCATCCAGCGGTGTGGGTTGGACTTTGGCAGTCGTCATTTCAGCGCGCCGCCAAATAAACTGCCTGCTCAGCCGACAAGCCGGCCTTGACCTGCTGGGTCATTTCATCGGCCAGGACCTCATGCGCACCCGCTTCGAGCGCTTGCAGTGCACGCTCGACGATGGCCTCTGGGGTTGCCTTGGGCATATCCAGACCTTTGGTCAGGTCGGTATCGACAAAACCCATGTGCAAGGTCAGCACCTGGGTGCCCTGCCCGCGCAAATCGTTGCGCAAACCATTGCTCAAGCTCCACAAGGCCGATTTGGAAACGGCATAACTGGCCAGCAGAGGGCTGGTGATCCAACTGGCAATCGAGGCGACATTGAGCAGCGCGCCACCACCATTGCGGGCCAGCACAGGTGCAAAAGCGCGGCTCACGCGAAGCGGTCCCAGCACATTGGTTTCAAGGTGGTTGCGCAGCGCAGCCTCTGCATCATCGGCCATGAAACTGCCCAGATTGGCGATGCCCGCGTTGTTCACCACGATCGTGACATCCTGCGCCATTTCCGCTGCTGCTTGCACATCAGCGATGGAATTGACGTCGAGCTGGATGGGCGTCACACCCGCAAGGCTGAGCTTGGAGGGGTCACGTGCACCTGCATAAACTTTTTGTGCACCTCGCGCAAGAAAAGCTTTGGCAAACGCGAGTCCAATACCGCGATTGGAGCCCGTGATGAGAACGGTAGATTTTTCAATTTGCATGGCATATTCCTTTTATGATGATCATCATATTTATGGATGAATAAAAATTTCTCATTGGGTGATACAGACACAACTCAGTGATGGGTGGCGTGCTTGTGACGCTCGATCAAAGTCTGACGTGTTTGAGCCAAGAGTGAGCGACCGGCTTTGCCGCCGAGCGTGCGGGCTAATTGCAAGGCCCCGACCATAGTGGCGGTGACAACGGCTGCTTCGCCTTCATCGGCTGCCCCGGGCAGGGCGGCTTGCACCATGCTCACCATGGCATCGACGCGGCGGCGAGCCTCATCACGCACCACATCCTCTTGGCGCGTCATTTCAGACGACAGCGCAGCAATGATGCAACCGTCCTCGGTGCGCTCCATGTGGGTCTCATGCAAGTAGGTTTCCACCAAGGCTTGAAAGCGCGTACCCCCCTGGGTCAGGCGGCGCTCGACCACTTTAGTCAAAGAAGCAATATTGTCTTGACCTGCTTTTGCCATGGCTTCGACGACCAGGGCGTCGCGCGAGTCAAAGTGCGCATAAAAGCCACCATGCGTCAGACCAGCCTCCTTCATGATGTCGGCAACGCCCACGCCACGGTAGCCCGCGCGACGGATCGCTCTGGAGGCCACATCGACGATGCGGGCATGGCTGAGTTCTTTTCGGCTCAGGGATACAGACATCCGAGAATAATATGACAGCCATCATATATTGTCAAACACCACAGAATTCAAGTCACGAAGGCATTGATAGCGCTCATTTTGCAGAGACCCTACAGCGGTGCTGTCGGTCCACCTGACACCAACAATCAGTCTGATGGGTAGGGTTAATAGCGGGTCGCAATGTAAAACGCTCCAGAAGGCGCGTCTTTACAGGTGCTTGGCGGTTCAAACTCACATAAAACCGCTTGCAATCGGTTCGGCGCAAATTCGATTTTTGCCACATCCAACTTGATGGAGCGATTTCCCCCAGTGAGATCTCACTGAGAAAAAATGCCCGGCCAACCGGTATGAACCTATATGAAACCACTACGTATAGGCATCAAGGAGCAAATCCATGGCTACTAACCAAGCCCCATCATCGAACCTACAGGCTGAAAAAATGAGTGCCGTACTGGACGCCCTGTCCAGTGGCATCGCCAAAACCGTAGCCAGACAATCCACGCCCGTGCCCCAACACCTGGCTCCAGAGGTCCCGGCCGAAACTACACGCGAGCTACTGACCGAAATAATGCTCGCCGATCGTTGGGTGTGTTCAATTGCTCGACTTCAGCGCTGGCGCAGCGTCGGCGAGGGCCCGCAGTACTTGAAGATCGTGGGGAAGGTCTTGTACCGGCTCAAAGACATTGAGGCCTATGAAGAAGCCTGTCTGATCCGGAA
>CANGWK010000078.1 GCA_947457615.1 Flavobacteriaceae bacterium
TCAACTGCAGCACGGTCATGGCCCGTGTCTCGGCTTGAAAGGCATAAAGCGTGTCGGTCAGGGCTTGGGGTGTTTGCATACCGCCAACGATTGCCGCTTGCAGCATTTGCCGTGCCATATCATCGCGCAGCCCCGTTTCGAATTCTTGAACAGTCAGACGGTTTTGTTCCAGCACCTGAGTATATGTGGTGCGGCTAAACTTACCGCTAAGATCCAAAAAGGCCTTGTTTGTGGCAATTTGCTGCGCCACGCGCACATCCCCCGCCGAAAGGCCCAAGCGTATCGCCTCGTTATCCAAGGCGGCGTCGGCGATCAGGCGTTGGAGTGTTTGCGCATCAAGGCCGAACATCTGGGCTTGGGCAAAGGTGAATTGTTGGCCGAATTGCTGGGAAAACTGGTTGATTTGCGCCGTCAGGGCGCGGGCATATTGGGTGGTGCTGACTTGCGCCTTGCCAACGGTGACAACCGTGTCCACCTCTTTGCCAAAATTACTGACACCAAAGCCCCCAAGGCCTATGACAAGCATTCCAAGCATGACAAACGACAAGACCTTTGCGGCCGGGGTCGAGGATTTGCGCGGGTTGATCTCGTCTGGGTCTTTGGGCGTGGTGATTTTGGCCATGGCCTGCATCCTTTTCAAAGTGGCATGGGTGTAAGCTGAAAGGCAGGTTCGGGGCAAGGGTGGCGCGCGGGGCAACGACCATTCTTTGAAAAATCACAGGCTTTTGTGGGCTTAGGGTTTGAATTTTGCCAGTCTCTTGAAGAATTCGGCAATGCCGTCTTTGTCGATATTGGCGAAGGCGATGCGAATTTGACGCGCACCTTGCGGTGAGCCTTGTGGTTGAAACATCGACCCCGGCAACATCAAAAGCGAGGCGTCCGCCACAGCGCGCTTGCACACCTCGGTCGAGGAAATTGCGAAAGGGTGTTCGACATAAGCAAAATAGGCGCCGCAGCCTAACAGCTTCCATGCTGGCAAGGATGCAAACCCAGCGATCATCGCGTCGCGTCGTGATAGGATTTCCGTGCGTTGCTGGGCGACCCAAGGGCCAAGATTGCGCATTCCCCAAAGGGCTGCGATCTGGCCCAGTTGGTTGGGGCAGATTGCCACCGTATCAAGAAACTTCTCTACCTCGGCCAAACGGGCCACAGAGGCCACAATGGCCCCAACCCGGTGGCCTGTAAGGCGATAGGCTTTGGAAAAAGAGTACAGTTGGATAAAGCCGTCAGCCCAATCGCTTTGGGTGAACAAATCGTGCGGCCTTCCTGTGCGGCTGTCAAAATCGCGGTAGGTTTCATCCACAATCAACACCACCCCACGCCGCCGCGCCAGATCGCGGAAATCTGTCAACGTCTGGGCCGGATATTCCACCCCGCCTGGATTGTTCGGCGATACAAGTACGATGGCCTTGGTCTTTGGGGTTATCAAAGCCTCTGCCGCCGCAGCGGACGGGATCAGATCTGACGTGACGGACAGGGGAACCGCGTGGATACCCGCCATGTCCAGCCACATCTTATGGTTGAAATACCACGGACAGGGCAAAATCACCTCATCGCCCGCCCCGGCAAGAGTAGAGATGGTGGCACAGAAGGCTTGATTGCAGCCTTGGGTGATAGCGGTTTGTTCGGGCGAGATGGTTGCGTCGTAGGCGCGGCTCCACTGGCTGGCGACTTCGGCGCGCAGATCGGGCAGACCCAGAACAGGGCCGTACAGATGCGCGTTTGGGTCGTTTAGGGCAGCATCTGCAAGGGCTTGGCGCAAGCCAAGGGGGGGCAGATCAAGCGGGGCTGCTTGGCTGACATTGATCAGGGGGCGATCGGCTGGAAAGGTCACACCACTTAGCCAGCGGCGGGCCTCCATAACGGGGGGCAATTCGGTGGCGGCCATGGCGGGGTTGAGAGGGGAAAGCTGTGTCATGGCGGCATCCTTTGTTTGCGCCCAAGTGAACCTTGCAAAAGCCGCAAGCGCAAGGGGGCTGGTGCGCAGCCTGTGCCAGCCTAACCCTTCAAAAATGCCCGACGCACCTCTTCGGCCATGGCTTGGCGCATTTCGACACGGGCGAGTTCGGCCATGGCAGCTTTGATGGCTTGGGCGTCAGTTAGGGTTGCCAAGGTTTCGCGTAAGGCGATGGCCTGCTTTTTTAAAGTAATCTCTTCAGGCAAAACCCCCGCCTCGGCCATGATGCGAAAGCCCATCGCGTCGCCTGCCGAGATAAAGGCATCGCCGGGCCGTTCGGGCAAAGGCTTTCCCTCGCCCGCTAAACCTTGCAACTGGCCTTGCAAGCGGGCCTTGGTCATCTGTCGTTCCGCCATGCGTGAAAGCCAAGACATCGCACTCTCCTGTGGGAAGGGTGATTATGGCACATCTGTCGGCACAATCAGGGGGCCTTCTGCCCCCTCGGCGCAAAAGCGCCTCACCCCCGAGAGTAGTGCGACAAAGGGCAAGAGAAAGAGGGGGGTGATGTGATCTTGCCCGACATAACTTGGCTGTGCCGCGCCCCAAGCTGGGTGGCGGCATGCCAGAGGCGAGATCAAAACCTGGCGCTGTCGACGCGCCTTGGAATTTGCGGCGGGGCCGTGATCAGCCTAGGTCGGCAAGGCGTTTGAGGGCAGCTTGCAGCTTGGCGGCTTCTTCCTCGCGCGCTTCGAGATTGGCCTTGGCCTCGTCGACCACGTCTTCGGGGGCGGAGGCCACAAAGCTGGGGTTGTGCAGCCGCCCCTTCAGCCCGCCGATTTCCTTGGCGAGCTTTTCCATCGTCTTGGACAGGCGGGCCTTTTCCTCGGCAATGTCGATCAGGCCGGCCAAAGGAATGGCAAAGGCGGCACCTTCTAGCGCCAAGGTGATCGAACCCTTTGGGGCGGGGCCTTCGGAAAAGCCGTCGAGCCGCGCCAGTCTGCGGATCAGGCTGTCGTTACGCCCCCAAGCGGCACGCGCTTCGGCCGACAGGGCGGTGGCGACCAGATCGACTTTCAAGCCCGCCGCCACATGCACCTCGGCGCGGGCAGAGCGGATTTCGTCGATCAGGGTGGTCACGAATGCCATTTCGCGGTCGGCTTCGGGGGAGATCAGGTCTGCGCCGTAAGACGGCCAGTCGGTATGCACCAACAGTTTGGCGCGTGTGCCCGTGGTGGACCACAGCTCTTCGGTGATGAAAGGCATGATCGGGTGCAACAGGATCATCGACTGGTCCAGCACCCACGCCATTGTGGCGCGGGTTTCTGCAGCGGCAGGCCCATCAAACAAAGGTTTGGCAAATTCGACATACCAGTCGCAAACCTTGCCCCAGACGAACTTGTAGAGCGCATCGGCGGCGGTGTCGAAGCGGTAGTCTGTCAGGGCGGCATCCACCTCGGCCAAGGTCTTGGCGGTTTCGCCGATGATCCACAGGTTGGCTGTGGCCGCCACCTTGGGCGGGGTGGTTGCGGTGGTGTGGCCTTCCCATACGCCGTTCATCTCGGCAAAGCGGCAGGCATTCCACAGTTTGGTGCCAAAGTTGCGATAGCCCGCGATGCGCTGCGTATCCATCTTGAGCGTGCCGCCGAGGGAGGCCATCGCCGCATTGGCAAAGCGCAGCGCATCTGCGCCGAATTCGTCGA
>CANGWK010000079.1 GCA_947457615.1 Flavobacteriaceae bacterium
GATTCGAGGATGGAAAGACGGAAGAATTACACGATGCTGAAATTTATGACGAAATGTACGCTTCGATCTACGATTCGCTATGGAACTCCAATGAACGAATTAAGTATGAAGAAGTCTCGATGCAGGACGTTTCACTGGCCGATCGCCAGACTGATGCAGTTCGGGTTCTAGATATGTGTTGTGGAACTGGGACTCATGCACAGTTTTTCCGTGATTTGGGCGTATCGTATATTGGCGTTGATACATCGGATGCCATGATGGCCAAGGCTCGTGAACGATGTCCTTCTGCGAAATTCAATAAGGGTGACGTAACCCTGCCCCAACTCTATTCTCCTAAATCGTTCAGCCATTGTCTGCTTTTGGGGTTCTCAATCTACATGTTCCAGAATCCTCGTATTCTTTCAGACAACGCTTACCAGTGGCTCCAGCCTGGAGGATACTTTGTAGTTCATCTAGTTGATCCCGACAAGTTTGATCCCTTACACGATTTGTCATCACCCTTCGCAGCCTTTTCGTTACAGAAGTACAACATTGAACGTCAAACCGAATCAATAGTTTACTTTGACAAGTTCAAGTATTCTGGAAAGCTCAAGAAGAAGGCAGACGAAGATGATGCGTCGTACGACGAAGTGTTTTCTTATTACGATGCGGCTGATAACAACGGTATAAAATACCGTGAAAACAAGCTATCAATGTACATGCCATCCAAGGAACGCATGATCAATATTATTCGTACATCAGGTTTCACACACGCAGAAACTGTGGATTTAGTCCGATGCGGTAAGGAGTACCAGTATCTCGTGTACTTCACTAAATAATGAGTGTCGTTGTGAGCGACGGCAGAACAGTTCTAGATTTTCAAAAATTCACTTTCTCTGGACATTTGCGGACACACGTCTACAAAGTTCTGGACGAGAACGTTAAACTAGGTCACGCAGATTATGCGTGTTACTGGACCCTGGAACTTCTGTGTTCCGGTCTAGTTCATTCTCTGTGGACTACGTTATTCGAATCATCGGCCAAACATATTAATCGTGCAGCTCCTAATGTGTTTCTGTACCTAGTCCAAGCTTACGAGAAGTTCTCGCCATATGAAGGACAGTACTCCGTTCTAGCTATGACTGATATGCGTAATAATAATGCAGTCAGAAACCTAGTATGTGAAGCTGCAGCAACAGTAGCTCTGACTCGTAAAAACAAACTACCTTCACTTCCACCAATCAAACCCGAACACGATTTCCAACAAGTAACAGTTACGGAAAACTTAAAGGCTCCATCCTCCAACTATATTCGCCCTCTTATAAAGGAAGATGATCCGTTAGACCTTTACGTTTCGTTAAATGAACTCGCTTACTGTTTACGCCCGGAATCTCGGGATCTCACGCGAGCACTGTACTGGATCTCCTGGATCCTCAAATTCGCCAGCGTGTACAAGAAGACTCGCAAAGAATCCTTATTATGTGCTTACCGACCCAACCCTTATATTTCAGACGAGCACTCTAGACATGTTGTTTGGGTATTTTGGGATATTGTGCAGTATGCCGCTCGGACATCTCCACAGGCCGGAGTGCTGGCCCCATACATTGACGCACTGTACAAACTTCATTGTCTACGATGGAACCCGAGCCTATTGAAACAGCGGATATGTTTTCTAACGTGTGCGTGCTTATTTATTTGCGAAAGCAACACCTTGGATATTCATTACCCGGTGCCACAAGATATCATTACGGTGAAAAATATCGTAGAAAACATTCCGGAATGGTTAAAGTCAATCATTCAAACCCAGAAGACATTTTCTACGTAAGACACAAATGTTCAGCAAGAAGTTCGTTCACTCTTTCACTCTTGCTATCCTATTTTTTGTATTAAGCTCTCCCACAACCTTCCGTCTCGTTGACGGCGTAGTCAGCACGCTAGTGGGAGCGGTTGCCCCTCATTACGTCGAGACGCTGCGTGTATCTATGGGTGGAGCCCCTACAACGTACGGACTACTGGTTCACTCTGCAGTCTTTGGAGCGGTATCGTTCTACCTCCTACACTCCGCGTAAAACGAAACTTTATAAAACCAGATATTCAGTACTAAAATGAAGATACTTGTATTCGATACAGAAACTACTGGTCTCCCACATGATTCAAGTTTACTAGCTACCAAATCGCCCGACAACTGGCCACATCTAGTGTCCATTTCTTGGGCTGTTCTTGATTCGGACTCTAATGCAGTTATGAAGACACACTGTTACATTGTTAAGCCCGGTAAGTGGACAATTCCAGAAGAAGCATCGCGTATCCACGGCGTGACACACGCCAAAGCTCTAGAGTTCGGCCTGCCGCTTCGGGATGTGATGGAAGCATTCAATAGCGAACAGTGTGATGTGATGGTCGCCCACAATTTAAAGTTTGATATGAATGTTGTTCTGAATGCTATTGTTTGGGACTTGGGTATACCGTTCCCGGGATTTGCTAAACGTAAGTTCTGTACGATGGAAATTGGCACACCAATGTGTAAGATTCCCGGTCGGTATGGGTACAAGTACCCAAAACTAAAAGAACTTTATCAGACTGTGTTGGGCCATCCACCTAAAGCGGAACAGCTTCATAATGCTCTGTTTGATACCCTGTATCTCTGTGAAATCATCCAGAAATCCACGGAAATACGGATTCAAATGGGACTATCACCAGTACATATAAACAATGCAAATCAAGCGGTACAACGGACGGAAGGTTCCCTTCAAGCTCCCGGCAATTCGGGAAACAAAGGAGGTTCAGGTTCTGTGGTGCGATGACGGATGGGCGTATATTCCTCAAATGAAGATTCGCCGTCACTTTGTAACAAGTGATACAGACATACTAGAGTATACTGAAGAACCTTGGGACGGAGTAGTTCCTGCCAAGGTTATGTACAGCGAATCAGTAACTCTTTCAGTATTCACACACAAGAAGATGTGGATGGAAGTGGGGAATCAGTACTCGGAGCTGTACGTTATAGACGAGGCCTGAAAAACCTACCCGAACAACAAATGATAGCATTAGATGTTCTGTACATCGCGCTGGCGACCATATGTGTCCTAGCCATCCTACAGATTTTTGCTTATGTAGCTACACGTGTGCTGTATCCTCCGGAACCCCAGATCATTTACCGCAATGTTCCGGTACCGATGCACCAGGCGCCGCCTCCGCCCCCACCACCAGTTCATTCACCTTACCTCCAGCAAGGACCTCCCCAGCTCCCGAAAAACGAACCGGCTTTCACCCAGCAGTCTCAAGAAGTAAAATTACCAGAGTATGAGCCGCGCAAGCCAGCTTCAGACTCTTTACGGTTGGACGCCGAGCTCCCGCCTGGTCTTCAGGAAACCCGTCCCGACGGACTGTAAGACCTTCAAAGTCCCACAACCTACTGGAACAACAGGATGGATAATCTTCAC
>CANGWK010000080.1 GCA_947457615.1 Flavobacteriaceae bacterium
ACGAAGCCAACTTCTCGGGTGTCGACGCGTCGAAGACCTTGGTCATCGCCAAGGCCGCGCAAACCATCACCTTCCCCGTCATCGCGACGAAGTCGGTGGATGATTTAGCCTTCCTGTTGAACGCCACGGCCTCCTCGGGGCTGCCGGTTTCCGTCGTGAGCAGCAATCCGCTCGTCGCCGCCATCGGGGCGGACAATGGGGTGAAGCCTGTCTCGGCGGGCTCCGTGACGATCACGGCGCGGCAGGCGGGCAACGAAAACTTCAATCCGGCCGCTGCTGTGAGCCAGCCGCTGACCGTGGAGCCCCTGTTGCCGGACTTCTCTATTCCGGCGCCGTCTGCCGTGGCGATCCAAGGCAGTTCGTTCCTCTTCGGCCCCGTTTCTCTCAATGCGCGGTCCGCTCCGGCCGTCTTCTCTGCCTCGGCCAACCTGCCGGCGGGGCTCAAAATCGACGCGGCGACGGGTAACATCAGCGGGACGCCGACGGCGGTCACTGGCACGGCGGTTGCAGTCATCATCACCGCCACCAACGCCAAGGGGAGCAATTCCAAGCCCGTCGCCATTACGGTGCAGCCTCCGGCGCCGGTCATCACCTCGGCGGCTGCCGCTGTGGCGACCGCGGGACAACCGTTCAGCTACTCAACCGTCGCCGCGCCGTCCACCGGATTGACCTTTGTCGTGAGTCCGGCGTCCGCGCCGGCAGGCTGGAACAGCCTCGCCATTTCCGCCGCGGGAGTCCTGACCGGAACGCCTCTCAAGGGCGGCGCGTACGTTTTCACGATCACGGCGACCAATGCGACGGGTTCGGCCAGCCTGCCGCTCCTCGTCACGGTAAACCTTCCGGCCGACGCGCCCGCCTACGCGGGGGTCACGAATCCCTCGGCGCAAGCCGGAACCTTCTTTACGTTTACCCCGAATTTTGGGACCAGCGCTCAGTCCACCACCTATAGCCTCTCGGGCGAGCTGCCGTCCGGCCTGAGCTTCTCGACCGCCACGGGCCAAATCAGTGGCACAACGCAGTCCACGGGCACCTTCCCGGTTTCGATCACGGCGACCCGCGGCGGGCTGTCCGCGACCGCCAGCTTCGCGCTCGTGGTGAATCCGGCGGAGAATGCCCCGGTTGCCACCATTGTCGGGGGTAGCGTGCGGACGGGAACCGTCGGAACCTCTTTCTCGGTTACGGTGACGGCTGTTCCAGACCCAACCGGATTTACGGTGGGTGCCGCCGCCTTGTTGGACGCTGGGCTATCGGCGGGCACGTTTAACAGTGTAGCCAAGTCGATCGTGATCTCCGGAATCCCCAGCAGGGTTGGTACCTTCCTGATTCCGATCTCCGCGCAGAACACGGCCGGTACCGGCCCGCCCACGACTCTGGCGCTGACCGTGAATCCTCACCCTGAGGCTCCGCAGGTCGTCAGCACGCCGTCTTTGACGGTGCGGGTGGGTGAAGCCATGACGCCGTTCACGCTCGCGGCCAAGTCGGCCGGTGCCGACATCGTTCCCCCGAACGTGACGTTCGGTCTTCTGGGGACCTTGCCAGTCGGACTGGGCTTTGATGGCGCCACCGGAGTGCTTTCCGGCGAACCGGCCGCTGGCACGACGGGGGTATACAAAGCGATGTTCGCCGCCACCAAAGTGGGCACGGTCGGCGCGACCGGACTCGGCCTTGAGATCACGATCAACGTTCTTCCCCCGCTTTCCGTGCCTGAGATCACGAGTAACGGCTCGGCTGCCGGCCAAGTTGGCCAAGGCTTCACCTACGCCATCGCGGCGACGAATGAACCGACCACCTACAGCGCGACGCCCTTGCCCGCGGGGCTCGTACTCAACGGGGCTGTGATCTCCGGGGTTCCCTCGAGCGCGACCGGGTCGGTTCCTTTCAAGGTCAAGCTGTCGGCGGCCAACGCCGACGGCACCGGCAACCCCAAGGAACTCGCCATTGCGATAGCGCCCGCGCCTGCCACCCCAGTGGTCACCAGCGCCTTGTCGGCCACTGGCCGGGTGGGCTCGGTGTTCGGCTATCGGATCACCGCCAGTGAGTCGCCCACTTCGTACGTCGCGCTCAACCTGCCTCCCGGACTCGTGCTCGACGTCGTTTCCGGCCAGATCTCGGGATCCCCGACGCTGTCCGGGTACTTCACGGCGACCATCCGGGTGGCCAACGTTAACGGGCTTGGTGCCGCCGAGTCACTGGTGTTCTCGATCAATTCCGCGCCCGCGGCGCCGGTGGTTTCGAGCGCGCCGACTGCGACCGGCGAGGTCGGCGGTCAAACCTCCTACCTCATCACCGCGAGTCCCGGTCCGATCAGTAGTTATAGTGTTGCCGGCAACCTGCCCTCGGGCCTCGAGCTCAATTCCTCGACGGGCCTCATCAAGGGCAGCCCCGCGCAGGCCGGTACCTTCGAGGCCGCGGTGGCGGCCACGGGCCCAGGTGGCACGAGCTTGGCGCAGAGCGTGATCTTTACGATCAGGCCCTCCGCCTTGGCGCCCCTCATCACCAGTCCCGGCACGGCCGTGGGCAATGTTGGTACTCCTTTCTCTTACACGATCGAGGCCACCAACTCGCCGCTGGTGACGCGCGATGCGGTAAACCTGCCGGAGGGTCTGGTCGTGAATCCCTTCACCGGCCAGATCACCGGCACGCCCTCCGCCGTCGGCACCACGGTGGCCAGCTTGGTCGCGACCAACAGCGTTGGCGCCGGTCCGATCCGCAACCTCACCATCCAAGTCGGCCCTTCTTTGTCCTCCCCGGTCATCTCTGGTGCCATGACCGTTTCCGCGCAGGTCGGAGTTTCGTTCTCCTACGCCATCACCGCCAACGGCAACCCGACGTCCTTCGAGTTGAGCGGGGCCCCGGCTTGGATGTTGCTCAAGACCGAGACCGGCGTGATCAACGGCACACCCACCGCTCCGACTAGTTTCTCGGTTTCGGCCTTGGCGCGTAACTCGGCCGGCGTGAGCGCGCCGTTTGCCCTGACCGTGAACGTGGCACCTGCCAAAGATACTCCGGTGATCGTGAGCTCGCAGACGGCTTCGGGCACAGTCGGTGCGCCCTTTGTCAACTACACCGCGAGATCCGATCCTGCCGCGACTTCCTACCTGGCCTCAGGCTTGCCTCCGGGTCTCAGCCTCAACGGCACCACGGGTGCGATCACCGGCACACCCACCGCTTCCGGTACCTTCGTGGTCTCTGTCTCCGGAACTAACGCGAAGGGCCAGGGTGGGGCGGTCAAAGTGACCCTCACCATCGCGCCGAGCATCACCTTCGGAAACTAAGCTGGACGTCTTCAATCCCATGAATCTCCGAATTTTCTCTTTCGCACAGGCCCTGCTCCTTGCCCTGACCGCGGCATTTCCGGTCCTCGT
>CANGWK010000081.1 GCA_947457615.1 Flavobacteriaceae bacterium
ACATCTTAAATAAGATGCAACGTAAGTGTTTTTATAATTCTGAATTGAGACAAAAAATAATAGAGCGGATTCACGAGTTTAAGCAGAACAACACGTTGCGTCTATACGCATACCACAACTTTAAATATTCAGACCCGCCTTTTACAAGGGAGGAATGCGAAGCGTGGGCTAAGAATCATCTGGTAAATCCACGAACAAAAGAAGCGATTGTGATGTACGAAAAAACATATATAGAATTACTATATACCACCCTACAATATGGATTGCCGACACCAGCGGTTTTAGATGACAAGCCAACAGACGCTATGTATAACATTTATAAATATATACATGCGATTATTCTAAATGTGAAAAACCGATTGGCGTTAATGAAAAAGACAGACGACCTTTTTTTACATCAGGAGATAGGAACTATCGGAACTATCGATTTGCCAAAAATGAAGGTAAAAAAGAATACCTTTGGCGTATCTTCGTCATCGGATAAAAGTATGAGTCAAAGAGAAAAAAGAAAACTAATGGATATGATGTTAGAGAATCAGGAGGAAGAAAGATTGATAAAGGAATATCAACAGTTCAGGCAGACGCAACGACGGACGCATAGGCAGTCTCCGCAGCATTCGCAGTCTCTGCTGCCAGACTCTTTTTTTACAAGTATTCGGGTGTTTTTGGTTTCTCTATCGAATGAGGTAGAACACGGGACAACATTAATAAATAAAATTGTAAAATCTTATACCTCAGAAGACAGAAAGTCGATTACAGATGCGATTAAGAAATACATTGAAGATACCAAGGGACAAGAGGAATACAAAAAAGAGTTTGATAATATCAAGGTGTTGGTAAAGATGTATGTTCGCAATATATACTCGCAACTCTTAGACCCTTCAATCACCCCGTCGTCCTCGATTGAGTATCCTTCCTATGTGAATAGCATAACATATTTCAAAAACACCAAATTGTTATTGAATATATCAAAACACCTAATCGACTATATAGACGTATATACACAGGGATTAGATGAACGAATAAGACTATATTTATTCGATATTGTAGATGACGTGATTGACGAGAGATACGCAGTGAGGGTAGCCGGGTTTAATCTTGACCCGAGAGAACCCGCACACGAAGAAACATATCGCAATGATTATTACAATATATTATCTGGGAGACAGCACGTAAAACAACAGCCGTTGCCACAAGGGATGAAGGTTATCACGAGTATAAAAATAGAAAATCGTCGCATATCGGTAGAGGCTGATAACGCTGATAATAATTTTACACTCGAAGAATGTAAAGCGTGGGCGATGATGCCTACTATGAATCCACGCACCTATGAACCCGTCTTGATTGATTCGCCTCTCTACAATCGCCTATTATGTTTCAGTTATCAGTATGACACGAACTTAGTGCCACGTATGATAACCACGTTCGGACATCGTGTCTTCGACGCATTGATTGCGTCCGTCAATGCCACCATAAAGAGAAACAGAGAAAAGTCTAGTCGAACGCCTTCGCAATTTGAAATGAAATGGAAGATTATCGGCACGAAGAAACCAGAAAAAGGCATCGAACTAATCAATGAAAAATTGAGAATGGCTATCATTGAGGACTTTACGGGACCGAACGGGCAACTGCCTTTTTATGTTTTTCTTAGCAAGGATGATTTGCGGTCGCTTGATATCCCTACGGAGATTGCGAAGAATACGTATATGAAAGTCGAAGATATGAACTTGACACCCTATTACTATATGATTGTAAAGGAAGGCGAGGGCGTTCGCCGTGAAATTATAAATAAGCCGATTGTCATCAAAAAAAGAACGGATTATACAGGTATTATCTATACGATTGATGAATGTTCGGATTGGATATATGAACCCTACCGAAACCCGAGGACAAGGATGCCAATCATACGAGATTCAAAGGAATACAATACAATATTCGAACAAACATTGCTATTTAACACGAACGCAGAGCCGTATGATATTAGTCCAGCGGGTATTCGGTGTAAACGGAAGGTGTTAAAGACTATACCAGACTACTATGGCATCGGGGATTGTTTGCGATGGGTGCGACAGCCCAGTATAAACCCTAAAACTGGCAAAAGAATCGTGAGAGACAGCGAAGAATACAATACGATATTTGAGAAGGCGTTGCTATTTGATTCGAATATGCGTCCGTCGGATATATCCTCGTATGGAATCAAGTTTAAGAATGCGTTTTTAGAGAAGAAGCGAAGGTTATATGGATATGAAAAGGTTTCGAGATACCGTCCAGCAATCACATTAGACGGCGAAGGCGATGGCGAAGGCGAATGGGTGGGTAATTATAACGACGTTTGTAAAACGATTATGAATATCTATGACGGTGACAAAAGTTATAAATATTTTAAAGATAAAATGAAGAGGATATGTAAGCAATATCATAGCCCTCCGATTGTACCCCTTGACGTGATTAAAGCGTCGCTGAAAGAACGATTTATAGAGTTTGATTATGATAATGGATACATTAGGAGAGAACGCTTTGAATTCTATAAAGATTCCGCAATCGCATCCGCCGTTCTCTATTTTTACAGCATAAGAAACCAACTCGATAACCAAGTAAAACAAGATTTATTTTCGAATAATTATTCGTGGATATATGTGTCGATATTAAATGTCGATGATGATTTTAACATTACCACATTTAAGGCGGTCGATGGAGGCGGACCCGCACGGGAGTTTTTTACAAAGTTTTTCGAAGAACTCTTTTGCGACGACACGCATCTTACACGACCCTTTATAAAACCACGTGATAATAAGGAAGGCAAATACTATATCAATCCTGCCTTCGAACCCGATGACAATTTTAGAAAGGTTATTGCTGCGTATAAAAAACGTGAGGGTGGCGAGATGGAACAACAATTCATTACGGACGTGCAGATATATGAAATCATTGGAAGGATGCTCTCCTCGGCGGTTGTGAATGAAGACATTGGGCTACCACAGCAGTTATCAGGCTACATACTTACGGGGCTATTAAAGCAACCAAAAGACATAACCTTATACGAACTATTCTATATTTACCTATGCGAATTTGACAACACGAATATATATCTCAATATGATTCACAATAACCATATCGACGGCTTAGAGTATGCCGAACTTACCTTTAACTATCATTATGTGATTAGCAAACGGTCGATAACGCCAGAAAACCCAGAAGGATACGAAGTAAAGAAAGAGAATTGTATCAAGTTTCTTCAACAGTTAGCAAAACACGTTATCACGAAAAACTTTTTAAACAAAGACGACCCTCTTTCAGCGAAAAGTATGAATATGCGATACGCCAGTTTGTTCGCTGGATTTGATGATAATATACGGGGATTC
>CANGWK010000082.1 GCA_947457615.1 Flavobacteriaceae bacterium
ATGGTAGTTGTTCCCGGGAAATTTAAAATGCTTCCTGTTTTGTTGCGATGTGCTTCAAGCGCCATTGGATCTATTCCATCTTTATTGAAAATCGCTCCATCCCATTCTGCAATGGCAATAATTTTTCCTCCGCCTTGATGAACAAACTTGCACGAGTGAAAACCTACGTTTCCAAAACCTTGAACAACAAATGTTTTTCCTTGAACACCTGGAGTAAGTCCCCATTTAGCACAATCTTCGGCAACATTTAAAGCTTCACGAATTCCGTAAAAAACACCCAGTCCGGTTGCTTCTTTACGACCTCTAATTCCACCTTGTGCAACAGGCTTACCTGTAACACATCCTAATGCATTGATGTCGTTCGGGAAAAATGTTTGGTATGTATCTACAATCCAAGCCATTTCGCGCTCACCGGATCCATAATCTGGAGCAGGAACATCGATACCTGGACCAATGAAATTCTTTTTAATTAACTCCGATGTGTAACGACGTGTAATACGTTCTACTTCATCAGAAGACAGTTTTCGCGGATCAATTTTAATTCCGCCTTTTGCTCCACCAAAAGGAACATCAACAATAGCACATTTGTATGTCATCAAAGCCGAAAGTGCCATAACCTCGTCTTGATTTACTCCCATACTATAACGAATTCCGCCTTTTGTAGGAAGTTTGTGATGACTATGCTCTGAGCGATACGCTTCAATTACTTCGTACGAATCTCCTATCTTAACAGGAAAACGCATTTTATATACGCTGTTGCATTGTTTAATTTGCTCTAAAATCCCTTCCGGAACATCTAGAAATTTAGCAGCGCGATTGAAATACTTGAGAACGTCATTAAAAAATTCGCCCTCATTTTTATCCGTAATGTTCGACATAAACGGTTTTTTTATAGGTTGATAATTGGAATTAACTGAGCCAAACGTACACAAATTTTTAAGTTTGGGGGATTTTAAGAAAAGGAAATATTTCTTTGTAAATCAACGCATTAGGTTTTAATTGCAAAAACTAGTCTTATTGTAATATTTACAAAAAGGCAAAAATTCACTTCTGCTTTAGTAAAAACGATTACAATGTTAAGACTCTGGCGAAAAAAGGGCTTTTAATTCGGTTGCCTCATTAGGCTTCATTTTACCGGCTAAAATCAAGCTTAACTGGCGTCTACGGAGTGCTCCATCAAAACGCAATTTTTGCAATTCAGTTTCGGGAATGGTTTCAGGAACGGCAATAGGATTTCCCAATTGATCTACTGCAACGAAGGTGTAAATTGCTTCATTGTGCTTAATGCGTTCGCCTGTAGAATGGTTCTCGACCCACACATCGATAAAAATTTCCATCGAGGAGGAGAATGAGCGTGAAACAATCGCTTCCAATGTTACAATATCGCCTAATTTTATTGGACGGCTAAACGAAACATTGTTTACCGAAGCTGTTACTACTACACGTTTACAATGTCTTTGTGCTGAAATGGCAGCAGTGATATCCATCCAATGTAGCAACCTTCCTCCCATTAAATTTCCAAGGGTGTTGGTATCGTTGGGGAGAACGATTTCCGAAGAAATTGCCATCGACTCACGGGCAAACTTTTGTGTTTTCATGAGCACAAAGATAGTATCCCTGAACTTAAATTGCTGCTATTCGTTTGCCGATGTTATATTTGTCGCATGTATTTCTTGTACCTAAAGTCTATTCACATCATTTTCATTGTTACCTGGTTTGCTGGCTTGTTTTATATGCCGCGTCTTTTTATTTACGATGTAGAAGCACGCAGTAAAAATGAACCTGAAAACCGAATATTGGTGAACCAGTTCCGTATCATGCAAAAACGTTTGTGGTTTGGAATTACCTGGCCATCCATGATATTGACGCTAATTTTAGGTCCTTGGATAGTTATTGAAGCGGATCACATTCAATGGTCCGATAGATGGCTAATCATTAAACTTTGTTTGGTTGTTGGATTGGCTCTATATCACCTGAGTTTGCATGTTATTTTCAAGCAACTCGGGAAGGATATTGTTCGGTATTCCTCGAATCAACTGCGAATCTGGAACGAATTTGCAACACTCTTTTTAGTGGCAATCGTTTTTCTTGTAGAATTACAAAACGAGCTCGATATGCTCTATGGCATATTGGGTTTATTAGGATTTATTGGGGTATTGATGCTTGCAATTAAAATATACAAACACAAAAGACTTCAGTTTGAGAAAAATCAAACCGGATCTTAATTCAAGAAATTTAACGAATAAGCAACCAAGCTTCTTCGTTCAATCCTTTTTTAATTGCGCTTAGTTCACTGCTCGCTTCATTTACACTTGCATAACTACCATAAACAACGCGGTAAAGTCCTGCAGGCGTTTGATCTAAAACGAAAGAATTAAACCCTTTTTCATTTAAATACTCAACCGCACCACTTGCATTTTGTTCGGTCGAGTAGCATCCAGCAACAATGAATATTTTTGCGCTTTCCGCACTAAACGACTCTACGGCAATTACTTCAACGGCCTTTCGAACTGCTGGCATTTTGGTTGAATGGACAGCACTAAGACCAAAAGAAGGAGCAGAGGAAGTATTACTGAAAATACTAAAATCGGATTTTGAAATCCCTTTGCCTTCCGGAATAATTGCATTGACTCCAATCAAAGCTGCCAATAAAATAAATGGGACTGTTTTTAATGCAGTACGAATAGGAAACCTCCGATTTTGCTTTACTGGCGAAACAATCTCACGATTTACAAAAACTGGTTCAGGGCGGCGATCTGGAGAAGGTACTCGGTTAATGGGACTTACCTGAAGCGTGTAAAGTCCAAAGGATTCAGGGAGAAAATTATGTGTTGTAAACGCTCTAAATTGAAAGTTTCGCTCAACGTCTGATTGAAACTGCCCAACATGTTCCCAGTCAACTCGTTCGCCTGCTAACAACCTATCATTAAGGGCTTCAGCATACTCAACAAGAGTTGTGCGAGCTTCAGAAAATGAACTGTTTTGGATTTTCGCATAGTGATTAACAAGTAATCCGTCATCGGTTTTTAAATTCCGATTAAACGCCAATTGCTTGGAGGGCATTTGGAAAACATGCGAAACTGGATGAACACGGGCAGATGCATAGTTACCAATCAATCCACCAAATCCGGGCAAAACGATGCAGTCATGCACATACAACAACTCAGCAACAACGCTTGCAACTTGTTTATTGACTAAAGAGAATTTTCCGTGATCCATTTGTGCAAATATAACACGCTTTTTTTCAGATAAAGCGTTCTTGGATTTTTTTTAAATCTTG
>CANGWK010000083.1 GCA_947457615.1 Flavobacteriaceae bacterium
AATCGCCATGTTAAATTGTTATCTACTCTATCCATAATATAATTGTGACTCGCACTAATGATTCTAATTGTATTTTCATCTAATCTTGAATCCAATACATCATTTACTCTAACATTGATGGCACTTGCTGTTCCTGTATTTTCAAATCGGATGGTGTAATACAAATAGTCATTGGCAGTGAAAGTTGAATGTAATATCCTTTCACCGTGCGACTCCATTTTATCGTTAGGATCATAAGACCCAATAATAATTTGAGAACAATTGGAAGTATTATTTGTTGGAACCACATCTCCACTAATTGGAGCAATACTAGCAGTATTAGTTAATAGATCACCCAAAACAACTGTAGGAACATTTGGCACTTGCATAGTCAGAATAATTGTTCTTGTTTCAAAAGGTAAAAGATTGGTGAAATTATAGGTAAATCCATTAGCCGAGGAAGTTGTTCCTGTTTGAGAGTTATCAGTAATCGTCACCAAAGCATCTTTAGTAAAAGTTACTGTTCCATCAACAACTGTTTGATTGCCAAAATTAGTATATACTATTTTGTTTTGATAGGTAAACCCTGGCCTTGGTGCATTTATTGGAACAATATTTACTGCTAAATCATTATAAGATTGTGTAATAGTAATTGGAAAATTATAAGTTTGCATTCCAGCACCAATAACTACATAAATATTGCTATAGTTGGAAGTAGTTATACCATATGAAGCTGCATAATCTGGATCTATTGTATAACTGAAATTATAGGAATTTGAATTAGAAGTATCATAAATATTATAAATTCCAGTTGGAGAAATTATATTATGAACGTTTCCATTGTTGTTTACTTCATAAGAAAATTGCCCTAACGGGAAATTCTGCTCCCCATTGTCTTGAGTTCCATTATTATTTGAATCTAAGAAAGCATTTAATCGTAAACCTGAACAATCTATTCCACCCGAAGAATTATCAAGTTCAGTAATTGTAATAAAACCTGCTTGGTTACTGTAATTAGTTACCATTAACAAATAATATTGCCCTGGTTGTGCATTAGGTATCAATGGAAATTCAACGGCTGCAACAGAAAAACCACAAGAAACAACGTTTGCTAATAATAAATTTGGATTACCACAAGGTGAAACCGGATTAGTAAATGGGCCATAAACAATATAGTCTACATCTAATGGAGTTCCATTTAATGAATTTTGATTTATTTGTAAATTTATTGTTCCTGGATTGCTTATTGGCAAATAGAACCAAGTAGGGTTTGGTGATGATAATAAACAATTAGCTGAACCAGTACTACTATTATTTACAGTATTAGAAAAGGGCACACCAATTGAATTACACAAAGAGTTTGCTTGAGAACATACAGAAGCTAAATTACAATTAGAATAGGTGTTTAGTTGAAACGAATAAATACTATCACAAGAATTCGGCACTATTTCTCTAACAAAAACATTTGTAATTGGATTTTGAATACCAATATTCAAAGTTTGTGGGTTAGTAAAAGGCACAACTTGATTTTGTGCATTAGACAGACTCGGATAATATTCTAAAGTATTGTTAGTATTTATTTGCGCTTGAACAGTGGTTAAATCAAAAGTAACTACTCCATCATTATTATCATCACATTGCTGCATATTATTTAATGGCGTTACTACGTTAGAAACTGTATCAACAATAAGAGAGAACCCTAATATTTGATAGGCTTGAGTAATATTATTCTCCAATCGGGCAAATACTGCTTGTGATGTTGAAGTACAATAGGGAGACGTTAAAGGATTATCATTATTCAAAGCATTAGATTCAGAGTTGTAATAGGTAATAGAATAATCTACTGGATTTAATGTATTAATAATGATTGTAGTGTTCGAAAATAAATCAAAACAAGCTAAACCATTATCATTTACACATTGTCTTAAATCAACTGGTTCTCCGGCTTGGGGCACACAAGCCACTGTGGAAAAAGTAGTTTGAACCCAAGTACTCATATTTACAGAAGTACAATAAGTTCTGATATAAATATCATATTGAGTGCCGCAGGTCAAACCCTCAAAAGTGTATGAACTTCCTTGAGCATAATAAGCATTACTTGCGATTGTCGGAGCAGGGCTACCCGCTGGAGCAATATAAATTAAAGATTCAGTGATGGAATCTGGATTAGTCCAAGCTAAAGTTGCAGACGTTTCTGTTATATCGGTGGTCACTAAATTTGTAGATGGTGAACAACTCGAACCCCCGCAATCTTGTAAAATTAATTCTATAATTCCTATAGAATAACAACCAGTTACAACATTTTCTACTCGATAAAATACAGGAGGTTGATTAGCAGATAAGGCAACACTAACATAACAACTAGGATTTGCAATTGGATTGATTCCTACTTGTGCATTTGCTTCTGTTTGATAAAAAGTAATTTGAATACCTGTATTTACTTGATTAATGGAGTTTTCAACACTAGTTAAATCCCAACATTGAAAAGCGTTTGAACAAACTGATATACTTTGTGTTGGCGCGTTTGGCGTTGGATTTACATTTAAATTGACTTGTAAAATCGTAAATTGTTGTGTTGCGACGGTTACTATTCTAGCAAAAATAGTTTGTAAAGTTGGTGTTATATTAATGTAAGAACTTGACATTGGATTTACACCAATCTCAGCTTGAGTTTGTGTTTCATGATAAGTAATCACATAATCTTGTGAATTTAAATTACCTAAAATTTCATATGAAATTCCTTCTAAATAAAAGGATGCAAAACCGCCATTATTATCATCACAAACATTATTAAATTGTGATGGGTGGGGGAAAGTTTGAGCCCAAAAAATAGAAGTTGAAAAAAATAAGGTGAGTATGAGTAATGATTTTTTCATTTTAAATAGTTGGTTTGGTTGATTAACAATATTAAAAATTTGTTTTTATATATCAAAAAAGAATCGCAATATACAAATTAACAATTAATTACTAAAGGTAATAAGCTATATAAAGCAAAAAAGCCATCCTTAGATTCTGAAATTAATTCAGAATAAACGGAAAGCTTTCCATCGGTCTAACAATTAAACCATGATACGAGTTACAAATTCGTATCGAAAACAACACAACTAATCTTAAATACTTTTTTTGGGCAAAAAAGGTTTTCATTACTGAAAACCTTCTCCCAATTTTAGCGGTCTGGACGGGACTCGAACCCGCGACCCCATGCGTGACAGGCATGTATTCTAACCAACTGAACTACCAAACCTTCGCTTAATTGCGGTTGCAAATATACAACCGTTTTTGATTTCTG
>CANGWK010000084.1 GCA_947457615.1 Flavobacteriaceae bacterium
CAACAACCATCAAATCCGATTGAACCCGATCATGAAGAAACTGTGATGCTTGGTGCCGAAGTTTCTCGTCATACTCAATTAAGTCATCACGTTCAGCCTGTAATTTTTCCACAAATTCCGAAGCTAAAAAAAGCCGGAGTGTGATTTTTCGCTCCGCCTGGTGCATAAGTGCTAGCGCAAGCAAAGTCAAAATTAGCGTACAGATGACAATGGCGGGTGTTAACGGAACAAGAGCATAATTTTTATGGCGAAGTTGCTGTTCAATTATTGAGTTTATGAGTGGAAGATAAAGAAGATTAATAGAAAGAAAGAACGCTACCTCGAGAATATAGAAAAGTACGCTCTCGCTAGACCATGGCCTAAAACGATTAAGAAGAAAGGCGCCTAATGCAAATACCACTCCCGGTAGCGCGGATAACAGGATGATTAAGCCGCCAGCTTTCCATCTTTCGGATCCAGCTGGCACAAAGCCGATGACTGGGATAAATCTTGAGAAAAACTGGGAGAAAAAGAAAAGAAAAATTAAATATGGGTTATATGGATAAGGGCCAATAAGGCCTACTAGTTTCTTCAACTCAATTCTTTTCAAGACATCCTCATTAATTCCATGTATTTGAGCACTGCCGCCGTCTTCAAATCGTCACTCTCTTTGGCATTTGGTAGCAATACTGCGTAGGCGCGAGAAAGTTCTTTGCGTACATACGAATAACTGAGCCCAAGCTGCTCCGCAATATCCTGAGGGCTTTTGCTCTGAACGCTTAAGGACATAATGGATCTCTGCCTTGGAGTGAGGGCGAAGAAAATAGACGCTTCCCTCGTCTGGCTACTGTTATCTTGCTCGAGTACCTCTTCCCAATTCCCCTTACCGGAAGCCGTCGCACGCAAGATTTTTGCGTAGTCCTCTGTATCCATCTCGGCAGATTTGTTGAAGAAGGACCATCCTGCGCGCATTGATTTAGGGACGCGATTGACCATAGGTCTGACCGAGAACTGTGAATAGATGACAACGCCGATGTATTCATTAATGCTACGTAGGGCAATTCCTAGCTCAATTCCATTTAATCCATTTTGATCCAAAGCGAAATCCACTAAAGCTACGTCTGCCTTACGGACTAGCTCTCGTTGTAGTGCCTCATCTGCACTAGAAAAGCTGCCGAGCACTTCAATATCACTTGATGATGCCAGCATTTTGCCCAAGATATAACGGAGCGCTGGATCGTTCTCTATATAAAGAATTCGTGTTGGGCGCATGTCTAAGTCTGGCATGAGAGCAGTAAAGCAGGTAATAGATATGTCACATCTGTTCTCTTTTCGTCCTACCTGTCACGGATGTGTAGCATTCGAATCAATTTTGACCATTTAATTATCTCCAAATACAAAACTTCTACGCTTAAATCATGCATATAAATGCGAGTCTTGGATCACGCGCCTTTTCACTCTTGTTGACAGCTCTGACATTAATTACGAGCTTACAAGTCGTAACTATTGCAAAATCACCCGATGCATCTGCTCTTTCATGGTCATCAAGTACTTTTCCACAGACAAGTTATGGACCGGCTCTCGCGACAAACAGCGATGGCACGAAAGTTTTTGCAGGCGCCCAAAAAGGTGGCTACATCTCAACAGATTCGGGTGCTACTTGGACAGCATTCTCCGCACTCGATAACGTAAACGCGTCTGGATACCAAGTTTCGGTAGCTATGTCTAGCGATGGAACCAAATTGTTCTATGCCTTCAACAACAAGATTTATTACTCATGGAACTCCGGTACAAGTTGGAGCAACACAACAACCAACTCTACAAATCAACAGGTGTGGAGTATTTCAGCAAGTTATGACGGTACAAAAATATTGATGACGACCAGAGACGGTGGTCTGTATTCGTATTCAACAAACTCCGGTCAAACTTGGACAGTCGTCTCTGATTCTTATGGTGGTGGCTGGGCCGGCGCGATAAGCGGTGATGGCACAAAGATTATTATTGCTGAAAGAAACTCGAAGAATAGGTCGACAGGTTCTGGAATACCAAGAATTGGATCACTCGGCGGGACTTTGTCGGCCATCCCAGCAGGCGGTGCGGGCACAGGCTTCGACGCACTCAATACGGGTGCATATAACGATTGGCGCGGAGCAGCATGTGATAGCACATGTACGCATATTGTCCTATCAAATGCAGCTGGAGGGCTGTTCACTTCATCGGATTCAGGAGCTACCTGGGTAGTTGGAGCGAGTGCTTCCTCAGCAAGTTTTAGAAACTTTGTATTCGGTGCAGCATCAAGCAATCCGGATGGATCACGGTTGGCGGCAACTGTGTCTTGGGCAACTGGCGCCGGACTGTATATCTCAACAGATTACGGTGTGAACTGGAGTTATGAAAGTATAAATTGCGTTGAATGTATGGGTGTTGCAGTGAGTTATGACGGAACGACGGTTTATAGCCAATCCAACAATGCGAACCCTACAACTATTGGCCGCGCGGTATTTCAAACGGCAACCACAACAACTCTCGCAGTAGCAAATACTTCCAGCGTATACGGCCAGGTGGATACTCTCACTGCAACAATTAGTTCGGCGTCCGCAACAGGAACTGTGAACTTCAAAAACAATGGAATTTCCATAGCTGGATGTAGCGCGATGACGGTTAACTCGGGAATCGCGATCTGCCCGGTCTCATCTTTGGCTGTGGGGACTTACACAAACATTATTACTGCGGTCTATTCAGGTGGCGGAAATTATGCTGGTTCCACCTCAAGCGCACTGGCTTCCCTCACTGTAACCAAAGCATCTTTAAGTGTTGTGCCGACAGCCACTACAGTCGTATTTGGCGGAACTCCGACTTATGCCAAGACATATTCTGGATTCACCAATGGAGATTCAGCCACAAGTACATCTTTTACAACAGGCCTCATAGCCCCAACTTGCGTGGCAGTTTCATACACAACGTCAAGTAGTGTCAGCACTTCACCACTCTCAATCACTTGTAGTGGTGGTAATTCAAATAACTACACCTTCACTTATGCGGCCACTGCAAATTTAACAATTACTCAAGCAACGCCAACCATTTCAATTGCGTTAAACGCAGCAACTCCCACATATGGATCAGTTGACACAATTACTGCCACGTCCTCATTGCCAGGATACGTGGCATTCAAACTTGCTGGCACCTCTATCACTGGTTGCGAAACCCTTACAACCACTTCATCTGCGCCATATACAGCACAATGCAGTTGGATTCCTGGGGCTTCGGCTACTTCCTATTC
>CANGWK010000085.1 GCA_947457615.1 Flavobacteriaceae bacterium
AGACGATCGAGCTCGTCGAGCAACTTGCCCACTTGCGCGTCCATGTAGCTAATCGAAGCGTAGTAGCCGTGCTTGAGCTGACGGGCGAGGTCGTCAGGGATCGAGCCTTCGGGAATGCCGTAATAATTGCGCAATTCGCCGCCGGGGAGGATGGAGTAATCGGGCGCGTCTTTCGGGCGGAATTTGTTGGGCGCGAGCTCAATCTTGGCTGGATCGTAAAGGTCCCAGTATTTCTTGGGCGAAACAAACGGGAGGTGAGGTTTCACAAAACCCACAGCGAGGAAGAAGGGCTCGGATTTTTTGCTGATGCTCTGGAGGGTGGAAACGGCGAGCTCGGCGACCTTACCGTCTTGGAAAAAATTATCGGGCACGTCTGCGCCTTCGAAGGCGGGGCCGCGAATATTTTTGGCCGCGGGCATGGCGTCGGGCACGGTGGGCGTGCCGGCTTCGGGCGCTTTGGCTTGAGCCTTCTTTTTGGCCTTACCTTTAGCTTTGGCGGCGGGGGCGTTGTCGTCGTCGGGGTCCACGCCGTAACGACGAGCATTGAGTTTCACGTTTTCAGGTAGCGCATAGGTGTCGGCGGCGGGCGTACCCCATGGCACCGACCACGTCGCGGCATCATCTAAGCCACCGTGATAAATTTTGCCCATGCCCTGGACGAAGTAGCCGTTGTTTTTGAAATGCTGGCCAAGTGTGACGACATTGGGCAGGGCGTCGCGGAAATTGGTGACGAGATCCCAGACCTTGGTGGTGTCGGGACGCGTGCCGGTCATGAGACTGGAGCGCGTGGGCGAGCAAACCGCTTGCTGGCAATAAGCGCGTTGAAACGTGATGCCGGATTTCGCGAGGCGATCGAGGTTGGGGCTTTTGACGTAGTCAGCGCCATAAGCACCGAATTCAGGCCGCAAATCATCAACGGCGATGAACAGGATATTGGGGCGGACCGGCGCGGAGTCCGCGGCATGAATGAGGCTGGTCGCCACGAGAGCGAGGAGCAGATGCAGGAGCGTTTTCATGATAATAAAAGGGTTGGTTTTCGAGAGGGTGAAATAGAGTTCTCAGCGGTTCTTTTTCTTTTTACGGGCGTCGGTAGCGACCGCTGGTCTTTCCGCGGAGACGGAATCCTCCACCGCCCAATCTCCGGCGCGGCGGCGCGCGATCACCCAGGCGGGCCCGACGTCTTCGGCCGAGAGCGGCGCAGCGGCGGCTTGAGCTATTTTGGAATCATTCGCGGACGCGGGTTGCACGATAAAACCAGATTGCGCCGACAGCGCGATGCGGCCTTCGCCGATGAGAGTGTTGGCGTCGTAGCGGTTGGGTTTAAAAGTGAAGCGATCGAACGGCGCTTGGGTTTCGGCGACGGTCACGAGCACGGCGTCGCCGCCTTTGGTACGGATGAAACGATTGTTTTTAATCACACAGTCTTCAGGCAAGAGCACTTGTTGCGATTCGGGCCAGTGATTTTTGTAAGAGGAACCGATCTCTAGGTCCGGTCCGGAAATTCCAACCGTGACGTTGTCCGCGAGGGTGAGACGCAAGACCTGCGGATAAGTGGGAATGCGCACTTGGGCGGTTTTTTTGCCGTTGGGTTTCACGTCGGGCGTGTAACTGGGCGTCAGCGCACTCGAGATATATTCGCCGCAAGCTACACGGATACCGTACTCGCAACCGGAAACAAAATTGCCCGTGACGATGTTATCGCGGCCGGACATGCGCAGTCCTTGCGCGCCTTCGTGGCCCAGACCGAGCACCTGATTGTCGCGCACCGTATTGAAATTACCGCGCCGGATGTTGATGCCACCGCGCGTGGCGATGACGGTGTTGCGCTGCACGAGGTTGTGATTCGATTTGAGTGAGATGATCTCGGTGCCCTCGCCGTGGGCGTGGTCGAAAAGATTATTTTCGACAGTGAAATACGCGCCGTCTTCGTCGCGCTCCTCGATTTTACCCGAGCCCCAGACGCGGATGATTTCGCGACCGTTGGCGTTGGCGACGTAGGGGATGTTTTTGAAATACGAACCTCGCACGGTGTTGTGGCGACTGTCTTCGATGGCGTTGCCGATGAGCGGCTGCAGGTTGTTTTTACCTTTGAAATAGCAACGCTCGACGACGTTGTGGTCGCCGGCGAAGAAGACCCAGTAGTATTCGGTTTCAAAGGCCTTTGGGTTGTAGTCGACGATCGCGGTGTTGCGAACGATGCCGTGGTGCGAATTAAACTCGATCACGGCGCCTTTTTGAATGGCCCCACCCTCAAATAATAACCCGTCCACCGTGACGTAGGAGGCATTGATTTCAAGTGACGAAGCGCCAGTGAACTTCACTCCGCCCGGATTTTCCGCGCGAATCACAAGCGGACGGCCGGCTTGACCGCCTTGTTTGATGGTGAGTTTCGCGTCTTTCCATTCACCATCTTTAAGGATGATGACCTCATCGGCGCCCGCAGTTTTCAGCGCGGTGGCCAATTGTGCCTGGGTCTCGACCCGCAGGTCGCGGGCCATGACATGGCCGACGAGCAATCCCGCGAATAGAATCGCCCCCAGCACCCACTGGGCGAAGAGCGATTTCATCGTCTGAGCAACAGGTTTGGCGGTCACGGGTAAGGCCGCAGCCCTACCCGTGAACTTCGCCGTGAAACAAGACGGGGAAACGCACATCAGAACTTCGATCCCTTGTGGCTGAGCGTGTAAGTGAAGAACACCGCGCGGTTTTCTCCGAGCAGACGCGTGGCGGCACTAGCACCGGTGCGGAGATATTGTTTGTCGAAAACATTGTTCATGTTGACGGCGAACGTGTGGGTGTAGTTGGAACGAGCGGCCAACGAGTACCGCGCACCGAAGCTCCAGAGGTTGTAGGAAGGCGCCCGGAGACTCCATTGACCCGTGGAACTCGTGACCACGCGTTTGCCCGCGGAGGTCGTGGTGTAAACATCACCAGCATTAGGTAACTCGGTGGGCGTGGAACCGACAAACGTGACTCCGACATTAGCCGAAAATCCCTTCAAGCTGCCGCGACGTGGAGAATATTTCAGGCTCACGCTGCCGTTGTATGGCGCCATGAAAGTGACGGAGCGGCCAATCGCCGCAGGGAAAGCCGTGCCGTAATCGGTGTAGATCGTGTGCACATGACCGTAGCTGGCCAAAAAGGAGAGCTCATCGGTCATGAGCCAATTCAAGTCGCCCTCAAACCCGCGCACGAG
>CANGWK010000086.1 GCA_947457615.1 Flavobacteriaceae bacterium
GAGGCTCCGTCCTTCTAAAGAACCGTTGGTATATCCACTGACATAAATCGATCCATCAACTCCCGTGGTGAGTGTTTTGGCATAGTCAGTAAAGCTTCCACCAGACAGCAAGGTCCAAACTTTTGTTCCGTCGGTGCTGAATTTGGTGAGAAAGGTGTCTGAGTTGCCGCTATTGGACTGTCCGTCTAAAGAGCCATTCGTATAGCCACCGACATAAATTGAGCCATCAAGTCCCGTGGTGAGTGCGTAGGCATTATCGTCGCTACTTGAATCCAACAGCTTTGTCCAAACCTTGTCGCCATCGGAATTGAATTTAGTCAAGAAAGCTGCTGTGCCGCCTGCGGTACTCAGCCCGTTTATTGCAGTTCCGCTTACACGAGAGTCGTATGCAATTGCTCCGGTTAGGCCACTGACATAAATCGAGCCATCAAGTCCAGTGGTGAGTGCGTAGGCAATATCTGCACTGCTAGAACCCAATACCTTTGTCCAAACCTTGGAACCGTCGGCATTGAACTTAGTCAGGAAAGCATCTTCGCCGCCACTGTTAGGTTGCCCATCTAGTGAGCCATAGGTGTACCCTGCAATGTAAACTGAGCCATCTTTACCAGTGCTTAGCGCATTACCAACATCCCATCCACTAGTTCCCAGCAGCTTGGTCCAGACTTTTGTACCGTCGGTGCTGTACTTCGTCAGAAAAGCGTCTAAGCCCCCTCTATTTGTTTGGCCATCAAGCGCATTTTCAGTTTGCCCAGTGATGAAAATAGAGCCATCAAGGCCGATGGTTATTCCCAGAGCAGCGTCAGAGCGGCTGCCTCCTAGCAATTTGGTCCAGACTTTTGTGCCATCTGGTTTGAACTTACTCAAAAAAGCATCTTCACCGCCGCTGTTTGTCAGTCCATCTAGCGATCCATTGGTAACACCAGCCACATAAATTGAGCCATCTAAACCGGTGGCAAGAGCATTTGCAAAATCTCTAGCTGTAGTCCCTATTAATTTAGTCCAAATTTTTATGCCTTCCGTGCTGTACTTTGTCAGAAAAGCATCCTCGGCGCCGCTACTTGTCTGCCCATCGACTACCCCAGAAGCAAGTCCACTGACATAAATCGAGCCATCAAGACCAACAGTAAGTGCGTGAGCAATGTCGCCAGAAAATGAACCCGAAAGCTTTGTCCATACTTTGGTGGGAAGGGCTGTCATTATTTACTCGTCATTTTTTGAAATAAAAGTCACCATCAACCTGATCGTAAATTGCTGGTACTTGATCGTGACCAATTGATCTTGCAAGCTTCACGACTTCAGACCGTACGTTTCTGATAACTTGATGGATAGGTACATTGTTTTTTTTCATCTCGGATAACAGTACCCTTGTAAAAACACCGTTTTTATCGTTATCGTTTGGCCCCAACCTGTCTAAGGCAGTTTGTCCTGATCCCGCTGAATAGACTATCAGTTGCCCTGTCGCTGGGGTAGTCGGAGCTAGGCCTCTAGAGCCAGCAGTTGATCTTGTAGATGCTGTTTTTAAGAAAGGGTTATCTCTACAGGCATCTACCAATGCCAAAGTTAACTTAACTTTCTTAGTTGTTAGTGGATCAAGCACTGCTGTTTTTAAATCAATTGAGTCATCGGCAAGTTGGTTTTGATTGATGCCAATGGTATCGACAGGTGTCAAAAAATTCTTTCCATCTATTTCTACTGCATGACCTGAAAAGTAGAACAGGACTTCATCTCCAGCATTAACCTTTTCTCTAAAATCACGCAAGGCAGCTTGCATAGATTTTTGACTTTGATCTAGATGCAAGGAAACTTCGTAGCCAAAACCTTTCAATTCAGCAGCCATGGACCTGGCGTCTTCCCTTGCATTTTTCAAAGGTTCAGCATATTTGTAACTGTCATTTCCAATAATCAGTGCTCGACGCATTGCAAACACAGTTGGTGGCGCATTCTTTTTACGCTCTGCTTCTTCTTTCTCTGCACGTTCCTTCATAGCAATGAGTCGGTCATCTTCACGTTTCATTGCCTCTGCTATGCGCTTAACTTCAGCCTCTTTATCAGCTTGCTCCTTCATTTGAGCCTCTACAACCTGAATAGGTTTGAGTCCTAAAGCAATTTGTCGTTCGTATTGTTTGGTTCGTTGATCAAACTCTGGTTTGGTCAATTTGGATTTGCCGTTATCAATGAGAATTTCACATTTACAATTTTGAACACTTGTAGATTTACCTAATGACTGAACCGCAGCGGTCATTTTTGATTCACAAGAATTAACAGCCCTTCTACCATCATCGCCATTCCAATCCCACTGCATACTTTGTTCAAAAGGGCATAGCATGGGCTCAGCGGTAACTGCAATTGCATATGAGCTATGGGATTTAGATTTTGAAGAATAACTTTCATTGGGAATTGACTTCATCAAGCCTTTTACGTTTAAAAAGCTAAATTCATTCAGGCAAGCCGATGTGCCATCTGCAAATGAAACTTTTTTGTCCATGAGTCCACAAACTGCGTGACTCGCAATTGGCAAAGCTAAGGCAATCAATGCACAAAGCTTCAGATAATTTCTGCCTAATAAATTTTTGATATTTTTCATGGCTGAGTCGAAATTCTGACGTGGCGGTTTTCTGTCGCTTTGGGGTTATCTGCAATAAGCAATTCAGAAAATCCTTTACCTTCTACCGTAAGGTGTTCTCTATCCATTCCATGCGATTACAGAGTATTTTCTTTGGTTGCCTAAGTGTTTTCAAGAAAATTAATTCTTTTTAATTCAAATTTGAATATTCACTTACTAATAACAATAATAATTGAGTTCGCAACTCAATTGTTAAATAAGGTTTACCAGCAAAGCACCAACCCCAAGGGTTGCAAATTGCTAAAGGGGCTGGGTTAAGCGGGGCTCACAAACTGCAAGCCATTCAATTGCAACCCCACTAAATCAATGTTGACAGTATTGAAACTGGTGTCGGCTGCCATTACTCCCAAGCTTGCATTGGTAAATGCACCAGATTCCAACAAACTCACAAACGGCGCTTTGTCTGCAGCACTAGGGGCCACGCCCACCACATTGGTGTAAAGCAAATCCACCACCTGCGTAGGCGTGGGTGTTGGGGTGCCCAGTTTCACTTCAATGGCCAACTTCATCAGGCCTTCGTAGTCGGCCAGTTTGTTGTCTAAAAAGAAAAGCCCAATGCC
>CANGWK010000087.1 GCA_947457615.1 Flavobacteriaceae bacterium
TATAAAGAATTCTGGAAACAGAAAAATAATTATAAACTAATATTTCGGATTTTAATTTACATATCCGGAGTTCTGGTTTTTATAAAGACTGGCGAATAATCAAGGTGCTTTTATTTTCTATTTGTTCCTTTTTTCCTTTCAAAATCATTTGAGCTAGAATTTTTCCCATCGCAACAAAATCAGTAGATATGGTAGTGATGCCGTTTTCTACCACTTTTTTCAAAGGGGTTTCGTTATAAGATATGATTCCGAAATCTACACCAAGAATTAAATTTTGATGCTTGGATTTTTCAATAACTTTCACTAAATCCCTATCGTCAGGAATAATATATACTTCGCCTTTTTTTATTCCCCTGTCTTTAAAATCAGCAATAACCGTAGAGCTAAACTCGTAGTATTTACAGAATTTTTTAAACCCTATTTTCATCCCCAAAGGCTCCCTAAATCCTGGAAAAATCAAGATTAGTTTTTCGTACTTGTTTAATTTAGTTTTACCTTTTTCTAAACCATTATATATATCTTTTTGGTGATTTTGATATACTGCTGGAAAGGATTTTAATTCCGTATTTGTTTGGTCTAATATATAAATCTCATCAACTGGTAGGGTTTTTATGATTGCCGATGCTCCAACTAAATTAGTGGGCATAATAATATATTTGGTATAGTTTCCATTGCTGTCATTGATTATTTTTTGAAAAACCTGAAGATTAAAATGATGGAAGAAAATATCAACTTGTGAGCCTTTTCCAATGTTTTCAATAAAAGAATTGTATAGGTCTTCCTTGAAAATATTCAGTTCATCAAAAAGTAAAAAAATACGTTGTTTTATTTTGATTTCAATACTTTTAACATAGTAGCCTTTGCCTAAAATAGCGTATATAATACCTCGCTTTTTTAAATCTTCATAGGCCTGCAAAACGGTATCCCGAGATATAGAGAACTCAAGGCATACTTTGTTTATGGAGGGAAGTTTTTCATCCTTTTTTAAATGACCTTTCTCAATTATTTTTTCAATTGAGGAAATGATTTGTTTGTACTTTGGTATCCCTTGATTATTTTGAATAGTTATGACACGCATAATTTTTTTTACAAAAATACATAAAAACTGGTAGGTACTAGTATGTAAAATAATGATAATTAATTTAATTTTGAATTTCACTTTTGATAAAAAAAATATAAAAATAATAATGAATTCATTTTTAAATGAGTATTCTATAATCAAATTCTTTGGAAATTTACCTGATGGAGGAGCTATTGATTCTTGTGAAATGACCAATAAAAACGGAATGCAATTGAAGGTTATCACTTATGGAGCCACAATAACCTCATTAAAAATACCATTAAAAAATGGTGATTTTATTGACGTGGTCTTGGGTTTCGATACTTTGGAAGCCTATTTAAATTCTTTTAATACAAATAGTGCGCCGTATTTTGGAGCCACGGTAGGGCGTTATGCGGGCAGAATTAATAATAGTGCTTTTTGTTTGAATGGAAAATTGATTGATTTGAATAGCAATAATAATGGACACTCCTTGCATGGAGGAAATAGTGGCTTTAGCCAAAAACAATGGAAGATAAAAAACGTGACCGAAGGTAAAAACCCATCCATAACATTAAGTTATTTCAGTCCTGATGGCGAAGAAAATTACCCTGGTGATTTATCTATCGATTTAACCTACACTTTGTCCGAGGAAAATGAATTAATTATTGAGTACGTTGCCACTACATCGGAGGATACAATAATAAACTTGACCCATCACAGCTATTTTAATCTTGATGGGCATAATTCAACTATTCTTGAGCAGGATTTGTCAATTAATTCGAATGCAATATTGGAAACCAATGAACACACTATTCCAACGGGCCAATTTTTGAATTTAGAAAACAACCCTTTTAATTTTAATCAAGCTAAAAAATGCCCTCAAAAAATAGACACCACTTTTGTTTTGAATGATGATGAGAAATTCTCGGCCTCACTTTACAGTTCTAATAATAACTTAAAAATGTTGGTTTATACAAATCAGCCGGCTGTCCATATATATGTGGGAGGAAATTGTAATAATGAAATAAAAGGTAAGGAAAATTCAGATTACCATGCTTTGAGTGGGATTTGCTTTGAAACACAAAATTTTCCAGACTCACCTAATCACATTCATTTCCCTAATGCTGTTTTAAGGAAAGACGAAGTATATCAACATAAGACTATTTATAAGTTTCAAAATAGCTAATGGCTTACTGACTTAGAATTAATAAATAATACCACTAATTATTCAATAATGAATGAGATTTTAATACAAAACACAACTGATTTTTTTAAAGCTAAATTTGGAAATGTACCCGATAAAATAGTTCTTTCTCCTGGGAGAATTAATGTTATTGGTGAACATATCGATTATAATGATGGTTATGTTTTACCCGCAGCTATTGATAAGATAGTTTGTTTTGCATTCGAAAAAAATAATTCAAATACCGCAAAAATTCATGCGATTGATCTGAATGAAACACTAATAATAGACGTTACAAAAGAAGAAACAATTAGCGATATCGTTTGGACTAATTATTTACGGGGTGTTTTATTTCAATTAAAATTGAAAGGGTACAAAATAGGGGGTTTTAACTGCGTCTTTAGTAGTAATATTCCTATTGGTTCTGGTTTGTCTTCTTCGGCAGCGTTAGAATGTGGATTTTTATTTGGGATTAATGAAATATTTAATTTGGATATAAAACCAATCGATATGGCTTTAATGGGACAAAGTGCAGAACACTGGGTTGGAATTAATTGTGGTATCATGGATCAGTTTTCTAGTGTATTGGGATTAGAAAACAAAGTAATAAAAATTGATTGTCGTACTTTAGATTATACCTACCACGATGCAGATTTTGTTGATTATTCTTTAATTTTATTTGATAGTAACGTACAACATTCCTTATTTACATCAGAATACAATAATCGACGAATAGAATGCGACGAAGGATTAAGCATTATAAATGTCAATTATCCCGAAATTAATAGCTTTAGAGATTGTAACGAAGAATTATTAATTGGTTTAAAATCTAAAATGACGGATAATGTCTTTAGAAGAAGTTTATATGCCGTAAAAGAAATAAAACGTGTCATTCAAGCTTGTGCAGCCCTTGACAAAGGAGATATTAAAACATTAGGGGAATTAATGTTTGAA
>CANGWK010000088.1 GCA_947457615.1 Flavobacteriaceae bacterium
CGTACGCTGCGCGATGCGCCGCTCCAGGTCCTGGTTGAGGATGATCAGGCGGTCCGCGTCTTTCCGGCCGGTCACGTCGACCAAGGCGATCCGCCACTCGGGCGCCCGGCCCGCTTCGGCACCGCGCCAGGTGGACTGGAGTTCGACCCACCGCACGACCTGGGCCGGGGGACGCACCTGCACTTCGGTCACTTGGCGCGAGGAACTGGCCCGGACCCGCATGCGGTGCAGATGGAGGGTGTCCTGCGACGCCGCCGCCACAAAGCGGGCAAACGGTTTGCCCAGCAGTTTGCCGCGATCCCGGCCCAAAAAGGCGGCCGCCGTCAGGTTGGCCTCGAGAATCGTTCCGGCCGGGTCGAGCGACAGGTAGCCGGCCGGCGCAAACTCAAACAGATCGGCATAACGGTCGCGCGATTGCGCGAGCTCCACCTGGGCGCGGCGCAGTTCCTCATTTTGAATCTCCAGCTCCATCTGGTGGACCCGGAGTTCATGCAGCGCGGCGAGGGTGTCGCCCCCCGGCGGACCGCCCCCGGGCGGCGGGGCGGGCGGCAACCGGCTCTCCGCCCGTTCGCGGAGGCTGGGCTGGGGTGCAAACGCGGGCGCGGGCGCGGGCGCCTTCCGGCGAGGTTTGGGCGAAGCAGCCATGGGTGGACTATTTTCCCGTGATGTCTTGGAGGGCCAGCAGAATCATGGCCGGCATCCCCGCGCGTTGGACCAAGCGGCGGGCATTGAGCAGCAGCACCCGGTGCCCCGCCTTCGAAAAATCGGCCTCCAGGCGAAACCCGTCCACGGCCGTTTTCTCCGCGAGCACCTGCTCCAGCTGGCGCCGCAATTCCGGCCGGTCCCACCCGCCGCCGCCGATTTCGTAAATCAACTCGCCCTCAACCTGGCGCGACCGCCAATGGAACAGCGTGTAAAACGCCTTGTTGGCGGACACCAGCCGCAGCTGCTCGTCGAGCACCAGCAGCGGCTCCCGGACCGTCTGGAAGATGCTCTCGAAATATTCCCGCTCCTCCCGCCCGGCTCGCTCCGCCAGGGTCACGCCGGTGATGTCCACGAACGTGATCACCACCCCGCCGATCGCATTCTCGATCGTCCGGTACGGCAGAATCCGCATCAGGTGCCAGGTGCCGTCGACTGTTTCCACCTCGGCCTGCCGGGCGCGCAACGTCTTCAACACCTCCCGGCAGTCCTCCGCCAGCCCCGCGTATTTCAGCTTCGACGTCTGGTCGGACAAGGGCCGGCCCACGTCGGTCGCAATCAGGTTGATCAGCGCGCTCGCCGTCTCGGTGTAGCGCCGGATGTGCAGCTCGTTGTCGAGGAAAACGGTCGCGACCTCCGTGCTGTTCAGCAGATTCTGCATGTCGTCGCGGGCCTGCGCCAGCTCCTCGACCTTGGTCGACTGCTCCGCGTTGACGTTGGACAGTTCCTCGTTGAGCGACTGCAGCTCTTCGCGGGAAGTTTCCAGCTCCTCGTTGCTGCTCTGCATTTCCTCGTTGAGGCTCTGGAGCTCCTCGTTGGCCGAATTCAACTCCTCGTTGGAGGTCGCCAGTTCCTCGACCGTGGCGCGGAGCGATTCCTTCGCCTCCTGGAGCGCGTGCACGAGGTGCTCGTTCCGGTGCGGCCCGCCCTTTTCCACCCGCACCTTCGCGCGCGGCGCGACGGCGACCGGCCGGAAAACCACCAGCAGCAATCCGCGCAGCGGCTCCGGTTCCGCCAGCCGGCACACCGTCACGTTCACCCGCGTAGGGTCGCCATTGCCGTTCACCTTCACGTTTTCCCGCACCACCTCGGCTTCGCCGGCCGCCGCCTGCCGCAGCGCGATGCGCAACTCCTCCGCCAGGCCCGCCCGCGCCATCTCGAGCACATTGAGCCGGACCGATCCGCCCGTCGCGGGCTCGAGATAGGCCCCGGTCCGGCCGTGGATGTAAATGACGTCACCCCGGTCGTTGACCAACACGCCGACCGGACCGTACCGGTTGAGCAGCACCTGCTCGACCAGCTGCGAGATCCGCCCTTCTTTCGTCGCAGGCGCCGGCGCCACCACGGCCGGCCGGCCCGTCGCGGCCACGGTGCCGGCCGGAAACAACGCCGGGTTGGCCTCGCCGTCCGTTTCTTCGCACCGGAACAGCTTCCATTGGCGGTCCAAGGGCCGGAACAGATCGCTGCGGTCGCCGATGGTTTCCGAGGCGCCCAGAAACAGGAGCCCGCCGGGTTTCAGGGCGTAATGGAACAGATGCAGGAGGCGTTTTTGCAGCCCCGCATCCAAGTAAATCAGCAGATTGCGGCAGGAGATCCAATCCAGCCGCGTGAACGGCGGATCGAAGATCAGGTTCTGCGGCGCAAACACCACGAGGCTCCGCGTCTCCTTGCTGATCACGTAATGGTGATTCTCGTGCGTGAAATAGCGCGCGAGCCACTCCGCGGGCACGTCCGCCGCGATCCCCTCGGGATACCTGCCGGCCCGCGCCGTCACGATCGCCCGCGCATCCAGATCGGTGGCGAACACCTGCACGTCGTTGCGCCGCTGCAGCCGCGTCAGACATTCCTGCAGCACAATCGCGATCGAATACGCCTCCTCGCCGGTGGCGCACGCCGGCACCCAGACGCGAATCGGCGCGTGCTCGGGCAGCGCCCCGATCAGCTCCGGCAGAATTTTCTCCGCCAGGACGTCCCACGCCGGCCGGTCGCGGAAAAAACTCGTCACGCTGATCAGCAGTTCCTTGAAGAGCAGATCGAGTTCCGTCGGGTTCTCCTGCACAAACCGCACGTAGTCGTCGGCCTGCGCGATCTGGTGGACGTTCATCCGCCGTTCGATCCTCCGCCGGACCGTCGCCATCTTGTACTCGGTAAAATCGTGGCGCGTGCGCGCCCGCAGCAACGCCAGAATCTGGCGCAACGACCCGCTCGACACCGCGAAGTCCGCCGGCGCTTTCGCGCGCGCCTGCAGAAAGGGCCCCCGCAGGTAGGCGACCAACTGCGCCGGCATCGCCGCCGGCGGCAAAATGTAGTCGGCCAGTCCCGTGGCGATCGCACTGCCCGGCATCCCCGCATACTTCGCCGACTGCGTGTCCTGCACCATCGCCATGCCCGTCTCCGCTTTGATCGCCTTCAGGCCCAGCGAACCGTCCGCCCCGGTGCCGGATAAAATGATACACACCGCC
>CANGWK010000089.1 GCA_947457615.1 Flavobacteriaceae bacterium
AAACCGATGCGTGCCCAAAATCGGCGAGGCGTAGCGGACCTTCCAAACGTTGGCGCCCGCCCAAAACGCGGGCACACGAAACTCCTTTCCTTGCGGATCTACAAAAACGGCATCGAGCGTCACTGTGTTGAAGGAATCCGCGTGCGACCGAGCAGCCGTAAACGTAAATTCCGCCATGACGTTGGCCGGCGTCTGCGGCGAAAAATCGGATGCCTGCGCCGCGAGACAGCGCCCTAGGAAAAGTAATGCACTTAGCAAAATCCAAGGCACAGAACGACAGAAAGCAGCGGGGTATATCATGACGTGATTTTAGGAAATTTTGTGGGGGTGCGCAGGTCAGCCCTTTTAGAATCGCTGGTTCAAATCAGATCAAATCCTCAAATCTTGCGGCCCTAGAGCCAGCTTAGATTTAGCGCCGGTTCGGCGCGTCTAAATGATGAATCAAAACGCCAAGGCCCGTTCGGCGCGAGCGATTGACATCCCAAAGTCCCTCAAACTCGCTGCATGAATGGCCTCCCTGCAACGTGCCCGAAAAACCGATGGGGTCGTCCTCGTTTTGATGGCGATGATTGGCTGGTTTTATTCCTGGACGGCGGTACCTGTATGGCGGCCGGAACTCATCAGCCGGGATGGTCCGGGATATTACAATCTACTCGCCCGAGGTTTTCTGAAAGGGCAACTGGCTCTCGACAAAGCGGCCGATCCGTTTTTGGCCACGCTTTCGGATCCGACTGATCCCGCGCAAAGGGCCGGTCACGGAATGTTTGATGTGAGTTATTTCAAAGGGCGGTATTATTTATATTGGGGCGCAACTCCAGCAGTCGTTTTATTCGTACCCTTCCATTTGCTGACCGGTCGTTTTCTCGACGAGAGTCTAGCTCCTCCCTTATTTGCGTGGTTGGGATTGATCGCATCGGTGTGGTTAATGCTTCGCGTCAAGCGGCGTTATTTTCCAAATGTCTCTGCGGCCATGGAACTGGGCTGCGTGTTGGCACTAGGTCTGGCCAACATGATGCCCGCACTGCTGCGGCGCTCGAGTGTCTACGAGGCTCCGATAACCAGTGGGTACGTCTGTTGTATGCTAGGATTAGGCGCTCTATTTTATGCACTGCATTCGCGAGGGAAAACCGCTTCGTTGGTGATAGCTAGCGCGATGTTTGGTTTGGCGGTCGGCTCCCGCCCGTTTTACCTTTTTAGTTATTTGAGTGTGCTGGTGGTTTTGTGGCAGTTGGCGCAGTCGCGCGGGCTCGGCTGGGATGCGTGGAGAAACGGGCCATGGCGCCGCTGGGTGCTGGCGGCGATATTGCCTTTGGTCGCAGCAGGAATCGCTCTCGCTACTTATAATTATCTACGATTCGGCAGTCCAACAGATTTTGGCCTCCGCCATCAAATGACGGGAGATCGCATCACCCATCTGCCGTACTTTGGCTGGAGATTTTTAATTTATAATCTTCGCGTGTATGGTTTCGCCGAAGCAGGCTGGAGCCCATATTTCCCCTTTGTACAACCCGCCGATTTGCCGAAGTATCCAGAAGGCAATTTAGGTTATGAGGACCCTTACGGTATACTCGTAAATATCCCCTTTGTGCTGTTTGCCGCTGGGCTGTTGATTCCAGGTGTGGCCAGCCGAGCCCGGACTATTTTTATAAGCGTACTCCTCGCAGCCGCGGGGACCGGAATCCCGCTGTTGTGTTTTGGCTCAGCGACGAACCGCTACATGGTGGATTTCCTGCCAGCTTTGATCGTGCTGGCGTGTTTCGGGCTCTTAGCGCTGGCTGCCCGCCCTCAAAAAAATCGCCTCGCGCGCAACGCGACCGCTTTCGGTATCGCCGGGATCATCGTCTATTCGTCGGCATTTAACGTTTTCGCGAGCTTTGCGCACAACGACATCCTGCGCAACGATCTCCCCTCCCTATACCACGATGTAGCGCGCGCCTGGAACTGGCCCTCGCATCTTTTCGATCGCATCACAGGTACGCGCTATGGCCCGATCGAACTTACAGTAAAATTTCCCGAGCACCCGCCAAAGTCCATGGAACCGCTAGTTACCACTGGGCGCAGTGTACTTTCTGATTATCTTGTGGTTCACTACTTAGATAAAAATCGCATTCAATTCGGACTCGAACACACGAGCCGAGGCAGTTTTTTTGGGGCACCTTTTACGCTTCAATCTGGTGAGACCCATGTACTGCGAATCGAGATGGGGTCACTTTACCCCCCGGCGCAGCACCCGTATTTCAACGGAATGCCCCGGAGCGAAGCCGAGCAGCTACAAAAAACGCTGCGTGTGACCTGCGATGACCTCATCGTCCTCGATCGCCGTATCCGTTTTTATGATGCCACTTCGCGTCAACCCTCCATCGGCGTAACCGAGGACCGCCCCGCCTTCAGAAAATCCTTCTCAGGAAAAATTATTTCTATGAAGCGTTTGGCCAGCCCCCCTCTGGCTGCAAAAGCAGCAGACTATGGCGCAGTCCAACTTGAACTCATTTTCCCGAACTTCACCGCATCTAGAAACGAACCCTTGTTAAGTGCCGGAGAAACGGGCCGAGGGGACCTGATTTACGTCCGCTACGAAGGCCCTAGATCCATTTCTTTCGGATTCGACCATTGGGGCTACGGCGGAGCGCACGGCGCAACCATGAGCTTCGATCCGGCGCAACCGCAGGTCATCACCATCGATTACGAAGGGCTTCACCCACCCCAGCTGAACTCATCCATCAGCCCACAACAGAGCGGAAAATTGGTCGTTCGGCTCAATGGCAAAATCGCGCTAGACACCGCCGTGTCTTATTATCAAAGCCCGCCCGACACGGTATCGCTTGGCTTCAACGCCATCGGAGCCTCGACGGCCACCACGCAATTCAGCGGAGAAATCATCAAAACTTCTAGACTAGCAGATCCACAGTTAACGATTCGTTAAGCAGGGTGCCCAAGGTGGGATGCGAACCTAGAAACCTTGGCGTGGTAGATTTTGGGTCAAGTTATGCGTCAGGCCGGGACCGCGCAATTGGGAATTTGCGACAGCGCTAACCTGTTCAGTCTGACATGGCTCGCATAATTGGATAAAAAAAGCTCACCGATAACGTATCCGCCAAAGTCATTTTCGCCCGGTGGCAGCAAAGCTCCGGCACCGAAGGCCGGAG
>CANGWK010000090.1 GCA_947457615.1 Flavobacteriaceae bacterium
CCCCAAAACCCCAAAACCCCAATGTATAAGATTGAAGTTTAGAAACAAATTCATAAATCAAATAATATAATTAATTATGACATCTTACCAGCAGCAGTAGATGTATTACCAACAGCAACAGTAACAACAGCAGCAAGTCAACTAGAAGCCCACTAGCCCCATTAGGTAAGATCACAATTACAGTGCTTATAAGATGTTAAATTTAGCCAGCAACCCAAGCAGCAAATGGCTACTTAGCTCACTGCATTGCAACAGTAACAGCAGCAACTGTAGCTGCAGCAACAATAAGCTTAACTTGCAGCTGCTCAATAGTAGCAATAGCAGTAGGTCTAGCAACAGTAACAGGTATTCTAACCTTCATAGCAAATGCGGGAAAAGGCGGAAGGCGCCAAAGCCTATATTGAGAGGAAGTATGCGAAGCTCAAAAACGAGGAGAAAGAAAAGAAAGAGGCCTGGGACAAACTAATCAAGCAGATGGACAAGATGAACTTAACAGCTGACGAGAAGGAGCTTATCAAGCAAGAGATCTAGCACAAAGAAGCAGAGCTTTTCAGACTTTCAAGAGCTAAGATCACTGTTAGAGATTTTGAGCCTCTCAAAATTATTGGCAGAGGCGCATTTGGTGAGGTGCGAGTATGTCGGAACAAAAAGACAAGCGAAGTTGTCGCAATTAAAAAGATGAAAAAGACCGAGATGATATATAAAAATTAGGTAGCACACGTCAGAGCCGAGAGAGATATTCTTGCTCTTGCTAAAAACGACTGGATTGTTGAACTTAAATGTTCTTTCTAAGACGAAAAATACCTTTACTTAGTGATGGAATTCCTTTAAGGAGGTGACCTAATGACGCTACTGATGGAAAAAGATATCCTCAGTGAAGAGGACAGCAGGTTCTACATCGCTGAGACAATTTTGGCGGTTGAAACAGTTCATAGTTTGAATTACATTCATAGAGATTTGAAACCGGACAACTTGCTCATTGGAAAAGATGGCCATGTCAAACTTAGTGACTTCGGTTTGTGCAAGCATGTAGAAATCAAGCCTAGGTCTAACAATGTCTATGAAAACCTCAGGAAAGACCTGACTGGGATTCCAGAGAACGCTGCTAATAAACAGCTTTTGAACAGAAGAATTGAATACAAAAGGTCAAGATAGCTAGCCTATTCCACAGTCGGTACTCCTGATTACATTGCTCCCGAGGTCTTCGGCTAGATGGGTTACAATGAGACTGTAGACTGGTGGTCAGTCGGCGCCATCCTTTTCGAGATGTTGGTCGGATACCCGCCCTTCTTTTCAGATGACCCTTCGGTCACTTGTCAGAAGATTCTCCAATGGAAAAAGACCTTGTTGATCCCAAGCGAGGCCAATCTTTCCCCAGCGGCAACCGACATTCTTAAGCGCCTTATGTGTGATGCAGAAAATCGACTTGGCGCGAATGGCGTAGACGAGCTTAAAGCCCATCCTTTCTTTGATGGCTTGGATTGGAAGCACCTGAGAAATGCCAAGGCCCCCCTGATTGCCGACCTCTCCTCGGATGACGACTGCCATCGTTTTGACAAGTTTGAGGAGGAGGAGCCTTTCTACTATGCGACTACCAACAATGGAGGGGCAAACTCATCCTCTAATGTAGGTGATGATAAGAAAAAGAGGCAGAGGAAGGACATTAACTTTGTTGGGTACACATACAAAAAGGACGTGGAGGAGTAGAAGATTAATCTGGTCAAAGTTTTAAATGAAAGTCTGCTCAACGAAATGCCCGCTGGATCATCTTAAGCTAGTTCCAATATGCTAAGCAGCAGCTAGTCAGAGAATGCAATTTCAGGGAGTTCCACTATTGGTGGCTCAACCCCTCAGTAAAAATCCTCAAACCATGTTGGCACTGCTGACAGTTCATAGAACCATAGCAACTTCTACATGTCACAGATGGGGCAAGGTGGTCACAACGAGAAAGTTACAATGATGAGCAGTGCTAGCAATATGGCCGTTCAAAAAGCATCGATGCTTTAATAATAATAGCAATAGCAATAACAGCAGCATCACTATCAGCAGTAGCAGCAACCTCAACCCTAGATGGTCAAAAGAGCGCCCATGTTCACAGCCTAGGCAGCATATCACCCTCCAAATATAAATGACGATGATGACGTGATGCCAAATGAAGAAATCACAACCTAGCCAGTGCAGTCCTTAGCCCCTAGCAATCTCGTCAAGCCCAAGATCCACATGGCTAACACAGCTTATGAGGGTGGATTCGGAGCTTAGTCTGCAAACAATGTATCCCAAAATCTTGCCCCTTCTAGCACTCAGATGAAAGGCTATTATCAGCAATAGCAGTAATAGATGGCGTCCTCACACTACGTCGTCAAAGGTGGCGGGATGTAGAGTCAGCAGCAGTAGCACCTTATGATGCAGACACACAGTTAACAACAGCAGCCTCCTCCCCTAAAAGTAATGCTCAGCAGCCAGCAGTAACATCCTCAATCAAGATAGCCTCCTCCTGATCTCTTTGTCAAGAAAGCTACTGGAGGTACCACTACTTCCTAACAACAACATTCCTCCAATAATATGATGGGTCCCTAGCTGGGTCCATCAAGTGGAATCAGCTCAAACATGATGACAAGCTATGGACCTTCAACGACATCATCAGGCATTGGGGCTCAGAAACAGTAGCAATTGACTCCTGAGCAGTAAGCTACGCTTATGCAACAGCTTCAAAAGAAGCAGTAACAGCAGCACCTACTGGCGTAGCAATAGCAACAACAGTTGGCTTAGTAAAAGATGATGCTCAAAATGGGTGTTTAAGGCGGCATCCACTCTCAATAAGCACCTTAACCTCATCTGCAAATAGGAGGTCTCCAGAAGAAATTCATTGTTGGTGGCGGTAACGGACAGAACGCAGTAGTTGGGAGCACAAAAATGGGCGTAAGTGTTCAGCAGCAAATGCTCAATAACCATAATAACACCAGCAACGATCACCATGGACAAAACTATTAGTATCATCATCACCAGCAATATTGAGTGAGTGATATCATCCTCCTCTTTCCTTCGTTATCTCTACATTCTCTTACAATTTACACTTTACAACATGCTTTATTAA
>CANGWK010000091.1 GCA_947457615.1 Flavobacteriaceae bacterium
ATTCTACTGCTATTGGCGCCAACGCTATGATCACTGCTTCCAATCAAATCACGTTGGGAACCGCAGCTGAACGGGTCTTTATGCCAGGAAAACTAACGACCAGCGGCGATGCCTCATTCAACGGTCGTGTGGATATTAGCGGCAATGCAACTGCTAGTAAAATGCGAGTCACTAGTGACGCCTCCTTCAATGGCCGTGTTGACATTTGTGGTAATTTATATGCAAATTATCCAGCGAATAGTATTCCTCAAAGTGCTATTATCGGTGGTGTTGGTGGCGGGTCATCTGTGGTGGATCTAACAACCAGCCAAACTATATCTGGCACAAAAACCTTTTCTAATCAAATAAATATCGGCACCAATTCGCTTATCCCGCTCGCTACATTAGCAGTTTCCCAAATGGGAACAAACCTCCTCGGCCCCGGGCGTTCGTTTGCTGGACACGCAACTGCCCTAAACGATGCGGGCACTATTGTTGCCGTTGGATGTTCTGCTCATAGTAACTTCCGAGGCGCCGTTCGAGTTTATCAGTGGTCTGGCACTACTTGGACTCAATTCGGCAACGACATTCTTAGTACCAGTGATAATACCCAGTTAGGGAATGCTGTATCTTTAAGTTCAAGTGGACTTATTCTTGCTGCTGGCGGTTATGCAGGTAACCTAGTTCGTGTATTTCAATATGCTAACAGCACTTGGACACAACTTGGATCAGATATCAATAACATTGGACCACAAGCGGGAACTTCTGTTTCATTGAGTGCGGATGGTATGACTGTTGCGATTGGTGTTCCTCGTGACTATACAAATGGTGAGAACAGCGGAAAGACACGCATTTGTAAGTATATTAATGGCACTTGGACGCAACTTGGTCAAGATATCATTGGTGAAGCTATGCAGAATTATGCTGGCTGTTCAGTTGCGCTGAGTGCGGATGGAACAATCGTGGTAATTGGTGCGAATTATAATGATGGAGCTGGTCCGAATGGACTAATTCGTTATATGTGTGGTCACGCACGAATTTATAAATATGCAAACAGCACTTGGACACAACTAGGCCAAGATATTGACGGCGAATATAACTATGATATGTCTGGATGGTCAGTCGACATAAGTGCTGATGGTACGATCGTTGCTATTGGTGCTCCACGAAATTCTCCTAGCGGTCAAGCGCGTGTATATAAATATGCAAATAGCACTTGGACGCAACTAGGACAAGACATTGAAGGAAGAGGGGTTGGTGATACAATAGCTTTAAGTGCGGACGGTTACACAGTTGCGATTGGTTCTCAATATGCAGCTGGTCTTGGTGGCCAATCGAACCAAGGATGTGCCGTTGTTTATAAATACAATGGAACTACTTGGTCAATGGTTGGTTCGTACATTGAAGGACAGGCGGCAGGCGATCAGTTTGGCTTATCACTGGCGTTAAGTGCAGACGGTACCATATTATCTGGTGGTGCTCCTTACAATGATTCAAGTGCTGGTTGCGCACAAGTATATAAAATACAAACCGCCAGTTCCAAGATAATCGTAAGCAACGGAGTAGATATTTGTGGAAATTTATATGCAAACAGCCTGCAACTGACTAATAGTGCAACATTTAATGGACGTGTTGATATTTGCGGAAACTTCTATGCCCAATATCCGCCCAACTCTATTCCCGCAAGTGCGATCATTGGCGGCGTTGGTAGCAGTGTAAGTAGTTCGGGCAGCTCGGGTAGTTCGACTGGCGCAAACGTAACATTTACAGACAGTTTTGCACTTATCAAAGAAGCCGTGGTGGTGGACCCGGCGTCAGTACTACTTCGTCAATTCTAATCCATTGGTGTAAAGGTTTTCCTATTATTTTTTGTATATTCTTAATTTAGCATTATAACTGTATAAAATATCAATACAGTTGTATTGTGATTTTATTTTCGCATGTTTTATTATACAACAATGGCAAACTGGTTGGATTTATCAAGCACGTCCAATATGTTAAAGGCGGCATATGTAAAAGGATTCGTTGATATTAGTGGCGGCGATTTTATAGCAAGAACTGGTAACTTATACATTCAAGGAACGTCGTCATTAGTTGGCGCAGTTACTATCTGTGGCGAATTACGTGCCGTTTATCCTGCGGGGTCCATTCCGTCCAATGCAATTGTTGGAGGGGCGGGCATAAGTCCGAGTGCAGACGTATCATTAACACAGCGTCTTTTTGTAAGTGGTGATGTTTCTTTAAATTCAAAATTGTATGTTGCTGGGGCTGCCACTTTTGCTGGTATCCCTACTGCACCTACGGCAACCGCTGGAACAAATACTACCCAGATTGCTACCACCGCGTTCGTAAAAAGTGCGGTTGATGGTCTCGTTGCAAGTGCTCCCGCTGCTCTTGATACATTAAATGAATTGGCTGCTGCTCTTGGCAATGATGCGGCTTTCTCTACTACTGTGACGAATTCGTTGGCAGCAAAGGCCCCCCTTGCCAACCCTGCACTCACTGGTGTTCCAACGGCGCCTACTGCTACTGCTGGAACAAATACTACTCAACTTGCCACAACTGCATTCGTAACTAGCGCAGTTGCTCTCAAACCTAGTTTCGCACAAGTAGATGCATCGCTGAACTTGAAACCCAATTTTTCACAAGTAGACGCATCGTTGAACTTGAAACCCAATTTTTCACAGGTAGATGCATCGCTGAACTTGAAGCCCAGTTTTTCACAAGTTGACGCTTCTTTGAATTTGAAATCCAATGTCACATACGTGGACGCATCGCTGAACTTGAAGCCCAGTTTTTCACAAGTTGACGCTTCTTTGAATTTGAAATCCAATCTCACATACGTGGATGCATCATTAAACTTGAAATCCAATCTCACATACGTGGATGCATCCTTGAACCTGAAATCTAGTATTGCATACGTAGACTCGTCATTGAACTTGAAATCCAATCTTACCTACGTGGATGCATCGCTGAACTTGAAACCAAGATTTGCACAAGTAGACTCGTCATTGAACTTGAAATCCAATCTTACCTACGTGGATGCATCGCTAAACTTGAAAGCAAATCTCGTTTCGCCCACATTTACTGGACC
>CANGWK010000092.1 GCA_947457615.1 Flavobacteriaceae bacterium
ATCAATCGCGTGGTCTGACTCTGCCGGTGACGCAGGTCCTGTCCGAGATCCGCTTTCAAGCGTCTTTATACGGTTTATGGCCAAGGCTACGGGAAATCGATTCTGCTGTTCGCAAGGTGAGTGGCACAAGCGCTTCGATCTGCCCTTCTGTAATCCGTGCGGACGGTCCGACGACGGCAATTGCCGCAATAACCGTGCCGTTGAAGTCGAAGACCGGCGCCGCGATGCCCCGGATGTCGGCAATGAATTCTTCCCGTTCGATGCAGTAGCCGGCTTGTCGGATCTCGGCAAGCTGACTGCGAAGCACGGCCGGGTCGACGATCGTATTTTCCGTGTATCGGGCTCGGGGCGCGCGCAGCGCTTCTTCGATCACTTCATTAGGCTGAAAGGCGAGCAGGACCTTTCCGTTTGCCGTGCAATGCAGCGGCGCCCTTCCTCCTATGCGCGCCGCCACGCGCACCGGCTGGCTGCTCTCGATCTTTTCGAGGTAGAGCAGTTCGTTGCGATGGAGGATCGCCAAATGGGTTGTTTCGTTTGTCTCATGGGAAAGCCGGGCCAGATGAGGTCTTGCCACATGGGACAGCTCGCTTTGGGCCAGTTTGGTGCCCGCAAGCACGATGATGCCGTGACCAAGGGTATATTTCTTGGTGTCGGAAAGCTGCTCGACCAGGCTGTGTGCTTCAAGTGTCTTGAGCATATTGAAAACGGTCGCTTTGTTGAGGCCGAGCCTTGTCGCGAGCTCCGTGATCCCGAATGCCGGCGCCTCGGGGGTAAATTGCTCAAGAAGCGTCAATGCATTGTCAAGCGACTTCATGAGGGCGCCCTTTGCCTGGCCCTTGCTGTCCTGTTCCATATGCTTGTCCCATCATCTGATCCGTGAGGATTAAGCGAATTTGTCGAAGCGAATCTGGGATCGCTTAACCCGTGACTTGAGCAGCAAACGTACCATGGCATCAATCATGGCGGGCGGCCCCCCCATATAGACCTGGCGCGCAGAAAGGTCTCCCGCACTGCGGGCGACCACCTCATGTACATAGCCGCGTTCGCCTTTCCAATCCGCGAACTCGCCCGCTTCCGAAATGGCCCAGGTAACTCGCACCGCCCCTCCAGCCGCCTCAATGAGCTCTTGGAGGGACGCGGTCGCGAAAATGTCGGCGGGCGTCCTTACTCCGATAAAAATATCCAGACGCTGCTTGCGAAGCAGGCCGCGGGATAGCGCATCGCGCGCAATCGACAGGATAGGCGCGAGGCCGGTACCGCCGGCGACGCAGAGTATATCGCGCTGTGCGGTCGCATCGATGAATGCGTGACCCACCGGCACCACCAGGCGCAAGGGGATGTCGCGCGCCCCGAGCAGAATTGGCGATGACACGCCACCCGGGACGCGGCGGATATAGAACTCGAGAGTGGAGGTCAGCGTATTGCCGGTGTTTGCCATCGAGTAGGCGCGATATCCTGTGACGCCGGGCACTTCAAACAATGCGTATTGGCCGGCGAGGAAAGTAATCGGCTCGTCGAGTTGAACCATCACGCGTGCGATATCGCTCGTCTCAGTTTCCGCGCTTGCCCGGCCCTTCACGATGCGGACCGGGGGTAGACTCGCGTCCCGCGATTTACATAACGCGTCCGGCAATCTACAGTCACTCTGTGGTAATGCCTGGCACAGGAGCACATGGCCCTCTTGGCGCTTTGTCTCGGGCAGCCCGGGCGCATCCGGCCAGCGGACGACGACAGCACCTTCAATGATCTGGGTACGGCATGAGCCACAAGTTCCTGTCGCGCATTCATACGGAAGCGCATAGCCTGCCCGCAGGCCTGAAATCAGGAGCGGTTCGTCCGTTGCAGCGTCGAAGCCGTTGGCGGCGTCAAAATGGATTCGATGAGGCATGGTCATTAGTCGAGAGTCCGGCAGTTGGTGATGAGGATTCCACTAGTGCGGAAAGAAATGGGCGATATCCGCCTTTATTGCCTGGTCTTGCTGGTTCTATCCGGCAAGACCAGGCAATTACTCGGCCGCTTCCGGGAGTTCGACGAACACCTCGTCGCCGATGACGCTCACAGGATACTGTTGCAGTTTTGCGTCCTCGGGTTCAATCCCGGCGCCCGTCTGTGCGTCGAACTGCCAAAGATGTTCTGTACAAGTGATTACTTCACCATCAAAGGCGCCTTGGCAAAGCGGGATGTCCATATGTGGACACTTGTTCTGGAAGGCACGGATTGCTCCTTTGGTAGAGACCAAGAGCAGGCTGTTGTCAGTGCCCGGGACGGACATTTCGATCATCTCACCCTCCGGAATGTCGGTCCTGGCACATAGCTTGATCGGTTGCGTATTCATCAGTTATCTCGTTAAAGCGGCAAGGGGGTTGGCACTGTGAACATGCGCGTATGGAGCCGTACTGTCCGGCTGTCGATGAGCCAGGTGTCTCCGTTTTTCACGAGCCGATCCTCATAGTGGCCCACGGCGAACAGGTCGCTCTGTCCCTTCATGTCAGTACGGAACACTGAAAAGGTCGACCGCGCCAATGCCTCGCCTTTTTCGAGGCTGATTTGATCCACAGTGATCTGATGCGTCCGGTCGGCCAGGTCATGCACATGTTCCGCCGACTCCTTCAACAGGCGTAGAAGCTCGGCGCGTTTAACCGACATCCAAATCATTTCCTTGCCAATCTCGGGACTGTATGCGCGCAACACATAGCTCCCCGGTTCTGCAAAGGAAGCGATGACGGCAGCAAAATCCTTAGTGTCAAGCAGCCGCCCCACGCGCGCAATCAGCTCGCGTATCGCTTCACGCTCGAAGAGTTGGCTTGCGACGTCAGACATTGGTGATCTCCTTTATTGAATGAGAAACATCGGTATCCACATTACCGTGCCTGAACGGATCATTCGGCGCGCGTCCAAGGCACCGACCCCATTCCTGATAGAAGGCGCGGAGGTTGGCATCGTCCTGCGGTTTCAGCCCTTCTTCCCTGGCAAAGAGGCTGTATCGCGATCCACCCTGGACCATGGTCTCCCACTGCGTTTCGACGGCGGCGATATCCTCTGGGAGATTGCGACCGGCCGGTCCCCATACC
>CANGWK010000093.1 GCA_947457615.1 Flavobacteriaceae bacterium
CTCTTGGGGCATTCGCAGAAAAACGCCGCCAGCATGGCTCACAGAAGTCAATTTCTTGATATCCAAGTTGACCAGAAGTGAAATATAAGCCGAACTCGTAAGCCGGTCCACCTTTGCAAACTGTGCAAGGCCCCTTGGAATAGTAAAGAGTAACGGTGTTGGTGGTTTCTTCGTTTTCACTGTCAGACGTCTGGCCTCGATATTCGCGGTCGTACAGGAGCGACGCTCTTGTCTCTGGATCCCTTAGCTCGTAAAACGCATTATTGACTTGCACCATGAGTGCGTTGTATTTGTCTTTTTCGGATTGTGTTGCATTTGGAAATTGGTCTGGATGTACCTCGCGGGCTTTTTGCTTCCAGGCCTTTTTGATCGTCTCCAAGGAGTCAGTAGGTTCAATGCCTAATACTTCAAACGCATCCATAGTGCGAGAATATTGACAGGCTTTGAAATGAATGAAACTGAGAAGTCTCATTTCCAATGAGTTTGTTAAGAGTATGAGTAACTAGTGAATAGTTGAATAGTTGAATTGTTGCCGGATGCTGGAGGAGTTATGGCTGATTTTGCGAGAAAGATCGGTAAAAGAGGAATCTATTGTTTAGAAGGTGAATGGTCGCGTGATCTCCGAAACCGGAGTTCTGTTTTGCCGCTACTGCAGATGCTCGAAGCCAACGGAAGAAGTTCGTTCATTCATCGCGATGTTGGGACTCTTGAGGAGTTTGAGCTTTACATAAAGCGATTTCGACAAGCCCAGTATTCGCATTTTGAAATCTTGAACTTGGCTTTCCACGGTTCAAAAGGATCTTTGAAAATCGGAAATAGCAGCGTCACATTGGAAGAATTGGCACAGATCATTGGCCCAAGCGCAAAAGGAAAGATCATCTATTTTGCTTCTTGTGCAACCTTGAAAGTGCCAGACACTCGATTGGAAGCATTTCAACGGGAAACAAGGGCGCGCTTCGTGGCCGGTTATACGAAGAACATTGAAATGATTTTGGCGAGTTCGTTTGAACTGGCTCTATTGGATTCTTTGGCGTATTACCAAAGCCCTAAATCAGCTTTTAAATTCTTGGAAAATAAGGCGACTAAATCCCTGAGTGAGGAACTCGGTTTTCGAAGATTCCCTAGGGATTAAGTGAATAATCCATCTAATAGTTGCCAATAAGAATACGATTTATACTGATAACAGGAAATTCTTTGGACAAAGAAACTCCGCACATAATGACCTATTGTGATCGTTGATTAGGTGTCTATAGACGCTGATTAAGACTCGCCATTCTGGCGATAACGCAATTTGCTGTATGTAAAGGAGACCCGACTTGAATCCAGGTGAACTTGTTTCTGGATTACGCGTCAATGGTCTAGTCGCTGGCAAAACGGTCAAAATCGTCGCCGTAGAACGTAGCGGCGAGATGTTCGACGTGACGTACAAGGACGATGCCGGTCGTCTTGAGGGTCGTCTTGTTTCTTTGGACGCCATCAGTTCGTTTGTGGCTGATGAAGGTGTCCGCTGGACCTTTGACGGAGATGGGACCGGTTTTCGGCTTGCTTCTGAGGGCCGCCGAATTGAATTAGCGCACCTTTTTGATCCATTCGCAGCGGTCCAGACTGCAACTATTCAGCCTTTGCCTCACCAGATTGACGCGGTGTACGGGCGGCTCCTGCCAATGCAACCGCTTCGATTTCTTCTTGCTGATGACCCAGGTGCAGGAAAGACAATCATGTCGGGTCTGTACATCCGTGAATTGATGCTGCGCGGCGACCTTGACCGTTGTTTGATTATTGCTCCGGGAAGTCTTGTTGAACAATGGCAAGACGAATTGTTCGACAAGTTCGGATTGGCTTTCGACATTTTGAGTCGGGACATGGTTGAAGGTGCCCGCACTGGCAATCCTTTTGTTGAACGTAGTCGTCTCATTGTCAGGCTTGATCAACTTTCGCGAAATGAGGAATTGCAAGTCAAACTTGAAGCGACTGACTGGGATCTCATCATCTTTGATGAAGCCCACAAAATGTCAGCACATTTGTATGGGGACGAAGTCAGATACACGCTGCGATACAAATTGGGACTACTAGCTCGAGAGCAGACGAGAAATCTGTTGTTGCTCACAGCGACTCCACACAATGGCAACAATGACGACTTCAATCTGTTTTTGGGATTACTAGATCCTGATCGTTTTGAGGGGAAGCTCAGAAATTCAAAGGTTCCTGATGTTGGCGACATCATGCGGCGATTAGTCAAAGAGAATTTGCTGACCTTCGAAGGCAAGAGACTGTTTCCTCCCAGGGAAGCGGTCACAATCAAATACGACCTGTCTCCTGACGAGATGCGTTTGTATGAGGCAGTCACTTCTTACGTTCAAGAAGGAATGTCGCGCGCCAAGCTGTTAGAAAATGGGCCGGATAAACGGCGAGGTCTCGCTGTTGGTTTTGCCCTTGCTGCTTTGCAACGCCGCCTAGCTTCTTCGCCACACGCGATTATGGAATCTTTGCGACGACGTCGCGAAAAGCTTGCGAAACAATTACTAGAAGCGCACCGCCACGGAAATTTAGGAATTGTCACCAGTTCAACAATTCATATTGATGATCCAGATGGGTTTGACAATGATGATTATGGCGGGGATGAGTTTGAAGATCTAGAAGATGAAGCAATTGAAGGTGTAGTTCTTGCTTCAACAATCGCAGAACTTGAACGAGAAGTCACCGAACTTCGTCTACTCGAAGATCTGGCTCGTGCTTTACGTGCTTCTGGCGTTGACCGCAAATGGACTGAGCTGAGCAGCATTCTTCAAAGTGAAGAATTCAATTCTGGAAAAGAACCACGCAAGATAATCATTTTTACCGAGCATAAAGACACCTTGACCTATCTCGTGGAACGCATCACGACATTGATTGGCAATGGGGACATGATTGGTGTCATCCACGGTGGGGTCAACAGAGACACGCGCCGTCGCGTGCAAGAAGCATTCAGAAATGATCCCACGACACGAATTCTGATTGCAACTGATGCTGCTGGCGAAGGTGTCAACTTGCAGCGCGCCAACCTGATGGTGAATTACGA
>CANGWK010000094.1 GCA_947457615.1 Flavobacteriaceae bacterium
CACTGGAGGCCAAAAAAAATATTTGCAGATGAAGAGTTTGTAAAAATGATATTTTTTAGGTTTGTTAATTTAAAAAATCAAAAAGATAACTCTCACCTTAGATATAGTTTAGATCATGAGGCATTAAAAGAAGTAAGAGAATTTAGAGATAGCCTATAAATGGAAACAATTTTTATATCAATAGCATCATGCAAAGAAGAATTTTTGGTTCAAACAATTAAAAGCGCTATTTTTAATGCAGATAGCCCTGAGTTGTTATATTTTGGAATAAGTAACATGGTGATAGACGATAGAGACTTTGTTTCTGATCCAATATTTAATCAAACAAACATAAACTGTCTAGAAGTTAAATACTCTGAGGCTTTGGGAACTGGGTTTGGAAGAATGACAGCCTCTTTAATGCATGATAAAAAACATACATATCTTTTACAGGTAGACGCTCAAAATGTTTTTGAAAAAGGGTGGGATACTATTATAAAAAAATACTATAATGATATATTAAAGATATGTGATAAGCCAATTATATCAACATCTCCTCAAAGATGGATTGAAGGCAAAAACAAAGAAGTTATACTGTTTGATGAATATGGTTTAACCATAAATCCGTATGATTTTAAAACCGATTATACATTTTCTTCTCTTAAAATAAAAATTCATAAAAGAGGTAGTACAGAAAATGATGGAACATTTGAGAACTTTGCATCTATTGAAGGATCACATCACGATTGGTTAGACGGGGAGTCTTTTGTCGAGCATGGACTTATCCACGCATCCTTTATGTTTACTTCTTTTGATTTTATTCGTGATGTTATGCATGATCCAGAAAACCCGTGGGATGGTGATCAGATTAATCTATCATTTAGATCTGGGACTAGAGGATATAGAATGTTCACAATTAAAGATTGTATAGTATGGAGCAAAGATAAGTATAGTAGGGATAGAGAGTTAGTTTCTGATGATGATTGGAGACTTGTTCCAAGAGGTAGAATTGGTCTTTTTAATGAACAAAGATCAAGAGAAACTCAAAGACAGATATTCTCTGGTGATTACCTTGGTTATTGGGGAGCACCAACAAAAGAATCAATAGAAGATTATGCAAAATATATAGGCATTGACCTTGCTAATTTTTTTATTTAATTAATAAAAATTAAGCGTTAGGGTTTACTATAGACTTTTTGCCAGCAATTAGTTCTTCGATGTTTTGACAAACTACAGACCATTCTTCATCAAAAATCTTTCTTGATCTTCCTGGTCCAACATCGATTACGCTTCCATTTTCTTCAGCCATTGCCTTAACTGTTTTTTCTGAATCATAATTGAGAATAGTACAGGTAAAGTGCTTATCAACATATCCGTCTTTATCAACTAAATACTTTTCAAAGTTTCCACCCATACTTGTTCCACCATAAAAGCCTCTATTTAACCAAAATGAAAAATACTTATCTTTAAACATCTTCATATGATCTAGACCGTTTGAAGCAAGAACATCCTGAGCCTTACTCTGATGATTTCTAATCTCTTTGTAAAGTTCGTGTGGTTCTCCATAAGGCTCTCCAAGACCATTGTGTCCTATCTCTCCACCAAATGCCAGAGATGTCTCTGGATGAGGAATTGATGCAACCATTTCAGAGAACTGGAAGGTTGTTCCATAAACATCTTTTCCATAGTTTGCTGAATCAGCACCACATGTAATTCCTTCTGACCACTTTCCATGGGTAACTCCTGGGCCACAGTAATCCTGTGTAGGTATAGCAACTACCTGGAAATGCTCTCCGCCATACTTGTCTTGAAGCCATTGAAGAACTTCCATTTGATTTGCGTTACCGCATCCAACTGTTGTGTTGACAACTAAAGTTACTTTGCCCTTAAACTGTGCTAGGAAGTTTTCTTGGCCATCTGCTGATTGCAGGTCAATATCATAAATAGATTTCATAACAACATTATACACCATTATTAGTGATCAGACTTCATGTGCCTGGATATAGACTCATTAGCCATAATTCCCCAGCGCAAATCCCACTCCTTTTTGCAAACGGGACAGATTAGTATTCTACTCATCTTTATCCCAATATGCTTTCCCAAACTCATCATAGTCATCCCAGCCAGCACCATCTAAGTCATTTTTTAGCCCCTGGATATCAAGTTCATAGTATGTACCCCACCACTTATAGGGTTTGTTAAGAATTACCCACATTTTTCCGTGGTACTTATAACGCCAACCATAGTCTTCATCTTCATCTAAAAGCATAGCCTTAAACAAATGATTACCAGCAAAACCACCACAGAAGTTACCTATGACTCTTAGTGGCCAGATCCTAGTCTTCTCTATCTTTGTTGTGTGTTTCATCTTTCTCCCACATCTTCTTTCCGTCTTTGTATACTGGCCAATAGCCCAAGGCTCTCCAGTCCATCTTCGTAATCTTAGGCTCTTTCATCGTTACTCCAGTATAAACCATATAATAAGTTTAGCAATGATAACTCCTATTACTAAACCAACAACAAGGTCGTTCACTTAGTACACCACACCTTATAATCACTCATAGTTTGATGAGTATCCCAGTAGTTAATGTTTTCTTTATCCATCCCGCAGGTTTTGCAGATCATTGTCTATGCCTCTTCTTGTTACCAAACTTAGACTTTACTTCAGCCTTAGCCTGATTAACTATGGCATTCGTAATGTCTTCAAGATTAAACTCTTCATCAAACTGTGCTTCGTTCATTTGCATACCCTTCGTTAATCGCTCTTGCTACACCCTTAAATCCATTATATACAAAGAAAGCAACAATTGCAAGGGGACCAAGCAATGCAATCATAAATGAAATCAAGGTAAGCAGCATAAGTAAATCTGCACTTACTCTTCCCCAAACCTTCAACTCTGCTTTAACACATTCTTTAAATGTGTACACAAAAACACCAAGACTACACAATATCCATAATAGTTTAATCACACTAACTCCTTCTTTAATAACTCAAGCATATCATCTGCCTGCTCTTTATTCAAACCCATAAGTTCATA
>CANGWK010000095.1 GCA_947457615.1 Flavobacteriaceae bacterium
AAGAGGCCGACGCCGCCACGGAGCTGGGTCTTGCGCTCGGTCTTGAATTGGTAGCTGAAACCGATGCGAGGAGCGAGGGTGGCGTTGCCGCTGTTGGTGGTGTTATTGGCGGTGACGGCGCGGCCGGTGTCGGTGACAAATCCAGCCGATGAGAAGCCCGCGGCGACCGGAGGTTTTTCCGGGACGTAGGGGTAATCGTAGCGGAGACCGGCGAGGAGCGTCAGCTGGGAGTTGGGTTTCCAGCTATCTTGGATGAAGCCGGCGTAGGCATCGTAGCGCCATTTCGCAATGGCGTCGTTGACCGTGAAGCCAGGGTAGGGCTTGGCGAGCTGGTAGGCGCTCGGGGGCGTGCCGGCGACCCAGCTGGCGATGTTGGCGAAGGTGTAGTAACCGTCGGTGTATTGGACGAAGGCGTTGGTGTATTTGGTCGAAACGTCTTCGACGCCGAAGGTGATGTTGTGATTACCGAGCGAGTATTCACCGGAGACTTTGCCGTTGGTTTCTTTCGAGGTGATGGCATTCAGCTGGCGGGAAGATTCGGTGCCGAGGAAGATGGCGCCGTTGGTGATCGTGGCGCCGGTGTCGAGGCGCGTGCCGCTGAGGCTTTGGATTTGGACCTGCGGGAAGGCTTTGCCGTTGTTCGACGGAGAACCGTCGTATTCCGTGTAGGAGAGGCTGGCTTCGGTGCGGAAGTCGGGGGTCCATTGGCTGAAGAGCTGGGCCGTGTAGCTGTCGGTGTTACGGGGCTGCGCGTACCAGTAGTTGCTCAAAGAGGTGGTCGTGGAACCCGTGTAGTTCGGGAACGCGACGTCTTGGCCGTGCACGCGACGGTAGGTGAACGTCAGGCGGTGAGCGCCGGAGATATTCCAGTCGATCTTGGCGATCGCGGATTTCTGGAAGGCGATGTTGTTGGCGCTGAGGTCACCGGCTTCGTAGCCGAGGGCTTTGGCGCGGGCCACGACGGTGGCGACATCGGCGGCGTTGGGGATGAAGTTGGCCTGGGGCGCAGCGGCTTCGCGGCGGAAATCTTCGTAGGCGAGGAAGAAGAACAATTTGTCCTTCAAGATCGGGCCGCCGACGGTGATGCCGTAGGTGCGCTCTTTGAAGACTTCTTTGAGTTGGGTGACGGGATTCTTGTCGCGCCAATCTTGGTCGGTGCGCTCGTAGTAGAGGCTGCCGTGGAATTGGTTGGTGCCGGATTTGATGACGGCATTCAGGTAAGCGCCCGTGGCGCCCGCGCGGCGGACGTCGTAGGGGGCGAGATCGACGCTGAAGCTTTGGATGGCGTCGAGCGGGATGGGGCTGCGGAGGGAGGAGAAACCGTTGCTGTTGAGGCCGAACGGATCGGTGGCTTGCACGCCGTCGACGGTGAAGGAGTTGAAGCGGAAGTTTTGGCCTTGGGCGCTGAGCTGGCCGCCTTGGTCGAGGGACATGAGGGCGAGACGCGAGTCGGTCGCGGCGATGTCTTGGACATTGCGGCGGACGCTGGCGATGTTCTCGATTTCCTTGTCGCTGAGCGTGGTGCTGGTGCCCATTTTGCCGCTGCCGAAGGTGGTGTCACGCTCGGCGCCGACGGTGAATTTTTCGAGTTGGATGATATCGGATTTGAACGAGAAATCCTTCGAGGCGGTTTCGTTCAGATCGACGTAGACGTCTTTGGCGGTCTGCGTGGGTTGGCCGGCGGCGGTGGCGGTGATCGTGTAAGGACCGCCGATGCGCAGGTTGGAGAGATTGTACTGGCCGTTGGCGCGGGTCGTCGTGGTGGCGACGGTGCCGGACGGTTCGTGGAGGGCGGCGATGGTCGCGCCGGCAAGGGCTTTGCCGGAGGCGTCGGTGACGGTGCCGTCAAGGCCACCGGTCGTGATACCTTGCGCGAACATGCTCGGGAGCACGGCCAGCGCTAAGGCGAGGGCGGCGAAACGCACAAGGTGCGCGCCGGTATTTCGCAGGAAGGAACGGATATTCATGGTTCTATGTTTGGTTGGTCTAAAAATGACTCGGACGAGCCTCTACTATTTGAGTTTTACGCCGGTTAGGTCGAGTCCCGATTTGGCGCCGAATGTTACCTTCAGGTCACGTTGAAAGCATCGGCTGAAAACCCGCGCTGCTGACCTGCGCGTGCGTGTAGGTTGAATTTCGCCTAAACGATAGGCTTAAACAGTTTGTGCAGGCTAAGGCGTGATTAACTGCGTCGCCGATAATCGCCGCGGCTGAAGTATTTTTCGAGCCACACATACGCACAGATGAAAAAATAACGGCTGCCCATTTCTTTGATCTTTAACTTCGCCTCGCCGTACTTGCGGTTGTGCCAAGAAATCGGCGTGATCGTGAACGTGTACCCGCGGGCGATCGCTTTGAGCGGAATCTCGACGGTGAGATTAAAATGCGGCGCCAGAAACGGCCGGCAACCGTCGATCACGGTGCGCCGATAAGCCTTAAACGCGTTGGTGGTGTCGTTGAGCGGAATGTTGAAGCCGATGCGAACGAGGAAATTGGCCAAGCGGTTCACAAAAAGTTTCACGCGCGGATAATCTACGACCTCGCCGCCCGACATGAAACGACTGCCGAAGGCGCAGTCGTAACCTTGGCCGAGGAGTTTCCAGTATTTCACGGCGTCCGACGGAGCATCCGAGGCGTCGGCCATCATGATGACGACGGCGTCGCCTTTCGACTGATCGAGCCCCCACACGACGGCGCGGCCGAAGCCGTGTTGGCCGAGATTTTGCGTCGGTCGCAACGTCGGGATTGTCGCGCAGAGTTCTTGGAGCACGGTCCACGTCCGGTCTTTCGAGCCGTCGTCGACCACGACGATTTCGTGGGGGATTTTTTCCGCGGCGAATGTCGCGTAGATCGCAGCCAAGGTGGACGGCAGCGATTCCTCTACGTCCCGCGCGGGGATGACGACCGAGAAAAGCGTGAGCGGAGCGGAGGACGAAGCGGCAGCGGACATGAAAGATAAAATTAAAACAAAACGATCAGCGTAAAACGAAGATCAGAGCGGCGCCG